>JBLIRO010000033.1:0-55251 GCA_049472335.1 bacterium | reverse complement strand
CCCGGAAAGATATCAGAATCAGAAAATATTCATAGTTAATGTTGAAGATTACGTATATCTGGTCCCTTTTGTAGAAACAGAAGAAATTGTCTTTCTTAAAACAATAATTCCCAGTAGAAAAATGACTAAGAGATATTTAGGAGATGAAAAAGAATGAAATTAACCAAAGAGGAAAAAGAACTAGTTGAATCCGTTGAAAGAGGGGAATGGAAAAGTATCCCTAACTTCAAGAAAGAATCCAAACGTTACCAAGAATACGCCAAGGCGACTTTTAGAAAAGACAAGAGAGTAAACATCCGTATTTCGGGAAAAGACCTATCTAAGCTTCAGCAGAAAGCCCTTGAAGAAGGTCTTCCTTATCAAACTTTTATCTCTAGCGTGCTCCACAAGTTCGTCGGTGGACTTCTAGTAGAAAAGGATTCTTGAAATAAAAAGAGGCACAACAGTAAATCCACCTGATTTCACTTAGCTGGCCGTGATTCGTGAATGCATTTGTAACATGGACGTACAGGTGATTTTTTTCGTTAAGTTACAATAATTATATATTTTCCCGAGTTTCTCAAGCAAAGCTAGAGGATGGGGAATGAAAATTAAACATTATCTATACAATGCCTTAATAATAGAAGAAGGAGAAAAAAAATTGCCATTGACCCGGGACAGAATTTGTGGTGGTTTAAACTTTGTAGTCTCATTCCAAAGCAAGAATGGAAAGAGATCACTCACGTTTTGATTACCCACGGCGACCCTGACCACTACTGGCAGGCAGACCGGGTTGCAAACGCGGCTGACGCTTCATTGATACTAAACAGAACGATGGTTAAACAAGCAGGATCGGAATCTCACATCCTGGCGCCACGCGGTCGTGGACTTCAATTCGTACCCTTCTATCCCGGTAAAGTATTCTTACTGGATGTAGGTAAATCGAAAAATTTTGATGGTATACAAGTCCAAGGACTCCGGACGATTCACGGTCCCATTGAGTTCAGGATTTTCGGTCTAAAACAGCGGAAGACACCCAGACCAGAAGAACGTGTTGGATTTGGCTCCATAGGTTTCAAAATTCAAATCAAAAACAAAACAGTTGTCAACTTGGGAGATAGTCTATTTCAGAAAGAATGGACGGGTTTGAAACCAGATGTCCTTATGATTCCAATAGGCGGCTTAGGCAATAACACATGGACCATGGATGCTACTGAAGCTCTGGAAGCGGTGAAACTCATTTCCCCAAAATTGGTTATCCCCTGTCATTACAATGTGCCTTTTTTTTGGAAAAAAAGAGTGGCCCCAGTTGATGATTATCAGTTCAAATGCGAAGTGGAAAAATTGGGAATCGAATGTAGTATCATGCAATATGGTGATAAGATTGAAATCAAAAACAATCAGGAGGATGTTTAGGAAATTGATTAAATGTCTTCACATCAGGGTTTAACTTTTCATGCGCCAGACCTAAAACCCCGGTGCACACAAAGTAATTCGGGGAAAGCAAGGCGGGTTTCAGACTGGTAATGATGGCGTTACTCTCTGCGTCCTGTAAATCCAAATATGTTAAGGGGACAAAGAATAATCTTGTCAAAAACTTATGCTTGTTTATGAATGACCGATGAAGGGGAAGAAGTAGGCATGTCTTTCAACAATGCTGAGAGACATAATGATGAAATTCTCGATTTGTTTGATCGGCAAGGATTATTGGAAGAAGCTGATAAGTTCTCTGCTCAAGCGTATCAAAGTTTCCCCTGGGTTCCAGCATTTAAGGGGACACGTGGTATTGTTCTTGTCGAGTTAGGAGAACTTGATAAAGGAATTGTACTATTAAAACAAGCGATGAAAGAAAATGAAGAAACTCGCAGCAAAGCCATAGATGCAGCATATCTCGCAATTGCTGAAGGAAGAAAAGGGAATTTTGAGTGTGCCAAGCAATATCTTGATATAGCGATACAATTCGATGCGACCTGTTCCTTAATAGAACGGGCGCAAAATGAGTTGCTTCACGCCTGATGATTTCTTTGAAGTCTCTGTATGTTTCGTGCCTGGCAACAAGCAATCAGCAGAGTATATACGTTGGATCGCCAAAATATAGATTATAGGTAATTATTCTGTTGTTCACTAATAAATGATTACAACTAACCATAATAAAAAAATATTGCGATAGCTTATAAAAAAGGATATGAAAAATGAAAGGAATTATTTTCTTAATTAATCTGTCTATTATTGTTATATCAATCGTCGGCCTTTGGATAACATTTATTAAAGCAGGAGAGCCTGGGTGGGCATGTATTATCCCCATTTATAACATTTACATTTTAGTAAAAATTGCGGGAAGACCAGGCTGGTGGATATTACTATTCTTTATTCCTTTTGTTAATATAGTAATCGATATAATCGTAAATATCGATATTGCTTATAATTTTGGTAAAAGTGCTGGTTTTGGCATTGGTCTATTTTTTTTACCATTTATTTTTTTCCCAATACTGGCATTTAGTAAAGCAGAATTTGTTTGATAGTTGATAAGATACTCGAAAATACTGGAAGTCTTAGCTGAAATGTTCTTTTCTCAAAATTATTATTATATAACTTCCATCACTGAGGAACTGGATCTGAAAAGCGAAGACCCACGTAAACAGTTATGAAGATGGTTATTCCGAAGTTATGGTGCCATAAGGAAAAAATCATGCGTGAATTTCTTGTTGTTTTTATATCACTTTTTCTGAGCAGGTGCATAGGCCTTCCAAAAGGTGTATATCCCGACTGTAAGTAAGGGACTTTTGGACCGGTTTGTAAAAAGATCCAAAGAGCTTGGGTTTGATATTGATAATCTGATATTTGTTAAACACAACAGCCAAGCGCCTGCTTCAGACTGACAATCCCGCCTCATTCCTTTACCAACCGGTTATGTGGAGTGTTCGGCAACATTCTGAGGAAAAAGCCAAGGAGTTGAGATGAGCGCTACAATCTATTATTTCACCGGCACGGGGAACTCATTGAAGATCGCCAGAGACTTGACTGAAACTCTCGATGAGACAGAACTCGTGCCCCTGGCCAGGGCGACAGAAGAGCAAATGTCACCCGGTACAGACATTGTAGGGATGGTGTTCCCTGTGTACGCATGGGGGGCTCCGTTGGTGGTAAGACGGTTTTTGGATAGGGTAAGGATCGGCTCTGACAGGTACGTTTTTGCCGTATGTACCTGTGGCAGCTCAGCAAGCGGCACATTAGTAGAGGTTAAAAGACAACTGTGTGAGAGAGGAATTACCCTTTCATCCGGGTTTATCGTTAAGATGCCGACAAACTACATTATATGGGATGGGGCAATTCCCGAAGAGAAACAGCAGGATATGTTTGGCAGGGCCAAGGCTCGTATCGATGAGATATGTGCTGTTGTCAAGGAGAAGAGGTCACAGGAAGTCGAAATGGGAGGTTTCTTCGGCAGAGTAATCACGGGTTGGCTTTACAGGCTTTCCATGAGAGCCTTTCCAAATCTCGACAAGAAGTTCACGGTTTCTGAGACATGCAACAGTTGCGGGATATGTGAAAGGGTGTGCCAGGTAGGGAACATCGAGATCAGGGAGGGCAAACCGAGCTGGCTTCACTCTTGTGAACAGTGTCTGGCCTGCCTGCAATGGTGCCCTCAGGAAGCGATCCAGATCGGGGAAAAAACCATTGGACGCAAGCGATATCACCATCCGGAGGTAAAGGCCAGGGATCTTATGTAAAGCAGCGATTGGAAAAAAATGTTCAGGCGTTTTCTGGAATTAGCTTGATATTTAAAAATCTGGCAGCTTCCTGCACATCTTCTACATCCACACTCAATCTTATTATATTATGAACCTTCAATTTTTTTTCTGCTCTGGATTTGAAAAGTGTGGCGTTTTTCCATTTTGATTCTATTGAAGACCACCATAAAAATCCGTCAACCTGAAAATCATATATTTTTTCGGAAACCCTCCGTGTTATTTCCCTGTCATGGGTTACCACCTCGGATGGTTTAATATTATATCTTTCCAGGTCTTTAATATCATTCAGATCTGCCAGGTCTAATTTTTTTATGATCTTTATTTCCGCCAATGCCTTAACCGTATCCTCTCCAACCTCAAAGTCTCTGTTGTTAAGATTTATATTTCTCAGATGCAGTATACATTCCGCTATAGCGGATATCTTCTGCAGTGACAAATAAATGACAGTATCCTTATGAATTATGTCGAATCTTCCTTTTCCTTGTTTATGAATATCTATTTCGAAGGGGTTGTTTTTCTTGGCGGCTGAAAAATTAAAAATCCTGAAAAGGCTCTCCTTAGGCATATGAGCCTGTTTCATACATATCAATTGCTAGCAAAACATCATTAATCCTGTTGTCTTTTAAAACATCGATCGGCCGTCTGTTATTCAGATGAAGATTCTCTCCGTTCAGCCATTTAAGGGCTGAATCAACATATCTGAAATTTTGCATTAATCTGACTATTATGTAATTAATCCCTATAATCTTTGCCAGATTTTTTTTGTCCGGATATGTCAGTTTGTGCCATCTTGTTATCTGTGATTTATCGACTCCCAGCAGGTCCGCCAGCATTTTGCGGCCTCCCAATATTTTCTCTAATATGTTCAGCAAATTTTCTATCTCTGGTTTATAGACTGCTGCTTCCATAAAAATCGCCTCCAAAGTAATTGATAGATAATCAAAAAGTCGTTTTGCTCTTTCTTTCAATTGTCTGTATAAGCAAAAAATTTGCAACTAAATCAGTTGTATATTTATATTTTATACTCTGCCGCCTTTTTGTCAAGTTTCAAGCCTGAATACAGATAGTGACCATTTGGGGAGATTGATCCGGATTTTCTCCTCCCGGTCGCTCACCAGTCCCCCGTACGTTCCGGACTCGGCCCAGCCCCCGTATGCTTCCTCCTGCGTGTTGAATATCTGTATCCATCTGCGGTTTGCTCCCCAGCCGGTATACAGGGCGTATTCATTTCCGGTCCATTCGCCCTCACCGGGGTGTGCCACGCATAGATATACATCACCCGCCCTGCCTCCGTCAGCCCATCGTACCCACCCAAGGACGGTATTCTCAGGGTCTTCATGAACAAACCTGATGTTTTCCGTTATTAGTGCATGGCTGCTCAATCGGAGCTTATTAACATCTCTCACACAGTTCATCATCTGTGCGGCGAATGGATCGCTCTCTTCAATCAATTTCCAGTCAAAACAGTGATAGTCATCAACGTGCCACCAATCGTCCTGCAGGGTTTCTGTGCCCATAAAGATCATCGGCAGTCCCCGACTCATAGCCTGAAGCGCGTACCACATTCTAGCCTTGGCCCGGGCGAGCCAGTTGTTCCTGCCCCCCAGCCTCGATATAAAGTACCTATGGCATCCTCCGCCCTGGCTGCCTCCATGACGGTCACCGCACTGATCGTGTGATCCCAGCATTGAGTTTATCGCGCTGCAGGACTTTGGAAAACCCCGGTGTATATCGATCATCGATTTTAACAGTGATATAAGGGTTTGCGGATTGTTCCCACCGTCATGACCTTTAATGATTTTCACAGAATCGAAGTGAGCGGCATGTATCCAGCAGGCATCAAACCCAGCTTCGGTAACCACGGCCGGATTTTCCGGTGTGATCTCGGCAATAAGGATTTTGCCCGGATAATGACGTTTTATTTCATGGGTCATTTCCTGTAGAAGGTTCCAGGGCATATTGTGAACGGAATCGAAACGCAGGCCGTCCATATGATATTCCTCTATCCACATGCGGCATGCGGCTTTCAGATACTCCTTCACTTCCCATTTGTGGAAGGCGAACCGTCGTCCCCACGGGGTATCGCTTTCTCCTTCGAAATATATTCCGCCGCAGTTGTTGGGGCCATAGCCGTCCCAATTCCAGAGGGAGTTAAGTTTCGCGCTGCCGTGATTGAGAACTATATCCATAACCACCGCCAGCCCCAGTTTATGAGCATGGTTGATCAACTCTTTGAATTGATAAGCGCTGCCCCATTTCCCATGAACAGCTAGCAACTGTCTGGGATTGTATCCCCATATGCCGCCAAACTCGGTAACAGGCATCAACTGAATGCAGTTGAAACCAAGGCCTTTGATGTGTGAAAGGCATTCAGCCGTAAGCTCGAACGCGCTCTTTTCGTCGATCCGGGGAGGGAAACTGCCTACGTGTAATTCATAAATAATAAGCTTGTTATATGCGGGAGGTCTAAATTCAGACCAGTCAAAGAAGGGAGAGGTCAATATGCACCAGGAGGAATCAAAATCAGTCTCCCGGGCATAGGGATCACGCCGAATAAGCTCTGCTCCCTCGGTTTGATAGCAATCGTTCCAGTTGGACGAGAGCACAATACGGTAGCGGTCTCCGGCCTTGAGCCCGCTGACATCCGCGGACCAGAAGTGAGGGGCATCGGATTCCCTGTGCAGAACGGCTGATGGCCCCTTTTCGAACTCGACTCGCACCTCTTCCGCATGCGGAGCCCATACGCGAAACCGAACCTCGGAATGGGACATCCAGACCGGTCCACAAGATGCTCCCAGCGGCCAGGCGTGCTTTAACGGCAAGGTCTCTTCGTTACTCTTCCCGGGAGCTAAGCTCTTTATATTATATGATGGTCCGGTCATTGTTTTAATAATCTCAACACCCTGAGCAAGTTACATTAACAATAATATTTATAAAATAACATTGAGGAAGCTAATTATATCATCTGCCCGCTATTATTCATAACTCAATTAAAATACAATAAAGCCCAACCAATTGCTTAAGGTGTAGTTATCTGATATATTGTGTCTTACAGAGATTACATTACTAAAATATACTCATTGTTTATTATGAAAAGGCCTTTAATAATATTTTTTATTATCAGCGGATTTTTATCCTTAATCCTATTATTTTCTGTCGAACCACAAAATTGCTTAGCAAATACGGAAAACGGAGATGCTAAAAACCAGATCTATCTTATCAAGGTGGATGGTGAAATTGACCTTGGGTTAGCCCCTTTTATAAAAAGGGTAGTTGAGGATGCCGACAAAGAGGGTAAAGAAGCCCTGATTCTGGAGATAAATACCTTCGGAGGCCGACTGGATGCGGCAGTTCAAATAAGGGACGCGTTATTGAATGCCGACACATTAACCATTGCCTACATTAACGAGCGTGCGATCTCAGCAGGTGCGTTAATTTCGCTGGCCTGCCGAAAGATCGTTATGGCTCCGGGATCAACCATCGGAGCGGCCACACCTGTGACAATAGGCCTATTTGACCAGGAGGCAAAACCTGCAAGCGAAAAGGTCATTTCATACTTCAGGAAGGAAATGAAGGCAACCGCGGAGAAGAATGGCCGGCCGACTTTGCTTGCAGAAGCCATGGTAGATCCGGATGTTGTGATAGAGGGATTGAGTGAAAAAGGTAAATTGTTGACCCTTACCACCTCTGAGGCAATTCAAAATAAATTAGCGGATTTCGAGGTGTCAGGGGGGCTTCAGGAGATCCTTTCATCCCTTAATCTTCAGCAAAGCACTATACTTACTCAGAAGCCCAATTGGGCGGAAAGGTTCCTTAGAACCATAAGCGGCAGTCTGCTAAGCTCTCTCCTTCTTGCTATAGGTTTAGTTGCCTTGTTTCTGGAATTTAAGACACCCACCTGGGGAGTTGCCGGAACCATAGGGATTATATGTTTAATCCTTTTTTTCTGGGGCCACTGGGTACTCCAACTGGTTGGATGGGAAGAGATCGTGCTTCTTGCTATCGGTCTTTTCCTGCTCATTCTGGAGGCATTCATACCGGGTTTCGGCCTCCCGGGAATTCTCGGCATAATTACCCTTGGTATTGCCTTTACTTTAAGCCTTGTGGGAAAGAATCCTACTTCCTCAGAGTTATGGAGAGCCGTTGCCCATATGTCCATGGTGTTTTTCTTTGTTCTGGTCTTTCTCATTATATCAATTAAATCCCTGGCTAAAACCAGGGTGGCCCAGCGTTTTGTGCTTCATGCGCGAACCGAACCCGCACTCCCTGCCTCAAAGGAAGAACAAATGGCAGAAGGTCCCTCATTGGGAGAAAAGGGAAAAAAACCCGAAACGAATCAGGACCATTACCTGGGCCGGGAGGGGGTGGCCTTCACAAATCTTCGGCCCGCAGGTAAAGGAGTATTCGGTAATGAACGGTTGAATGTGGTAACAGATGGAGACTTTATAGAAATAGGCGCCCCTGTTAGGATCATCCGGGTGGAGGGTTCGAAAATTATCGTGCATAAAATCAAAGAAAAGAAGCAGGATTAATGGACTGGCCGATTTTGATAGCAATTATAATGTTTTTGGGGCTTGTATTTTTACTTCTAGAGATTTTTGTTGTGCCCGGGTTTGGTCCCGTTGGTATTATAGCCATTGCCTTACTGGTGATAGGAACATATCTTTCCTGGACAAAACTGAGTTTTGTATGGGGGATTGGTGTAGCCATGACCAGTATTTTTTTAGTTGTAATATCTTTTATAATTTTACAAAAAAGCGGCGCTGCCAAAAAGTTAGTGCTGGGTGGTAGCATAGGTGATAAAAGTACTGCGGCTATTAGGAACCGGCCTGGAAATAAAATATATAACAGCTCAAACGTAAGTGTAGGAGAAACAGGATTGACCATGTCTGATCTGCGTCCCTCCGGCATTGCAGAATTTCAGGATAAACGGGTGAATGTGATCGCTGACGGTATTTATATAAAGAGAAACACCCCTATACGAATCGTCCGCATAGAAGGAAACAGAATATTTGTGGAAGAGGTATGAATTTGTTAACATATTAAAATTAAATTTGGTTATTAAGAAGAAGTGATAACTTAAGATATTTTCAGAGGGTTTTTTGAAAAAGGGGCCTTTATGGCCTTAGAGAACCGAACATATTAAAATTAAATTTGGTTAGGAGAAAAACGATGCCCCTAAATATTTTTCCTTTTCTTGTTTTTGGCTTTATTATTTTTGCTTTGATACTCTTTCTTTATTTGATTCCTGTTCCCCTCTGGATAGCTGCCTGGTCTTCAGGGGCATATGTTGGGCTTACAAATCTGATAGGAATGCGGTTCAGACGGGTCCCGCCTCATGTGGTCGTAAATGCCAGGATAAGCGCAGTCAAGGCCGGTCTGGATATCGCCATTAATGACCTGGAGGCCTTGTATCTGGCAGGGGGACATGTAGGTTCCGTGGTCAAGGCACTTATTTCTGCAGACAAGGCAAATATAGAGATGAGTTTCAGCATTGCCTCAGGCATTGATCTTGCCGGAAGGGATGTGCTTGAGGCAGTCAGAATGAGTGTTATTCCCAAGGTGATAGAAACCCCTGTCGTGGCCGCTGTGGCAAAGGATGGTATTCAGGTCATGGCCAAGTCAAGGGTTACAGTGAGGGCGAATATGGAACGTCTGGTTGGAGGAGCCGGAGAGCAGACAATTATAGCCAGGGTAGGGGAGGGTATTGTTACTACAATAGGCTCGTCCAAATCATATAAGGACGTGCTGGAAAATCCGGATACCATTTCCCGAACGGTGTTGGCAAAAGGGCTGGATTCGGGAACCGCGTTCGAAATACTTTCCATTGATATAGCAGACGTGGATGTGGGGGAAAATATCGGGGCAAGGTTACAGACCAAACAGGCAGTTGCAGACAAAGAGATTGCCCAGGCCCATGCAGAGAGCCGTCGTGCATTGGCTGTAGCAGCGGAGCAGGAAATGAAGGCAAAGGTGCAGGAGATGAAGGCCAAGGTAATAGAGGCCGAAGCAGAGGTGCCTCTGGCCATGGCCGAGGCCTTCCGAAAAGGCAACCTGGGTGTAATGGATTACTACCATCTGAAAAACATTGCAGCTGACACGGAAATGCGGGATTCAATATCCAAAATGGGGGGAGAAAAACCACAACATCCTTCAGGACATCCCAGGCCTAAGGAAGAGAAGGAATCTTGAGAATGATTTATGAATTCATCGCCTTAATTATCATCTTTATTATATTTAAATCACTTTCTAGTTTTTTTTCAGGAGAGGAGGAAAAGAAAAGGCAAGCTGGCAGGCAGCCTCATATACCACCTGCACGCCCCACTTATCCTCCATATTCGAAAACCGAAACAGGGAGACCTCCTTCCGGTCAGGACCTTCCTTTAACATGGAGTGAGATTGGGAAGGTTTTGAGAGATCTTAAAAGAGAGGCTGCGGGAAAACAGGTGGGCTTTAAAACTCCGGATGAAATCCCAGTTCCGCATCAGGAGGCGAGCGTTACCCAACATAAAGAGATTAGAAGGGAAGATCAGAAGGCGCCATCTCCCGTTCATAAAAAGATTCGCCCCAAAAAGGTCACAAGGGAGACGGTTTCGCTTGTCAAAGAAAAGACTATCAGGAAAGATAAGATCGAAGGGGCTGAAATATCCTTTGAGCAACCCGGATTATTAATACAGGGTATCATCCTTTCCGAGATACTGCGACCACCGGTGGCAATAAGAAGCAATCGGTTACCGCCGCACTATTTGAGAGGATAAAGAAAGGGATAATAAATAGATTACAGGCAGTTATAAAGAACAAAAAATGTAACCGGTGTCAGAAATATGCTCTGCTTTTAATACAAAGTCATTACAAAGTCATAATCCATGAATGTAAGGCACCCCTTATCTGTAAAGGTCCTCTTTTACTGCCGCGACAAAAGGCAGTTGCCTTAAATCCTCTCCCGCGTCCAATCCGTAACCCGCAACCCAGACATCAGGCACAATGAAACCGATATAATCACACCTGAATTCCTTTTTTAATCCGGCAACTTTATGGGATGGATCAGGGATCTTTTTTTCCAGCAAGATGCAAATCCTTACAGATGCCGCTTTTCTTTTTTTTAAATATTTGACAATCTCGGTTATGGTAAAACACTGGTCGATCAGATCTTCAACAATCAGGATGTCTTTTTTTTCGATATCCTTAGGTTCCAGATCAAAAACGACCTTTCTTTCAAATTCACCGGCACCTTTGATTTGCTTGCCATATGTGCTCGTTTTTAAAAAATCCAGTTGAAGGCCAAAACTTCTGTAACGATACATCTCCCTTAAAAGGTCTGAAGCAAACACAAAGGCCCCCTTTAAAACAGGAATGACCAGCAAATTATCATAATTTCTGTAATCATGGCAGATTTGCTTTGCCAGTGCTTTCACCCTTTTTTCAAGGCTTTTTTGGGGGATAAGGATTGTATTTATCCTCTCCTTTTCATTCACTGCTTTTGAGTTTTCAGGGGTCAAAACAATATTATGCTCAGTCAGATCAATGACCTTATTGTAATCGATTTTTTTCATGATTTTTCTGGTTTCTTTAAGCCTGGATATCTTGGCTTAATAATCTAAGCAAATAAGTCAGGAAAGTCAAGGGATTTTACATGTTCACTACTCACTTATTCCCAATCAAAATTGACATGGCTACAAGTTGTTCATATTATTACAGGACGGTATTTTAAGTAGGTACAGCCGGGATCCCCTTCTGATAAAAATGGGAATCCCGGCGTGTTTTTAAAAATTAATAGTTAATAGCTCTTGCTAGTAACCATATTTGTGCAGAAGGGATGAAAGCTCAGAGAATGCCTGATAAGCTAAATCCGTGGGAACAACAGGCGAATGTGCAGGTTCTCTTACTCCGGGGAGAACTGAACGGGCTTGAAAGCCGTATCTGCTTAATGAATTCGCAATCTCAGCCATTGCCTGGCCAGCCAGAGTCTTTTTTACAGGTTCTGGTGTAGGATCACTCATACTGCTGTTATAGCGGCTTATTATATTAGCAACCTCTGCCAGCGCTTGCATTGAAGGATAATTAGGTTGTTCAGTAGCTGGTCCTCCCAAGGCTGCTCCAGTCTGAGAAGCGACCATAGATCCAGGTGGTGGCAGCGGTAAAGTAGGACTCATGGCATATTGATATTTGCTGAGCTTTTCAGCCAGTCTTAACTCCGGATAAACTTCGTCTATTGCCGAAACCAGAATAGATTTTTCATTTGTTATCAATGTCCCCGGATCTAGATATTGGGCAGGTTCTTCATGTTCATATCTTGCCTGTATCGCTTCGGTTCTCCGGGCATTTGAAATTTTTTTGAATACAGGCTCTGCTAATACGCCCCATTGAGCAGGCTCGCACCAGGGCTTGAATTGAACAGTTTTGCTATAGGGCATCCCCATAAATTCTGACTTTAGATTAGCCACCATATGAACAGGCTCCATCCAGTCTGTTTTCAGTCTCAGCTTAATAGCATCGTACCAGAAGAAAACCAGATTATATGTGCCGGGAGAGACATCTGACTTCTGTTTTGAAGCTGTCATAGAATGAAATACACCCGATATTTCCTTCTCAAAGAGTGTTCCTTTAAGTTGCTCCGAGCCAATACTAATCCTTGATAGCATGTTTTTTCCGACTTCTAAGACCACCGGCATGGTAGTTGTCAGGACAAAACCGATCTGTTCCGATGCCCTGTCAAAGGCAGCATCTATTTCATTCTGGTAATGAGCTTTAGTGAATTTATATATTTCAACAAGATCATCATAAAGTTTGAGCAGCATTGGATGAGCCGGCTCCATAGGGTAGGGGAAAATATTATATTTTTTACCTTCCATTTTTAAACCTCCTTTAACTTATATATAGAACTAGAAATAAGTTTAAGTTTCATATTAAATTTTTGAATTGAAAAATCTGTTTTACCTCCTATTCTCAGATTGTCTTGATAATTGCATTTTGAATGCTTGATACGGTATGGGGCTCCGGAGAAGACCAAACAGATCGGTTACTTCATTTTGGCTGGATGTATAGGCATAGTCTTTTGGAACATCAAAGTTATTCAAACTGGTACTGGACATTACGCTGTGGCCCATGAAAATTCTTTGCTGGCGAATAATCTTTTTTCTCTCCAGCCCTCTCAGTTCATAGACATTATCCAGCCAATTCAAAATGCTCTCACCATGAGCGTGGAGAGCCATGCTTCTGCTGTCCACTACAGCTCTGATTTGCCTGGCAAAATTTTGGATCGCTGCTTGGTCATTTGGGTCTATTGATTCAATAAAGTCGTATATCTCGCACAGGGACTTGTATGTATCTATATTAGTCTCCTTAATAAAGCTGCGAACCACTGCACGCAGAGACTGTGTAAGCAGTTCCGGATAAAAACGTTTCAGCAGTTGAAAAATAAAATCTACCTGCATATTGAAATAGTGTAATCCGTGATCACTGAAATTCCTGTCGAAGAACCCATAATTGGCAATCTGGTGAAAAGCTTCACAACTGGGATCTTTGAGCCGGTAGTCTAATCCGAAGTAGTTGCCAAGCAACTTTCCCTCTGCTTTAAGCTTGGACTCAAGCCCTGTACCTGCGTGTGCCTCCGCCCTGCAAAAATTAAACGGATTTTCTATATGCCTTTCTATGAAGCGCAGGTTGACCAGTATATCCTCCATAACTGTATCCGGCTCAAACATCAGCAGGTTGTAAGCTATATGCACATCGAAGTCATTTAGTATTTCGAGTGCATTCAAAGCCTGATCAATTGTGCTTTTGCGATTCAGATGGTACAATCCGTTTTCGGATGCATTCTCCACACCCAAAAAAACCCTGAAAAGCCCGAGATCGTTAAGAACTGAAATAGACTCTCGTGTGATACTATCCGGCCTAGCCTTAATGGCAATAGCAATATCTTTAATCCCCTCCTTATCGAGGTTCTTTCGTAGTGTCTTGAAGTGTTGAAGGGCTTTATCTTTATCCGGAAGGAAGAAGTTATCATCCTGAAAATTGAATATACGAACTCCATGTTCTTCGTAAAGCTCTTTCATTTCTGCCACGATGTTCGGGATGGATCTGAACCTGAATTTCTTTCCCCCTATTCTGTCATACCAGGCACTTATGCTACAAAATGCACAGTTTCTCCAACACCCTCTGCTTGTAAGTATGCTTGCAATTTTTTTGTCAAAATATGTATGAAAACTGATACGTTTCGGAAACGCAAGTGAATCGAGGTTGTCGGGTCCGCCAATTGACGGATTAGTCTTGATTGTCCCGTTTTTCCCCCTGTAGCATAAACCTGGTATCTTCGATATGTCATCAAGATGATATGCCAGGTCACAGATGAGCCTCTCACCTTCCCCTAATGCTATGGAGTTGAAAGAAGGAAAATCAAGCAGCAGGTTTTCGCAGTTGAATGAGGCGAAAGGGCCTCCGGCTATCAGGTGGCCCCCGTAACCGTCCTCTCTGAGGGCTTGAGCCAAATGGCAAAACTCCCGGCCCCGGTTTGTAAACACCATTGACAAACCGGCTATCTCCGGAGAAAATGCTAAAACCTGTCTAACAACATTATGGATATCGCTTTCTGAGTTGAAAGGGATTATCTCCGTCTCATGCCCTCTATCTTCCAGCGATCTGGCCATGTAACGTATTCCGAGGTTCTCTTCAAGCTCTGCGCCTATCAATGCAACTTTCATTATTTATATCACCTCCCCTTATTTTTTACTCAAGAAAATAAATTAGACGCTTTTATGTAATTGTTTTTAGTTATGGCGCACGAGCTAATATGTCAGTCAGGAATCCCCTGAATATCCAGAAATAAATGTTTGTCTTGTCTATCATAATTACAATAACTTTTATTAAGAGAAGTCTTTTTCTTGTTCTGATTTTGCTTTATTAATCAAGAGCTTTTACAAATAAGTTAGTCAAAAAAGGATTGTCAAGTTTTTATCCATTTTTCTAGCGCAAGAGTAAATGGTGTTTATTGCTAATCTAAGAATTCTGATAAATTTAAAAATTTTTATTTGTAGTTATCCGTTATCTTGCATCCTGGATTGCAAAGCTCCGCAAAAACAATTTTTTTTATGATTTAAATAGTGTGAAAGTGATAAGGGGTCGGGATAATGTGACTGTGATTGTGTGATTGAATCAGAAAATCATTCTTTATAAAAAAAGTATAACTAAGTATTGAAATTTTGTCAACAAAAGTATTGGCAAAAGTATTGACGATAATCATCATAGCGCATCGACTAAATACCATTGAATCCTGTGACTGGATCTACTATCTGGATAACGGCAAGATAGTAAAAAGGATCCGGGGAAAGAGCAAGTACGAGACAGTTGGCGCCGCAAAAGACATCTCCATATGATTTTTGTAGTTAATGATTTGAATAAATTTCTTCTGCTCACTTTTCAAGCCGTTTTGCCTCACTCTCTTCTTCAATCTTATTGTAAAAAGCCTCTATGTTTTGCATAACAGTCAGAGTATAAGGATGGTCCTTGCCAAAGACATCTTCATATATTCTCAATGCCCTTTTGTAAAGTGGCTCAGCCTCCGGATATTTACCCTGGGCGTCATAAATCAATGCCAGATTGTTCAGTGAAGTAGCCACATCAGGATGATTGGGCCCATACTTACCTTCACATATATCGAGAGCCCTTTTATAAAGTGGCTCAGCCTCCGGATATTTTTTCTGTGCCCTATAAAGCTCGGCCAGATTGTTCAATGATTTTGCCACATCAGGATGATCAGGCCCAAATGCTTTTTCTCTTATTGCCAGTGCCCTTTTGTAAAGTGGCTCAGCCTCCTCGTATTTACTCTGGTCTCTATACAATGCCGCCATGTTGTTCAGGATGGTTGCCACATCAGGATGATCAGGCCCAAAGGCCTTTTCGCATATTCCCAGAGCCCTTTCGTAAAGGGATTCGGCCTCCGCATATTTTGCCTGTTTTCTATAAAGCTCGGCCAGATTGTTCAACGCCTTTGCCACATCAGGATGTTCGGGCCCAAAGGCCTTTTCATATATTTCCAGTATCCTTTTGTAAAGGGGCTCAGCCTCCTCATATTTACTCTGATCTCTATACAATGCCGCCAGGTTGTTCAGGGTAGTCGCCACATCAGGATGATCAGGCCCAAGGGCTTTTTCATATATTTTAAGAGCCCTTTTGTAAAGTGGTTCGGCCTCCGTATATTTACCATGGTCTCTATAATGTGTAGCCAGATTGTTCAGGGATTGCGCCACATATAAGTTGTCAGGGCCATATGCCTTTTCATATATTTCAAGTGCCCTTTCGTAAAGAGGTTCTGCTTCTGCATATTTACCCTGGGCCTTATACGCTGTAGCCAGATTGTTCAGGGAAGCCGCCACATCAGGATTATCCTTCCCGAGGGACTTTTCCTTTATTTCCAATGACCGCCTGTAAAGGTGCCCGGCTTCGCTATATTTGCCCTGGGAATAATAAAGCAGCGCCAAACCGTTAATGGATGTTTCCACATTCGGATGGTCCGGGTCAAAGTTCTCTTCTGCAAGCTTCAATGCCTTTTCCGCAACCCTGGTCGCGTCTGAAATCGATCCTTTTTGATATAGCATAAAGGCTTCATTGTTTAATTCCTCCCAGGTTTTCTCCCTGGTACAGGCAAACATAACTAACAATACGATCGGGACCATAACTAAAACAATTTTTGCAAATCTCTTCATTTCTAAGTTCTCCTTAATTTTTGACAGGGATTATAAATATAATACATTCGGGATGTACAGCCTTTAATATTAGGATACTGTTTCCTATGTGTATTGTAAATGATTTTAATAAAAACATTTTTTGCACTTATTAGGTGGGTTTTGCTCACAAGGTACCCATAAATCCGTCATCCTATGCTATTGTGTAAATTGACAGAATTATTAAAACTAATTATAATTTTAATATAATTAATAAAATTAAATGATCTTATGTCCATGCTTGGATCTTATAAGTTATTGGAAGACAGTCAATAAGTTAAAATAGAAACTTTAGGAGTATGGAGTACAAAGATGACAAAAAAGGGCTGTTTTATAGGATGTTTAATTTTAATATTTCTTAGTTTCTTTATTTTAAATTTTCCTACCATTTTAAAAGCAACGTCTCTGGAGATTGACTCTATTACCCCTCAGACAGGAAGCAACATTTATTCAACAAAAGTAACAATTAAAGGATCGGGTTTTGATCCTACGCCCAAAGCTGCTCTGTATGGAGGGGGACCATATATAAAAGGTTCATACGATACGCCAGGCGAAACCTGGAACGTCTATGTCTCGGGTGCATTTGCCTATGTGGCCGATGGGGGCACAGGCTTACAGATTATAGACATCAGCAATCCCGGAACTCCAACTATTTACGGCATATGCGATACACCAGGGGAGGCCTATGACATCCATGTATCAGGCGGATATGCCTATGTGGCAGATGGGAGCTCAGGTCTGCAGGTGATAGACATCAGCAACCCCAGCGCTTCATACATAGCAGGCTCATGCGATACACCGGACGAAGCCTATGGCATCCATGTATCAGGCGGATATGCCTATGTGGCAGATATGGACTCAGGGTTACAAGTGATAAACATCAGCAGTCCCAGCGCTCCAAACATAGTAGGCGCATGCGATACGCCAGGATCTGCCTATGGCATCCATGTATCAGGGGGATATGCCTATGTGGCTGATATGGACTCAGGGTTACAGGTGATAGACATCAGCAGTCCCAGCAATCCATTCATAGTAGGCACATGCGATACGCCGGACGAAGCCGATGGCATCCATGTATCAGGCGCATATGCATATGTGGCTGATGAGAGCTCAGGGTTACAGGTGATAGACATCAGCAGTCCCGGCACTCCAAACATAGTAGGCACATGTGATACACCAGGATCTGCCTATGGCATCTATGTATCAGGGGGATATGCCTATGTGGCTGATATGGACTCAGGGTTACAGGTAATAGACATCAGTAGTCCCATCGCTCCAAACATAGTAGACACATGTGATACGCCAAACTTTTCCTATGGCATCCATGTATCAGGCGGATATGCCTATGTGGCTGATTGGCACTCAGGCCTCCACGTGATAGACATAAGCAGTCCCAGTACTCCATCATTAGTAGGTTCATGCCATACACCAAGCTTTTCCTATGGCATCTCTGTATCAGGTACATATGCCTATGTGGCTAATGTGGGCTCAGGTCTCCAGGTGATAGACATAAGCAGTCCCGGTACCCCATCCATTGTGGGCTTATGCGATACGCCAGGCTATGCCGATGGCATCTATGTATCAGGCGCATATGCTTATGTGGCCGACAGGTCCTCAGGGTTACAGGTGATAGACATAAGCACTCCCATCGATCCATTCATTGTGGGCTCATGCGATACGCCGGATAGAGCCGAGGGCATATATGTATCAGACGGATATGCCTATGTGGCTGATTGGTCCTCAGGGTTACAGGTGATAGACATCAGCAGCCCTGGTTTCCCATCCATTGTGGGCTCATGCGATACACCTGTATCTGCTAATGACGTCCATGTATCAGGTGCCTATGCCTATGTGGCTGATTGGTCCTCAGGGTTACAGGTGATAGACATCAGCAGCCCCAGCACTCCATATATAGTGGGCTCATGCGACACACCAGGATCTGCCAATGGCATCTATATATCAGGCGGATATGCCTATGTGGCAGATATGGATTCAGGGTTACAGGTGATAGACATCAACAGTCCCGGCACTCCATCCATTGTGGGTTCATGCGATATGCCAGGCTCTGTCAGTTGTATCCATGTATCAGGCGCTTATGCCTATATGGGTGATTCCGGGGCCAGGTTTCATGTGATAGATACATTTACATCAATTGCAAATATAGAATACAAAGATTCAAATACGATTAAAGCCACTATCCCTGCAGGCTTCCGAGTCGGTACTTATAACCTGCATGTAACCAATCCGGATGGTGAACATGTTATACTCAACAATGCCTTCAGGATTGAATCGCCTGATGCTGAAAAAGAGAAATATTTCCCTCTATATTATTCCTATTATAGGCCTGTTATGCCCACTATGTCGCAATACCAAATGTTATGGACACATTCATTCCTTGGATATTATTTGGATAGCCAGAGAGCAAATTGGTATCAGTATTATTCCTATCCTTATTATATGCCAGCTTATATGCCTGTTTCCCCTACGGGGTCGCAATACCAGTTGTTATGGAGTCATTTCTACCTGCCACTTTATTTGGAAAGACAGAATTCAAATTGGTATCGGTATTATTCTAATTTCTAAAAATTTTATTAATACATCGCCTTCTGCTGCTACCTTTGTTCAATACTCTGCATATTGTAAACATAATCTCTTTGATTGAGTATGAAGATCCACTATTCAGCATTTTCCCAAAACGGGAAAAATCGGCAAAAAGGGGAGTGGCAATACTTCAAGGAGTTGAAAGAGGAGAATACCATTTATATATTTCTGCAATTTCCTTAAATGAATGTGCTTTGAAATGACTCTTTATGAATTCTTTTTACAAGTTCAACAAGTTTGACATCATGTATCTTAATCGATTATATTAAACTGGCATTATATGGTCAGGTTTTATTGTCCTTTATCTTATCGCTTTTAAAAGGGAGGAAGTGGGAACAATAAGATTTCCTTTCATGGTTTCAATACTTCTCATATCCCTCCTTACACTCCTTATTCGAAAGTGATTGATCAGACAATCACAACTGGACCGGTGAATAGAAATAATACTGACAAAACAGAATTACCTTATCCGATTCTGAATATTCCTTTAACTCTCTGCCTTTTTTCTCTGATTTTTTCCTTCCTCCTTAGCACAGGGATCACTTCTGCCCGGGTTTTTATGGCGACAACAATTGAAAGCTATCCTGATATAACAATCATGGAAGTTGAGGGGAGTTATGATGCGGAAACCGCTGATGGTGACTTTTACTATGAACCAAGACAGGCCATTGCAAAGGAATTTTTCAAGACACACCCTGATGAACATGACATACTTGTGGTTTTTTCAAACTTTGACTTTCTTATGCTCGATCATGAAGCAGCGGCATTTTTTACCGGGGTAAGGAACGACGTTAGTGGAATCGGCATGGAGATCTATGACAATTCCCAACTCTTCGGAAGCGATGGGAAGCTTCAGGGGATCATTGACATGGGCAATATCGAAAATATCGTATCCGACCCTCTTTCCCCCGGTTTTGAATTGACTATGGCAGTGCTCAGCCATGAGTTCCTTCACCGCTGGGCCGCCCATGTTGGATTTCAAAAAGAAGGCGGGCCTGTTCATACTGATCTCATAGGAAAGGCAGACTCCCACTGGAGTTTTCTGCTGGACACCTCCGGCTCCCTTTTATATGGGAACCGGTGGCAGGATAATAAGGACGGGACATTTACCTCCCTTCCCGGATTTAAATATTACAGTCCTCTCGATCTTTATCTTATGGGATTGACGGATAGATCCGGGGTCTCTCCGATGCTTTTGATCAAAAATCAGGATATAGATCCCGGAAGGCTGCCTGAACCTGAAGTCACCATAGAAGGAACACCGCAATACATCATCATCGACGACATCATAAGGGTTGAGGGCGAAAGAATCCCTGGTGTTGAGGAATCACAGAAAGACTTCAGGTTCGGTTGCATCCTTGTCACAAGACCGGGTACATTCACTGGGGACGAACTCTTCGGCATAAGAACGATCATGAAGCACTGGATTATATGGGTTTCCGGCCTCACAGGTGCAAAGGCCCTGGTCCATTTTGATGCAAATCCACTTGAGGATATTCCGGCAAACCCGGGGACCTTTCCAATAATTTATGAAAAGATGGAGGAACCTTCCATAGAAGACGGAATAGCCTGGTTGATGAATAGCCAGCAGGAGGATGGCAGTTGGAAAGACACAGCGTACACCACCGCAAGGGATACCGCAGAGGCCGTAGCTACACTGAAGGATTTCCGGATTGCTGAACAGTGTGTTTCATCCGGTATTAAATGGTTAGTTGACGCATCTTCGTTAAATACGGATTATCTTTCAAGGAAGATTGAAGCCCTTTCCCTCTCAGGCCATTTTTTCGCGTCACTGACCGAAGAGATGTGTTCAAGACAAAACCCGGATGGAGGCTGGGGGAGTAATGAACATTATGTGAGCAATCCAACGGATACAGCATTTGCACTGAAAGCCCTTATATTATCCGGATGTTCTGCAGAAGACATCATTGAGCCTGCCATTGAATATCTGAAATCCAAGCAGAATCCTGATGGCGGATGGGGTGGCAACGGACAGGGAAGCACAATCCTGGCCACAAGAAATGTGCTTTCTGCCTTTAATACCTATAGGGAGAGAGATGCATTAGACGTCACTATACAAAACGGGATTGCGTGGCTCATTGGAAATCAGAACCCTGACGGGGGTTTTGGCAGCAGCGCGAGCACCGTGTATGACACGGCCATGTTGATCCTGCTGCTTAAAGAATTCAATACATCATCCGAAATCACTGGCAATGCCCTGGTTTATCTACTGGGATTACAGTCTAAGGATGGGAGTTGGAATAAAAGTGCTTACCAGACCGCACTCGCTGTCAGAGCCATACTCAGAGCAAGCATTGATCCTGATCTGTCCGTTCATACCAGTGACATAGTATTCACACCGGCATCGGTCACAAGCCTGCCAATGGATGTGACTGTGAATGTCAAGATATGGAACCTGGGGAGGACTGGTGTGCCGGAGGCAAAGGTGGCCCTTTACGATGGGAACATTTTGGAAGCAAATAAATCAGGGGAATGGACAATTACCCTGGCGGGCAACTCCTCCACCACTCTGACCTTTGCAATAACCATTACAGATGGAAATTCACACCGGTTTTTTGTGGTGATTGATCCGGAAGGGCTTGTTAAAGAATCCACAAAATCTAACAATATGGCGATCAGTGTCCTTTATCCTGAGGCAACATATGATTTCCATATTCTCCGAATATCTGTCTCTCCGGATCCCATTGAAATGTTTCAAAACACTACCATCTCCGTTTATGTGAGCAACTGTGGGGCAACGGACGCATATAATGTGCCCTTAAGATTCTATGCTGATATAAATGGTGAAACAGTGGATATGGCGACAATCAGTGTCAATATCCCGGCCGGTGCTTCCATTAATCAGGAAATCGGATGGCAGGCGAATATAGCAGGGAATCTTACACTGTTTGCGCAAGTGGACCCGGCAAATAACTTTGATGAGATTGCCGAAGGGAACAATGATCTATCCATACCCATAACTGTCAACAAAGCTACAGGACCAAATCTGACTATATCCCATCAGGACATAGTGTTCACCCCTGATCCTGCATTCGAGTCCGGAAGTCTGTCCATAAAAGCCCTTATCAGGAATGAAGGGTTTGCCGGTGTAAATTTTGTGGATGTGCAATTTTATAAAGGCCTCCCCGGCTCGGACGGCACACCCCTGGGCGTACAAACAATCTCCGCCTTAAATCCGGGCGACAGTGCTCAAGTCAGCCTGGCCTGGACTGATATAACAGAATCAGGGGAAAGGATCATCCATATCCGGGTAGACCCGGAAGATCAGATCCGGGAGATTTCCGAGGAGGA
Organism: bacterium; assembly: GCA_049472335.1. Classification (GTDB taxonomy): domain Bacteria; phylum SZUA-182; class SZUA-182; order DTGQ01; family JAFGSM01; genus JBLIRM01. The sequence goes on along the minus strand of JBLIRO010000033.1, from coordinate 32,888 downwards.
TAATACTGCATTCAAAATTGTTCGGATACTCAGCCTCCCAGACCTCACTATTTCAACCAACTCCATAGTCTTTTACCCCGCCGCACCAAGAGATGGCGATCAGGTTTCCATCCGGGTCATGGTTCAGAATCGCGGAGAACAGGATGCCTTAAATATCCGGGTTTCGGCATATGATGGGAATATTCTGATAGGCTCCGAATCCATTCATTCCGTATTCGGCAATTCACAAGGTATAGCAACATTTTCCTATGATACCAGAGGAAAGAGCGGCGCCCATGGGATCAAAATCATGGTTGACCCGGATAACCTGATCCTGGAGCAGGAAGAGACGAACAACACTGCTTCCCGGACCCTTGGTGTTCAGGATGAGGGTCTATGGCTGACAGAACGTTATATATCCCCCAACGGAGATGGTATTAAGGACAGCACCATGTTTTTCTTCAGGTTTGAAAAAACCGAAACAATCAGGATTGTTGTAATCAATAAAAAGGAAGAGGTCATCAGGACCTTCAGTGGGAGCGACCTTGAAAACATCTCGAACGGTCATATCAAATGGGAAGGATTCACCGATAGCGGCATGGTTGTCGCGGACGGTGATTACCGGATACAGGTCCGGAACGGAAATGACGATATTATTGCCGCTCTTCCTGTCACTGTGGACAACAACCGCTCCCCCCTGACGGATGCCATAGGTACGGAATCTCTGTTATACACAAATTTGACCTGCATGCTTCCCGATTTTGGGGAATGGGAATGGAGCTGGGAATGGTTTCCGGATGAGCGCGGCATCATATTCCATATCCGTGATGAAAACAGAAAAACGCCTGAATATCCTGTCGGTATATATACCATGACCCCGGATGGAGAGGCAATTTTGAGATTGGATTGGGAATCTGAAGTCCCTGACGAGGAATTATATTGGTCACCTGACCGGTCCTATATCATTTATTGTCAGTTTAACCGCAATATCTGGGAAAATGAGCTCTGGATCATAAAACAGGATGGCACCGGAAGGTTGAAAATACATACAGAAGATAATGATAGCACTCTGGGTTGGGATGTCAAAGATTTTTGTAAATGGTCGCCTGACAGCAAAAGGCCTGCTTATGTCACTTATCGCTACGACAGTGACGGGAATTATTATTCAAAAATCAATATTATCGATATTTCGGGAAATAAAACAACCTTTCCAGAAATCTCCGGATTATTACACAGTATTCATTGGCTGAATAAGCAAAAGATTATTATTGTAAATTTTGCTAATGAAATCCGGAATTACAGTATCCGGATCCTGGATGTTTTTGGTACCGGTGACCCCATTAAAGTATCGGGTGATTTCACGCCGGAGATGCCTATCGAATTTAATCCCAGGACAGACCTGATTGAAATCGCCGTTAATCCGGTCGGCAATAAATTCGCATTCATTGAAAGGGTGGGGGCCGATATATACCTGAAAGTCTCTGATGATTCAGGAAGCACTGAAGTTCTTCACCAATTCCCTTCAATCGGATGGAAATACGATCCCATGTTTTATTTTTCAACAATTAATGATCTCAGATGGTCCCGAAACGGGGATAAGCTGGCTTTCATGAACCATAAACCGCGTGAAGGAGATCCGGTAAATAAGGGAGTTTGCCATTATGACGGGCAACTTGTTGTCGTGGATGTGATCACTAAGACAAAAAAATCGTTCAAGGTAACTGAATCCAGAGTAAACTGTGCCCATTCGAATCCATATGTCATTTCCTCTGGAGATGGCGATTCGGATTATTCCCTCTATTATATCGGTTCCTTAAGCTGGCTCGATGATGACATGACCCTGACGGGCCTTGATGCGCAGGGTATGTTTTTTATCAATTCCGAAAACGGAGACAGGAAAGATCTGCCTGTTAAGATCACGAGAAATACGGATGCCCGTGTGTCCCCGTTTGGCCGGTATATTACGTACTTGGAACCTGTTGATCCTGAAAGCGTTTGCTACGGGAGGGGAACTCGTGATATGTGGGAATTAAGCTCTCTCCTTAATCTCGCTTCTGATCTGAATGTAACCAAAAACAGATCAGAGGTTGTCCTGAGAGGGACCGCGACAGATCTTAATTTTGCCACCTATATCCTGGAATATGCAGACACAAAAACCCCCGGCATCTGGAATCCGGTCGGCCCTCCCTCAGAAGTGCCTGTCGTTGATGATTTCTTTGCCATATGGGTCCCTCCTCATAAGGGGACCTTTATTGTGAGGCTAACGGTATTTGATCTGGCAGGCAACATGGCATGGGACAGGAAGCAGGTCTCCTGGGGGCTTTCCTCAGGTATTGCCGGCCTTTTTAAAACCGGTGACATGTTCTCGCCGAACAGTGATGGCATAGAGGACACGGTCGAGCTGCACTATAGGGTCCTTGAGCCTGTCCATCTTGGACTTTACATATATGATGAGAATGAAAGACTCGTGAAAACATTCCTTATGGATCATCCGGATCCCGGGGCCTATCATATAACCTGGGACGGGACTGATGAAAACTGCACGGTGGTCCCGGACGGACCATACAATATGAAGATATTAGATTATGAATTTTTCTTTATCGTCGATAATTCACCCCCAGAGACAGAGCTATATCTGAGCGAAATTGGCTTTGAGGGATGCAAAATCTCAGCCCAGTTGTTGGGCAGGGCTGAAGACGATCATCTTAAGGGTTGGATCGCGGAATATGGTGAAGGTGAAAATCCTCGGGAATGGCATGAGTTCATAAGCGGAGCAGGCCCTTTGGTTAATCCTGAAGGAGATTTGAGCCGGATATATAACTTCAAGGAACTACTTGAATTCATTGTGGGGAAAAAATTCCGGATCACAGCCCGGGACTTTGCCGGAAATTGCAGCACCAATGTCACGGAATATCAGGAAGAGATATTAATACTTCATAGCTGGGAGATTCCGGATGCCCCTGAAGATTACAGATGGCTTTGCATCCCCCTTCAAAAGAACAGTCAGGGAGAAATCGAGGCAAAAGAGGCGATTCCGCTGGACTATGCAATGCCCGGCCTTCATCATATGAAAGGATTTGAAAGCATCCGTTTGCCCATCAGGAGCATGAATGTCCAGTATCTGCATGATACTCAATGGATTGATGCCCCGGAAATCATGAACCCGCCTTCCGGTGTTATCATCCTTGAGTGGGACAACTCATGTTTAGCTCCGGAGGAATTTGACGCGGTCAGGATAAAGGCCGTGGATGTCACGGACAGGATTTATTATTCCAATAGCATACCTATAGACATCTTATTAAAGATTTATCCTGATTGTGATCCCTCGGAGTATTACGCTGTCCAGATGCTAACCGAGGATTTGAGCTCCTTACGATTCCTTATCATAAGTGAAGAAGGGGATGAAACGAATCCTGTTTGGAAGGTATATAAAGAATATAACATCTACCTGGGAGATGAGATCCCTGCAGGCAAGATATACCCTTTTCCACTTCCCCCCGATCTTTCCGAAGGTGTAAGCTATGACCTTAAAATGGATGCCGTTACCGTAACAGGGAAGGTCTATCAAAGTCTGGCGGTCCCATATCCTCTTGATTGTCTGTCGTTAAAACTTGAGGTCGAATATGTTGAGGCCCTTGACTGTGAATCCCTTGCAATGGGCAGGGCAGAACTCTCGACAGTAATCGGAAATTTTGAAAAATATGATCCGGACCGGGGCGGAATCATTTTAAAAACGCTGAGCTATTATCTTAATGAGCCCGATGAACCGTTTTTGCTCAGGGAGTTCGATCTAATTTCAGTAGATTGGAAGGACGCCAAAGTGGAGCTGGATACCTCCATCATGATGGAGGGCAATTACCTGGCAAAAGCTATCCTTGAATATGTCTCTGATAACGGCCTGAAATATATGGAAGCCGATAGCGCCCTGGTAGTCGACCGCCGGCTTCCCCAGGCTGCCATAACATTCCCGGCCGCCGGTATGCCGGTTTGCCCTGTTGAAAAAGGAGATCCGGAGCACGGAAGCTGGTATGGGATTCATGCGGAAGGGCTCGCGCAGGACAACCATCAGGTAAAAAGCTATGATCTTTATTATGGGTTCGGTCAGGACCCCGCAGCCTGGCACATGGCCGAAACACGAAAAGGGAATAATGATAGCAAGGATAAGATATCCGGAGAAGGCCCTGTTCAGGGGACTATCGGCATATGGGACGTGACGGGCCTTCAGGGGACCATATACTCGCTCATGCTAAAGGTCACGGATATGGCCGGGAATACAGGTTGCGCTTACACGACCTTTACAATAGACAGGCAGATCGATTCCTTTCCCATTGACAGTACAATGCCTATGATAAGTCTGCTGTCGCCTGAAAATAACGAATTTTGCGGATCAGATAGAGATGTGGTCGTAGTAACGGCCCGTATCGAACAGGGAAATCCGGAAACCTGGACGCTCAGATACGGGCCGGCTGAGAATCCGGATCAATGGTATGATCTTGTGAGTATTAATTCAATCCCCGCCGGGCAGCAGATCTATACAACCGGTGAGGAGATCTTCGCCTGGGAGGTGGGAAAGGATAACGGTCAGCCTATCCCTGACGGGGTCTATACCCTTTCCCTGCTCGTTAAAGACCTGGCCGGAAGGGAGGCGGAGGCAATGGCCTGGATTATTATCGACAATACGCCACCTGTCGTGGAGTTGACCGCGCCGGGAGAGGGCAGTTATATAAAAGGGGCTACAGATATCCTGGGCACTGCATTTGACCATAATCTCCGGGAATATATCGTGGAAATATCAAAGGGTGACTGCAGCAATGCCTTCAAATGGGCCCCGATAAAAACATCTGTCGTCTCAGTGGCTGATGGAGCGCTTGCAATTTGGAAGGCCCTCCCGGCAGATGGAGGTTATTGCCTCAGGGTAACGGCAACAGACAAGGTCGGCAATTTTGTCGAAGAAAGGGTCAATCTAGTTGTGGATATACACCCGCCAGCAGCCCCTTCACTTTCCGGTGAGATTATAAACAGAAGGGATGCGCGGCTCACCTGGACTGAGAGCACGGAGCCGGATCTTGCCGGTTTTAATGTATACCGGAACAATCAGAAACGAAATACCGATCTTTTAATCCATGCCAATTACCTTGACCCGAACCTCATTGAAGGTTCCTATAGCTATATGGTCAGGGCGGTTGATAATGCCGGAGGGGAAAGTGATCCCTCCAACGAAATCACATTGAAGATAGATGCCGCCGGCCCTGAGGCGAAGATCCTCTCGCCAAAGGATGGCTCTGTTGTCAGGGACCTTGTGGATATCAAGGGCACTGCCTTCAGCGAGAATGATTTCAGGCATTACCAGATTTATATCGGCCAGGGAGCAGCCCCTGCTGACTGGACACTGATCCAAATATCCACACTGCCGGTATCCTACGGTACACTTGCTCAATGGGATACCCTGGGATTTTCGGAAGGAGCCTGTTCCATCAAGCTGGAGGCGCAAGCCCTTACAGGGGCCGTTAGTTTGCACAGGGTTGTAGTCAGCGTGGATAACACACCTCCCGAAGCTCCGGAGCTTCTATCGGCAACCGTTTTCGGCCCGGATGTCACCCTTGTATGGCAGGCCAATACAAGTGATTCAGACCTTGCAGGATATCTCCTTTACAGAAATCATGAGACGGCTAATGCCAAAGGTGCCGTCACCGGCAGCCTGAAGGCTTGTCTGATAACGGATTCAAGTTATGATGATAAGGACCTGCCTGACGGAGCCTTTACCTATTATATTGTGGCCATGGATGAGGCCGGAAATATAAGCGCACCATCCAAAAGCTGTGAAGTGACCATCGATACCCATGCGCCTCAGGCGTATATCGTCGAGCCTGAAGACGGAGACCGTTTTGAAAACAGGCTCATTATAAGAGTGGAATCCAGGGATATGGATATTACCAGGATTCAGTTTCAATACAATGTAAACGGATCAATATGGACGGACCTTGGTGCAGCAGTTGCCTCCCGCCCCTTTGTCGCATATCTTGATCCGGATGACCTTGGGCTCGTCTATGATGATGTTTGCCAATTAAGGGCCATAGCCACAGATCAGGGAGGAAGGAAAGATTCATCTCCCCGGACCATTCAGGTTTTCTATGACAATATAATCCCGCCTGATTCGCCGGTAGGTCTGTGGGCCTTTTGCCATGGGAATATTGTAAACCTCTACTGGACGGCAAATACGGAGGAAGACTTTGCTGGATATAATATCTACAAAATACTAAAAGGAATAAGAACTCACATCGATTCGGCAATCGATCCGAATTATCAGGACATCATATCGGAAGCCGGTGAATATGCTTACGAGGTCACGGCTTTTGACGCATTTGGCAATGAAAGCGGGCCCTCCGATCCTGCCTTGATAAGGATCTATGCACCCATTATCACCCAGCCCTATACCCCGACGGCACAAAGTCACATTCATGTTGCGGGAAGCCAGGCCGCGGCTGATGCCCTTGTGGAGGTGTCCATTGATACCAATGCCGGAGAAGGATTACGGATAAATGCATATGCGGATGCCAAAGGGCATTTCTTCTTCGATGCCAATCTGGTACTTGGTGAGAACTTTATCACGGCAACGGCGACGGATGTTGCCGGTAACGTGAGCAGGCTGTCTAGTCCGGTGATGGTGGTCTATAGTGAGCCACCTGAAGCCCCAGCGGGATTTGCAGCCATAGTTGATCATCTCCACGTCACCCTCACATGGGAGCCCAACAAAGAGGCGAACCTTTCCGGTTATTATCTTTACAGGGACGGGAAAAAGCTCAATTCTCCTTCCCAGGTGACATCCGGTGCTGCGAGCGCCTCCTTCAACACAGAAAGCTCGGGGAATGCCTTTGATTCCGATCCCACTACCCTGTGGGCCGCTTATAATCCCGGGCCGTTTATCCCCGCATGGTGGGAGATCAAGCTGGTATCGGAGGTGCTTATCAACCGGGTAGAGATCGATTGGGGGGACAACTTCTCCGAACTTTTTGCAGCCAGGGACTTTGAGATCCTGGTTTGGTCGGGGTATGCCTGGATCACCTTGGAGAAGGTGACAGGAAATAGTGAGAAAATAAATGTATTCGAGTTTAAACCTTCCTATCGAACAAACAGGATAAGGGTCCATATTACGGATACATCAGACCCGCGATATGAAAAACTTGTCCAAATCGCAGAGGTCCGGATACAGCATGAAAATCTGATAACCAGGGAATACTATACCGATGCCAATCTTCCTGACGGGAAATACAACTACCATGTAACCGCTGTTGATTACTATGGATTTGAAAGCCTATCCTCAGAAGAGACAGGTGTAGCAGTAGGTGATGCAGAACCTCCGGCAGATATAACTATTGGTCTGCCCGATGACATGCCTGAGGAAACGGGCGATGAATCCACTGCCGGGGGCGGAGACCCCAATCTTCCGGATTTGGAGATAATATCAGATGACATCTTTATATATCCCTCCATGCCCGTTTCGGGAGAGGATGTCTCAATCAGTGTCATTGTATGTAACCAGGGTCCTGCCGGTGCGGAAAATGTCGACGCGGACCTGTTTATCTGGGATTCGGGTGGGAAAATGGAAACGGTCCTTTCAGAGACCATTCCATATATAGGCCCGTATTCGTTTGATCTATTGAGCTTTAACTGGGATACTACGGCCAAAACAGGGGAGAATAATCTCATTGTGATATTGGATCCTTCGGATACCATAAAGGAGATATTCGAGGAAAACAACCTCGCAACAAAGACCTTCTATGTAGCCGGAGAAGAAGGGATGGAGCTTGCCACCAGCCTTTATACCGACCAGTATCATATAGATGAGGATATAGAGATTGGCATTGAGATCCATAACAGTGGCATGGGGAGGGATATTGTGCTCGATGTGCAGGTTGAGGACGAAAACGGGGCTATGGTCTCAGCATTTGATCCTGTTTGTACATATCTTCTCTATGCATCAATGGAGGATTATCATCTTACATGGAATACCGGCCTTTCCTATGCGGGCACATACAGCATCCGGAGTATTGTCAGGGACGGGATAGAAGTCCTGGCTGAAGATACCGTTTCTTTTGACATTTTGCCTGTCATAGACGTATATGCATTAGTCACCATGGATAAATCCCGCTATGGCCCGAATGAGGATGTTCTTGTCACGGCCAGGATCAGGAACAATAGTCAAAACTATAACATCCCCGAATTGAATGTGAAAATTGGAATCACGGACAGTAAAAATAATAACCTGTTTGATGAAGATCATTATATTCTCGATCTTCTTGCCGGTGCGTCAGGCAGGTTGAATACCTCATGGAATACAGCTCTCTATGCCCCGGGCGAGTATGTTGTATTTCTGGATTGCCTCCTTGATGATCATGTCATCTCAAGCAGCTCATCATCATTTGCCATTGATTCCGAAGCCATCCTTACAGGGATCGTTATTGCCTCACCCCCACTTGTCCATCTGGGTAATTTAATCTATGTGGCCTATACAGTCAGCATGAGCGGTAATAACAGTGTAAAAGACCTTCGTGTAAAAGTGAATGTTCTCGATCCCGAGACACTCATCATAATGAGCACCGATGAGAAGGTAATTGACCTTGGTTTGAATGAAACCTATACCGGAGAGTTTGTTTTTTCAACCGAGGGGTACGGGCTTAAAAACTATCGAATCTCACTTTATGCTGAGCATCAAGGGAAATGGAAAGACATTGCGAGCACATCCTGCACAGTAAAAGATGGCACACCTCCTCTTGTCCAAATCATCTCTCCTGTGTCAGGGAGTGTCATCGATGGTATATTAGATCTGTCAGTCATTGCAAAGGATAACGCCTCAGGCATTAAGTCGGTGGAATACCAGTTGGATGATGGTATATGGCAACCCCTTCCTGCTTCCGATTCATCCACAGGTATGTATGCAATTTCATGGACAGCAGCTACAGAGGACAAAGGCCCACACACCATAAGCTTCAGGGCAACAGACAGGGCAGGTAATATGTCCGGTCCGGTTTGCACCGACATCCTTATCGAATTTAAATCTTTATTAGAAAAGTTGACAGGTTCCATTACAGCCCAACTGAATCCGGTGTATATGGGCCAGGAAGAAACCTTTGTATTCTCGATTACGAATGGGTCCAGGAAGCCTGTCATCGGTCTCCTTGCAACAATTCTTGTGATGGACCCAAACAACCAGGAGATTAAAATCGCCCTTGAAAAAACCATTGATGTTCCCTTGGAAGCCACAGTCACAGACAGTTTCGATATGTCTACAGATAATCTGCTGCCTCAGGCATATGTGGCGGTACTCCGGATAGCCCTGGCCGGAGAAATGGATTCTAAGGTCCTGGACAGCACTATCTTCGAGGTAAAACCCTCCCTGGAGGCAACCAAAGTCATTGCTGATCCGATAAACCTCCTGATATGGGTCAATAACGAATATCAAAGAAAGGATGATCAGCCTGGTTCCGAATTCCTCGGGTTCAGAGGAAAGGATTTATCAGATGCCGAACAAGACCATAAATGGGTAATCGAGCGGGAGATCGATTTCGACCTTCTTGAAGGTATTCTTACTGAAGCAGTTTCAAGCTATACATTTGTCTATCTGCAGCAGGATTTTGAAAAGGAGCTGAGAAATCCATATTATACCGACATGCTCATCCTTGGCGATCATAGATCCCCGGGACAGGAAACCTCATGTGAGCTAAGAGAAAAAATCCATTCCGGCACAGGTATCATCTCCTCGCTCTGGTATAAAGATTTTATTGTGTTATCCGATGACTGCCAGCGGAAAAATTCCATATTCGGAATAAAATTTAAGGGACATCTTTCCCTTCAAGACAATGAAGTAAAAACCATGGAAAGCCCTATAACAGGGGAGGGGGCTTTCAAGACAGAAGGAAAAGTAAAAAAGGTCGAAGCGCTTGAAGGCACATTCGTTGCGGGCCAGATATACGGAGAAAAGCCAAAGCATGTTAAAGATAAAGGGTATCCGGCCATTGTCCTGAATGAATATGGCCTCGGGAAAACAATATATCTTGCCTTTGATCTTGGCCTGACTATCGATGATTCTAACTATGAGCAGATCGCGGAGCTGCTCAAAAACGCCATCATCTATATACACAGAAGTGAGGACAAATCAGTATTCCACCCTTACCATCTCGCACCCCTTGAACTCCGGATCAAGAGCCTGTGGGGCAGCCTGGATGTTCAGGCCACTGAGACCTTTCCGCGAGAGATCAATATCTATGATCCGGCTGCAGCAGAATGGATCACCGAGAGTCCATGGATTATCACTATGCATCTTAACCCTGACGAAACCATGACAGTTCCCTTTTATGCTTTAACACCCGACGTGCCGGGGAGCTACGTGCTGGATACAGAGATAGGTTTCATGTCCAACGGGGCCTATGTCTTCTTCAGGGACCTTGACAGTGAAATTTTGATTGACACAGATACAGCTATCCTTATCGCTGATATTGTTACGCGTTTAAATTCCTTTTCACTGAATCAAAAGGAAATGAAAAAGATTAAACAGGTTGTCAATTTTCTTGATAACATTCAAGAAAGGGACATACTGACAAAGAAAGACATCTCAAGAAACATCCATGACACACTACGCTCAATAGATGCCCTGAATATGATAGACGGTGTTGATACCATAGAAATCAGATTGATGATAGACAAACTTTTGAGGATAGAACAGGGGATGTATTATTTTTTTGGTCTATCAAAATAATTCCCTATGATTAGAATATTATTAAATATAGATATGAGATTAATGGAAAGAACAGCTTGATTCAGCATCATAGAAATCCACTCATCCTGCAGGCAGGTGTCCTGATAATATTTCTGACACTCCTTCCCTGCCTCAGCCGGGCAGCGGATTACAGCATCGAGAAGCAGATTCAAAAGGACCTTTTGCAAACAAGGAGGCTCCTTTTAAAGATCGAGAAAATGCTCATAAACGACAATCCGGTCACCGGGGAGCTGAGCCGGTTAAAGGGACTGGTTGGGGATATCCGATCGGCCCACCTTCTGCTAAAGGAGCAATTCAGAGAGAGGGAAGAAAAGGCAAACCGTTTGGGGCCCAGGGCTGTGCAGCGGCACAACCTCATGTCTGAAAGCTATCTCATGGCCTTAGAAAAGTTTCTCGATGCCATAGAGGAATTCCTTGTCGGCATTGAAAACCTCTCCCCTGGGGAAAATCTTACCCCCGGGGAAAACCTCCCCGCTGGGGAAGACCTCCCCACCAGGGAAGACATTTCCCTTCCCGCCCTTAAAGACCTTATCAACCTTCTTGAGGGCATCCTTCCCAAAAGGAGACAACCCATATTCGGGAGCCTCCCTTACAGGAATCTGAGCTATATGAGCAGGGAGCCAACCAGAGAGCCGGGCATTGTCCCTTCTTATAGAGGGGTAAACACGCAGGTCTCCCCCGATGACCTTGCAGGTACACCGGAGGCACCCATATCCAGAAAGATTGCAGAGTTTGCAGGGTCCCTGGACTGGAATCCCGTATCAATTTACGAGTGGGTAAAAAACACAATAGAAACTGAATGGTATTGGGGGTGCATGAAGGGTGCGGAAGAGACCCTCAGCCAGAAAAGCGGGAACGACACCGACCAGGCAGCGCTCCTTGTTGCCCTTCTCAGGGCCTCCGGGTTTCCGTCAAGGTATGTCCGGGGCGTTATCGAGTTTTTTCCCGATATGGAAAAGGCCAAAAACCTCACAGGCATCCGGGATGAGCTTGATCTGGCCAGGTTTTTCAGTAAGGCCGGCATCCCCTGTCAAGCCATTATCACAGGGGGAAGGATCACCAATATCCATATAGAGCACACCTGGGTAGAGACCCTGGTACCCTATGACAACTATCGTGGTGCTATAATAGACGAGCATGGAAAGACCTGGATTGCTCTGGACACCAGCATCAAAGCATCAGGTTATACTCATAATAATCCGGTAAAGGTCCCTGATTCCTTTCCCCTGTCAACCATAAGGAAAGACTACCTGAGCGCCTTTCGGGAAACCACTCCCCTTGAATACCTGAAGGAAAGGATACAAACCCATCTTTTACAAAATCACCCGGGCATTGCCTACGACAACCTTCTCAGCAAAAGGACCCTTATCCCCGAGACCATGGATATCCTGCCTGCGAGCCTGCAGTTCAGGGAAATTGCCGTCACCCATGAATATACCCGTATCCCTGAAGAGCTAATGCACAAAGTCAGGTTCATGGCATCAGGTGAGGAAACATCTCCTTTTTTCGACATCACCCTTGAGGCATACAGGCTCTCCAATCGCTCTATCGCCCTCACATATGAGCCCGAGACCGTGGAAGACCAGGAGATCATGAACGCATACGGGGGACTGGGCAACACCCCTGCCTATCTTATCCGCTTAAGGCCCGTTCTCACAATAGACAGGGAGCGTCTGGCCGTGGGCACACACGGCCTTCCCATGGGGCGTGATTACACCCTCTCTGTGGAGCTTATATCTCCAAACGGCACAGAGCAATTTATCAACACCCATATCATGGGAAACCTCTCGGTGATGGGCATTGTGTCCCAAAATGCAATACCACCCGAAGCCATCCCCTTCGAAGAAAAGGATGCCGAAAGGCTTTTATATGAAGAAGCCTTAAGCTACATCAACAGATGGAACATGGCGGAAGAGGAGCTTTCCTCCCTTTTGCACATAAACCTTTCACACCCTGTTCCGACCATCGTCACAACAGGCAGTGTCATCGATGTAACCTACCTGCTTGACACACCTCACAGGATCGAGTGGAAAGGTGTATACGTGGATGCAGACCTCAGGGCCGTTGAAACGGCTTATGCAGGTGATACAAATTTACAAACCGCTCAACACGGGACAAGCCCCGATACAGATGATCAGGCTGTTGAGACGGCTTATGAAGTATCATTCAACACTCAGGCAGCAGACCTTCGCATGGCCTTCATGCAGCTTTCCTCCCTTCAGGGCTCCATCCTTGAAAACCTGGTGCTTGAGGAGGATTTCCAGGTTGAAGGCATATCTACGGCCAAGCTTTTCTGTTTAACAAACGAGGACGCGATCCCCATACTAACCATAGACCATACAAACATTGAAGTGATCCTCCCAACCATAACCTTAACAGATTGCGTCAAAGAGGACATCACCAATGCGGTGAACCAGGGCCTGACAATAAGTATCCCCGGAATGACCATCACCCATGAAGACTGGGAAGGCACCGGATACATTAAGGAAGACCATGATACAGGTGAATCGGGCTGGATGCTCTCCGGCATGATCGCCGGGGGCATGTCCGCATGGGGAGCTGACAGGTGGCCCGAAAACCTTGCCGATAAACTCAGATATCCTTTTTCAGAGCTGCCCAGCTTTGATCCCCTGTCCGCTCAATATATACAAAAGATACCGGCCACGGACCTTCAGAAGGGCACAGTGGGAGAACCCCTGTCCCGATCCCTACAGGTCATTGTACAGGACAAAGAAAAAAGGCCTGTAAAAGGCGCAGAGGTAACCTTCAATATAAGGGCAGGCGAGGGAATGTTAAGGGAACAGGGAGACGGATCAAATCCCGGGCAGTCAAGCATTACAGTAAAAACCGGTAAAACCGGTATTGCCTCTGCCGAGCTGATCCTTGGGCAGAAGACCGGAGCAAACCCAACCACGTGGTGGGAAACAGGCTATACTTACAGCCAGCAGGTCGGTGAGAACATCGTGGATGCCTCGCTTACCTCTGGCGTTCATATAGCAGCACCCTTTACAGCCTTCGGCTTCCCCGGTGGACCCTTCCTGATAAGAAAGATCCACGGGGATGAGCACCTGGGAAACATCCTGAGTTTTGCGGGATTTATAGCTGTTTCAGTGGAGGACAAATACGGCAATCCTGTCTCAAATCTTCCCGTGGACTTCAAGGTCCTTCCCGCCACACCCGGGTTATGCAGCAATCCCAATAAGGAGTACAGACAGGCATTATTCATAAAAAAGGATGATCCGTGCAACCAGGTAGCTCCGCTTTACGGAGAATGTCAAAGCGCAACGGATACCGTCAGGGAAATCACAAGCAGCAAAGGCGCATCCGTGCACATCATATTAGGAGATATGCCTGACGCGGAATATCCCGTAAGCACGACATGCCCGGTATCCGATGACAACATCCTAACCGCAACATTCCACCTGCAGACACATCCCTTTGGAAACTGCGATGGGGACTCTTCCCCTGAAAGCAGGCTGATACTCTATTTTGAGTATCTAACGGACAGATACGGCAATATCCAGAATACAGGCAAGATCAATACATCCATACCGCTGACGGCAAAGGCGTATATGATCATGGAGGGCGGGACGGAAAAAGACGGTGAGATAATAGGCTCCAGGGAATACCTCCTGGATGCCAACCTGCAGAACGTAAAGGTCATGTTCGATGACCTGCAGGCCGGGCCCGCAGGCAATGGAATATACACGGTCATGTATCCCCTTGGTGGAGAGCCAAAGATGCACGAAATTACCCTTAGCGGCTCAGCCGCGCTGGGTGAAACGATAATAACAGCCAAAGAAGAAACGATCCGGGTATTCGGTGTGGACATAGAGATGGAGCCCGCAATAACCGAACCTGAACCCGCATTGATTGCCCTTATTGACCCGGACGGATACACCATCGAAGACACAGTCATAACATATAAAATCATGCCACCTGAATATATAGCAAGCACAGCCAGCTTGGTGATCCTGAAAGAAGGCCAGCCCTTTACATATATTGCCACAGAGACCCGGGGTGAGGGGAAGGCCGCCATCCCGAGAGGTTTCCGGTTTGACCTTGCCGGTGAATATGAGTATGCGTTAGGGATAATATTAAATGTGGGGACAAAGGTCCGGATGACGAGTAATAAGATACAGCTAAATCCAACCGTTGTCAGGATCAGGTCCATATATATAGAAGATGCCAGATATAACGTCCCTGTGCCTTTTGGCGGAAGCCCAACCGCAAGGGCCATAACTGAGCCAGAAGGCAGGTCTGTGTTATGGTCCGTTATAGAAAAGGATGAGGGCGTAAAGGCGGAGATCGATCCTTTGACTGGTGTAATAAGGGCTTCCGACAACTCGCAAAGCGGATATATTACCATCTGCGCCATGGACAAGGAAGCACCCCATATCAATAAAAAGGAGATGGTTCAAATCGGCTGCCCGGAGTGTCCTGCTGCCGGCCAGTGTTACATCCCCGGGGCAGCGTTTATTGAGCTCTCAAGTATCCATATGCGTCTGAGCCTGGGTAGGGCCAAAGGTGGATACCCGGCAGGGGAGATCTTCCTCAGGGCTGAATACCCTTCGCCTGCCCTTGCCACACCATCCAGTCTGACCTTTTCTTCCGTTTCCAAAGAGCCCATGGAGGTCCTTTATGACGAAGATGGGTCCATCAGCCAGATCCTGGCGCCTGAGACCCTGGTGGACATCCAGGTGAATGATGAGTTCAGCTACGATATCCGATTCTATAGGCCTGAACAAATTGCAGGTAAGAGCAATACGTTCTATGATACCGGTACCGCAACCGGACCTTTTGTGTCCTGGCATATCGAGAACCCGGATGCCTCACCCTATATCACCAACAGGCTGAAAATAACAGAGTCAAAAGGTGACACCACAAGGACCTATGAATACATGTGGGACCCAAATCAGGATGCCTGGTCTTTGAACAAAGGGAACGGCCTTGTGATCGAGACCCGCGGTGTAAGGCTGGATGCCGGGACCCGTAACCGGATCATCACCCATACGGTTAAGGATGCATCCGGTAATATAGCATCCATTATTCAATCCACCTATCACAGGTTCCCATGGGGGGAAGAGTTGATTGAAAGGATCGAGGACCCTGAAGGGGCTGCCCTGAAAACCACTATGGCTTACTATGATGACCGGTCCTTGCCCGGCAATTATGGAAGACTTCATTTACAGATAAATCCGGACGGATCATGGATAAGGTATGCATATGATGAACAGGGCCGCACAATCGTGAAGGCAAGCCCCTGGCTGGATTCATCGGTCGATGCCCCTGCAGATCAGGTCCATACCGTTTACTATGACTATACCCCTGTGGACCCGGAAGATGCCCGGGCGCCGGAATATGTAAACTCTCCCCGCACAGTTATCGAAAAGATCAAGGGGATCATAGCCGGCAAGACCTATTATGCATATCTTGCCAATTCCATTGGCGACCGGATAGAGATCATTGAGCAGTGCAGAACTCAAGCAGCACCCTATGGTGATCCGGCCAATCGACGCACGATAACGACCTACTATCCATCCGATACGGACCTTGCAGAATCAGGAAGCATCAAAAGCATACTCTATCCTGACGGACGGCTTGATACCTATATCTATGAATACGGCACATTCATCCTTGACGAAGACCCGGCATTGTGCGGCTTCTTTCAAGGCCAGGGGAGCGATATCCTTGAAACAGTAGTGCACGGCACCGCAGACCATCCCAACGGAATACCCTTCAAGACCACCAGTGAAACAAGCATACAGGATGAATTCGGCAGAGAGCGGATGCGTGAAGTTTACGTATACAATGGAAGCGGTTATGAACGCATACAATGGACTGTACAGTATCTTGATGAATTCGGCCGTGTCACAAAAACATTCCATTCGGACGGCACGCATACAGAAAACACATGGGGCTGCTGTGTAAGGGAATCGGACACAGACTCCAGGGGCATCACCAGGATTTATATATATGATGACCTGCAGCGGCTTGAAACACAAATAAAGGAGGGCATAAGCTCAGGGCCCTGGCCGGCCCAGAGCGATATCCACACCACATATACCTATGATGCAATGGGCCGGAAGCTTACAGAAACCATAAGTGCAGAGGGCCTTAGCCTTATCAAAAGAAACGTTTACGATAAAGCCGGAAGGTTACTCAATGTCACAGATACAGAAGGACTCACCACATCATATCGTTACGGCCTGGGAGGCCTCATCATCACTGTCACCCGGCCCGGTGGATCAACCGAAATCAAAACCAGTTATCCGGATGGTAGTATAAAAAGCATCACTGGTACAGGGGTGATATCAACTTACTATGAATACGGCATCAACCCGGACGGCACTCAGTGGACAAAGGTCTATACAGGCGGCATCAATTCCCCCAGATGGGAAAAGACCACAACGGATATCCTGGGCAGAACCATCAGGGTTGAAAAGCCCGGCTTTGATAATCTTGAAACAGAGGAAAATTTTTACAATACAATAGGTCAGTTGATAAAGACCTCCAAAAGCGGTCAAGCCGGCATCATTTATGAATACGACGATCTAGGGGCTAGGATAAGGACTGGCCTTGATATAAATTACAATGGCAGCCTTGATATGGACTCCAATGACAGAATAAATGAAAATGAAAACCGTTTTATATTCATAAATGAGGTCTGGTGGGAAGAGAATATCCAGCGTGTTTATGCCAGGGAATTCGATGCCAATGCCACAATCACGGGTATCCAGAGAACCAGGATAACAGGTCCGGGTTCAGGTGGAAATACGGAAGAAAACATTTACTTAGACATCCATGGCAACCAAACCGTCACAAAGGTGTTTATAGACAGGGACAACAAAACCGAGACGAGTATCACAAATCATCCTGATTCCATAACCGGTGAAGTTTCAGTAAACGTAAACGGCCTTCTGATGTCATCCAAAAGCAAAACCGGAATAAATGTCACCTATGGCTACGATGCCCTGGGCAGGAGGACAGGAATAACCGATCCGCGAACAGGCAAAACCACCACCCATTATAATGACAAAGGTCATGTGGACTATGTGGAGGACCCTGCGGGGAACCGCACCCGATACGAATACGACCCTAATACAGGGCAGAAGATAGTCGAAATAAACGCCCTTGACAAGGTGACCCGTTTCTCTTACAACAACAGAGATCAGGTCACACATACCTGGGGAGATTCCGTCTATCCTGTAATGTACGTTTATGACTCCTATGGACAGATGAGCCAGATGCATACCTGTCGCAATGGAACCAACTGGAGCTTAGAAACCTGGCCTGCAGATGCCGGCACAGGCGATGTTACCCGCTGGCATTATCAAGAAGCAACAGGCCTCCTTACCGCCAAGGAAGATGCCTCCGGAAAAAGCATCACCTATACTTACACCTTTGGCGGAAAGCTGGCCACCCGTACATGGGCAAGAACCTCCGGCAACGACCCGCTTGTGACAACCTATTCTTACAGCCCAGTTACCGGCGAGCTGCTTGGCATCGATTATTCCGACTCGACTCCGGATATCACCTTTACCTATGACCGTCTGGGACGACAAAAGACCATTACGGATGCCGTTGGCACCCGCATTTTTACCTATAATAATACCCTGCAGCTTGAGTCTGAAATCATCACTGGTCTTTATGACAAAGTGATCATCAGAACCTATGAGGCTAAAAACGAACCTAAAGGTGCAACCAATGTTGAGATTAATGGTGAAGCTAACATCGAAACTCAAGGTTTAAGAAATAGTGAAACTAATGCTGAGACTAATGGTGAGAATAAGGATGAGATCAATGTTGTGCCAGGCCGCACTAGCGGCTTTACTCTCGGAACTGATAGTGCCCTTAGTACAGATCACGCCCTTGGAACCGATCATGCCCCTGGAACAGATTACACTGGCGGAACGAGTCCTACCCTAGAAAAAGACTATGAGGTAACCTATGGGTATGATGATATGGGCCACCATTTTTCCGTAGGGTGGAATATAGGAGGAACCCTTGGAACAACAACTTATTTCTATCTCCCTGACTCGGACCTCCTCTATCAACTGATCACCGATAACCAACAGCAAACAACCTATTCATATAAACCCCATCGTGATCTTCGTACCCAGGTTAAGAATAAATTCAATACCCTGCTTATCTCCCAGTACGACTATGAATACGATCCCTTGGGCCGAAGAATTTCTGCGGCAAACAGCGGGCAGGCATTCTCCGCTGTAAACAATGCCTTCAATCTTTATCGTTACAATGATCGAAATGAGTTGATCGAATCCTCACATTATCTGGGTTCAGATATATCCGATACCAATAATCCGGTTAAATCTGAATATCGGGCATATAAATATGACTCCATCGGAAACCGTAGGGAAAGCACCATAGCAAAAGGAACTGGAAGCTATACTACAAATGAACTTAACCAGTATACCCACCAGACACTTCCCGCTAATGGCATAAACAGCTTTATATATGATGATGACGGCAACCTTACGGGCATCATAAATAACTCAGTTGAAAATCCTTCAGAGAATATAAAATATACCTATAACGCCGAAAACCGGCTTATTGCAGTTGAACCCCAATACCCAGCAGATGGCGATAAAAAGCTGGAATTTACATACGATTACATGGGCCGTCGGGTGAGAAAAAAGGTATATATCCTGAACTCCGGCCTGTGGACCGTTGACTCGGAAATTCTGTTTATATATGATGGCTGGAACATGATCTCAGAAATAACCATCGAAAATGAAAATCAAACAACCAAGTACTATGTCTGGGGCCTCGACTTAAGTCAGTCCATACAAGGTGCCGGCGGCATCGGAGGACTTCTTGCCTCCGTGGACCCTTCATCACCAACAAGTTATTATTTTATGTATGATGTGAATGGAAATGTTGGACAGCTCTTAGATGCCAACAATGGAGATATATCTGCTCGTTATGAATATGATCCTTATGGAAAAATTATTAAGGATGAGAACGAAAATACTTATGAGAATCCCTTCAGATTCAGTAATAAATATTATGACGATGATACTGAGTTGACATACTATGGGTATAGGTATTATTCACCGGAAATTGGAAGATGGTTGAGCAAGGATCCAATTGGAGAAATAGGAGGTATTCATATTTATTCTTTTGTTATTAATGATCCAATCAACCAGATTGATATTCTTGGTAAAACATCTGAGGATTTCTGGCGAAAGATTAAAGGAGAGCAGATTCCAAAGGCAGTTGGGATATCGGAGGGAGGTTTATTAGTAATACCTGAAGGTCGATACTCCAAACTTAGTGAAGCAATTATAAATCTTAAGTTCAAAGGATTCAGCGCTGGCTATGAAACAGGCATATACTTTTTTCCTGACTCCTGTGAGATAGCTGCTTATTCTATAAAAGCAGGAATCCTAAAGCAGGACTCCGACATTTTTGACATTATTGAATCTGCTCAAGGAAATGAATCTCTTTTAACTACTTTCGAAACGCCTCGATCATTTGAAAAATATCTTGAAGAAAATAAAAAAAAGTTGGAAAATGAAAAGGAGACAGGAGCAATTATAACTGGAGGTTTAGCAATTGAATATGCGATTTATTATGGTAATCCTAGGCCAGGGGCTGCTGATGCTAGATCATTTACTGGAATAATTTCTTCACACCAACTGGCTTTTTTTGATAAAAGTGCTAGTGTATACAAAAGCAGGTTAAGAGAAGGGAATTTTATCAATGGCAATTGGATAGGCGGAACTTATGGAATTATAGGAATCCCTGGATTTGGCTATGCTCATGTGTACTGGGATTTACAATTCATTACTGGGAATTATATAACTAGTGTTATCAGGTTTGAGGAAGCATTTGGTTCATATGGTACTTGTATGTGCTGTTTTTTAACAAGATTAATGAAATAAATATTCTTATTTAAAATAAAAATTGAGTAAATCGTGACTTTAACTTAATATGGACTTAAAATAGCGAGGCTGGCAAGACGCGACAATAAATAATGTTCGACCAGCTAAAAAATATGTAAGAAACCTCTATCAAATATCATAAAATATGGAATTTCGTAAATCCGAGAAATTTATTTCAGCAGTTTTTTTTTATTTTTTGCCTTAGCAATTTGTAGCCTTACTGCTTCAATAATTGATGATTGCTATTATTTTTCTGTACCATTATATAAAGCGATTAAAAACAATAAAATAGATACTGTCAGAAAAATGATCTCCCATGAGAAAGATTTAGTGAACAAAAGTAGTAAATCAATAACTCCTTTAATTGTTGCAGCATCAAATGAGAGAAATAAAATAGCTGAATTATTGATTAAAAATGGGGCAGATGTTAATAAAAAGGGTGGAAGGCATCATTTAACTCCTTTACATGTATCAGCGGAAAAAGGTGATTTGGAAACAATTAAAATGTTTGTAAATTATGGGGCTAAAATAAATGCTATAAATGATCATAACGAAACACCTTTGATTTCTGCTGCGGAGTACGGTAAGGCAAATGCCGTTGAACTATTAATTAATTTGGGTGCAGATATAGATGCAAAAAGCAATATATATGGAACTGCTCTAGATTATGCCGTTATATATGAGCAAATTGATGTAATTTTGATATTGCTTAAGTATGGTGCAAAAGCCAGCAATGATATTCTTTTATCCAAAATTGAGAAATCATATAAGAAATTAACAAATCAAGAAAATCATTTAAAATCAAAATATCAAGAAGTTATTAAATTGCTCCAAGATAAAAAAAGATGAAAAAGAAGACGAAGTGAAAGACTAATTGATTATACACTTTTAATCTCTAAACAAACAATATGCTGTAAATTGTATTATTAATATTTAGTCATTTTTATTTTATATAATAATAGTAAAAAGAACTAAAATAGCAAGCCCCTATTTAATTTAGAAAAGAATGGAAGGGAAAAATTATGATCAAAAATAAGCGTTTAATCTTGAATATTGTTTTGATTCTTATGATTTCTTATGGTTATATTTCAATTTCCTTTGCACAATCAATCTTTGAAGGAGCTGATGGCCCAAAAGATCCTTGTTTTCAATTAATAGAAATATATGGAAATAATCTTTCATTCTCTGCCAAAGCCATTGTAAATATAATAGAAGAAGATAGTAAAGACAGTAAACCCCTTGAGATATACTATGATGTTTTAGAAGGGAAAATTCGAAGTGTTTTTGATATAACACAAATGTCGCCAGGTTGTTCAGATATGTTTAAACAATCCGGCACCGACCTTATTTGGACAGTTTTTATATTACAAAATAAAAATATTTTTGTTATATATCCAAAATTAAAAAGTTATTATGGGGTTATATGTGATAAAGATAAACAAGATGAAAAAGAATTCTCTATTAGTAAGATCAAAATAGACAAAGAAACTATCAATAAACATCCCTGTAATAAATATAAGATAGTAATTTCAACATCTAATAGAAAGCCTAAGGAAATCATCTCATGGGAGGCGATTGATTTAAAGGATTTTCCTATTAAGATTAAATACGAGTCAGAATATAATTATGTATTACGAACTAAAAAAGCTCTTATAACCGTTTGTTTTGAGAATATAAATTTTAACAAACCTTCTGACTCTTTGTTTGAGATGTCCAAAGATTATAAACGATACAATAATAGGAGTGAACTTATTTCCAGTATAACAAATGGATTGTTCCCTACCAATCCATAAAATTCAGGCGATGCTCCCACATGGAGGACTCACGTGAGTACTGGAGGACTGTCATGACGACGATCCCGCTAGGACGTTGACGGAGCATGGGGCTTGATATTTTCATGGATGCCGGTGTTGAACTGAATTATATTCCAGACCCAATTATGAAAATTATGCTTTTTATAAGAATTGGTTTGTGGTTACCACTAAAATTGGAATTAAGTATTCATGTTTGACAGATGAGGAAGCCTTCTCTTTCATAAGCGATAATTTCTTTATTTCTTTGTTCGCCTAAAATGTCTATTAATCTATTGCTTTTGTTGTATCTATTCTCTCTTTCCTTTGCTCGTTCCCAGTTGATTTTTATTTCTTCCATTCTTTTTGGCTTTTCTAATTCTTCTAATGGTTCATTTCCGTTCCAATAAAAAGGATTGCCGTTAAGCTGGTTTGCGTACTCATATTTTTTTGCTTTTTCAAAAAGATCGGGATATGTTTCTTTAAGACGTACCCATTCAATTTTTTGCTGAAAAAAACAGAAGTAACATCCTGAACGTGTCCGCCCCCATTTCGTAAAAGTAGGCAGCCCAAGTCCTGAATTATTTAATATGTTGATTATATCTTTCAGAACCAGACCATTTTCCCGGAAAGGATATGAAGGGGTGATATTAGACTTATGGCTTATATAACCGGCGCGTTCCTCATCAGCTCGGATACCAATATAATTGACTACGTTATCATTCCCAACAAACTTTTCGAAAGGCTTGAGCTTTAAATACTTGGTGCACCATCTCCTTTGTTTGGACGGTATCATTCCCCCGAAAACAGCAAGCCAATGGTCGAAGCTCACATCAGGTGT
This sequence comes from bacterium, assembly GCA_049472335.1. Lineage (GTDB taxonomy): Bacteria > SZUA-182 > SZUA-182 > DTGQ01 > JAFGSM01 > JBLIRM01. The sequence continues at coordinate 9,596 of JBLIRO010000033.1, read as the reverse complement.
TGTTATTTGTATTCTCTTCCCTAAAATGGCTTCTAGACGGGCCAAAAATCCATATGTTTCGGGTAATTCCTTTCCTGTATCATGGAAAATATACTCCATTTCAGGCACTTTATCTCTCATATAAATAGCGAGGGCAGCGCTGTCTTTGCCGCCCGAGAGACTTAATATATGTCTTATTTCAGTTTTCATTGTGCCAATATTCAAATCATTTCAAGGAATTATAACATTTAAAATGAGAGGTTGAACAAATCCATAAGAAGCAGAAGCACTTGTATTTGCATTCTTAACAATCCCAATCGGAAGATTAGAGATTTTTTCCTCCTTGCCATCCTTTGCTGGTATTAGAAATGGTTCTCTTAATAAAAAAGCATCATAGCTATTTTTAAAATTATTCAATTTTTCTATTGCATCTTTGCACTTATTAATCTTTTTATCAGCCTTCTCTTGTTTTGAAGAATCACCATTAGCTTTTTCAAATTTCTGTTCAGCCTTTGATTTTTGATGTTCCCAATTCCCTATTGATGTGTCGATTTTATTTTTTATTTCTAAGATTAAATTGTCTAAAAGTACACATTGCCTTTGACCGTTCCCTTTTATGAAAAGCATCACATTTTTTTTAGTATCTATCAAACTATCCACCTTCCCATCTTTACTCACTGTGCATAGCTGAATTCTGGCTGGTTGAGAAATAGGTGGAGAAACAGGGAGACCAACTCTTGTTAAATCTGAAGCAAACAACTGTTGGATTTGGAGTGCATATGGAAGTTTTAATCTTGATACTCTTTCATATCCTTCATCAGATAGCCATTTTTCAATTTCACCGTATGGTTTCGTAAGCCATTTCTTTATTGCCCATATTATTCTGAAACAACTACCGTCATCTGTTATGAAAAAGTCAGTTCGGGGCTTGCCTTCAGACTCATTTCCAAGATAATCATCAAAATTCTGCAATTTCCCAGGTAAAATCAGTATTGATTTATCTTGATCAAATTTTCGCTTTTCATAATCTGGAGTAAATGCTAAATCACATTGGGCATTCATAATAATATAAACATCACTTTTTTTATCTTTATAAAAAATGTCTCCTATATTCAGGAGTGGAAGCCCATTATCTTTATCACTATTACCATTAGGTCCACGATTATATCTCAAATCCTTATCAGTTTTATCAAATTGTGCAGCGTTGCATATTTTTTTCATTTTCTGGGATGGAAATCCATGACTAGGAGGCAAGATCTCAAATTTCAAAGCATCAAGGATTTTTTGGTGCTTACAAACGTCTGGATCATCCAGAAGCAATCTGCCAAAGTAGGAACTATATAGCCGTAAAATGTAATCTCCAAGAGGATGACCATCTTCTTGCAGGCTCAATTTTTGAATATATGCATAGTCCTCTATTGCAAGTCCTTTTATACAATCAAGAAATTCATTTTTAGCATCCTCTATACTCTTATGAATTGAATCGATAAAGCATTGTATTTTTTTGCTACCGGACCATCCAGCAGATAAAGGAAGTAACTTTAATATCAAATTTTCAATTTTGGAAATATCTTGCTTTGGGAAAAAATAGAAAATGCCTGGAAGCAATTCGGTTTTTTTTCTGAATTCTTCAATTTCTACGTCATTTGTTTCTTTTGAAGACATAAGTACTATTATTGGGAGATCTTCACCTCTGGTATCTTTTATTATTTTTACAATCTCGGCAGCTTTTTCCTTTGCCCTATCAGTATCCTGTCCAGGTCCAAAGAAGTAATCAAGAAAAACCACTTGTTCTTTGAGTTCTTTAGGTTTAACCTTTGATCCATAACACTCAACTGAGAGTTTCAGAGTTGAACAAAGATTTTGTTTTATATCGTCCAGATGAAGTTTTTTTTCTTTAATCTTAACAGAAAGATGATTTTCAAAGTGGACCTTTAGATTGGCTGCAGTGTCCAATTTTTTGACAATTAAAGATAAATCTTCATTATTAATATCTTCAGGTGAGTTGATATCTTTGCCACAAATAGCTTTTAATTGCTTTTTTGCATCTTTATCAGGTGAAATATCGTTAAAAAAATTTTCTATGTCTTCTATTAAAAAATCATCCAATGTGGGGGGATCAAATGCATCATCGATAATGGCTACTTGTTTTATATTAAAATCATCTAACTTTGCAATTATTGTCTCGGCGTTCATTCTAAACTATGTTCCCCTTTGAGATCAAGTATAAAAGTATTTAGATTCTTCTCATGAACAGTAGGTTCATCAGAAAGGTATAGAGCAACGCTATGATAAGCAGCAATTTCTCGGGATATGTATAAGCCAAGTCCTTTCTTTTCCTTTGCTGGTTTAGTTGAATAGAAGGGTTCGAAGATCATATCCTTAATTGCAGGATCAACTCCTGGGCCATTGTCACTTACAAAAAGCTTCTTATCTTTTGTGTCAATCGTTAGTGTAATTAATGGCTTAAACTCTTTGTTGTGAATTTTTTCACTTTTTAGCCAATAGATTGAATTATGCATCAAATTTTCAATGATCTGGACAACCATACCTTTTACCATTTTAACCTTCATCATCGATTTTTTTTCGGGTATTATATCAATGACCAGCTTTATATCATGTCTTTCAAACTGAGCCTCATGCGTACTCAATGTATCCAAAGTTAATTCCACAAGATCAAATTCTTCTTTTACCTGTCTTCCAGCAGTACTCAATGGATCAAGAATTTTCAATCGCTTTTGTAAAGTCTTTAATTGTACTTGAAGTATGCTTAGCAGATGCTCGATATTACCGGTTTCCTCAAAAAATCGATCACTCTTTTTTTGAATAACAGATAATGTATATTCGGTTGTTCGATTCAATTCATGAGCAACGATTTCAACCATCAAGCCAAGACCAGCGAGATGGAGAATTTTTGTTCTTTCATCCTCAAAATTTTCAGCAACCAATCTTGTATTCGACATTTGTTGGTTGATTTCTTTTATTATCTGATAAATGGTTTTTATAGACTCTTCATCCTTTTTTATTTCCGGATATTTTCCTAAAAGTTTTTCGATATTTTTATCGAGTTCCTTAGCCTTATCCTCTGTGGCCTTAACGAATGCTTCAAAGTCCTTTTTATCCGGTTTTTTTAATTCAGTATCAACTTTCTCGGCAAATTTTTTAAACTCGATGAGAATTATGTGTTGAAGCATTGACTTCAAGACTTCTTTCTCTTCACAATCCCTAATGCCTTCACGATTTGTTTGATCCACTAGATGGGGATTTGTGATAGACGAAATATTTACCTTCCCAATGATTTGCTGTCGATTTGCTTTATAACCTCCCGTCTTGAATGCCCATCTGTCAATGTCCAGCCAATCATCATTTTGACTTCCATATGGATAAACACGAAAACCATCTCTAAATAGCATAAGTCCGCCAGACCAAGCCTCTATTAACTTTTTAACTTGGGTTATCTTTCCGATACCGTCTATAGGATCTAGTTTCTGGCGGTTATACCAATAAAATTCCATACTGAATGGACCAAGGGATTTTAGAACCGAATCAGAAAAATTGCCAGTAAAATTTCTCAAATGAGCCCCCTTTTGCTCAAATGAGTATCTTCTATTTCTTGAACGATAATCCACAAGTCCGGATAAAACCGGTTCTTCATTGTCACCAATATTAAAACTGGCTTTGACGTAGGCATGGGCATTTTCAAGAAGGATTCTTTGCATCTGTTGGAACGATATTCTGTCGCCATTGTAAAAAAGATCTATTGGAAAATGCTTCCTGGATTTTATCGAAATAAAAGGATCAACCAATTTTGATAATTCTTCTTTCGATATCTTTTCGACTTTTTCTTTTGACCAGGCAGAATTCAATCTATAGATGAATATTTTTGTTCCAGATTCAGATAGATCATTTTTTTCAAGCCATTCTTCCGGTTCAATCTCAATGTCATCTATTAATTGATCAATATTTTCACTAAATCTTGACCAATCGATGTCAAGGCGATGCCACCTTTCCTCACCTTTTTTTGTAGTCTCGACCATCAAACGCATACCGAGTCGCATTGTTGAAAGACGACCTATTCCTTTTTCTCCTAAAATGGATTCAATAACTTGATTATCTGAATTCTTTAATATTTTTTTCTGCTCTTCTCTCTGTTTATACCTATGGCTGGTGCCAATAGTGAGGTAAATCTCATCAAGATCGATTAAAGACATACCAACACCTGTATCGGATATTTCTATGTAGTTTGCCTTATCAAGACAATCTATGAGTTTTGATAGCGAATCAGCCGAGCCAATGTCTTTTTTTAGTTTCTTTGTTTTATCACGGAGGTCCTTCTTTGATTCGTCAGCAACATCTATTATTTTTGAAAGAATATTCTCCTTCCATTCCCGAAGGTTTATACGAATTTCATCACCTTTTATATAGCTAATCTTCTCTCTTAATTCCTTATAGTCATCAAAATCCATCCGGTTTATCACATCAATTTTAACTGAAGGTTCTCCTATGCGATTACCATCTTCATCCCAATAAGCATCAAAAGCATTTTTAATTAGTTCATAGAAAGCAATGGCATCAGAGCCGATCAGTTCCGCCCCAAGTTGAAGAACTGTCCTTGCAGAAACTCTGAATCCCTTTCTTTCTCTAATAATATTTGCCATCTTCAGGTTGTCCCGTTCAAAAACTGTTTTTATTAATATCTGATATTAGGATAATTCTCTCAAAATTGCCAGTGAGACAGCCACTGCACCAATACGTTTGTTCTCTTTGAGGATCTGCTTAATTTTTTTTTCGAGTTCAAAGATGAGTTTTTCTTCTTTTTTGTCAAAGTGAAACACTTTGTGGACTTCGTTTCCATCCTTCTGGGTGATTGCTATGCGAATTGCATTCTTGTCTTGCGAGACAGAATCATCAAAGACCATTGATTCAACGTTCTTGAACCTTTTTACTAAAACAGATAGTTCATCACTGAATTGATTGAAATCTGAGTCTGACCATTTAGAAGGCGGTTTTGATCGAATAACACTGGCAACGGATTCTAACCACTGTGATTCGGACAAGTTGTCATCCATGAGTCTTAAACATAAAGATTTTAGTTTGAGTTCGTTTATTGAAAGAATGATTGTTTCAGCAATTTTCGCTAAATGAGATCTTGATTTGCTGAAATCGTTAAAGTCAGGAAGTTCGAACAATATGCGTATTTCATCTTTTATGCTTTGCAGAAGTTTGGGATATGCGGATTTTAGTTCATTGATCGACTCTTTTAAAAGATTTACATATGTTTGAATTTCTTTTTTCTCTGCATCCTTTGAGGAATTGAATGGCCTGATACCAAAAGCTAAAGGTAAGTCTCTGAAAATTAAATGTACGGGTTCTTTTGCCTTCAACAGAATTTCTTTGACGGAAAGCGTTTTGTCTGAGAGCCGTTTTGTTGACAGAGTAAACTCTGGCAATCGTGAGGCGAATAACATTAAAGGTCTTACGAAATCAATAATATCGCTTTTTTCAGGTTTTGATGGAGTAATCTGTAAAACATCCAAAAGTTGTTCAAAAATTATTCTTCGAATCCCGCTAATGTTGCAGTACTGAATGTCGAACGATTCTGGAGTCTTGATTAATCTTCGGAAATCTTCTCCAGTGATTTCCTTCATAAATACATCGTTTTCATAGAAGGCAGTCTCACTATCATGCATAATCGAAAAAGCCGCGATAAAAAGAGGCAGGAGACCTTCACGAATACCAAATGGTGGACGGATTAATTCACTGTATACTTCGGAGAGGTTTATCTTAGGGTTTTTTTCATTCTTAATGAGATCTGATATCTTTTTGAATACTGGTCTGAAGTTGCAGTGATCTTCTTTTTTATCAGGAAGAAGCAGGTCGCAGCCATTTTCAGTTTCCCTATGTAAGTTGCTTTTTTTTAAGAATGAAAGATAGAGAGACATCTCAGGCGGTTTTTTTTCAGGAAGCATTCCCAAATAAGGCTTGGCAGTTGATTCAAACATTTTTTTAATTAATTTAATCCGTGCCCCTGAAGCAGCCGAGCTGGGTTCTCTTCTGTTTATTAACTCATTAAGAACAATAGGAGCCTGGTTATATACTTCATCAGAGATATCAGAAAGCAATGATAGAAGGCATCTTCCATTCTCAACTGAAATACTCTCAGATAGTCTGAACCATTCAAGTCTTGTCTGTGCCGTAGAGAACCTAAGCCCTATATAATTGCTAATTTGGGTTTGAAATATTTGCCTGGAAGCTTCAATTTGTCTTGATACTTCTTCGAAAGCGTAGGAATCATTGTTGAGCTGTGGTACATTCTTTGAGATCCAATCCCATCTCTTACATTCCATTATGAGACCTACCAAATTATAAAGGGGTTTGGGTACTGCAATTAATAAATTGGGCCATTTCCTGCAAGCTTCATTTTTGGCGAGTTTAATCGCAGTATGGCGTTCTTCTTCGGTTTCACACAAAGGGATAAGTATCCGGCCATCACTATTCTTATGTTCAACGCTTAGATGGTAGTGGACTTCATCTGCTGTTACATATTTTATTTCAAAATGCCTCAAGTTGCCGGTTTTAATGTAATGTCTTCTTGCAACCAGTGGACGTGTCTCAAGATATTCTTTAATAAATGGAGTAATCCGTTGCGGTGTTGAGACAGATTTCAGAGCATCATTATATGCATTATCTAGGTTTACACTTGTATATGGCCAAAGGCAGTAACCTCCTGCTGTTCCTCTATCATAAAGGATATTTTTACTTTTATTCAGTTTTTTAAGAGTTGCTTTTACTTTTTCACTAATATTTCCAACACATACCTCAATAGCTCCATCCATAGCGACAAGATTGTTTAAGTCTAACAGGTTCAACAAGGCGATTGTCTTGAGGACCTTCAATTCGATTTCGTTCTCTGAACGAAAACTTTCAACAATTGACTCGATCTGATTCCAATGGCTACGATAACTTTGAACGCTCAAACGATAGCCAAAATTTGCTCTGGCATAATCGTAGAAATGGTGTATTCTAAAGAACTGATCCGTTGTGATTTTATTATTCGAAAACTCTGCCAAAGAAAATGATTCGTTGGATAAAAGAAAATTAAAAAGAGATCGTTCATTTTGGCCAAATCGTCGGAAGAAGTGAACTAGAACGGGAAGCGTTGAAGGATGCAAAGGAAATAAATGCTGAGAATTTTGGATCAGATTATTATTGGACGCTCCAGCTCCATACCAATTCAAGTCAAGAACGCGGGACATATCTCTTTCTGCCTGTTTTTTTAATTCGGACGATAAGAGTTTGGTATTAACATTTAAAGCATTCGCAACTAGAAGAGCAATTTGTTCCAACGGTTGATTGAAAAGAATTTCATCGAAACGTCCAGCAACCTTCTCCCATTCTCTTTGAGCTGGTTGAGATAGTTGATCAGCATAAGCATTAAAACCTTGGTGTAACAGTCCAACAACCAGTATTGGCCTCTCTTTGCTACGTGCAGCAGATTCGGCCAAAGTCTGGAGGAAATATATATCTTGGCGATCAGGGTGTAATGCTGCAAATTCCAGAAATTTACCAAGTTCATCTATTATGATTAAAACACCATTTGCTTTTCCTGTGGAGTGAAGATAGTTGTTTGTTTCGCGTATAAGGTTAGAGAAGGCTTCTAACGGAATTGGGATCTCATTATATGTTTTAATTGCAGAATGAATTTCGTTGATGATGTTAGGGCATTCGCCCCCTATACACGATTCTATTAATGAGTGCAAGAGGGCTTTCAGTATTGTAATGTCTATAGGAGAGCGGGACCCTGTTATTAAAATGGGCAGGTAATTTGGTTTTGGACTTCTTATGGTACGGAATTCAATAGCGTTCAATAAGTTTTTGGGAAGCTTTTTGTTTTTACTGGAGAGAAGATGCGCCAGTACAAGCGCAAATGACGATTTTCCTGCCCCATAATCACCTGTAATTCTCCAAGCTCTACGCCCAGAATCATGTGAGAGAGAATTGAAAATCTGGTTTAAACCTGATTGCGTATGTGGAGTTAAAATGTAACTCGTGAGTATTTGTTGGTTGTGGAAATCCCGCTCCAAATGAATTGAACGTAGATATCGAGTTCGTATTTCGAATAATTCAGATATTAAATGCTCAGGCATTGACTACCTCTGGCTCGTATATATATTGAAGAAGGTTATCATGTGATTCCTGTTTTTTAGTAATTTGTTGGATTGAAGCAGACTCTCTATAGTCAAATATACCTTTCGAATCTTGGTTCAATGTCTCAAGTCGTCGTCGAATATCATGTTCAGATAATTTGAGAAGTTGGCCGGGGCTCCCATGTCCTAAAGTTATATCACGGAAAGTTAGCGTTTTCTCATTAGGATGAAACTTTATCCAGTAATCATTTATGAAATAAACAAATTGTTCAGGTGTGATTTCTGGTTTTTCCTCTTTGCGAAACGAAAAAACATCTTCCCTTTTTCCTGAATTATCAATTTTTCGTTCCCCTATCTTTTGAATCATCTCTAGTTCAACCAATGGACTATCCAGGTTATCCTCCTGAATGTTACCTTTTTTGCTTTTAGTGGGGAAATAGGTGTGAAGAAACACGTCAAAATGCTGCAAAAGCGTAACCCGAGATAAATCTCTTCCAATTCTGTTTGATTCCTTGAAAAATGAATTCAGTACAGAAGTTCTGCTGAATTCAATATTCTGCCACCTGTTGAGCATATAGTCCCATGCAAATAGGGGATTCTCCATATTTGTGGAAAGGTTCCAATGAATCAGCCATAGAGTCCTGACATCTTCAAGAAAAGGGTCGAAACCGTTTCCTGCAAATATCGCATCTCCAAAATTTGTGATTAACAAGCCCTTGGAAATATCAGACTGAGCAATATAAGTTGCATGAACCCAAAAACGGATAGCCCTGACCATGTTTTTTCCAACACCCAGGACTACCATGGCATTCTCTTCATCATCAAATGCTTTTGGATTCTCTTTCAGCGCAGAGTAAGCTTTGGGGAGCCATGCATAGCGTAAAGGAAAGGTCTCGTGTCCTGAAAATTTGTAGTTTGTCATTTGTCGATCTTCTGAAGTTCTAGATATTCAGTTTTCATCTTCGCCATCAGAATTAGGCAATCTAGCATATAAAAACGCACCCCATTTGTTTGCCTTAAAGCCCAACCAACAACACCTGATTATATCTCTAATTCATTTAATAGGAAACTACTTTTTCGAAAGAAAGTATAGTGGGACATTACAATTATGTCAACAGAAATATTAGTAACTACTGGGTTTTCGATATAAGGCAAAAAATGGAACTTGCCCTCCCTGAAAACACTTGTGCAACAAGGGTTTTCAAGTGGTGTTCGACATAAAAGATTTTTCGGAACTCGGTTTAAGTACTTGATAATAGGAGAGGAAATATTTTTATGAGGGGCCAATCCGGATTTAGATTATCCCCTTGAAGGAATTATAAACTATGAGGAGTTAAATCAAGCAGATTCCATCTTTCAAGAATTTCTTTTCTGCTGGCCTCCATAGTCTCAAAATCTTTAACCTTCACATTGAGTAGAAGCATACATTCAGCAACATCAATAATGCCGTACATATCATCCACAAAGATA
>JBLIRO010000032.1:0-55810 GCA_049472335.1 bacterium | reverse complement strand
ACCAAAGGGACGTGCTGTACTGCATAAGCCATCAGATAAAGCTAAAGTGATAACTATTTCCAGACTTGGTGGTCTTCACTATAAATATGTATGGCAAAAAGCTGCTTAAGCTAATTTTCAAAAGGCAAGTACCTTTACTGTATTCTTATTAGATAGCCCTGCCCTCTCATATATATTCTGTGATTATTTTCATCATATAGTTCGGCTTTTATTCAATAAATTTTTACATCTCAATAATAAATTTTTGAAAATTATCCTGATTAAGGTTCATTTTTTAGTCAGATGGAGTTTTGGCAAGGTACAGCCTTGCACTCTCCTGTGACCAGCCCCCGGATGTCAATATACATGCTCTTTTCCATGAGATACCTGAGATACTTGTTGAAATCAGCTATTGTTGGGGGTTCTTCCCCCTTTGGTAAGAACCACTCCTTTACTATTTTTGCAAGATGGGCACGCAGTGCGTCAGCAAATTCCTCATAGGGCTGATACTCCCATACCAATCCCTTCTGCTGAATTTCCTCTCTAAAGGCTATAACCTTACTCATCTGGCCCATTTCTTCACTATTCATAGGCATGTAAGGCCTGAGGCAGAAATAAAACAGGATGCGAGGGCGTTTGAAGCGCTCCCAGTTGTCATAGGCAATTCTGAATTCCTCCTCTGTACCGGATTCCGCAGTCCCTGTGGGCCTACCGAACCGTTTCCACATGATGCCCACAAAAAGGTCATAGTCACCGATCTGGCGGTTAATTACCTCCTGGGGCTGGCCCATGTCAGGAGCTATGTGGGTTTTCCAATCGATTACCTCAATGCATACATCAAGATAATCAAATATGCGGTTGATTTCTGACACAACCACATTGACTTTCTCGCGCTCTTGATTTACATCCCCAGGGGATGAGAGAAAAAGACGGATTTTGGGCATAATCACCCTTCTATCCAGATTTATTTGAAACTAAGAATTTTTGTATCATTTTAGTTGTTTGAATGAGATTAAGTGGGTTCAAGTCTTTAAATATGAGAACGGGATAACATATCCAATCATGATTTTCTTTAAGCTCGTTGTCAATATTTCAAAACCGGACCCCGCGAGCATTGAATAAGAAGCATGCATTTTACACAACTAAAATGTTACGAAATTTTAATCCCTGTATCGTCAAAATAATATTTCAATCATACCTTCTTTAATTACAGGAATATAATAAAAAAATCAAGACATATTCCCATTAATGGGCCACAGTATTTCACTTTTGCATTACGGTAATGAATAGAACAGGAAGGCAGATATCAATTTTGATAATGGTATATTGCTCAGATATCGAGGTTCAGGAGTTGTTTGAGCAGTTCGACTTCGATAAGATCTTTATAAGCACTATGGAAATATAGGAATAATTTCATAGAATAGGTTTTATAATTCCCTTTTAAAAGTTGATGTTGGAATTCTTTGAGGATGTTTCATCTATCTTTCAACAAGTGGAATATATTGAAATAGTTATGATAAGTTCAAGCAGGCTCGCGACATCTTCTAGCAGTGCCTCATTAACAAAATAATTGATGGATGATTCTTAAGAAAAAGGTTATTATCATAGGCGGCCCCAATGGTGCAGGCAAAACCACTTTCGCACAAGAATTCTTGCCAAATGAAGCGGGATGCCCAAACTTTATCAATGCTGATCTTATCGCAGGAGGATTGAGCCCTTTTACGCCTGAAAGGGCAGCTATTCGTGCGGGGAGAATTATGCTTGAACTTATGAAGGGGTATACTCGCAGGGATGAAAGTTTCGCCTTTGAATCCACCTTAAGTGGCAAGGGTTATGCGCGGTTAATTTACGAATGGCAGTTAAAGGGGTATATCGTGAAACTCTTTTTTTTGCAGGTGCCAGATCCTGAATTTGCTATTGCGAGTGCAGCAACGGGTTCGTGAAGGCGGGCACTCTGTAGCTAATGAAGTGATCAGGCGCCGTTTTTATAAAGGTTTAAAAAATTTCCAACAACTCTATAAAAACATTGTTGATGAATGGGCACTTTATGATAATTCAGGCAAATTGCCTGTCCTGATTGATGAAGGAAGCAAATTATGAATCCAAAAAAAACTCAGATACCAAAACGCCTCAAGGATCCTGACTTCCGCAATGCAGAAATTGCTTTGCGCAGGGCTGCCAAAAGAGCATGGAAAGATCATGAAGACATTCCAACCCGCACCGAAATAGTAAGCCTAATAACTTCTTTATACTTGCTGGAAGACCACATAAATAAAACGAAAATTCCTATGCTATTAAATTATGTGACTAAAAATAAATATAGTATAATATTTATAGAAGTCTAAGAAAAATCCTTTTTGTAACATTTTAGCTCTTTGAAATGGACTGTGTGCTAAAATTGCGATTGAATTATCAATATTTGAGTTGACAGTTTTTCAAAGAACTAAAATGTTATTCCTTATTTGAAATGTCAATGAATAGGAAATTTTTCTATTAAAACTCCAATCAGATTAAGGAGATGGATCATGAAAAATGACATATCATCAAAGCTAAAAGTCTTTGTAATCGTTGTTTTATTTGTAATCAGCTCTATATTGCTTTTTGGTGGATTTGCTCATACATTTTGGGACCCTTTTTGTTCTCCTTATCTTCCTGACTCATTGTGCTATATTTATTGGCAATTGTCTTCATACTATACCAGTTATGGTTATTTTAACAGTATTAATGGGTATCTGTTGGGATATGCCCCATTCACACCCTTCTTAATCCCTGATGTATCTGCTGCCTATAATTTAGCTGGAATCCCAACGTATCCGTACTTTGGCTCTCCATATCAGACCACTTTCCCCTATCAAACTTCACCAGGGCCAATGATCCCACATGCCCGTTTTGATTATCCGACTTATGTCTACGGATCACCCGATTTTTATCATCTTTGGGTATTACTACAGTAATCGAATGGTGTTCGGCTAATATTATTTATATATTCTTTATATTAAAGGAGATCTGTTATGGATCATCATAGATTTTTAAAGGCATTAATCATTATTTTGCTATTTTCTATGATTTTGAATTTATCATTAAAACCTATAGCATATGCCCAAATTTGCCTTTTCGATTGGTATTACATAGGATTACCTGACTTATTTCCTAGTCCGCTAGCATGGATATATATGTCTCAACTTTGCCCCTTTCTTGCCGATGAGGGTTATTATAATTCTATCAATGGATATTTACTGGGATATTTACCATATTCTCCATTTTTAGCACCCATGGAAGCCTCTTTTTATCCCCTTGGTGCTACCTTCCCATACTTTGGGTCCCCATTTCTGACTGCGTTCCCTTATACAGCCTTGCCAGGGGCAATGAATCCATACGCACGTTTCGATTATCCTGCTTATGTTTACGGTTCACCTGACTTCTATCTGAATTGGGTATTATTACAATAATCGAATCTGTTTTTCACAAAGGTATGATAGTCTGGCACAATATCGGGCTTAAATCAGGGTATAGGAAAATGATTTGCCTTGATTTAGCAGCAAACCACCTATCAGTGTAACTTTATATTAATGAATCACTCATTTTTCTGAACTAGGGTGAGAGATATAATGGATATTAGAGAACTTAAAAGGACCTGCCATGGATGGTCAATACAAATAGTGTTCATTATTATAATATTGTCTTTTACGCAAGGCTGCAAAACCACCACTCAAGGGCTTAAAGTCTCATCAGGGGCAAGACCTAATATTATTTTAATCAGTGTGGACACTTTAAGACCTGATCACTTGGGATGTTATGGCTATCAAAGAACTACAACTCCCAATATAGATGAATTTGCAAAGGAAGGCGTATTGTTTGAAAACTGTTTCTCACAAGCACCAGCAACAAGTCTGTCATGTGCAAGCTTCTTAAGTGGATTTTTACCCCATGAGACAAAGGTCATCAAAAATAATGCAATCGTGCATTCAAATGTGCCTATGCTTGCAGATATATTGAAAGAGGCAGGATATCAGACCTATGGAGTAGTGAGTAATTATGTATTGCGAAAGGGCCAGGGTTTTGAACAGGGCTTTGACATTTACGATGCTCAAATGGACGAGAAGGAACTAAACCGAAAAAATATATGTGAGAGAACAGCAGAAAAAACGAGTAACTCTGTCTTAGATATTTTAAGCCAGCATACTGGAGGGCATTTCTTTTTTTGGGTCCATTATCAGGATCCGCATGGACCTTATACACCAAAGCCCCCTTATAACAACATGTTTCTAGATCATAACAAGGGGGCCCTTTATTTGAAATTTAATGATACTGTCAGTGGAAAAGGAGGCATCCCATCATATCAGAGGCTACAGGATAATAAGGATTATCATTATTACATGGCCCAATATGATGGGGAAATATGCTATTTTGATGAGCATTTTGGTCGCCTGACCGCCTTTTTAAAGGAAATCCATGCCTATAAGAATAGCCTGATCATTTTTACGGCAGATCACGGAGAAGCGATGGGTGAGCATGACTTTTATTTTGCCCACGGCCACGGATTGACAAACGATTTAATTCATGTCCCTCTTATTATAAGATATAAGGATATGAGGCAAGGAAGGAGAAAGGATCTTGTATAGCATTTGGATATTGTCCCAACGATACTGAAATTTTTGAATATAAAAGAACATCTTCCCTATCGCGAAAGAAGCCTTTTTATTGAATATCCTGAGCCGGCCATTATCTTTTCCGAATTTAGTTTGCAGAATTTTTCACTTATATCCGGAAGTCTAAAATTAATCATGTATGGTAATAATGCATTTCTGTTTGATCTCCAGAAAGACTTTTTTGAGAAACAGACCCTTGCCAATCATATTTTATATCAAAACCATTTATATTATATGGCAAACCAGGTAAAGGAACTTTGGAGTGAAGATTTATTAGGTCCGGATATTATTCAGGAAACACCAAAATTGACAGAGGAGGAAAAAGAGAGATTTCGTTCTTTAGGATATGTGGAGGAAGGCTAATAAAGGCATTTTAAGATCCCGGTTATACTGCATGGTTTATAGTGAAGATATAGAAGAAATAAAGACTCATTGGAAGTATCCGAAGAGACTGCCTCGATCATGTTATCGTACTGAATAAAAGGCATCTAAAAAGCATTCTCACTGAATATCTTTCCTACTACCACTATGACAGAACTCACCTTGGGCTTTCAAAAGATGCACCCAACCATCGCTCTATTCAAGCCAGGGTTGAAAAAAATGGAAAATTGACTGAATTGGCTCATGTTGGTGGTCTGCATCATCGGTATGAGTGGCAAGAAGCTGCTTGATAACATCTTAAATTTGTCTTTATCATTTAGTGTCTCATGTAAAATACTTTAAAAATATACTCATCAGGTTTTTCTTATAGATTCATGCTTATTCTTATAAAAAATTTTAGTATTTCACACTATATTTTAAAGCATAATTCCCTATTATTAGTTATTCAAATTTGGATATTGTCCGTCAGAATTTCCTCTGATTTAATTTTTGCAAAGGACACCCGTGTAAAATAGTTCTCGATAACGAAACGCTCCAATAGGCAATGTGAGCAGCGTCTCAAAGTGAATTAGCTTTATAAAAAGAGGAGGGGAAAAGTAAATAGACCATTTAGGGCAGTTCTCCCAGTGCAAAAGTTCCACCAGTCTTGACAAAAAAGAATTTGAAGCTTATATTTCAAAACAGCAAATTTAATTATCTTTTAGGAGGCAATATCATGAAAGCGTTTAAAAGAATAACATTTAATCCTGATATCATGGGAGGACAGGCTTGTATCAGGGGTATGAGGATACCTGTTTCTCTGATTGTCAATCTTATAGCGAATGGAATGAAAACAGATAATATAATTAAAGAATATCCTGATCTCGAACCTGAAGATATAAAGGAAGCCCTTCAATATGCCTCATGGTTGACAAGGGAAGAGATTCATCCAACCATTGGAGCGAAAAAGTGAGATTTCTTGCTGATATGGGTATAGCTCAATCTACTATTAATTGGCTCAAGTCGAATGGTTATGATTCAATCCACCTGAGAGAAAGAGGATTACAAAGCATATCGGACACAGAGATTGTAAAAATTGCTAAAAAAGAGGAGAGAATCATCCTTACTTGTGATCTGGATTTTGGTGATTTATTGGCTGCTTCACAGGATATATTCCCAAGCGTAATAATTTTCAGGCTTGATAATGAAAAACCAAAGAACGTGAACAAAAGATTAGCGCAGATCTTAAAAGAATCTTCTCATGCCCTCGAAAAGGGGGCCATTATAAGTGTTGATGAATCAAGACATAGGGTACGTTTATTGCCTATTTGATGTGTGAATCTGTGTGAGAAAATTTTTCAAAATCTACTAAAATTGACAAAAATTGACAAAAACCGCCTAAACAAAAGATACAATAATTTCAGCAATTTGCTTTAAAATAAGGTGCTAAAAAGTTCAGAGGCTGTTTACTTAAAATCCCTCAGCACTATATACTGTATCTAGTTGAATTTTTTTAAACAACGAGTAAATTTAATAAATATGAATATTTTTTAAATGTAAAGTGTTGCCTAAAACGTTGCCCATTTGCTAAAAAAGGGTTAAGCCGTATGATATAACCCCTTATTTTTATGGTGCGCCCGAGAGGACTCGAACCTCCGGCACATGGATTAGGAATCATTACCTCTGGTCTTAACAACCTCCTCAAATTACAATAACTTATTGAATTATTATGAATTTAAGCTTTGTCATATTTTAGCAAATTTTAGCAGATTTTGGCATATTTTGGAAAAAAGTCACACCCAAAGTCACACCCAAAAAATTAATTCTATTCTTATTATTATCTTCCAAAAATTTCCTCTGATTTAATTTTTGCGAAGGACAACCTTTAGAGTATTCTTATTAGATATCCCTGCCCTTTCTTATATTTTCTGTGATTATTTACATCATATAGTTCAACTTTTATTCAATAAATTTTACACATCAATAATAAATTTTAGGAATTACCTTGTTTAAGGTTCATTTTGTAGTCAGATGAAGTTTTGACAAGGCACAGGTCAGGTCTTGAAATATTGACAATAAGCTTAAAGTGAATCGTGAATAAATTTGTTTTCCCGTTCTCATATTTAAAGACCCGAGCTCACTTGATCTCTTTCAAACAACTAAGATGTTACAATTTAATAACTTCTGTCATGTTTATCATCTAGCAAATTTTAATTAAAATTTTATTTTGAAAAAATGATAATTCTTGATATACTTTTACTCGTTAAAAGGAAATTCTTATAATTAACAGGAGCATACAAGTGCTCGAAATGATGAGAATGCTTGTGCATTCCTTTTTTATATTTTTTAGTATATATATTGATTTTTGATTAAACAAGGATTGTTTTCATTAAAAAAATGGAAAGGAGGTTACGTCCCGATGAAAAAAATAATCCATTTTCTGAAATTATCAAGAATTCTATCTATCATCTTTCTAATTTTTGTAGCTTCTTTATTTTTACCCACATTGCATGCCATAGGTGGCGAGGCAAGAAACATCCGATATGAATCGATGCTTAGGCAGCAGCAGATACGTGCACAGTATAATTTAATTAAAGCGGTACAGGGAAGGTTGATTGAAAATGGCTACGATCCTGGTCCGGTTGATGGAATCAATGGCCCCCGGACTCAGAAGGCACTTAAGGCATTCCAACGAGATCATGGTCTTGTTGCGGATGGAATTCCAGGCAAAAAGACTTTAGAAAGCCTTGGCCTTAATGAATAGCAAATTTCCGGAAATGGGGAGGTAATATCCGCATGACTAAAAAACAATCTGAGGATTTGCTAAAAAAGCCGGAAGATTACATTCCCAAAGAGTTGGGAGAGGTAGATCAGGATAGAGTGAAAGGTGGAAATTTCGCTAATTGCGTTATTTGCAAAAGCGAAATTAAAAAAGGGGCAAAAAAATGCATTAAATGCAATAGTTTTCAAAATCCGCTACGTCGTTTTTTTTCTGGTTTGGATCTTCAAGCTCTCGTTGCTCTTGTGCCAGTTGTAGCACTTGCTTTCGTTTTTGTTAAGGGCCACATAGTAGTGCATAAATCTGACTTAAGGGTAGCTATCCTTGATTGTACAAAAAATAAAATTCGAGTTGTGGCTTCGAATTTAGGAGATCGAGCTGCTGTTCTTAATGAACGTGCAGTATTACTCTTTCTCGTTAATGACAATCTTGATCCGAGGCCTAGATTATTAATGAAGGATCCATCACCTGATATTTCACCATTAATTAAGCCCGGGGAAAGTGTACTTATAGATTTCTTCCCTGTTACCATAGATGGCAAAAAGGCCCGCCTTGACCCTTGTCCTGAATCTGCCCGATGTGAGTATAAAGTCACTTTTGATGTCATAGCCTTTGACCATAAGCCATATAAAATTGTGGTTTCATGTACTACCGAAGGATAAGCTAGGTTGAGAAGAAAACTATATATACTTTTTGTTTTATTTTGTACAATTTTTTTTCTGAGTCTGGACTTTATCGTATATAGTAATACAGCAGCAGATAATGCACCTCGTCTGACAGTTTCAATTTTCAAGTATAGCGGTATAAGAGATGAAAACCACGAAATTAATTTTAATGCCTTTAAAGAGATAATCACTGCCAAAATGCTAAGGCTAGCCCAGGAATTTGAAACTAAAGATAATAATTTTAATTATATTTCTAATTTGCGACCTGACTTTGTCACTGATCTTACCAGTAACAAGCACTTACCTTTTTCAGGTAGCCAAAAGGATTTATTTGACCATTGGGATACTTCAGGTGCATTGGAGGTCTTATTGGGAAGGATAAGGTTAAACGGTTCAGACTTTTCTGTCAGAAGTAAAATATTCTTAGGGAATTTGAAGGGTAATCTAAAACATCCATCTATTCAACTTGACCTCCCTATTGTTGACGAGCAGTTTGACACAACAAAAGACAGTCATACTGTAATAACTCTATACGCTTTAGCTATGGACGCACAGCAGCGTGGCCTTCCAAATGATATAATACTTACATTTTTAAGCGAAGCTTATGTAAGGTTGCCTGACCTGCCTGAAGATATGCCTGAAATCAATGATCTAAAGGAAGCTATAAAGAAGGCCATTGAACAGATTCAAATGAATAATAACGGGCGGTAGAAATGAGATCATCAAGACTTTTATCATTAATAATGGTATTGTTTTTATTAAATCTTGTAGTTGTAGTAGATGCAGCAGTTGATCAGATTTCATTGTTCATCCCCGCCTTTGAGGGTCCAGGTTCACTGGGTCAAAATGTAGCAACTGTATTAAACCTACAAATATGGCATTCATTCAGACGCTATCCATGGCCAGATAATCCGGACAATTTGGATTTTGGAAAAGCCTTAATTATCTGGGATAATAGTCCGCTTAGCTCACAAAGCCACAGTGAAGCAGAAAAGATGGCGAAAGATATCCTTGCCCAGTTAGTCCTATGGGGGAAAGCCTACCCTTATGGCAAAGGTATTGTTGTACAAACAAACTTATCAGTTCCGTCTTATAGAGATTTCCGTGAAAATCAATTAGAGGTATGGAGAATTACTTTGTTGGGAAGGAGGATAGAAGTTGATATTCCAAGACGTCGTTTTGAATTGTCTTCAATTGTACTGAGGAAAGAGGTTATTGAACGCTATAGTTTACCTTCGGCTTTAAAGATTTACGAGAAAAGAATAGGGGGTGAGCCTATAGGGATAGTTGGCGATTCATATATCGGAATTCAATTCGAACCAAGCTTGGCAAAAGTCAGATCCGGAAATGTAGAAGGTTGGGTAAGGCTACCGGAATTAGGGAAAAAGCGTACAGAAGTTGGAGATTTTGTCGCTGGTATTATTAGGATTTTTCGTGGTGATTGGCAGGGTGCCGCCTCGTCTATGCGTCGTGTAGTTGAAAATCCAAATTCCATAACGTTACTTAAAATTGATGCTTACCTATATTGGGGAATGGCATTAGAGCGGCAAGGGAAATCCGGCCGCACGAAAATCGAAAATGCTTATCGTCTTAATCCCTACTCATTGACCACTATACGTTATATTATTATGAGTGATCTTTCCGCTTTAAAAAGATTATCAGACATTACCGGCTCAAAAGCACAGAAATCCAAACTCATTTCAACTATGAGGAGTACAATTGATAGACATGCATATTTATTTCCAAAGAATGATCCATGGCTACAAAATGTCTTGAAAATTGTCAGCGAAACCACAAACAGCGAATAACCACAACTAAAAGGAGTGGTTATTGACTGTGAGGGAATAGGGTAAGAATAAACTTAATTGATACTTACCGCTATGCGCCTGTGATATTTACGACTGTAGGGTGCAAAAATCATGAATTGCTAATAGGGGGAATTATGGTACGTTGTAGTTTGCCAAAAATAGATATTGCAACAATTTCATTAGATTGTACAATTGAGATTCTCAATTAAAACCTCAAGATAATGACAAAAGATGCTGCAACTTTTTGGAGGGCAAACTCACAATATGTACAAAATATTTATAAAATTACTCTATTTTTCTTTGACATTTATTAAAATCTTATTCAAATCAAAGGAAGATCTGATATTTGAAAATATGGCTTTGCGCCAGCAATTTGTAACTTATTTAACCAAAAGAGAAAAACCAAAGATAACTGATATTGATCGATCGTTCTGGATTACAATGAAGCAGATATGGCCCAAATGGATTCATAATTTGTTAATTGTTAAACCTGAAACAGTCATAAAATAGCAGAAACAGCGATTTAAGGATTATTGGAGGAAAAAATCTTTAGAAAATAGAAAGCCAGGAAGACTGCCCATAGATAAGGAAATTATTAATCTCATTAAACAGATGACAACTGAAAATAACTGGGGTGCTCCATGGATATATTCAAAATTGTTGATGCTTGGATATGAGAATGTAAAGCAAAGAACAGTATCTCGATATCTAAGAAAATTTAGATCAAATTATCCAGATTATAAAAGGCGTCAATCATGGATGACATTCCTAAAAAACCATCGAGAAGCCATTTCAGCAATGGATCTGATTGTTGTTCCAACCGTTAATTTCACTATTGTTTATGTTTTCTTCATTATTGAGCATGCCCAAAGAAAGATCATCCATTTCAATGTAACTGAGCATCCTACATAATGGGTGTTGCAACAACTGCGAGAAGCATTTCCCTTTTATTTAGCCCCAAAGTATTTGATTTTTTAATCGAGATAGAATCTTTCCATTACAGGTCAAACAGCTCACCAAAAATATGAACATAAAACCAAAATTAATCAGTTATCAATCTCCTTGGCAGAATGGTGTTGCTGAACGATGGATTCCATCAGCCATAGATGACCTGCTCAATCACATAATTGTATTTAGCGAAGAGCATTTAAGACGTACTCTCAGAGAATATGTTAAATATTACAATAATGATCGATGTCATTTAACTTTAAATAGAAATACACCGAGAGGACGTGCGGTACAGCAGAAGCCATCAGAAGCAGCCAAAGTGATTCCTGTTCCAAGACTTGGTGGTCTGCACCATAAATATGAATGGCAAAAAGCTGCTTAAGCAATTTTCAATATTGTATGGTTTTATTTCACTGGTCAAAGTGGTACATTGTCTTTTCTTTTCTTTTCTTTTCAAATATCTTATCTTTTATCAGCACTAGATTCAAAAATTGATTATCATATTCCCGTTCTGTCATCAATCCATTTTATTTTCAGAATAGAAAACCGATTGATTTGTATGGTGAAATAGTGATATTTCTTTACGTATGGAATTTTGGCAAACTACAGGTAAAATTAAGATAGAATAAGCTCCCAAAGAAAGGAGCAGACCTGCTCCCACTTTTTATACCACTTTTAAATTTAGTCAACGCCCTATGGCTTTGTGCTAAATGTTTCAGATTTTCCCTGCCCTGCTCTTTTGAGAATTACCTTGGCTATTGAAATTATTGACGTGATGGCCATTTATAATCAATTGCCCGGCCTTCGGATTCTAAATCAGAGGCTCAGGCCAAAAACTTACAAAAAATTAATTTAACAATAAAAATAAACTATTTTAATCTATTTTTATCTGTTATTTTTCAGGCTATTTTTTAGCTGCTCTGAAAAAAGTCACACCCAAATAAGAAAAAAGGGATTAGCGAGAATTGGCTAATCCCTTGATAATCAGGCGCGCCTGACAGGATTCGAACCTGTGACCCTCGGATTAGAAGTCCGATGCTCTGTCCAACTGAGCTACAGGCGCATTAAAAAAAGCACATTATTTTTAGCACTTTTTGAGGATTCAGTCAACTGGCAAGATCTCTACATAATTAAGTTTTTGTCATAAAGGGTATGTTTTGAAATTTAACAAAAATAAGACAGAAAATTTATTCAATTCTTAAAGTTCATCAAAACAATTTTAATGGTCTAATGTCAAAAGCTGAACCTATAGTGGTTATTGTATAGTATCGAAGATTGCCTCCTGTTGTCAAAAACTCATAAATCAAAACACCATACCTAAATAAAAACCTTATAATCAAAGACCTGCCCAAATGCCCCACAAATTTACTACAAAAATAATCCAATTATGCCAGAGTGTCAAAAAAGAACAAAAGGGGGAAAAAAGAAGTTCTTTTTCGTCTATAATAATAGTAGAGGATCTCTGGCTTTTTCACTAAAATCTTTAGTTGATTGGGGTGATATTTATGAAGAACAAGCCTATGACCGGGAAATACCCGTTGTCACTGATAATTTTTATGTTTACCCTCTTAATAAGTATTAATGCATATTCAATTAACTTCCTTACTTATAATCTATGCGATTACGATACATATTCAACATGCGGTGTTATTTATTTTACATATTATACATGCGATGGTTATATTACATATTCGACATGCAGTTTTTATGGTTATTGTGATCTTCCTGAGTTGCCCTTGCCCTATACTATGACTCATAAGACATGTTTAAAAACCGGATGCACAGAAGAAGTTTGCATGACTGACTTGTTTCAAAATCCTTTGTCCTATTTTTATGAATATCCTTATGGATATCATGCATTTTATCTATTAAAGCCCGTCATATCAGGGATTGGAGAAAAAAGAGATGCTATGGGAACATCCGAGATGTGCATGCCTGACATGTTTATCTGGGGAGTGAAAGAAAAAAAAGATATGTTGAGTATTCCTTTGGGCATAGCGCCTGATATATTTCTCCGGTCTGAACCGGCTGCCCCTCCAGCTTACTAAATGTCCGGTTAAAAAATATAAAATATGCAATCTTTGGAGGGAGGTAAGGTTTAATCTTACCCGGGTATAGGTGATCCCAAGACCTTTACTCTGCCATCCAATTGTGTTTCCACGTTTCCGATCTTTTTGATTTTTTCGATGAAGATATCCCTATCAATGAGATCCTGATACTCCGCAAATCCGCCAGTTGCTTCGATCTCTTTTTGAGACAGCCCGAAACATTCCTCAGCATGCCCCCACAGGTATTCAATGGTTCCGATGGTATAGAACCGGTCAGGATCCAAGGATTCTCCCCGAATCATTAGGTTCACCAGTCTATCACCTACGGTTTTTTTGGGATCAAAGGTGTATCTTACAGATTTTGAGAAAAACAGATGTTCCCCTGAAAAAGATAAATGTTTTTCAAGAAGGATCTTAACCTGTCTGCCGGTGAGGCGGAAGCTCACCATGTAATTTCCAAACGGGAATATACCCCAGATATCCTTTAATCTTATCTTTGGTCCAGCAAGGGATTTACGGATACCGCCCCTATTATAGATACCGATATCGACTTCCATCTCTTCTGCAATAGCGTCCGTTGCAAAATTGGCTACAGGCCACTCCAGTTTTTCTTTATCCCTGCCCCACTCCCCTTCCAGATTGCCGATGACCTTTTCCATCTGTTTTGATAACTTCTTTGTTCTCCCGGCAAGCCAGCGTTCAACGGCCCTATTGGGCTCGACCCTATCACATAGGATTGGTATAAGTTCCCATGTATGTGATTCTATATGCCTTTCCCTGAGGTCCAGATCTACCTGGATATAGCCCAGACACCGTCCTTTTGAACCTGCCTGGCAGATAATGATTCCGTTTACCACCTCCGGTTTTTCCATTAAATCATGACTGTGCCCTCCTATAATGATATCCACGCCGCATTCAGACGGCAGGTCCTTTGCTATTCTAAGGTCCGCACTTAGTCCGGAATGTGAGAGCACAACTGTGAGATCAACGTCTCTGTCGAGTTTATTAGTCCATTCGAGAATGGCACTTTTAGGGTCTGTGACCTCAATACTTTT
Source organism: bacterium (assembly GCA_049472335.1). Taxonomy (GTDB): domain Bacteria; phylum SZUA-182; class SZUA-182; order DTGQ01; family JAFGSM01; genus JBLIRM01. Next base: position 41,519 of record JBLIRO010000032.1, on the reverse strand, counting down.
AATGACGCTTTTTGAATCCAATACCTCAATGTTTCCCAGACGGTTGACAGAAACGATTTGCGGAAGATTTCGACAAATCACACCTATAAGCAATACCTTAATCCCGTTTATTTCATGGATAATGTATGGCTTTACGAGTGTGTCGCCCTTTACTGTTTTTATATTGGCACACACTATGGGAAATTTCGACTCGTCTATTCTTTCTTTTAGTATTTCCATCCCATAATCAAACTCATGATTTCCCAGAGTAAAACAATCAGGAGGGATCATGTTGAGGAATTCGATCATGGCCTTTCCTTTTGTTAAGGAATCAAGGTAATGCCCCATAAACATATCTCCAGTTACCACCCAGACAAGATTCTGTTCCTTTTTACGGAACTGATCCACATAGCCGGCTAAGCTCACAGCACCGCCGTTCATCTGCCTTTTTCCCTCCCAAACGATCATGGACGGTTCCACAGCGGCATGAAAATCATTCAGACACAAAAAGGATATATATTTGGCAGATGATAATGAGGGAGAATAAAATATGAAGAGGAAAAAAAGAGAAATAAGACAGGTTCTAAGGGTTTGTTTTAAGATGAGATGCCTTTGTAACGACAATTTGAGTTTAAAAAATTGGAATCCTTCAAACCGCCACACTATACCGTATATTCCTGGTCCATAATTTTCCTGATAGCCTTCGCGAGATCACGGGCAAGAAAGGGCTTCATTATATAATCACGTATTCCAAGCTTTTTTGCTTTCTCTCTTGTGATTAACTCACTATAGCCTGTTGTCAGGATCACCGGGATAGTGGGACGTATCAACATCAATTTGCTTGCCAGCTCCGCACCTGTCATCGCGGGCATAGTTTGATCGGTAATAACGAGATCAAAATCGCCGGGATTTTTATGGAATATTTCCAATGCCTCTGAACTGCTCTTAAGGGCAGTGACTTTATAGCCGAGCCTTTCCAGGACAATCTTTCCCGCGTAAATAATAGATTCTTCATCATCCACCAATAATATATGTTCCCTGCCCTCCGAGGTTAACTCCGGCTTGGCTTCTTTAGTGGGAGCGTCTTTGGATAAACGGGGAAGGTATATGTTAAAGGTCGTCCCTTTTCCAATCTCACTGCTTACCGTAATCGAGCCTCCATGCGCCCTGACGATACCATGCACGGTGGATAGACCCATTCCGGTCCCCTCGCCAGGGGGTTTGGTGGTAAAAAAGGGATCAAAGATACGTTCCAAATCCGACTTCTCAATGCCATGGCCAGTGTCTTTAATGGTGAGCCTTATATATGTCCCATCCTTCAAATCCTGACATTCGACCCTGGAATCAGGTCCGATTTGTACTGCTCCGAGTTTTATTTCCAGGATCCCTCCGGATTCCCGCATGGCATAATAGGCGTTAGAACAAAGATTTATAATTATTTGCTGTATCTGTGTGGGATTTGCCAGGACGCTCCCTGATTTCGTATCGATGTCCTGACGGATTTCTATTGTGCTCGGAATCGATGCCCTGATAAATCTCAGGGCTTCATCGACAATGGAATTAATCTGGACAGGAACCAGGTCCTTTTCAACCTTGCGGCTAAAGGTAAGGATTTGCTTTACCAGGTCCTTTCCACGATTACATACCCTTATAACCTCTTCCATGTTGGATCTGGCTGAACTGCCCTCAGGAAAGGCATCTATACTCAATTCAACATAACCGAGCACAACGGAGAGGATATTATTGAAATCATGGGCAATCCCCCCGGCCAGCGTGCCAATGGCCTCCATTTTTTGGGCCTGCCTCAAATGTGACTCCAACTTCTCCTTTGCCTCCTCTGTCTGCTTTCGCTCCGTAATATCCCGCCCGACCGAGACTATCCCTATTGGTTTTCCATCAGTACCCATCAGCATCGAGGATATCAAGGATACCGGGAATGTCCGTCCGCTCTTGTGTCTTAATGTGATTTCTCCTTCAAAATGTCCATGCTCCTGGATTTCCTTTAAGGAGTTTCTCACCAGATCCTTGAATGCCGATTTATCCGGAAATATCTTTCTGATGCTTTTTCCGACAATCTCTTCACTTTTATAACCGAATATCTTCTCTGTGGCCTTATTAAATGTCACCACCCTGGTGTTTAATCCTGATACGATAATGGAATCCGTAACGCTGTTGAAAACCTTTTCCAGATATTCCTTTGCCTTATATACTTCCTCCTGAGCCCTTTTACGGTCCGTGATATCTTCATATATGATAAAGAGTTGATCATAATTCATCTTAAGCGGCCTGAAAATGATTTTGCGAACCGATCCATTCTTGCACCTAACATTAAACAACCTGGGCATTATCTTTTTTTTGGCCAGCTTTTCCAAATCGGATTTCCATGCGGATATTGCTTCCTGACGATATTTTGGATCCGGAAATGCCAGATCAAACCACTTTTTCCCTGTAGGCACATCCTTCAGTGTATAGCCGAAAACTTCGGTGAATTTCCTGTTTATATAAAGGTATATTCCATCCGAATCGAATATGGATATTGGAAAAGGTGAAAGCTCCACTATCATCCTGAATCTTTCCTCACTCTCCCTTAACGCCTCTTCGGCCCGCCTTCGTGCGTCGATTTCCTCCTGAAGCTTTTTATTGGTAGACTTCAGGTCACATGTACGTTCCTCCACTTTTATCTCTAAAGCTTCATAGGCTTGCTGCAAAGCATCTTTTGTTTTCTCTTGCTCTGTAATATCTCTCGTAATCCCTATAAAGGCCTTTGGCTTGCTCGAAATGTCAGAAACCAGAGCCGCGTTAATTTCACCGTAAAAATGAGTACCGTCTTTTTTGAGCAGGGTATATTTTTGATTTCTGATATATCCGTTCTGAAGGGTTTTCAGAACATTTTTCCTGGCCTTTTCGTGATCTTCCTGAGCAATAAGATCGAAGGAGTTTTTCCCTAAAATTTCTTCAGGAGAGCTAAAACCATGCAATTCGAGTGTCCGCTGAGACACCTCAGTTATATTCCCATCCAAATTGGTTATAGTTACTGCATCAGGAGATGTCTTTACCAGCGTCTTATACATTTCTTCAGATTCCTTAAGAGCGTTCTCCATCTGCTTTTGCTGACCTTCCAGAGCCTTCAATCTGGTAATTTCTTGCCGTAATTTTTTTAATTCATCTTCCAATTTTTTTTCCGTTCTATTTTCTTCCTTCATTTTAACCCTCGTATTAGAGCGAAATGATATTTCGAAGATTTCTCAGCATTATATCACAATCGTACCACTTTATAGTTCACTTGAGCTTTCCGCCTCATAATCAACCCGATCTTTTTTATATCTATATCTATATAAAACAAAGCAAATCTAAATGGCCTTTGCTTCAATATGTTTTGTTTTCAAAGCATTTGAAAATTCAAAAAGTTGAAATGATAAATACTTTATTCTGTCTGCGTCCTCCAATTTTTGAATACATTCCCCGGGCAAACAATCCTCGGAGACATATGCCCCTGAAAGTGCTCCCGCCATGGCTGCGATGGTATCAATATCGCCGCCCAGAGAAAAACAAAACTCGATCGTCTTTTTATAATCATTTCCAAACCTGATAAAGGCATACAAGGCTGCAGGTACGGATTCATGGGCAAACACCCCGTTTCCCAGCCGATGTGCAACTTCTCCGGCATTTGCATCTTCTCTGAGTAAATCTCTGATTACTGACAACTTTTTTCTGTATAATTCTTCATTCACATTATCGATAAGTGATCCGGGAAGGGCCTCTCTTGTTATTCCTTTAATAGTGAAGCCTACGGCAAGAGCCATAATTTTTGCTCCTTCTATACCAAGAGGATGGATATGTGTGGGAATGCTCGATTTTTCTGCAGCATCTAGAATAAACCCTGAATTCCACCAATAGAGAAGCCCGATAGGGGCCACTCTCATCGCCGCTCCGTTTCCACAAGAGCCATCCGGGAATATGGAACGTGCGGCCTCATTAATAGACATGCCTTCTTTGATAAGGGAAAGGGCCCTGACTGTGCCACGGCCGTACCCCCTTCCCTTGGTATATCCTTTAACAAAGGCTTGTGCTATGTCTTCAGGATCAACAGCCCTGGAAGAAAGGATGCTTTCTGTTAGATTTATCATCATTTCCGTATCATCGGTGTATATAAGGGGATTCTCACACGAATAAGAGTATTCCCCACCGGGCATTCCTTCAAAAGGGGCCCCAAGACTATCTCCAAGGGCCAGTCCCAGCAAACATCCCGCAAACCTGCTTCTTAAGGATTTACCTGATAACAACCTTCTACCCTGCTTTACTTTCTTCTATAATACTCAACGTCTGATATAGCTATTACTGTTTTATATTTTAATGTTTATGGCTTAATGCGTATGGGGATGTCTCTTTCATAAAAAAGGTACAAAGCAGGGATATTACCGATGCAGCCAGCAGAACCAGCATCATTGCGGAATAGGCCCGAAGAGGATATCCCGATGTACCTGATTTAGGATAAGCATCAAGCACCCTTCCGAGAAGAGGCTGAAAAACAGCTCCTCCCAGAAAGGGAAACAGATTGAGGGTGCCCACGGAGGTTCCAGCGATCTCTACTGGAAAAAGTTCTTTTACGGTTGTAAATGCCACGAATACAATTGCTGATGAACACAAAGAAAGCATCAGAAAAACCACAAGCAAAACAAACCTGGAAAGTCCTTTGGGCATGATATTTAAGAAAAGAATATCAGCAAATAACCCGGCTGAGGAAAGCATAAGAAGCTTCTTCTTGCTTGGAAGAAACCTGTCGGATAAAAGACTAATAATTGGGCTCCCCCCGATCATCCCAACAGCAAGCATAGTAAGGATAATCCCTGCTTTTGCTTGAGACATACCATAAACATGCATAAGATAAGGCCCGCTCCAAAGCGCTCCGAAACCGAAAAATATACCGCAATCGAAGAAAAACCATATGGCAACAGGCCAGAAATATTTTTCTGTAATGACCCTGCGAGCTCCTTCCCATAAGGATAAGGAAATTGGCTGAGGATTGACGGCTTCGGGTCTATTTTCCATTTTTTCAATGGAAGGCCAACCCTTATCCGCCGGTTTGTCCTTTACAATGAACCATGCAAGCAGAGCAATTACAAAGGTCAAAAATCCTATAATCACAAAAGAAAACCTCCACCCCAGGAACCCTGTCATAAATGCCAGGGGTGCCGTAGATGTTAGTATACCCAAACCGCCCACTGCATTCAATACCGCGGCCATAAAAGCAAACTCTTTTGCTTTGAACCACTGGGAAAGAATCTTCATGGTGGATATAAATACCAATGACACGCCCAATCCCACCAGGATACGGCCGATAACAGCAATCCAAAAAAATGTAGCTAACCCAAACAGAATACTTCCTAAAGATGCTATAACAAGAAAAAATGTGACACCTTTTCTGGGACCAAGTGAATCTGAAATGAGCCCTGCAGGGAACTGCATAAACGCATAGCAATAAAAATAAACGGACCCAAGTATCCCCATGAGACTTGCGGAAGGACTGAAGGCCTTGTCGATGTCCGCCGCAACCACTGAAAGAGCAAATCTATGGAAGTAGACAAAAAAATAGGCCAGAGCCAGGAGCAAAAAAATGAGCCAGCGATACACTAATACTTTTTTTACGTTACTATTATCCATCCCTTATATTTTCAAATATCGAAAAACTAAAAAAGCATTTGGCCCATAAAGCCCCTAAAAACTGCTAACTGCCGAATCGTACTATAATTTAATTAAAAAACTTGTTTATAATATTGTTATAGCATATCAAAAAAAAAGGAAAGAAGCCAGAAAAAAACGGTTATTTAGAATATTCTAAAAAAAATCATGTTCATAATATATAATCATTCATTAAAAAGTGCCTGAAGTCATAAAATAAGATCGCTAAAGTGCCTAAAGCGTTAAGCGCCTAAAGTTAATGTGGACATCGGATATTGACATTTGTCAATTTATTTTGTTAATATTTATAAAATTTTATATTTTATTTATTTTTAATTGTCAAGCCCTGACTCTTTTTAACAGTAAAGACATTCGCTTAAATATCATGCCGTCAAATACCGAAAAACTTAAAAAAATGCTTGCCCAGTTCACAAAGGATGACAGTGTGCTGCTTCCCATAAATGCCGATCCCGACTCCATCGGGAGTGCCGTTGCAATGAAGCGGCTTTTATGGCATAAAGTTACCAGTGTCACTATCTCCAATATAAATGTTATAAAAAGACCTGACAATCTTGCTATGGTACGCCTTTTAAAGGTAAAACTTATCCCCTTCGAGGCAATAGACATTGATAACTTCAACAAATTTGTTTTGGTTGACTCCCAGCCATCACACAATCAGAGTTTTTCCCCTCTCAACTTTTCCGTCATAATTGATCACCATCCGTTAACTAATGTTGATGTCACTTTTACGGATATCAGGCCTCAATACGGGGCTACATCCAGCATTATGACAGAATACCTTAAAGCGGCTAAAATAAAGCCCTCTATGAAACTGGCAACAGCTCTTTTTTATGGAATAAAAACCGATACAAGCAACTTCGAGCGACAGGCCCTGCCGGAAGACATGAGGGCCTTTCAATATCTTTTCCGTTTTATTAATGTCACCGTTGCCCGGAAAATCGAATATGCCGAAATAACAATCCAATTCCTGAAATATTATCAGATTGCTTTGGATAATATGGAGATCCGTGGGAATCGTACTTATGTAAACCTCGGATCTGTTGTAAATCCCGATGTATGCGTGTTGATAGCCGATTTTTTCATGAAGATCTATGGAATTGACTGGACTTTTATTGCCGGTCTCTACAAAGAAAATCTTATAATAATCATCAGGAATAACGGTATTCGTAAGGATGCAGGCAAACTTGCGCAACAAAGATTCGGGGACATAGGCTCCGCAGGAGGACACAAAAGTGTGGCACGGGCAGAAATCTCCCTTGACAAATTGAAGGACATTGTCGATTATAAAGCCCCCGGCAAGCTGCTCAGGTGGATAATCCATAAGACTTTTTAATATCAATAAAATTTACTCCCAATCGCTTACATTATTTCTCTTAAAAGACATAAAATTTTCTCTTTTTTCATAAATAATATGCAAAAAATCATGCAATGTGTTTTTCCACCATTTTATTAATCCACTATGAATTCTTAAGCTAGGTGTTTATCCATTTAAAGGCATAAATGATGCTTACCCTTTTTCTGGTCTCAAAATTTTATTTTTAAAACTACCAAGAAGAATTTGGGGGATTATTACACATAACCAGGGAAACACACAGTTTTGGCTTAAGAACCATAGGGAGATATGTCAAACCAATCATAACACACCAGAAGAAAGGGGTAAAAAATTATGAGATTCATAAAAAATCTCTCCATCGTATTGATTTTCTGCTTTATGTTTCTGGCAAGTGTGAATCTGGCTTATGGCGCAAACGGATTTATAATCGCCATAGATGATTCATCGAACATATACTATGCCAAAAGCAACGGAGACGGCACCTTTAGCGATTATGCCCGTATCGATTATCTGGGTGGCAGTTATGCGCGAGGGGTAACCATCAATGACTTCAACAATGATGGTTTTATGGATTTCATTGCTGGCCGAGGCATCTCAAGCACGGCATATCTTTACCTCTTTCTTAATGACGGGAACAATAACTTCACGAAGTCGGCTATGATTGGGACCATTAGCAATGCCAGCAGCTATGTGATGGATATGACTTCCGGTGATTATAATAATGACGGCAATTTGGATTTCATTGCAAACACGAATTCCACCACAGTAGGATTTTTTCTGGGTGACGGCAAAGGCAATTTTACCAAGAGTGAATCCAGTCTGGGAAACAATGGCCGTGGTATGGATGCTGCCGATTTTGATCATGACGGAAATCTCGATTTTGTGAGGGGAAGGTATTACGGATACATCGAAATTTACTGGGGTGACGGAACAGGGGCCTTTCCCTCCAATCTTTATCTTGGAGATTCAGGATCGGACCCGTACGGGGTAGTTGCCGGTGATTTCAACAATGATGGAAATGACGATATCGTTGCCAATGAAGGAAGTGGTGGCGCCGCTCTTTTATGGACCGGGAACGGAGACCGCACCTTTACATATGTTGGTACCATTGCCAGCCTGGATTTTAATAATCACGGCTGTTATGACGCATATGATTTTAACGCGGACGGAAACCTGGACATTGTCGCAGTAAACTATAGCGGCAGAAGGGTATATTATTTTCCCGGAAACGGAGATGGGACATTCGGTACCGCCACAGAGATAGGATCGACCTCTTCCAATTCCCTCGGCCTGTCCGCTGAGCCCATAGGACCTCCTGCCGGTGTGCCGGTCGCGGACATATCCCCGGCCATCCAAACCATCGGTGTGGGTGATACAGCCAATTTAGACGGTTTGGGATCTTACGATCCGGACGATTATCTTGATTCCTGGATCTGGAACTTCGGAGACGGAAACACTGCAACGGGAGCCGGCACCAGCGTGGGAACAATTAACCATACCTATGCAAGTGAAGGGACATATTTCCCCAATCTAATGGTCATGGACAATGAAGGGAAAAGTGATTATGACACAGCCGTTGTCCATGTCGAGGGGGACGCGCCATGGATCGACACCAATACCGTAGTTTTTGAGGAAGCGCAGGCTGACGGCGGCATATGGGACCTGACACTCAACGGCTCATCCTATGCCTTTGACACAGAGGGAATAGTCTCCTATGAATGGGATATCAGCCAGATCCTCATTGAAGATTTCGAGGACGCTAATGCGGACAGGTGGCATGTTATAGCGGGAACCTGGGCAGTGACCGACACGGATATCATTGACGGAAATTATTCATATTGGCAGAGTGACGCGGGACTTGACAGGACATGGACACTTTTTGAAGAAAAATATGATAATGTGACCATCGAGGCGGATGTAAAGCTGGTATCAGGTGCTGGTGAAGAGGCGCAGGTCATATTCAGGGCGGAGAATTCGGATAACCATTACGAGTATATCCTGAGGGGAAGAGGGAATAATGATGTCCTGCTTTACAGGTATACAAATGGGAGCGCGTCTAATATATATGAGTTTGACCTTCCCTCCACCTTTCCTTCCTATCCTGTTACAAATGGTAGTACATACCATATCAAGATTGTTTGCGAAGGCACTTTGATGGAATTTTATCTGGATGGAATCCTTTTGTTCGCCTTTCATGACAGTTCCTTTAGTATCGGGCATATCGGATTCTCCACCTATCGAACAGAGGCAATATTTGACAATCTTGTAGTCAGCAGATCAGCCACAGGCGAAACTCTCCAACACAAATTCAAACAGGGGACCTATAATGTTGACCTGTCAGTATCAGATGCAGCAGGGACAGAAGCCAGCGGGAGCATCCCCATGATAATGCAAGCCGGAGATCCCCCTGTAGCAGATGCCGGCGGACCTTACAGCGCTGATGAATCCCATGCCTTTGAAGGGGGATGGACATTCAGTCTTGATGGTTCAGGTTCCAGCGATGATGTGGAGATCAGGAAACATGTATGGAACTTTGGTGTGGACCCGTTTGACGGCACAGAGTTTAAAAGTGGGAAGTGGTTCACAAATGGGGGCATAAGCCAGGATGACGAGGTATCACTCACTGGTGTCAGCACATGGGATACACGATACATGGTAACTAAGGCCACGTTCCCCAAGGTTGTAGGCCAGGTCTTTCAGACCAGAATCAAGACCCCCGGCAGCGGCCGGTGCATGTTCGGATTCAAGAACACAAGCACCACCAATTTCCATTACAATCAGTTTCCTTATGAGTTCTATTTGTCCAACGGGAGCATCTATATCTATGAGAACAGCAACAGCCGGGGCGATACAGGTTTTAATTATGCGTATAATACCTGGTATGACTTCAGGATCGAGCTGAAAGAAGCCGGGGCCGTTTACTCCTATCGCCCATCCGGAACCGAATTATGGTACGAGGTCTATAATTCCGGTTATACCACATCCGATACAAGCCTCAGAAAAGGGATAACCGTTTATGACGGAACATTTACCATGGATGATTTCCTGGAAACCACCGCAGGTGTAAATCCGGACTTTACCCTTTACTTCGGCACCGGGGCGTTCAGCGTTGACCTGACGGTATATGACAGGGCTGGCCAAAGTGATACGGATAACATCCTTGTAAATCTTACAAGCGGTGACGTTCCTATCGCGTATGCCGGTCCTGATCAGAACCTTGATGAAACGGCTGCATCGGACGGGAATTGGGCAGTCGGTTTCGACGCAAGCGCCTCAACCGATGATTATGGCATATATACTTATGAATGGGACTGGGACTATGATCCCATGGCCGGTTTTAATCCATCCGGAGACACAGGTGCAACGGCCTCCCATTCCTGGTCAGCGCCGGGTACATATATCGTGGCAGTCAGGGTTACTGACCATGCCCTTCAGAGTAGCGTTGATACAATGACTGTAGCCATTACCACAGGTGACCCTCCTACAGCTGATGCCGGTGGTCCATATGTTGTGGATGAATTTTCAGGCAACGCTTTTGCCGGCGGATGGACGGTTTCTCTTGATGGCACTGGTTCTTCGGACCCTGAAAGCAATATTGGAAAATATATCTGGAACCTGGGTACGGACACCTTTGACGGAACGGTTGTAAATGATAATAAATGGGCACTAAGCGGCTCCGGTGTAACCCAGAACAACGAAGTGTCCATCACGGGTGATGGTACCTGGGGAAACCGCTATTTTTGCAGCAAGGACACCTATAACCGTGTCGAGGGCATGGCCTTTGAGGCAAAAATCGAACAAACCGGAAGCGGTTACGCAATGATAGGATTTAAGAACAACTCGGATTCCGGTTTCCATTATAATCAATGGACCTATGCCATCTATTTCTATAACGGGAATATCTATATCTACGAAGACGGTTCAAGCAGGGGTGACACAGGCAGCGATTATTCTTTCAATACCTGGTATGAGATACGCATCGAGCTCAAGGAGACCCAGGGAGCCAGGTACTATTATCGTGCCGCCGGATCTCCGGAATGGATCTTATTATATGATTCCAGTCACAGCACTTCTGCTTCCTTTAAGCGAGGAATAACGGTCAGCTCAGGAACCTGTATAATCGACGATATCAAGGAGATCGCCGTGGGGCCTTCACCGTCTTACCGTCTCTATGGACTGGGAATGCATACAATCAGTCTCACGGTATATGATCAGGCCAACCAGACAGATAGCGATTCAACGACCGTAACCACACTTGCCAACAATCCCCCGGTTGCTGACATTGCTCCGGACGGTGTTCTCGATGAGAGCTATAATTTCAATGGGCAGTGGAGCGTCAAGTTTGACGCAAGCGGTTCTTTCGATGACCATGGAATATACAAGTATGAGTGGGACTGGGATCATAACATCTCAGTAGGATTCAATCCTTCCGGAGATGAGGGCAAAAGGATTATGCATGTCTTTCCCGGCGCCGGGACATATATCGTTGCTCTCAGGGTGACGGATCATGTCCTTCAATCCGCTATCGATACTGCGACGATCACCTTGACCGTCGGTTCGGCACCTGTAGCGGATGCGGGCGGGCCCTACACGGCAGGCGCGGGCGGGCCTCCGGCATATTTCAACGGCAGCGGATCGTCGGATGACATCGGTATTGCCAAATATCTCTGGGACGCGGATGATACCGTGGACAGTGACGGTGACGGGAATTTTACAAACGACATGGACGCAGTGGGCAGAAAACCATTCTATACTTACTCCGCTGCAGGTACATATACGGTTACTCTAACGGTAGTGGATTGTGTGGGTCAGACCGGCACGGATACATCCACGGTGAATGTGGCTGACAATCTTGCACCGGATGTCATCTGTGTACCCTGGGTGGCAGGAAACCCCCTCTCGCCTCACGACACCTATAATGGCAGAAGCATCAGGCTCAAGGCCATTGTAAGGGATGCCGGAGACCTTACCTATCAGTGGAATTTCGGAGACGGATCACCGCCTTCCCCGAATCCCCCTGCTGCAGTGACTGATAAGTACGCCATCGAGGTCAGTCACACCTACCCTGTCTCACCCGACGGCACACCTTTCACCGCTACTCTTACCGTATGGGATAGCGCCGGCCTGTCAGGCACGGATAATTATTACGTGATGGTAAGGCCCCAGAACCTTGATTCCAGGACCAATATCGCCATCGACGAAGGACTTTGGTGGCTACACAAGAGTCAGAACAAGGCGGACGGCAAATGGACATCCTATTCAAGTTACTATACATCCCCAACAGCCTCAGCTATCCAGGCCTTTGAGATAAACGGTCACCTCCAGGACGGCGACAATCAGGAAAATCCGTATGTGGAGACAGTAAATAAGGGATTTGATTATATGTTTACCGGGATTACTGCTTCCGGTATCGGTGCTCAAGCCCATGGAAACCCTGATACTAACTTCAATGGCATAGGGATCGGTGTCAACAGCAATCGTCCTATTTACGAAGGCGGAATGGTCATGGATGCAATTGCCTCCTCCAACAATCCCAGAGGATTTGCCACCACAGGAGGAGCCAATATCAACGGCAGGTTCTTCTATGAGATCCTGACAGACATGGTGGATATGTATGCCTGGGGACAGGTTGATTCCGGTTCTGCAAGAGGCGGGTGGCGTTATAGCTGGAATTCTGCCGCCGATAATTCTGCCTGTCAATGGGCCGCCATTGGTATGATAGCGGCAGAGGACAATTTTGGGATACTTATACCTCAATGGGTCAAGGATGAAAATGATATCTGGCTGAACTACAGTTATAACGGAACAGGATTCGGCTACACAGGGGCAGGAAACGGAGTGGCCACCACACCATCCGGGATGGTTCAGCTCGCCTTTGGAGACAAAACCACGGATGATCCCAGATGGAGAACTGCCGAGGACTATATTGCCAATCACTGGTACTGGCAGAATAATAATTACTATGGGGCCTATGCACTGGTAAAGTCCCTGAGACTGGCCCAGCCGACCGCCGTGGTCAACCTCAGCGCCACCGGACTTGACTGGTACAATGACCCTGCAACAGGTGTGCGAAAAAGGATCGTGGATCAGCAGAACACTTCCGGGTATTGGAATGTGACTTACGGATCCGGTTTCTCCACATCCTGGGCCATAATCATGCTCACACCCACCCTTTTTGTTCAGCCGCCGGTTGCGGATGCAGGTGACGACATCATCTGGGCCTATGATATGGAGCTAACCTTTGATGCCTCCGGATCATTCCATATGGATCCCACACGCAGCATTGTATTGTATGAATGGGATTTTGACGGTGACGGGACCTGGGACTATGTTACAACCGATCCTTCCGATCCAAACGCCAGATATACCTATCCTGACCCTGATCCAAATACAAGCGGCGATCCTCCTCAGATATATACAGTTCGGCTAAGGGTCACGGACGATAATGATCCCGCACAGACCGATATCGATACCAGAGAGGTAACAGTGGCCGAGCCGCCTCACGCCCCCTATGCCGAGCACGGAGGGCCGTATACCGCGACAGCAGGCATTCCCTTAACCCTTGACGGGAGCGGCTCCTATGATATTGACCCCGGGGATGGCATTTCGACCTATCAGTGGGACCTTGACAATGACGGCGTATGGTTTGATGATGTTGATCTTGACACAACCGATGCCACTGCTGAATGGACCTTTGCATCACCAGGCAGCTATGCCATAGGTCTGAAGGTCTGGGACAATGGCGCCTTCAATCCTATTAGCTGCACTATTGGCGTGGATTGTATTCCAATGGAATCCATACCCGAATTTACTATAGTTACAGTTTTTGAAAACCTGGCTCCCGTGGCCGATGCTGACGGGCCTTATTTCGTAAATGAAGGGACCCCCTTACAACTGGACGGCAGCGGATCCTACGAGCCTAACGGTGACACCATGTATTTCGCGTGGGACCTGGATGAAGACGGAAATTATGATGACTCAATTAGCGCGACTCCAACATATACCTGGATGGATAACGGAACATATACTGTGGGCCTGAAGGTCTCTGACTCATTACTGGAGGATACGGACACATCCACGGTAACCGTCAACGACCTTAAGCCTTCAGCAGGATTTACATGGCAACCGGAACCGCAGGCAGAAGGATCCGCTGTTATTTTCTCAGACACATCAACCTCCTATCCGGACACCATAGTCGGATGGTCATGGGATTTCGCAGGATTAGGTACAAGCAGCACAAAAAACCCGAGCTTTACCTTCAATGACAACGGAACTTATAAAGTCACATTAACAGTGACGGATGATGACGGCTCAATGGATTCAGTTTCACATAATGTCACCATCACGGATAACGCCCCTGCTGCACATTTATCAGGCGATACTACACTTGACGAAGGACAGGCAGGCAATTACGATGCAAGCGGCTCCGCATCTTACCCTGACGGCATCATAGGTTATGAATGGGATTGGGATTATGACGGAGTCACATTCAATCCCTCCGGGGATACGGGTGCCATACAGTCACATTCGTGGATGGATGACGGCACATATACGGTGGCTGTCAGGGTGACCGATGATGACGGAAGTATGGACATCGCCACACTGGTTGTCTCTGTAAATGACCTTGCCCCCACAGCAGCACTTACAGGAGACACTTTACTCGATGAGGGACAGGCAGGCAGTTATGATGCAAGCGGCTCCACATCGCCTGCTGATTCGATTGTCAGTTATGAATGGGACTGGGATTATGACGGTGTTACATTCAATCCTTCAGGGGATACCGGAGCGCTTCAAACACATACATGGACTGTCCCCGACATGTATACCGTTGCAGTTCGGGTAACCGACGATGACGGGAGCACGGATATTGCTACACTGACCGTAGCAGTAAGCTCGGTGAATAAGCCGCCCGTGCTTCAAGGTATCGGTCCGCAGAGCATGAACGAGGGAGAAAGCCTTAGCATCCCGCTTTCCGCTACAGATCCGGACCCAGGCGACACACTGACATTCTCTGCTACCGGGCTTCCAGGTTTCTGTTCGCTCATTGACAACGGGGATGGTACAGGCTCTATGGAATGTAACCCGACTTATTCTGATTCAGGGATATACCCAATCACGGTAATTGTGACTGATGATGGTGTGCCGAACCTGTCAGACACTGAATCCTTTACTTTAACTGTAAATGATATAAGTCAACAAATTCAGACTATTTTTGATTTAAGTGCAAGGCCGAAATCCGGAAAGGTCCAGCTCACATGGAGTCCTGTGGCTGGGGCCATGTGTTACAATATCTATCGCAGCCAGACAAGCGGCGGGCCCTATTCCTTAATCGCCAGTTGTCAAGTTACTGATTACTGTACTTACCTGGATTACAACGTGGTGAACGGCATCACTTATTATTACGTGGTAACATCCCTAAGCGGAGGGATCGAATCACTTTATTCAAATGAAGCCTCCGCTACACCTTCGGCTCGCACGAGATAGAGGTTTATATTATGAGGTATATTTTGATAGACTTATATTATGATAAAAGACGATTAATTCTATACTAAAAGGGGATTATTAAGGATTACCCATATCTGAATTTCATATAAAAAAAGCCGGGGCGGCTTTACCTCCCCGGCTTTTTTTTATAAAATAATCCCTCAATGAAGATACTGAATCAAATATTCAATATAGCCTCTGACAACGCATCCAGCATCATAGTAACGGACGTTCGCATCGGTCTGGGTTATATTGCAGTTTTGCTGGAAAATAACCAAGCCGGTCTGGCCTATACTTTCAGGGAAGATTTTATAGAGGGTTGCTCTCTGTTACATGGCTCACTTCCTCTGGCAGGGAAGAAGGCCCTTGAATTACTCCGTTTTCTAAACTCTGATCACTCCATAAAGACAGCAGTCGGGCTTGCGACAGTCAATGCCCTTATGAATAATCAAAAACCGGGTATGAATACCGGAGACGTTATCCGAAACATAGAGATCAGACCAGGGGATCAGATAGGGATGGTTGGTCTTTTTACCCCTTTGATAGCACATTTAAAAGATAAAGGGGCCTCTTTAAAGATCTTTGAGCAAAATCCCAAAAGGCAAACGGATGAGACCTTGCCAATCCAATATATGAAAGATGAACTGCCAAAGTGCCAGGTGGCAATTATTACATCCACCTCTCTATTAAATCAGACCATTGAAGACTTGCTGATATTGACAAAAGGTTGCAGGGAGGTGGTAATGCTGGGACCTTCAACACCTCTCATTCCTGAAGCATTTAAGGATACCCCGGCAAGTTGGCTTTCAGGGGTTATTATAGTGAACTCGAATCAAATATTAAGGATTGTAAGCGAAGGCGGTGGGATGAGGGATTTTCATAACTATATCAGAAAGGTGAATATAAGGCTTTAGGATAACCAGTCGTTTAAAATCTATATAAAAATTTTTTTGTGATATAATAGTTATCGATTAAACATTTCTGGTTCAAAGACTTAATTCTTTATAAATCATTTAATATGTTTCTAAATGCTTATAAGATATAAAAATATTAGTCAATTTACTTAAAAAGGTAGATTTTTTAAAACCATCGCGAAATTTTCTAATCAGCAATAAAGCCTCTTGGACCATTTGATATTATCGAAGGTCATACAAGAATTGCTTTCAGAAAGTAATTTTAATAATTTCGGGTGATTATACAATATTTAATATTATATAGATTTCAATGCTAAAGGAGCAAATTATGTGTAATAGAAGAAAAAAGATATTTGCATTCATAACAGCAATATCCATATTTTTTTCATTTCCTATAGCATCACAATCTCAAGGGGGAAATGGATTAATGGGAGCAAATCCGGGAATCAATAATCAAGGCATGTTAGCCGGACTCCCGGGGCCTTCTATGAGCATCCCCTTAGATCCTGTTGTCTCTGCTCTGGGAGCTGTTCCTTCTATAGGAATGTCAATGTCGCCCATTTTAGGGATTGGAATGTCCCCCGTGACTTTGGCTTTGATAAATGATCCGTTCGTTGCCATGAACGTAATGAATGCGCTTGCTCCGGCAGCAGGGACAACAATGTCTTTGATGAGGGGCGCTCCTTTCGCACCTTCCATGGTCGCCCTTAATAATCCTTTAGTGCTAAGCCAGGGCATATTGCCATCCCTGAATAGGGTTATATCACCTATTATGGGAATAGGCATATCGCCTATGATGGATATGATTATGCCATACCCCATGATGGGTTTACCTGTTTCATTGGTAATGCCCTCACTTGTGATGGTTATGGGTGGACCTTTGCATGGGATGACAGATCCCGGGATAATGATGCCTCTGCCAATGATGGTTATGCAAGAGCCCATGATGGGCATACCAAATCCCATGATGAATATGCCCATGACAATGGAGGACATGTCAATGCCCATGATGGGAATGCCTAATCCCATGATGGAGATGCCCAGGCCCATGATGGAAATGTATTATCCAAAGATGAGCATACCTTCACCCATAAAAACCATACCCACCCCCTTGGTGAATCTGCCAATTATTTCTCCCTTGCCGCAAATCCCTCAAATTCTGCCTACGCCAACACCAACGACAACCCTTACCAGGGTAGCAGCAGTGCCACCGGTTGACAGTTGCACCTTTTGCCACGGAGATTTGCTGAGAATGACCAGTCTCGGCTTTCCTGAGTTTTATATTGACCCTGCCCTTGCAGCGGCAGAGACCGGAATGCCTGCCACCTGTGTTGACTGTCATCTTGGCAATCCCGCTGATTCCACGGTTGACGGAGCCCACGTCGGCCTTCTCAGGCTCCTTGTGATGAGAAACCAGTATAGGGATATAGTAAGGAGAAAGGATGTCGTGGGTCTGGAATATGACCTGATAAGATCGATTGAGTCCATAAGGGCAAGCAATACCAATGACCCGCGTTTTCGTCTCAGGGTTCAGAGCCCGTTCCACATGCTCCTCTGGCATGACCGGAATCAGACAACAGCTTCCTGGAATCCTGACATATCTCTGCAGACCTGCGGCCGCTGTCATCCTGCAGAGGTGGCTGAATTCAGCACAACAGAAATGGGGCTTGTGCAAACCATGTCCCAGTATATCCCGTGGATTGTTCCGCCAGGCCCCGGGGTCCTGGGCACACATCTCTCGGTCGCGCCCCAAAGCTGTGGTCTATGGACTGCGGCAACAGCCAACTCGGATCCTCTGACTACTATTATTAATACCAACGATATATTCACCGAAAATAACCGCCTTCTTTATAACAGCACCAGCACCAGGATCGCCGATCAGTTACTGGATCCAATATATCCGGAAACATCCGGAGATCCCCTTACCACACTTCAGGCGCTGTCAAATCAAAAAAACTGCAATAAATGCCATCCCGGATGCCTTGATTGTCATTACGCGCCCTTTGAAGAGAACATACCGGCTGCTATGGGGCCGGGTGTGAAACCCGCGGGCACTCATACTATAGCCGGCCGTCCCCTGGTCATGAACTGCATGGGGATGGGCAGGGGCCAGTTCTGCCACGGTGGGGCTATTGAGAGAAGAAGGGGTGCCGGTTATATAAAGGGGGCGTTTGCCCTGGTCCCGCCGCCTGAGCTATGGCCCGCGGAAACTCAGACTTACCTCAACACGCCTGATATCCATTATAACGGGGACTTTTTGACGCAAAACGCGACCTGTGTTGACTGTCATGCCCAATTGGCAATGGGTGGCGGTCCACCCGGGGCTGCTATTCATGGGAATATGAATCGCAATCCTGAACCGGACCGGTGCGCGGTCTGCCATCCTGCCACTGTAGCCGCTTACCTGGCAGGCAACCATAGAAACCTGACATGCGGAGCATGCCACACCCCAAAGATAGTAGGGTATGCCTTCAATCTCTGGTCTCCCGGATCGCGATTCGGCGTTTCTCCTAGCCCACTGGACCGCCATGCAAGCTATTCAGTTAACGCCATGACACCTATGCTTCTTATTGATGAAAACGGAATGTGGGCGCCGTATCATGTAGTTCCTCATATCTCCACACATATCGATCCTCTCTATCTGCTTGTGGACAATTATCTCTCGCCTCGCGTTCTCTGGAGAAACCAGCCTGATATCGGTATCATCCGCCAGCACTTATCAAAGGATGGTGTAGCAGTTACAGGTTCATACAACGGCCCTCTTTTCGGACGGGATGAAGGCCAGGTCATGGTCTGGCTGAATATTGACAAGGTCGCTCATAATAACACCAGCATGATCAGTGCGCTCCCGCCCAGGACATGCATTGACTGCCATACACCTGACGGGACACAGAGGATTCACGCGAGTTTTGGCTGGAATGATAATCCTGCTTTAATGTATCAGGATTTATACATGGGCTCATTCGACATTGTGGCCGATGGATTAGGTTTGCGTATCGAAAATCTGATTGGCAGCACCATAAACGCTACACCCTCAACAGCGCTTGATCCAATGAGGGGCAAATGGGGGGTTCCGGGAAGCTATATGATACCTCCTGCCATTGGACCGGCTGTAGGCCATCCAAACGGTATAATATAAGGTACAATATAATAATTATAGTGCAAGGTTGTTGGGCAAAAGAGGATTCCCCGATACCGGATGGGCTTGAGTGAATCATAGTTTAATTTTTATTTATCTCTTCAACCCTTGAATCAGGCAACATGAATCAATACTGAGAGCAAATTATTTGTGAAAAAGTCAGACATGCTGATTAATAACTTATATTTTTAATTTATATATTGAAAATTTAATTTTAATATGATATTTACTAGTATAATATATTATAGATTCTCAGATTATGAATAAATTGCTCAACAACAAATGAATTATAATCTTTCTTAATAAGGTGGGAGTGAAAAATTAAACTAAAAATTCATTTTATAAAATCCAGCTTTTAAAAATTTTATAATTATAAGTGGTATTATCACTCTGATCACTTTATCCCATCTCCTGTTGCCAAGAATTGATTTTCATAAGTTCCATCTCGTTTTTCTTTTGTTTTTAGCAGTTCATTACAGATTTTAAAATCGGTTTCATATTAAAAAATTTATTATTCATTTAACAATTTATTGGTGCTTTTGCAGGATCAAAATTAATATTAACTGTTGCATCAAGCTTAAATAAAATTTAATGAAAGGAGTGGATCATGTTTAAAAGAAAATGGAATATATCTTCACTCGTATTAGTTATGTTGATATATTTGATGTATCCACTGGCAAGTCTAGCACAAAACCAAAATCCGTTAATGAGTCAAAATGCGGGTATAAATAATCAAGTGATGTTGCTCGGTCTTGCAGGGGCTCCAATGAGTATCCCATTAGATCCGGTTGCCCCCGTTTTGGGAGCAGTTCCTTCTTTAGGAATGACAATGTCACCTGTTTTAGGCATAGGGATGTCTCCTGTAACTTTAGGCATAATTAATGATCCGCTAATCGCAATGAATGGAATGAATGTCCTTGCCCAGGCTGGAGGTGCAACAATGTCTTTGATGAGAGGCGCTCCTGCCGCTTCTGCCATGCTCGCTCTGAACAATCCTTCAATGATAAGCCAGGGCATATTGCCATCACTGAATATGGGAACATTGCCTATTATAGGGATTGGTATGCCGCCTATGATGGAAATGCTTATGGCATACCCCATGATGAATATGCCCGGCCCATTTATAATGCTCTCACCTATGATGGTTACGGGCGGCCCCATTCCGGGAATGACGGATCCCGGGATAATGATGCCTGTGCCGATAATGGTTATGCCAGAACCCATGATGAATATGCCTATGCCCATGATGAGCATGCCAATGATGATGAACATGCCAATGACGATGAGGGAAATGCCTAATCCCATGATGGGCATGCCCTGGCCTATGATGGAAATGCATGATCCCATGATGAGCATGCCGGCGCCTATGACGAATATGCCGGAACCAATATTTAATTTACCGATTATCTCTCCTTTGCAGCAAATTCCTCAAACCCTTCCTACGCCAACACCAACGACAACCCTTACCAGGGTTGCTGCAGTGCCGCCGGTCGATAGCTGTACCTTCTGCCACGCAGATCTGCTGCGAATGACGGGGCTTGGCTTTCCTGAGTTTTATATTGACCCGGTCCTTGTTGAAGCAGAAACCGGTATGCCAGCCACGTGTGAGGACTGCCACCTTGGTAATCCCGCTGATTCAACCGTGGATGGCGCCCACGTTGGACTCCTCGGGCTCCTTGTATTGAGGGAGCAATACAGAGATATCGTCAGAAGGAAAGATGTAACAGGTCCGGAATATGATCTGGTGAGATCGATCCAGTCGATAAGGGCAAGTAATACCGATGATCCTCGCACCAGACTTAGGGTTCAGAGCCCGTTCCACATGCTTTATTGGCATGATCGCAGCCTGCTAACTGGAGCATGGAATCCCGATATTTCAATGCAGACCTGCGGCCGGTGCCACCCGGCAGAGGTGGCCGAATTCAGCACCACGGAAATGGGGCAGGTCCTGACCATGTCACAATATATTCCATGGATTGCTCCACCGGTACCCGGGGGATTAGGCACGCATCTGTCAATCACGCCTCAAAGCTGCAGCATCTGGACAGCGGCAACCACTCCTCCTAACAATGATGCCTTCACTGATGAGAACCGGCTGCTTTATAATGCTACCAGCACCGTTATAGCCAATCAGTTCCTTGACCCTCGCTATCCTGAAACATCAGGAGATCCCTTAACAAGACTTCAGGCACTGACGTCTCAAAGAAACTGCAACAAATGTCATCCGGGTTGTCTTGACTGTCATTTTGCTCCCTTTGAGGAGAATATACCGGCAGCCATGGGGCCTGGTGTAAAGCCTGCAGGTACGCACACTGTCGCAGGACGGCCCTTGGTCATGAATTGTATGGGGATGGGCAGGGGACAGTTCTGCCATGCCGGTCCCATCGACAGAAGGCGTGGGGACGGATACCTGAAGGGCGCATTTGCCCATATAGCACCGGTCGACCTCAGGACAGCAGATTCTCAGACTTACCTCAATACACCCGATATCCATTATAACGGAGATCTTCTGCCGGAGAATGCAACCTGTGTGGACTGTCATGGTCCATTAATGGGTGCCGGACCTCCCGGAATCCATGGGGACATGAATCGTAATCCGGAACCGGACCGCTGTGCTGTCTGTCATCCTGCCACGGTAGCGGCCTACCTGGCAGGCACGCACAGAAACCTCACATGTGGAGCATGCCACACTCCCAGGATTGTCGGGTATGCCTTCAACTTCTGGTCTCCCGGATCCCGATTCGGCATTTACCCCAATCCTTTGGACCGCCATGCAAGATATGCAGTGAACGCCATGAGACCTGTGCTTCTCATTGATGAAAGCGGAATGTGGGCACCATACCATATAGTTCCTCACATCTCCACACATATCGATCCACTGAATTTACTGATAGATAATTACCTCTCACCTCGGATACTTTGGAGAAACCAGCCTGATATAGGCATCATCCGTCAGCACCCGTCAAAGGATGGTGTAGCCATAACAGGCTCGTACAATGGACCTTTTTTCGGACGGGATGAAGGTCAGGTTATGGTCTGGCTGAATATTGACAAGATGGCGCATAACATAACCAGCATGCTTAGTGCGCTGCCTCCCAGAAATTGTATTGACTGCCATACCCCTGACGGCACACAGAGGATTCCAGTAAGTTTTGGATGGAATGCAAATCCCGCCCTCATCTATGAAGACCTTTACATGGGCTCATTCGACATCGTAGCCGATGGATTAGGTTTGCGGATCGAAAATCTGATTGGCAGCACCATTACCGCTACACCCTCAACAGCGCTTGATCCCATGAGAGGCAAATGGGGGGTTCCGGGAAGCTATATGATACCTCCTGCCATTGGACCGGCTGTTGGCCATCCCAGCGGTGTAATATAGAAAAATATAGAGCACAAAAAAGATTCCCTGAGGCCCATTCGGTCTCAGGGAATTTAGACCTCAGACACGAACCCGGATCTGCATCCAAAATCTATTTGCCTTTATTTGTTCAATCTATCATAATAAGCCAGATATTGCTTTAATATGACAGCTATCTGTATCCTGCAGTTAAGAATAAAGATAAAAGAACAAGGAGGATCCAATAAAGATTAATATAAGACAAAGATAAGGGAACACAGACAATAATCAAAGGGACATAAAATAAAAAAAGGACACACAAATGAATCTCCAAATTAAAACGGCCAACAAAAAATGTATCTTTTTATTTGTCTTGCTTATTAGTTATTTTGTATTCCAATTCCACGCGTTTGCTGATTTGCCGCAAAAACAACCCTTCAGTTTTGCAATCAGCGGGGGGATCAGTCTGGGTTCATATGAAGCGGGATTGAACTGGGCAATAGTAAAGATGATGAAAAAACGCCGCATTCATGCCATCGAAAACAATCAGCCTTATCCGCATCTGGTCTCCATATCAGGCGCATCCGCCGGCGGAATCAATACGCTGCTTACAGCCATTAGCTGGTGTGTTGATGAGGACAAAATTCAAAACAATAAAAACTTTCATGACACCGCGCGTGATAATATCTTTTATTCTGCCTGGTGTAACATAGGACTTGAAGAATTGCTGCCTCGTAATGATGATGCTTATAAAAAAAATGATGCCTTATTGTCACGCGCTGAGTTCATGAAAGTCACTGACAACTTGAAAGAGTTGTTAAAAGAGGATATATACCGGGAAGACTGTGACATTCCATTTGCATTGATAGTCACTCGAACACATCCGCTTATTTTGGAAGTGGAAGGTATCAAGGTCAAAAATGAACGATTTGTAATCCCTCTTAAATTGGTATCCGACAAGGAACACCCCGGCAAAATCAAGATCCTTAACCATATTGTCGACAATTCAAGCCCTCTGTTCGGCAATGTTATATATCTGCAGACTGAAGGAAATCAGATCTCTCCGAAATCTCTTATCGATGCCGCACTCGCCACAAGCGCGTTTCCTGTAGCCTTTGGCAGAATAAGTTTAAACTACTGCAATTGTATAGAGAATACCGACCTTAACACAGGGGTTTGTCCTGATAGATGCGCGCCTGAATCTGCTGATTTTGTTGATGGCGGTGTCTTCGACAACGTTCCACTTGGAGTGGCCAAAGCCCTCGCGGAGGAATCTTATACCCAAGGCCCTGATCATTTGCCGCCATATAATTATATTTACATGGCGCCTGACAACCGCCGGCCTCCTAAAACAGAAGACACTGATAAAATAAAGGAAGAACGCTCTTATGGTCTCGCTAATCAATTAAGCTTCCTGGCCGGAGCCATTTCAACCGGCCAGGATTACGAACTTTATAATGTTTTGAGAAGTGTCAATTGGAATGATCCCGAAAGACGGCGTTTACTCCTGACAACACGTTATCCTTCATTAACGGGAAGCTATCTCGGCCATTTCGGCGCGTTCCTGGACCGGACATTCAGGGACTATGACTATTATGCCGGAGTGTATGATGCCATCCATGGAATCGCCGAGTATGACTGCGTACTAATGGGAGAACAAATAAATACCAGGGATGCGTGTATTGGCGAAAATGCGCAAAAAATATTCAATGAATTAATCATCCCGGAAAAGGGCACCGATAATCATAAAAATAGTGACAATACTGAATTGATCTGGGTATTGTCACAAATGGCACAAAAGGAATATGGCGAATCGGATGCATGGACATGGTTGACAGGCAGGGATATTGACCCAAATCTGGTCAACGGCAATTTGCGAGTCATCACTGAGCTTATCCTAAAGGATTGCAATCAGGATTCATTATGTAAGGAGCCCGATTTTAAAAAATTTTTAAACGATGTGGCATCCAATCCATCCTTTGAAAAAAGTAGAGCTGATGAGGCTATACGAAATATTATGCGGGTAAAAGATGAAAAAAGTCTATTCTGGTATTACCCGTTCGCTGCCAGGGCTTCTTCACGTCTACTGAAGCTTGAAAAAGAAGCAAAGAAAGAGGGCGAACCCGCTTATCCATGTTTGTTCGGGTTTGCGTCACATGGGATTGAACGATTTTTGAGTGATGAAAAATCCTTTACTCTAAATCGTTCTTCAGCTAAAAATAACTGGTTCAGATTGCTCCCGTATGAAATCGGTGTCGATGTCAGAAGCGCGCATAAGGAATGGGCTGTTTCTTGGGAACCACAATTGCTCTTTACCCCCAAATCAGGGCTTAATCTCAAATTGATGCCGTTGGCTATAGATCGCACCAAAACCGGAGATATCTTCGAATTCACACAAGCGGATCTCCTCTATACATACAAACAACGCAACAAGATCCTTAGCTCTTTTGGTTTGGGCATGAACATTAATTACACCTACGATCAAGAACCGGATTCAAGGCAAACCAACTTTGGCGCTACATTTCAATTTGGCTTGGTAGATTTTATACGCATTACCGCTGGATACCGCTCCATGTTCGGAGGAGATTTTGCCGGGGAGGATTATTTTTTCCAGATTGGAGTAACCGATTTCTCAGGGATTATATACTGGGCCACCAAAGCCTTTTAAAAAAATATCTAAATAAACTTATATTTCCATCTTCCGACCTTGAACCATGCAGCGCTGATCAAAACATTCATTATATTGGATATGGTGATCGCCAGCCATATCCCGTTTACGCCAAGATCAAGGGGTTTAGCCAGCACGAAGGCCAAAGGAAGCTGCAAGAGCCATAAGGTGAGTCCATTGATGACAAAAGGAGAGAGTGTATCCCCGGCACCCATAAAGGACCTGGATAACACGACACCAAGACCATTAAAAAGATATGAGATGGATATGATCCTTATACAAGTCACCCCGAATGAAATGACCATAGTATTATCGTTAAATATCCTTATAAGTGTCCGGGCAGAGGCAAAAAAAAGGATAGAGCAGCCTCCGAGAAGAAACATAGTTATCAATCCGGTTATCCAGGCGCTATGTTCAGCCCGTTTTGGATTCCCTGCCCCGAGATTTTGACCTACGAGTGTGGCAGACGCATTTCCCAGACCAAATCCAGGGAAAAGAATGATTTGAAATATCCTCATTGCAATACCATATGCGGCAATGGCAAAGGTGCCGAACAAGGCCACGATTCGCATAATGACCACCATCCCGATCATTCTTAAAAGAAGCTGCCCTGACGCGGGGATACCTATTGTTATGATCTGCCATATGATACCAAAATCAATGCCTAAATTTTTAAAGGAGAGCTTTATCCTGCCTGTACCGTTTATCAGAATATATATCTGGAAAATAATGCCGCATGATCGGGCCAATATGGTGGCAACGGCGGCTCCTTTCACCCCGAGTTCAGGAAAAGGGCCGATACCAAAGATTAACAGAGGATCTATAATTATATTTAAAATATTGGAAAAGAGTAAAACATACATGGCCTCCATGGCATCCCCCACGCCCCTGAAGATGCCATTGATGATAAAAAGCAGGACGATGGCAATGGATCCGGCAAACATGACCTGAAGATAAAGTGTGCCCTCCTGAATAACAATGTCTGTTGCGCCTAATCTTGTGATAAAGAATCGGGCGTTATCAAAACCTATGTAACCGAAAAAAATGGATACTATGAGCCCGAGGAAGATGGCTTGAAAAATGATGAAATTCGCTCCTTCTTTATCCTTGGCCCCTATCCTTCTCGCCACAAGCGCTGAACTTGAAGTCGCGATACCTATGATGATTGAAAAATAAACCATCAGAATGACCCCGGACAATGAAACAGAGGCAATTGCCTCCGGCCCCAGCTTGCCCACCCAAAACAGATCAATTACATTGAAGGTGCTTTGCATTACCATCTCTATAACCATTGGGAGCGCAAGTATCCAGATATTTTTTACAATACTGCCCTCTGTGAGGTCTTTTTTTATATTATTATCACTCATTATCCATAATATTAAAGACCCGACTCAATTATCTCTGAAAAGACTTAAACTTACCATCTTTTAAGCTTTTTACTCCGGGATCAACAGATAGCCAATAAGAGCGCCTATTATCATCCCTGACCAGGGACTGGCTGTAATACTTCAGCCTCTTGCCCCTATACACCTGCTTAAATAACCCAGCCCAAATCCCACTGCCGCCCCCACAAGGACCCCTATAATCTTTTTCATACTCATTTTAAAACCTCTTTTCTTGCTGAGATATGATCTGTTTATCATTACCCGCGTTTTGACAAATGATGCTTATTTGTTAAAATCAGCAGATACAAAAACAGTTTTCATATATTTTCTATTTCTTTTTTTTTCACTATTGAAAATATCGGGGCATATCCCCAAAAACTTTAATCAACAATGGTCCTTATATTTTATTAAAATATATGAAAAAAGAAAACCTCGTGATATGTCCTGTGTATAATGAGCAGGACTCGATTAAGGAATTTTATCATAATTTAAGAAACTTCTACATCAATGATGTGATTTTTATTGACGATGGGTCTACAGACAAATGTAAGGATTTTCTGCTTCAAATAAAAAGCAAAGAGACATTCTTGATAAATCATCCTGAAAGGCGTGGCTATGGAGCAGCCCTGCTCTCAGGATTCGGATTTTCTCTCGAAAGAGGCTACAAAAAGATCATAACCATCGATGTGGATCTCCAGCACAATCCAGAGAATATTCCCGTATTTTTAAGTGAACTCGATGAACACGAGGTTGTATTAGGCTCTCGTTATTTAGGGACAGACATCTTTTTTTTAAATGTTCCTGGCGCAAGACTGACAATAAACAAATATATATCAGGATTGATAGGGCAATTATTCTCTATACATTGCACGGACCCATTCTGTGGATTCAGAGGGTATAGGGAAAACTTCTTAAAAAAAATGAATCTGAGTCATAAAAGCTATGGACTGGGCCTGGAAATTGTCTTAGAAATAATAAGGACAAAAACACCTTTTAAGGAAATACCAATAAAGATAGTATATAATAATCACCTGAAAAAATTTCTAGATGGTTTGGATGACCCTCGTAAAAGATTACTCTATTATTTGGATATATTATCAGATAAGAAGAAAGATATGGAGTTTATTCTTTTCTTGAAATCCAGGAAGGATAAAAATGGAAAAAAGGTTTATGGTAGTGAGCCCTCATCCCGATGACGCTGAATTAGGTATGGGTGGCACTATTATCAATGCGAAACAAATGGGACATAAGGTCTTTATCGTAGATTTGACATCCGGAGAGCCGACTCCTTTCGGGACCGAAGAAAAAAGAAAAAAAGAAACCGAAGAGGCCAGTAAAGTTTTAAAAATAGATGAGCGGACAAATCTCGGCCTTGACAATAGATACCTTTTCGATTCCAAAGAGTCCCGCCTTCTGCTGTCTGAAAAGATAAGGATGTACAGACCGGATATATTGTTTTGCCCATATCCGGAAGACTCTCATCCGGACCATACCGCTGCCACGAAAATTACAGAGGCATCGAGATTCTATGCGAAATTCCAAAAGGTGGAATTAGAGGGGGAGCCTTTTTATCCACCCTGTCTGTTTTATTATTTTTGTTCCCATTTAAGGATTATACCCCAATTTACCTTTCTTATGGATATTTCAACACAGTTCGAAGAAAAGATGAAGGCCGTTCAGTGTTATCGTTCCCAGTTTATGGAAAATCCGAAAAACAGATTCGTTTTCGATTATATCAAAACACAGAATCGAAATCTGGGCATGTTTATTAGAGCGGAATATGCCGAGGCAATCTTCTCAAAAGAACCAATAAAGATTTCTGATTTAGCAGATGTTTTATGAAGAGAAAATTACTCAAACCCCCCGCAGGAAATGGGGCAATTCTTTTTCTGCCTGATCCCGAGGGTTTTATAACCGGCATAACAGAGGAAACAAAGATCGGTGTCTGCCACCAGCCATATTTTTTCAACCCGGGAATAAGCCTGAAGTTCATTTTCCTGGAATTACTACCGAGGGCAGACAAAAAAATAATCTTTTTAGATACGGATAAGGTTAATATAGCAGCAAAAGTCCCTTCATCCGAAGATCCTGCCGAAACAATCAAATTTATTGATAGTGAGCTTATTTTATCTGATTTTAATAATATAAACGATACTCAGCTAAATAATTTTTTTAATAACTATTATTTTTTGCTTAATAATTCATTTACTTATGACCATAAAAATATTATTTCTCCTTTTCTTACCTATAGGGACATCTTTTTAAAAAACAGAAAAAAAAGGCTTCTCAAAGAAATCCTGGCTGAAAGCTTCCTGGAATTCTACAATATAAAGAGAGAATATTATTTTCTATCCGATTTAATCAAGGGAAAAGAATATAGGGATTTTTTTCGAAAAATATACAAAGATAGCGACCCCTTCAGAGATATATACAATAAAGCCATTGATGAATTCAGGAAGACATTCAGATTTCGTTACAAAAATTATCCATTTCCAAAGCTGGAAGAGGGTGAACTTCCATTCTGGATCGTCCATGAAGGGCAAAGATTACGCTGTTTCAAAAAGGAAATAGAAAAATCCAATCTTGAAACAGCTAAAATATTTCCCAGGGCTGTTACTCTGACAATCTTTCTGAGGATTTATGTATTGGATTTATTCATTCATGGTATTGGAGGCGGAAATTATGAATGGATACAAGACAGGATCATAGAGAGATTCTTCGACAAAATCCCACCCCCTTATTCAATCATAAGCGGTACATTTTTGTTAGAAAATTCAAAGGAACGCGATCTTCCCTTTTTTCTCTTCAATCCCCACAATATAAAAGAGAATGCATATTACTTTTTATATCAAACACACAAAACCAAATAAAACCCAAACCAGTATTTGGCACATTATTTGCTTATATAAGAACCGGAAAAAAAATAAAAGTTTTATTACAAATTCACCTTATGATTACAAAAATTGATGAATTCATAAAAATATCATTAAATTTCTATCAGGAATAAAAACACCTTACGAGGAGGCCAATTTTGAATCCTATGGAATATCTTTTCCAAAACACAAAAATACAGAAGTTGCGGATAAAATTGAGACATTTTTTTATCCATAATTAGTTTTAATTCCGGAGTATCAATAACTATGAATAAAGTATATGAAGATAATGAGGTAAAAGATTTAGGGACAATGTTTCAGTTCAGAATTCTATGCACATTGTCCGCCAAAGAGCAGGAAAATTTTATAAACAGATTAATAGAACACCATAATCTGAGCGCAATAAGCATGCAGGTAAAGAAAAGGTCCAATGACTTACTCATTAAAGGCATCAATCATAAAAAGTTTATCAGGGAATTAAAGAAACCTTTGTCTGGTTTGAATATAAATGAATTAGAGAACAGGGCCCTGCTTTTATATTCCGCGCTCACTAACCCAGAGAGCTTCCAGCTATCTAAGGAAGAAATTGAAGCGATTCCGGACAAAATCCTGCGGTTAATCGATCACGCGCGAAAGCAAATGAAATTACATGAATTGTCAGGAAGAAATGATATGTCTTTCGATCCTGAGAAATCAAAAAGGTTTTTTACAGGCCTTCTTGTTTGCATGCGAAGCTATGTGAAGAGCAATGAATAATGGTCTTCAAAATCTTTGGGACAATCTGCGCCGCGGCGGTATAAGACGGGCCGAAACAAGAATATAAACCACAATGCTGTTCATACACTCGGTTATCCAGGCCAATATAAAATGATCATTTGAATACAGGACGAGAAAATATCCATTCAATTTATTAATAAGCCAATCCTGAAAAAAATCGCTCAACATTAAAACCACCCTCTTTCTATTATATAATATCCTCTAATAGCCTTTAGCTAATCTCATTTTTTGATAATAATTAAAATTAAAAAATCTATGTTTCTTATCAGATCTTATTTTGTATTTTAGGCCTTCTGTTTTATAAGTAGGGCAAGGAAAATGCCAAAACGACAAAAATACATAATGTCAAGCCAGACAATGGTTTCAGGGTTTTGGGTAGATTTTTCCCTTAAATTTTTAAAGATAATTCTGTTATTGAACAACTAACAAAAGGTCTGAAGAATTTATCAATTATCTTTAAAATAAAGGCCCTGACTTCATTGTTAGAAAAAAACTGTTATGGTATAAAGAAACTAACAATAGAAATGAAAAAAAAGAGACGTCCTCTTTTTTTTATATAGCCGATAAATTCATAAAGACCTTCCATAATTGTCAAAAAGAAAGTAAGATAAATTTTTTATTATCAAGGATGCGATTAAGTTATTAAGTAATAGGTTATGAAAGATTTATTCATTTTTCAAAAAAAATTCAAATATTTTTTTTATTTTTTAATATTAATCATTTTGATTTTTCATATCCCTTATGCTCATGCTGAACAAGATGGCATTAATTACACTTCTGTTCTTAAATTTTGTTCCGGAATCGTTGTGGCATTCAGCGTTCATGAGCTATCCCATGCCTTTGTCGCTGAAATAACAAACACAAAGATACGTTGGGAGGCGGGCACTTATAATCAGCCGATTGGATTCACTGAATATGCTGATAGCGATCTAAAAGGATTTACACTTAATTCTGCAGGCTTGTTATCTCAGGCCATTGGATCAGAGATTGTGCTTCGCAGGGATGGGATCAACAAAAACTCCCCCTTCGTGCAGGGTTTTATGACTTGGAATATCCTTAATCCGATAATGTATTCCCTGGATTACTGGTTTTTACATGTTACAAACAAAGAAGATAATTTTGGTTATCAGGGTGACCTGGAGGGTATCGAGCATTATTCAAATGAAGGCACGGCACATGCTTTTGCCTTTTCCGCTTCAGCGCTCGCAATTTTTCAGGGATATCGTTTTTTAAAAACACAGGAATGGGCGCCGGATTGGGTAAAATCAGAATCTCATAAAATGAGTTTGGAACCTAAACCCTCAGGAGGCGTTATTCTTAAATACAAGGTTCGTTTTTGATGTTTAATATACTTTATAGAGAGATACTTTATAGAGAGATTGACATATGGCGGGTTTTAATATATATTTTAATTAGAAACGAACTCTCATTAATAGCTTATCATACTGTATTATTTAAATAGTTCTAATTAGAAACGGACTCTCGTTAACGGTTTATCATCTGGCACTATCAAAAACTCGTAAACTCATTATATTTTCAAAGCTGTTAATCGTCTGATCTTATATCTAACCATGGAAAAAAGACCGAAGTCCATGGCAAGGAGAATGAAGTGAATAAATTCAAAAAATCGGCGATTATTTTCTTTATATTGGGGATGGGACTCTTTATTCTCTCTTCCTGTGCTACACTGGCTCCACAGAGAGCACCCATGATTTTCAAATCAGATGAATATATTATTTATGAACTTCAAAAAGAGGAAACCCCGGAAATATTAGCTGAAAGGTTTTTAGGGGACAGGGAAAAGTCATGGATGATAGAAGATTTCAATGAAAAAATAAATTTTAAAAGTGGTGAAATCATTGTTATCCCTTTGAAAGAGAGAAATATCGGAGGCGTCACCACAAAGGGTTTTCAGGTTGTGCCTATTCTTTCATACCATCGCTTCTCTGAAAAGTGCGACAATCTTCTCTGTGTGCCCACTCATATTTTTGATAAACAAATGAATTACTTAAAAACAAATGGTTATCGAGGCATAAGCCTTAAAGAGCTTCTTGATTTTGTTAATTATCGCCATCCGCTTCCCAGGAAATCTGTCGTGATTACTGTAGATGACGGCTATCAATCCGTATATGACATAGCATACCCTATCCTTAAAAAATACGGCTTTACGGCATCACTCTTCATATATACTGACTTCATCGGTATTTCTGACAACGCCATTACATGGGATCAACTAAGAAAACTAAAGAATGAGGGATTCGAGATTGGTGCGCATACTGTATCTCATTGTGATCTGACCAAGAGGAGGAAGGGGGAAAATGATCAGGCTTACACATCCAGGATTGAAAAAGAACTCCTTGTATCAAAAAATATCATAGATAAAGAGCTAAGGCAAAATACCATTTTTTTGGCATTTCCTTATGGACGTTATAACACAGATATTCTATCTATCTGTGAGAAATTGAATTACAAACTTGGTGTCTCCGTGGAAAGGGGGAGCAACCCTTTTTTTGCTGATCCCTTGGCCTTGAAAAGAAATCAGATGCTAAAGAGGGATATGGAGACATTTATTTCAAGATTAAAGACCTTTGAAGAGTTTTAAAAGGTTAATGACTTTATTATGAACAAAAAAAGGACATCTATATGGATTGTTTTTATGATAATAGCGGTATACGGATGTACTACCCCTGTTCAAAAACTAATAGAAATTTCAACAGATGAAAAAGTAAAAATGGTAAATACATATCTGCACAAAGGCAGGTATTATGAAACCAAAAAAGATATGTTAAATGCCTGGACTCAATACAAACTGGCCCTCACTATAGATCCTCAGAATCAGATGGCCAATAAGAACGTTAAACGATTGGGTAGAGAATTACGCAATTTAGCGGAAAACAGTTTTCAAGCGGGACTTCAATTTCTCAGGAAAGGGGACTATCGCAATGCACGTCAAAAGTTTTTATTGACTTTAAGACTTTGGCCAGATCATCCTGAAGCAATCAAGATGCTTTCTAGCCGGAAAAGAACCCAGGCTCAAAAATATGTCGAATATGTGATAAAACCGGGAGACACCCTTGCAAAGCTAGCTAAGAGGTATTATGGAGATTATCATCATTTTACTACGATAGCTGAATACAATGGAATTCCTGATCCAACAAGAGTAAAGGTCGGTCAGAAGATTATAATCAATGAGATTGAGGGCTTGCCTTTCTTTGCGGAAACACATGAGGCAAAAATCAAACAGGTTAGCAAAGCTGATGTGCGCAAACCGGAAGATGAGATAGAACAGGAGGAAGAGATTGTTACTGTTATCCTTCCCGATTCGGGTAAACCGGAAGACGAGATAGCACAGGATGAAGAGATTGTTACTGTCATCGTACCGGATCTGGGTAAACAGGAAGAAAAGATAGAAAAGAAGGAAGAAATAAAACAGGTTAGCAAAGCTGATGTGGGTAAGCTGGAAGATGATATAAAACAAGACCAAAAAAATAAACTTACAAGTGAAACGGATTGGGTAGGAGTGGTAGAAGAAAAGAAGAATGAGGAAGAGAAGGAAGAAATTCATGAAGAAGCAGAAGTATTAAGAATGTATTTAGAGCAAGGTATAAATCTATTCAACGAATCCAAATATCAGGAAGCAATTGTTGAATTTAATAAATTTGTTAATGTAAATTCTGATAATGAAACCGCACTTGAATACCTATACAAATCACATTTTCAACAAGCCATGCTATTATTTATGAAACAAGACTATCTATCCGCCAAAAAAGAGTTTGAATCGTCTCTTCAATATAATAGTGACTGTGAAAAATGTAATGAATATTTAAAAAAGACTGAAGACGCTTATAAGGACTTCCATTATGCCAAAGGCATTTCTTATTTTAGAGAAGAAAAATTGACAGAAGCCCTCAGGGAGTGGGAAATGGTACTGGCTATTGACCCTGAATACAAGGGAGTAGAGCAAAATATCAATAAGGTGAAAACACTTTTAAAAAAATTGGAAGAAATACAAAAAAGTTATGAAATTCACTAAGTTATATAAGAGCAACCATAGTCAAACA
Organism: bacterium; assembly: GCA_049472335.1. GTDB lineage: Bacteria > SZUA-182 > SZUA-182 > DTGQ01 > JAFGSM01 > JBLIRM01. The sequence continues at coordinate 6,866 of JBLIRO010000032.1, read as the reverse complement.
GAGGTCTGATAAATCAGATATTAATATGTTTAGATTTTTTTATGTTCTTGCTCTCTTCTTTCTTGAAGAGATTGCGCATAAAGTCTGAATGATTTGAATCGTGATTAGATTTTTCCGTGGCCTTGTTATCGTCTTCCTTGAAGAGATTCTGCATGAACTCTGAAAGATTTGAATCATCGTAGGCTATTTTTAGACCCTTTCTTAGGCTTATCAGGTCCCTATAGATTTCATTAGCGCTTTGATACCTGATTTTTTTATCTTTTTCCAGGCATTTCATTACAATTTTGTTCAATCCTTCCGGAATATCCGGCCTTAACTCTTTAATGGGAACTATTGTTTTTTCCGGAATTGATCTTAATGAATCAGCAGGATTATCAAATTTATATAATCTTGTCCCTGATAATATTTCGTAAAAGACTATGCCCAGGGCAAAAATGTCAGTCTGATGATCAACCGGTTTTCCCAAGGCTTCTTCCGGAGAAAGATAGGAATATTTCCCTTTAATTACACCGGGTTGAGTCAAACTAGGCTCTGATCTTGATTTTGAGATCCCAAAATCGCTTATTTTAATCTCCCCTGTAAAAGAGATAAGGATATTCTGGGGGCTTATATCTCGATGGACTATACCCAACGGCTTTCCGGATTTGTCGTTTTTTTTGGAATGCGAGTACTCAAGCCCCAAACAAATCTTGGAAATAATAAAAATTGCCTGATCCACGGCCATACCTTTCCTTAAGTTGGTCATAATTTCACTCAGATTTTTCCCGTGGATATATTCCATGGCAATAAAATAAATGTCATTAATCTTACCAAAATCAAACACCTGGACAATGTTAGGATGTTGTAATAGCGCCGCCAATCTTGCCTCGCGGATAAACATCTCAGTAAATTCCGGTTTCTCAGCAAGATGAGGTAGTACTCTTTTCACAGCAAGGGTTTTTCGAAAATTGTCCTCACGCACATAATCAGCTATAAATAGCTCTGCCATCCCCCCTGATGCCAATTTTTTCTGTAATATATAGGGACCTAAGCGGGTAATTCCTTCCAATTCCTTTTGTCTCTTTAACGTCCTTGCTACAGAGGCATGATCCACTGTTAATAATATTGCTGTTAGCATGAAAAAACTGAAAAAAATCCAGAGGATAAATAAGTTCTTATACTTACTCATGGAATTGTATAGTTCAGAGGCGGATAATATTAAATACGCTTTGCCAACCTTTATGCCCGCATAAGTTATTTCTGAAGAAAAGCTGTTTATTTTTTTATTGTACAAAACTCCATCCTCAACTGTGACCTTTTCAAAGTCGCCTATGTGTTCTGTATCCTTTAGAGGGCTAAAAGGTTTATTTAGAAAATCAGAATCGGTGTGGGCCAAAATTTTATCTTGATGATCAACAATTGCGGCAAAAATTAAATCTGCATTGCCAGAAACCTCTCCAATTGCTACATTTAGAGCCAATACATCCTTTTCTAAAAGGAATGCACCTGTATTTGTAGCAAGGTTTCGGGTGGCTGAGATTCCTCGTTGATAATAATCATTTTTTAATCGTCCGACAGCACCTCTAAAAATCAAATAGAAGGCAATCGAACTTAACAACCAAATCAAAAGGAACAGAGCTATTTTTTTTCTATTGCGCTGAAGGAATTCAATTTCAAAAAACCAATTCCTTGCCTTTATGAAAATATTTGTTGAGAGCTCCTTAGTCCATCTTATGGATGTTAAGCCCAACTCATGAATCGACATCAAAACCTCTAAACAACATAATTGGATTTATATCCTATAATAATATATATATCTTCTATTATTAAATATTACAAATTTTATATTCTTATTATTTGATTTTTAAGATTTAATTATATTTTTAGCAAAGGTTATAATATGTTATATCTATAATTTTTTTGGACCCTGGGAATCTTTAAATCCACCCGCTTTCTGATAATATCCGGATATGGTCAAATTACCTTTTATAGGTCTTGACGGATAAAATGGTTAAAGAATTATTCTTACTTTTCTATTTCCTATTTTTTAGATAAACAAATAATGTGCCAACTATGAGTAAGTTTAAGATAATCAAATAATGTACCAAGTATGAACGGGTCCGGTCAGAAGTGAGAATATAATCTTTGCGGGATGTAAGTGCATATTAGATAAACAAATTATAACTTAGATAAAGGGTACTTTGCAAGTTTTGTTTAAAATTATTTTATAAGAAAAAAATGTCTTGTTATATTTTTTCTAACAATTTTGATTTAAATTAATTTAAAAAACAGTTAGTTATAACAATGTTAGAAAAATAATAATATCGTTTTACTACTAACAGTTATAAAAATTCAGTTCACCACTGAGGCACAGAGACACAGAGAAAATAATATCTCAGTGCCTCCGTGCCTCTGTGGTGAAATATTATCTCTTTATTGAAATTGAAATGAATAAGGCTTATCGAAGTTTTCTCCACTTGTTTTAAGGAACTGCCTGAAAGGATTTGAAAGGATAAAATCATTAGGAATGGAAAATTTGTTTTATGTTTGCATAATAGACCTCAAAACTTTAATTATTAACACATTAAAACATCATACAAAACTAAGATGGCAAGGTATTTTTTTACGAAGGGATATCTATTAGTACTATTATTAGCAAACAATCGTTGTTTTTGTCAATATTTTATTGGGTTATTGGGGCCAGGGCAGAATTGGCCCCTTCGCCGTTTGTATAAATTCTGGGCAATAAAAACCTTATAATCAAAGACCCCAACCTTTCAATCTGACCTCAATCTTCTAATCTTGCTTTGAAGATGGATATTGGTAAATGGCTGACTGGTTTAAATTTAACATTTTTTTTGACTTTTTTTCTGACCATAGTAATATTTTATAGTAACAATAAGGAGGTTTGCTATGAAGATAGCAGCAGACCAATTTAAGGCAAAATGTTTAAAGATTATGGATAATGTTTAAAAACACAATATTATTTCTCTTAAAATCTGGGATTACAGCTTACATAATATAAATATATATTGCAATTTGACATATGCGTACTTTTATGTTAATTTTTATACGTACAAGGAGAAATTATTATGGTCACAAAACTTACGCTAAAACTTGATAAAGAAATTATTGAACGTGCCAAAAAGTACGCAGGGAAAAGGCATATAAGCCTATCAAAGATTGTGGAGAAGTATTTCAAATCCCTGACATATGAGGAAAGAAATGAAAAAGCTGACTATTCCCCCCTTATAAAAGAATTGTCTGGTATTATTAATCTTAAAAGCGATTCAGATATTAAGGATGAATATACCCATTATCTGATTGATAAATATAAATAATGGAAAAAATATACATTGATTCAGATGTTATTCTAGACCTTTTGGGCAAAAGAGAACCTTTTTTTACTTATGCTGCCGGACTTTTTACTTTAATAGATTCGGGAGAAATCACAGCTTATGTTTCGCCGTTAATTTTCTCAAACCTCTATTACATATTACGCAAATTGACATCAAAGGAAATGGCTATTAAGAATCTTCATAAATTAAAGCTATTAGTTAAGATACTGCCTATCGATGATAAAATAATAGAATTAGCCCTTCTCTCTGAATTCAACGATTTCGAAGATGCTATACAATATTATACGGCAAAAGAGAATGGGATCAATTATCTTATAACAAGAAATAAAAAAGACTATAAAAAGACTGACCTTATAGTTTGTAATGCAGATGAATATCTGAGGATTAGGGAAAATAAAAAAAGTAATTAAGGTTCGGGTTTTAGTAATATTAATAACAAATAATCATTGTTGATCTCAATATCTTATTGGAGCCCAAAATAGAGTTGGCCCCCTTGCCGTCTTTCCTTTATTGTGGCATGTCGTCCCCTAATATTCCACAATTAGCTAAGAGAAATCGTAAACTCCTTCCCAATTTTTGATCCCAATTCTTCCACATCAATTTTTCTACAGAAACCTTTCACAGTATCCTCTATAATACTTATTGAAAAATATAAAATTGTCTTCTATTAAGCCGTCATCAATTATGTTAGTAAAACTTTCTGAAAAAATGGGCATTTTCCTAAAAACCCTGGGCTTAAATCCTATTTTTCTAATACCTCTATTCTTGCTTTTAATTCTTCAATTTGGGCCTGTTGTGCTTTAATGGCTTCTATTAGCACACCAACAATTTTCCCATACTCTACCGACTTATATCCCTCATTATCAGTGGAAACAACTTCTGGTATAACCTGCTCAACATCTTGTGCAATGAGACCAGTCTTCCGTCCTTCAGCAAATCTTTTTTCAGGATATTCTTCAATGCGCCATTCAAACTCTACACCACGAAGTGCTAAAACCTTATCAAGAGCATTATCTATACCTAAAATATTCTTTTTTAAGCGGGAATCACTATGATTCTCATAAGCATTGGCAATAACATTTCCTGCCACATCTAACTTACGGGAAGGGCTTGTCGTGCCTATGCCGATGTTGCCAGTATAACCAGAGATTACGCCTCCTTCACTGCCCAACAGTATAGAAGCAATAGTAGTATCCTGTACACCTTGTACACATAAAGTATTAGCTACGTTAATATCAACTAATTTGCTATCATTGCCTACAATGAGGGCTTCACCTGCTCCATCACCATATTGAGTAAACAACTTGCCGTTTACTGCTATATCTCCTCCATCTATAGTAAGTTTAAATCCTGGATTCATCGTCCCTATACCGACGTTGCCATTCATAAAAACTCCCTCACTCATTGTTGCACCAACACCATTATTATATTCACTATCATCCTCCTCCTGAACAGACCAGAAGTCATCCATTGATAAGCCTACAGATCCTGAGATTTTTAGTACACTATAATGAGATTTATTATGCTCAGATAAATTTAAATGGAAATCTAACACGAGTTGTGTATCTGTCACAATTTCTTCCTCCATATATACCCCATAACCACTCAAGATTCTAAATCTGATTTCAGGATCTCTTGTATATGCCTTATTAATAGTTAAAATACCTGTTGCAAAAGCTGTTTGCTGATGATCACCCCTTCCTCCCATCGTAATCAAATAAGTTCCAACATAACCATTGGTGGTTGATCCACCAGACCAATTCAATCTAATTTTTCTATGAACTGAAGTACTATAAGTATCAATAATTGTTTTTAAAGATTTGGTGCTCAAATCTTCACTAATAATTTTACCATTAACATCTAATAATGCAGAAGGACTCGTTGTGCCAATGCCGACATTACCTATGTCATTGATATAAATATGATCACCACCATGTGTACTATTAATTACAAAATCCTTATTAGAAAATCTCCCTGTTTGTAATGAATACGCTGTAGCTTCAGGATATGTGCTATTTAATTGGAGTGTAGGACTTCCATATCTTGTAATTCTTAAATTTCCACCAAAAACATCTAGCTTTGTCTCAGGATTTTTTGTACCAATGCCAACATTATCTTCCGTATCCACACTAATCCCAGGCAATTGTGCGCTTGGAATTGTACCATTTTGATCCAGGGTCGCTACTCCACCCGGGATCCCAAGGACCACACCTGACAGATTCTCTGCTGTCTGAGCTGTTTGCGCTGTCTGAGCCTTATAGGCAAATCCTGCGCTTACAATCTGTGTATCCGGGGCCAATTGTTCAAACGTAATATGATTTTCACTAAACCATACCCTGACATATATGTTTTGATGGTCAAAAACAGGGGTAGGCAGGGCAGACATATTTGTCATATACGCATTCCCAAGCTTGACTGTAAAAACTCCTATTGTAACAGGAATCATCACCGCATTATCCGGTTCATCTCCGTTTGAGCTCGTTCCATCATTCGACCAGTAAGTTGTATTGCCGTTCGGATCTACAATGGCAAACTTAAAAAAGCCATTACCATCAAAAGGAACCCTGTTTCCCTCCTTCCCATGCTCCACATATCCCTGATAATTAAGCATCATAGGTATATCAGCCGCCAGGGCAAATGAAAACATCATAAATACAAAACCAATCATGATAAGGAATGTCATCTTTTTCATCTTTAATTCCTCCTCAAACATTAAAAAAGGGTGTTGAAAAAATAGTCTAAATATCTTTAAAAAACAATTGATTAAGCATGAAAAATCCTGTATAATAGCATGGATTCAGATTAGAAAATAACAAAATCCAATACTAAAATACGGAGGATTTTTCATGCATCACAAACATATCAAATCGCTTGTAAAAAAACAACTGAAGGAACAGTATCCAAACTGGAAACGTCTTAGCAAAAAAAAGAAAAAAGCAATATCCAGGAAGGTAACAGCAGAAGTGATAAAGCTATATGATTTTAATCAAATCATTACAGATCCCATAGAGGAACTGCTCGGCATAGAAGAGCAAATGCCAGCGCCAGGCATGATGAATCTAGAGGAAATGGCAAAGTATATAGACAGATTCAACAGGAGCAAATTGATAAAGATAAGCAGCCATTCCCGGCATCCCTCGTATATCCGGGACGAAGAGTTACGGGTGATAGATAATCTATTGGACGATCTCATTATTAATGACCTTCTTTCCTACAGGGGTTATACACCCTCTATGAGGGGAATTTTACTCAATAATCTACTTAGGGCAGAGCTACTCAAGGCCCTTAAGTATCCGGAGATCAGTTATCGCAAATTCTGTACAAATGAGTACATGGGAAAAGACAGAAAGCAGAATCGGGCCTTTATAGGGTTGCCCTTAAATAGCAGCAGGATCATAGATCATACCCAACTGAGCAAGTTTCGCTCTTCACTCACCTTTACCCAGATGGTGAACCTGACCGTGTATATCCTGTATCATTTTTATCAGCAAGGGCTTTTAGGAGAGTGTATCATTCATGGTGTAGACT
>JBLIRO010000031.1:0-55877 GCA_049472335.1 bacterium | reverse complement strand
GGTGATTGGTCGAGACATCTAACTGCTTGTTATTAAAGAATGATGAATAAGAAATTATGTACCTCAATGGATGGATCCCTAAGGTACAGATTGAATTTGCCGCACTCACCTTGTTTTTACATCTGCCGAACGGATTTCGTAATCGAGACCTTCGTAAATATGTCGCAGATCTATCAGGCATTGAGACGACACAGTATCATGCGGGAAAGATGACTTATGACTTACGTAGACTGCGTTTGAAAGGAATTATCTTGCGAAAATCCCATACGACCAAGTACTTCCTGACACCATATGGTTATCGGGTTTCTCAATTTATTACACGTGTTCATGCACGCCTATTCCGTCCAGGATTTGCATCCCTCGATGAAAACCTTGGAGTACATGTCCCTCATCCCTTACGCCGAGCATTAAACGAGGTGAACAAACAAATCGATATCATGCTTGAAAAATCGCACTTAAAACGTGCAGCCTGATTCGACAAAAAGTATTAAAGATCCAGAATCCAGAGACTAGAAACTAGAATAGTTTCCATTTCGCACTAAAACAATCGGTAAAAACTTGACTCATTTGTTAAGTTTTTAGTCTATAAAGGACAACTAGTCTCGTGCTGTTGGATGGGATCTGATTCCATTGATTCGGAGAATAATCGAGTATAAACCACGGTTTCTGCGTATCTTGCGTGCTAGAAAAAGGCGTGATTCTTGTTAAACAATTGGTATGTGCCCAGATCCGTTGTAACTGCCGGATCGTGGTTTCGAGGATGCAGCGTGCGGTCCAACCGAGGGGGATGCAGGGATGACTAATGGTGAAGTAGATAACCAGATGAGTCCGAACCGGAAATTGCGCGGCCGTCTGGAGACTGTCCAGCTAGCAGTTACGATTGCGTTGCTGGGCGGCTGGCTGTCGTTCGAGCAGTATCTGATCTGCAAGACTCTCGATCAGCAGCAACAGCAGCACGACGAGCGTCTCGCAATCACCGTGCAGTCTACCAAGCTCATGGAGCGCGCCAAGGAATACCTCGAGGCGCTGGGGCTCGAGGACGAGAAGACACACCGAGTCCTGATCTCCTTGCTCGCCATCAAGAAGGACATTCGCATGAGCCTGACGGGCGAGATTCGCGAGGAGGGGGTACGCGAGCAGGTCGACCTGCTTCCCCTGCACTTGGCGCTGCTTGCGAACGATAGCGAGACGCTCGCACACATCGGCGGGAAGGATAGGGATCTGGACCGCTGGCTTCCGATTGCCGAAGCCAGTGGCGACGTCGCCATCCGGCAAGCGGCCATCGACGCGCTGAAGAAGATCGGCGAACTCTCCGACGACGCTCGCGTCATCGAGAAATGCGTCGCCTCCATCATCAAGCTGACCCAACGTTGGAACAATGCTGATTTGCGCGGGATTGGCGTCGATGCCATCAAACGGATCGCGGAGGTCCATGCGACCAGTGACATCGATAGTCCCGATGAGCTGAACCGCCAGATCTTAACTGCCCTGCGCGAGCTCGAGGGCGCATCTCCTTCGGGCGAAGGCGCGGTTGGCGAAGTCGCCGTCGCAGTTCCCGAGACGGTCCTTGAGGATGCCCGGCGCGAGAAGGAGAGGACGCTCGCGGAGCAGCTTGAGGCGGTGCGCGCGCTGCGAACGCAGTACGAGTCGCGGGCCGGTGTCGCCCCAGAGACCAAAGAGCTAACGACCCTAATTGCAGAGCTCGAGTCGGAAGAGGCCTCCACGCGGCGCCTCGCCCGCAGCAAGATCTCCGACTACGGGTCGGAAGCGGTAGGTCCGCTACTCGAGGCCTTGGCGGGTGCTCCGTCCAACTACCGCATGCGCGTCGGCGTGGTGACGGCTCTCATGCTGATGCCCCAACCGCTGGTGCTGGACCACGATCAACTCAAGGCTATCGTGCCGCTGCTGGGTGATCCCGATAGGATTATCCGCACGAATACGGCCCAGTTACTGGGCCAGTCCACGGACTCCGCAACGCTCGCGGCAACGATCCAGATCCTGACCGAGGTGGCGACGGATTCCCGCAACTATGACAACGCCAACTACATATATAACTGCGTCATCGTATTGGTCGATTGGCTGCGTTGGAACGATTACGTGAAAGGCAGTGTGGAGCTGAAGCAGGCCATCAAGGCGACATTGAGTGAAATCGATGTGGGGCTCGCGCGGGACGATCGGACTTGGACCTCGACGCGTGGGCGGATAGACGAAGGCCTGGGAATGGTCGGGTCCTGATGTCCTGTAACCGACATTGGATTCGGACCAGCGCAATCTACAAAGCGTCGAATTGGGATACACAAAAGATTAAATGGCCGCGGGCAGTGGCATTTAGAACACCGACACATTTCAGCCAATGCGGGTGATTGCTACCGGCCCAACGGGGTTACCGGATCAATGGGGATCAGACTCGCTTGGTCGAATACTGGTCTCAGACTTTTCAACGGAGTGTGCCCCCGATTTGATTGAGCGATTGTCGCGGTGACGTGTTCCAACGATTAATCCCCTTAAATCCCGGCAATATTGTTGACTCATGGCCTGTGAAAGCCGGTCATATTAGGGTTTGTTGTCCCTAGCAAGAATTCGTCCCTATTGAAATTATTGACTCTTCAAGATTTCTCTGATTTAATTTTTAACCATTATGGTGATTATATGTATACTTGTTCTATTCATGTTTTTGATGTTTAGTAAGCTGAATTCCCATCTCATTATTAAGAATCCAGCTCTTTAAGCAACAGTTGACAGCAATGAAACAATCCATTAAACGGCCAAAGATCCGTACAGGGGATCGAATGCTTTGGTATCACTATCTTACTTATGGAAAGACTGGCAAGATGTATTGGCCGTTGTAAAACCAGAAACAGTAATCCGTTGGCATAAAAAGGAATTCAAGCTGTTCTGGCGGTACAAATCCAGAAAAAGAGGGCCAGGTCGATCACCAGTTGATCCTGAAATTCGAAGGATTATTGAGAATATGATAGAGGAAAATCTGCTTTTGGGTGCGCCCAGAATTTTAAAGCTCAATTCCCTATTATTAGTTCTTTAAATTTGGATATTGTCTGTCAGAACTTCCTTTAATTTAATTTTTGCGAGGGACAGCTATCTCCCTATTTTTGTTTTTTTATTGATTATATAGATTTCTTAAAGGGTAATGCTATCACAGGTGGAAGGCTCGATGCATTGTAAGCTTAGAATATGATAATATGGATATATTGGGATGTCATCCCATTTATAGTGTATTACCCACGCCTGCTGATCAAAATGGTCGCGCCGGGGGTGACACGGGCGATTTCCATCGCTATATCTCCAAACACCTTTTTCCGGCGGCCCATCCGCTGAATTCCGAGGATTACAAGATCGCTCTCAGCGGCGTATTCTCTGACACCATCGATCACATTTTTCTTTCGAACTACTTCCACCTTAGGTTCTATTGGCACCTCGTCTCCTGCAAAGCGTGTCAATTTATAGCGCATCCACTTCAAATCCCCATCCGTTGCCTTTGCAGAAACAATCCTTAAAAAGGTCACCTCACGCTCTGAGGAGCGGCAAAGGCTTCCCAGCAGCCTTGCCCGCAGCTCATCATGATCACCCTTTCCGCCCACAGGGACAAGAATACGCTTGGCTTTTGAGAGTTGCCAGTCCGGGGACGATTTCAGAAAAACAGTATCACAGTCAACGCTGCTCATTAATTTATTGAGATATGGATTTATCTTGTTCTGAACAAGGTCGCCGACACCGATGAGTAGGCTCTTGCACCGGTGTATGCGGGCGACGCGGATAATCTCGGCCCAGGGATCGGATGCAACCGTAACCAGGGCCTCCGGGGAGAGATCGGATCTGAAGGAGGCCGTGATGGCCTCCCTTAAAGCCTCCTGGGTTGCGAGCAATTGAGGCGGAGGATTCTCTGACTTCCATTCAATTGCCCCTGCCACAATGAAAAGAAGAAGCGCCCGTCCCACCTGGGGAGGGGAGAGGGCATTTGCAACCTCAACCATGGCCTTTGCGCGTGATGGATTGGCAAGAGGAATGAGAACGAGGGGACTCTGCCCTCTCAGCTTTACAAGACGAGGATCCCTTGCTTCTGACAAGGCGTCTACGACTTCGGCGCGGCCTGAAAGAATGGTAAAGTATAGGACAAAACCTAAGGCTAGCCAGATGCTTACGGCCTTGCCCGCTGCAGGTACATTGATTCCCTGAAATATAACCAATGATCCACAGAAGATTGTCCCTAGAAAAGGGATTAAGGGAAATTTTATCCCATGCAGGGTGGCTTGTTCCAGACCGCCTCTGTGTCTCGCCAGGATATTGGTTACATGCACAAGGGCAAAGGAAATGAGAAACACCAGGCTTGCGGCAGCCCCGGCTGTCGCCAAGTCCGGAATGGCAACAAGACTTACAACCAGAATAAGGCTTGTTGCATAGAGCGCCCTGACCGGAATGCCTGAATCCCCTTTTATCTTTGCGAGGAAACGAGGTAGGGTACGATCCTGTGACATTGTAAGGGCAATACGTGAAGCGGCTAGCATATTGGCATAAAGAGCGGAAAGCATGGACAGAACAGCGGCAGTTATTATCAGCCAGTACCCGACAGGCCCCAGATAGTTATTTATAGCAACCGCAACAACCGTTTCCTGATTCATAAGGCTCAATGATTTGATATTCTGGCCCGCGGGGACCCCAACAGTGGCTATGATAAAGAGAAAGGGAATATAAATGATTAGTGCAATACTTAATGATAAAAACATGGAAGAGGGGATGTTCCTTTCAGGGTTTTTTACCTCTCCGGCCACGGCGGCAATTAGATCAAAACCCTGAAGGGTAATGAATGTATATCCCATTACCTGAAATAGTCCTGAGAATCCTCCGCCCAAGAAGGGAGAAAGTTTTGTTTGAACGACCTCTGAAGATTGCCTGTTAAGAAGCCATAAGCCGCTGATTATCAGAAGGCCAAACAGAACAACCTTGCCCACAGTTTCCCATTGCCCTCCTTTGCTGGTTTTATGACTGAGCTTTATGGTATAAAAACCTATCGCTCCTATGGAAAGGATTATTATCATGGGCCGGTCTGAAATCCAGTGGGGAGGGTTGCCCAGAAATGCCTGCCAAAGGCTTTGAAGAGCACTCACAGCATAAAAGGCGAATCCTAGAGCATATAAGACTCCTGCCATTATGGAAGCGAACCAAAGTATCCATCCGACGGCAAACGCGGATCTCACGGAAAAAACCTTTTTGGTGAAGGTATACGCTCCGCCGGATTCAGGGAATGCCTTGGACATCTCCGCAAAGCTTATTGCTGTAATAAAAGCGACACATCCATTCAGAACAAAAGCGACGATAGCGGACGGTCCTGCTATGGCAAAGGCTACGCCGGCCAGAGCAAGGATGCCTCCTCCCACAATGGCACCGACACCAATTCCGGTTGCTCCCCAAAAACCGATTGTCCTCTTTATTTCTGAGCTATATAGCATCTATCATCTTTTTTTAAATAACCGAAATATTTTAAATTGCCCGTGGTGTATTTGTTCGAACGGGTTCTCGCTATGAGAACCACTTGCTATAAGAAGCAATAAAAGTGCCATTTTTCCGATCTCTTTATTATATAGAAAATATTAATCATGAACCATAGAAAGAGTTTTTAAATTAGGAACTGTTGGTTCTTTTTTTTTAAGATTTATGCTATCATCTGATACCGAAAAATTAAATCAAGGTATCATTTCTTTCCCGTATAGTGAAAGGCAAATTAGCTATGAAAAAAATGATATTGCTTTATGAATCCATTGGTTTTGCCATTATAATCTTTTTTATCTGGATCGATGAAGCGATCGATTTGCCGAATTTATTATTTAATGCCCCTAAAACCCCCTTCAATTTTAAGGAAGGTATTTATGAATCAATTATTGTATTAATTGTAGCTACTGTTACAGTTTTTTTTACGATTAATTTATTGAGAAGGATCAGATACCTGGAAGCCTTTTTGAAAATCTGCTGTATGTGCAAAAAGATTTGTGATACCGATGGCAATTGGGTGCCTTTCGAGTTGTTTTTTGATAAAAATTCTAAAATAGAATTCAGTCATGGCTTCTGCCCTAAGTGCCTGGAAGAAGTCAAGAAAAAAACATATGATGATATTAAAAAATTAAACAGACAAAACGGAAAGATCAATTCATGATTAAAGGACCGATTAATTATACCGACAGAAGGTTTTAATCAATGAAGGCCATTCTGATTGCTACGGATAATCAGGAATCATGTCGTGAAATAAGAAACTGTTTCAGAGCGGGCTATAAGATCGACGAGGTCCATGACAGGGCATCATGTTATGAATTGGCGCAGAAGAAAAGATATGAATTCATATTCGTGGATATTAAGTTTCTTCAGGAAATAACCAATGAAAAAGGCCATCCGGATTATTACAGAAATATCCAGCCATTATGGAATGCCTTTCCTACAGTTGAAATAATTATTCTTTCCTGGCAGGATCTTATAAGGGAAGTGGTGAACGCCGTGAAGGCAGGTGCAAGCAATTACCTTACTTATCCTATAAATCCTGATGAGGTTAAATTTATTACGGAGAGTATTTATGAAGCCATAAGGATGCAGTCGGAGCTGGATTACCTGCGTGACAAATTCTGGCATAATGACTCCCTGGAAACGGTTAGAACGAACAGTCCGGTGATGAAAAAGGTTTTTGATAAGGTCAGATTGGTCGCACATACCAAGACAACAGTCTTCCTTACAGGAGAGACCGGAACGGGAAAGGGAGTAATTGCCAGGATTATCCATCGGCATAGTAATCGCTGTGATAATCAATTTATTAGTGTGCATTGCGGCGCTATTCCGGATACCCTGCTCGAGAGTGAGCTTTTTGGTCATGAAAAAGGTTCTTTTACCGGGGCCCATCAGAGAAAGCTCGGCAAGTTTGAAATAGCTCATCAGGGAACGATTTTTTTGGATGAAATCGGTACGATTACCTCTTCAGCTCAAATCAAGCTTCTGCAGGTACTCCAGGATAAAACTTTTCAGCGTATCGGCGGAGACGAAATCCTTGAATCGGATGTTAGAATTATAGCCGCCTCCAATATAGACCTTAAAAAGTTGAGTAATGAAGGGGCTTTCCGAAAAGATCTTTTTTATCGCTTAAATGTCTTTCCGATTGATATACCCCCCTTGAGAGAAAGGATCGAAGATTTACCACTTCTTGCAAATATTTTTTTAAAGCGATTAAACAAGCTCCATTTGAAAAAGATAAGCGGTATTCACCCCCGGGTATTGGAGGCATTTGAAAATTATTACTGGCCTGGCAATATTCGTGAATTGGAAAACCTTATCGAGAGGGCCTATATCCTGGAAGCCACTTCTGTCTTAACTCCCGATAGCTTTCCCAGCGACCTTTTTGATTTTGATTCGATTCAGGCCAAGATATCTCTGGACACCTCGCTTACTCTCTCGGAAGTCAGACAAAGAGGGATTGAAAACATCGAACAGCATTATTTAAAAGAACTTTTGACATTAAATAATGGTCGAATCAATGATTCAGCTAAAGGCGCAGGGATAACTTCACGTCAGCTTCATAAACTATTAACAAAATATGGTATTCGGAAGGAAGAATTTAAATAGCCTCACCCCTGTAATGACTCTGTAAATCTTTGTTTATGGCAGTTTGTAAAAAATAGGAATTATGAGTTCCTGTTTTTTGAAAAATATAAGAATTTTTTTATATTTCATTTTCTTTTTCTAATCCCGCTTTTATTCTTAGTTCTTTTCTGTTCCTTTCGATCTGATCCCTTGGGGTTTAATTCCTTGCTGCTTGCGGTGATAGAGAATGAAAAAATCCTTTGAAGATATCTTTTCCGCTTGCAGCAGGGTAGTTTACTAAGAATTTAAAGTATATGAATCCTTGTTATTATTAAAGTGATCCGATTTTAAAGTCAATACAGGAACTGTATTAAGATTTATATATGAAAAACAGGAACTCTTGATTCCGGTTTTAGTTTCTTTTTTTAAATAATCTCAAATATATCAATATGTTAAATGCTGGCATCTTAAATGCATGATTAGATTATGTAGCAAGACACCATAATCGAAATGAAAAACAAGGAGAGCTTTATGAATAATCACCATTTTATGCCGTCTGTAACCATTAAAGGCATTATAACCGCCATGAAATGGGATAAAAATGATAATGTTATTGCCATCTGCTTATCCACATCAGATGAGGAGGAATACCTTATTGAGGAAAATGATTTCACGGATGAATTGTTGAATCTGGTATACGAGCCTGTAAAAATAACAGGATTCATAAATCTTAATGAAGATGGAAGCAAATCCATTTTTGTCGAGAGTTACGAATTGCTTGACGAAGATGAATTTTTAGAGGAAAACAGAGCGTAACGTTTTAAAAATATTAAATTATTAGAAAAGGGTAAAGACAGATGATTAAACGAAATTCGATTGAGATGAAGGAGGAAGTTGAACCTCCTGGTAGTAGCATTATTTGTGAAGATAATACAGATGTAGACGTAAATAAGGTTGTATCCAAAAAGATTCCTTATATTGTATTTGACCACCAGGACTCATTCGTTAATAGCGAGATAAACGAACGAACCACTTACTTTCGAAAACGTTTTTACCCTAACGTAACCTCCTATCAGTGGCATGATTGGAGGTGGCAACTGCGTAATCGCATACAAAGCAGGGAGGAATTAGAAAGGATAATCAAACTTTCAGGGGATGAGATTGAAGGGATTAATGGTCACCAAGGCTCACTTCCTATGTCAATTACTCCTTATTACGCAAGCCTGATTGACGGAAAGGATCCGAAACAGGCAATAAGGCGATGCGTTATCCCGGTAAGCGCCGAGTTTTTAAGGAGTCCGGGTGAAGCGGATGATCCGCTCGGTGAAGATACGCATAGTCCCGTCCCTTGTATAGTGCATCGATATCCGGACCGGGTGTTATTTCTGGTTACAGATTTCTGCTCGACGTATTGCCGCTATTGCACCCGCTCACGCATGATAGGTGTTGGCGGCAAATCCCATTTAAATATGGCTAAATGGGAAGGAGCTATTAACTATATAGAAAAAACACCAACGATTCGTGATGTGCTTATATCGGGCGGGGACCCTTTAACCCTCTCGGATGAAAAATTGGACTGGCTTCTCAGCCGCTTGCGTCGTATACCTCATGTCGAGTTATTAAGGATCGGGACCAAGGTCCCCGTTGTCTTGCCGCACCGAATAAATTCGCATCTTATTCGAATGCTCAGGCGTTATCATCCCTTATGGATGAGCATACATGTTACACATCCGGATGAGATAACACCTGAAATGAGTCATGCGTGTATTCGATTGGCAGATGCCGGTATACCTCTCGGCAGCCAGACCGTTTTATTATCGGGTATAAATGATGATGTGGAAACGATGAAAAGATTGGTCCATGGTTTGCTGAAAATTCGCGTAAAACCCTATTATCTTTATCAATGTGATCCGGTATCGGGTTCTGCGCATTTTAGAACTCCGGTAAAAAAAGGTCTCGAAATAATTAAGGGGTTAAGGGGATATACCACAGGATATGCCGTACCCACTTATGTCATTGACGCACCCGGGGGAGGCGGAAAAATTTCCCTATTTCCCGAAACCGTAATGGGAAGGGATGAGGATTATGTATTATTAAAAAATTATGAAGGCCTTATATACCGTTATCCGGATCATAGGGAAATTGCTTGATAAAGGGTTCATATGATTTGATGAAAGGGGGTGCTTTCATTCAGAAGATTTAAGATCATCATTATCCGATATATCGTTATAAGAATAATAAATTAATTGATTTGGAGAATTAAGATGAAAGGAAAAATTTTAGCGATTTGCTTCATGTGTTTAGTAATTATGGTCTCATTGATATTTGCGCATTCACCCTCTTTCGCTTCTCATGAGCCAGAAACAACTGTTATAGCGAGGGCTGATGAGATGGATTATAGATTCAGCCAGGCAGAGGAAGAAGAGAATAAAGAGGATGAATGGTTTGTTGTGCCCGAGGGTGACGGAAATGATATTATAATATTGGAGCCGGATGAAGATGATATCAAAGAAGCTCCCTATAAATGGGATACCGAAGATGAAGGCTCTCAGGAACCTTATAAATTTGAAGAAGAGCCTGAAGACGAACCTTCAACCGATACGGAATCAAGAAGATAAAAAATAACTCCCCCCATTATTTCTGTGCCCGAAGCTTTCCAACCTTTGGAAGTAGGAATTGCTTCGGGCAAAGAAATTTCATATGTATGAGGTAAGATATAATGATTATCGGGATTACTTATGACCTCAGGGAGGATTATCTGGCAGCAGGATACAGCCTTGAGGAAACAGCAGAGTTTGATAAACCGGAAACGATCGATGCCATTGAAAATGCCCTTCTGGTTATAGGGTTCAGGACAGACAGGATAGGACATGTCAAAAGTTTAGCCTCCCGTCTCGTGAAGGGAGACAGATGGAATCTGGTATTTAATATTGCCGAGGGATTGAAAGGGTTCGGTCGGGAGGCCCAGGTGCCCTGCCTGTTGGATGCTTATGAAATCCCATATACATTTTCCGATCCTTTAGTCCTTTCCCTTACCCTTCATAAAGGGATGAGCAAACGTATTATCCGTAATCTGGGAATTCCTACACCCGCTTTTACAATCATAGAATCGGAGGCTGACATTCGAAAAGTGGATCTGCCTTTCCCCCTTTTTGCAAAGCCCATAGCCGAGGGAACCGGCAAGGGAATAAACGATGAATCGAAGATACGAAATCAGGGCGAATTTGTCTCTGTTTGTTCCAGATTATTGACTAAATATGCCCAGCCGATTCTGGTGGAAACCTTTCTTCCGGGCAGGGAGTTCACTGTGGGAATTGTAGGTACAGGCAAGGATTCAAGAGATCTTGGCGTATTGGAAATTTTGGTAAAAAAAGATAATGAGCAAGGAGAAATATATTCCTACTTTAATAAGGAAAATTATAAAGAGAGGGTGGAATATCGCCTGGTTAATGATGCTGTGGCAGAAAAAGCCAAACGGATGGCTCTGGCTGTCTGGAGGGGGTTCGGGTGCAGGGATGCGGGCAGGATAGATCTTCGGGCAGACGCGCAGGGTCTTCCTCATGTAATTGACATCAATCCATTGGCTGGATTACATCCTGTACATTCTGATCTTCCGATTCTATGTAATATGGTTGATATCAATTATGTGGATCTGATTAATATGATTATGAAATCTGCCATGAAAAGAATAAATCATATTGAGGAATCCGGATTAAAAAATAACAAAATTCCCCTGAAATTGATAAAATCGTAAAAAGCCATTCAAGGGGTCATTTTAAAAAGAAAATGAAGATAGTTATCTTGCATGATTACGTAGCTGAAGATGCACCTGAAGATGACCGGGACATTATCAGTCAATGTGAATATATTTCAGAGGCCCTTTCTGATATGGGAAATGAACCGATTCCGGTTTGTTTTTCACTTGATTTTGGAAAAGTTGCCGGTGAACTGCATAGAATCAATCCGGATCTGGTCTTTAACCTTGTGGAGTCAGTAAACGGGCAGGGTAATTTGATTCATGAGGCTGCAAAACTCCTGGATGAAATCCGGATGCCTTACACCGGTTCAAAGACAGAGTCTTTAATTTCAACCTCGAACAAGCTGATTGCCAAAAAAAGGCTTGAAGAATCCAGCATCTTTACGCCAAAATGGTTCTCTCCGGAACATGACAGAGAAGATCTTTTAAATGGAGACGGCCCTTATATAATAAAATCTGTATGGGAACATGCCTCCAAAGGCCTTAATCAGGCTTCCATATTTCATCCGAAGTCCCGGGATGAGCTTTTAAATTATATCAGGCTTCGTTCCTTTCAGACCGGATGGGATTGTTTTGCAGAGGCTTACATTGATGGCCGTGAATTTAACATCTCCCTTTTGGACAGCGGCAATGGTCCGGAGGTGCTTCCTCCGGCGGAGATCCTGTTTACGGATTATCCTGAAGAAAGATATAAAATTGTTGATTATACCGCAAAATGGGAGAAAGGATCCTTTGAATACCAACATACTTGCCGGTGTTTTGACTTTGCCGATATGGATGGCGATTTGCTTCGTCAATTGAACATTATCTCTGTAAGCTGTTGGAATTTATTCGAATTAAGAGGATACGCCAGGGTAGATTTCAGAATTGATATGCATGGATTTCCCTGGGTGCTTGAGGTTAATGCCAATCCATGCCTGGCTCCGGACAGTGGATTTATCGCTGCGGCTCAAAGGGCTGGTTTAAGCTCCGGTAACATTTTAAAAAGAATCATTAATACGGCATTTATATGAAACTAAAATCTTTGTGTCACAAAACGGGTTATAAAGAAATAAATATCGGTCTTGACATCCTGGATAATGATCAGGAACTCATCTTCCGGAATGAGATAACGGCGGATGATCCGGAGAAAATTCTTGAGATCATTGAATCCACTAGCGTTTTTTCTTCGGAGGAGGTGAATATCGCCATAGAATTGGCTGATGAAAGATTGAAGAAAGGGGATCAAAGCGATTATCATTTCCTTTTTGGCGAACGATACGGGAAAATGGTGGGTTATTCATGCTTTGGCAAGATTGCCGGTACAATATCAAGTTTTGATCTTTACTGGCTTGCAGTTCACCGGGATTTGCATAATTTGGGGATTGGAAAGGCGCTGTTAACAAAAAGCGAATCCATCATATCCGAAATGAAAGGAGATCGTATTTATATTGAGACTTCATCCCGAAAATCCTATGAAGCCGCACGTTTATTTTATAGCCATTGCGGATATAAAAAGGAAGCAATACTCAAGGATTTTTATTCCGCAGGGGATAATAAGGTTATTTATGTAAAGGAAATCAGAAGTAGATAAAATAGATCATTGTAATGATAATAAAATATCCTATGCATAATTTGGAAGAGACAATTCTGCCAGTTCATGATATAAATTCTTCTTTTTTGCTATATCAATAATGGTATTTATCATGCGAAATTTCATTTGGTGTATTGCATTAAGCTTTAAATTCATTATATTCGCTATTTCCGACATTCCCAGGTCCTCTTCATAAATCAATTTAAAAAGATATTTATACCTTTCTGAAAGCCCTTCCTTTAAAATTGAGATAGTTTTTAACAGGGAAAGAGTATCCAATTCTTTATCCTTATCCTTGTCCAGGTCAACTTGCCCTACACATTCCAAAGAAACAATTCTTTTTTGCTCCCTCAAAAAGTCTATGGTTAAGTTAAAAACAATTTCTCTCAGGTAAGCCATAAAAGACCGTTCATCCTGGCCTCTAAAATTTTTTAACCTTCTGCAATCCTTATCCAGAAGTGCCAAAAAGACGCTGTTAAAGATCTCTTCAAGCACATCCTCTTGAAAAAAGTAATTATACCTTTGTAACGTTTTTATAATATAATTATAAATCAAGTTGCTGTATTTATTGATAAACTTGTTCCATGCAATCTTGTCTTTTTGAGTGCAAAGATCTAAAAAATCGAGAAAATCCTTATTATTTTCCATATTAATGCTGCTTCTTCCATGTTAAAGTGAAGTTTAAAATGATTCAGCTAAAAGAAAGTAATTATATAAAATTATAATCTTAATCAATCAATTTTGCATGGCGTTATTTACTTTCCGGATCAATAACTCAGTTCCTTGCGATTTATCATAATAATCGTAAGCGCCGGGGATAATCCTTTTTTGCAGATCTATAGGATAAACACTGCTGACAATTACTTTTAAATTTTTAAAGAACTGTTCTATCACATCGTACATGACACTACCGCTCACCTTCGGAATCTTTATATCCAAGAGAATCAGGTCTATCTTATTGTTTTTCAATGTTGAGTGGGCTTCCAGTGCGGTTGAAGCCTCAATGATTTCATAACCTTCGTGAGTTAAAAGTTCCTTATAAATCCGTCGAATTCTCTCTTCGTCATCCAGTATAAGAATTTTTTTCATACATATTCTCCTTGAAAATTATAAATTAAAACGAATCTATTATAAGTATAACAAATTGATGATTAAGAAGAGATTAAAAACAAATTAAAAAATTTTAATCTTGGAAAGGCAAAATCTAACGGAACATATGTCATTGTGAAGAAAAATATAAAAGAAGAGAGATAGAGATATCATAGAACAGGCAAGGATACGGTAAAGGTAGCACCTTCTCCGGGTTTGCTTTCCGCACGAATGCTGCCTTTGTGGATTTTGGCAATGGATGAGGCTATGCTTAATCCTAACCCGCTGCCGGACTCTATGCCCTTTTCTTCTATGTCTCCACGAAAGAATCTGTTGAATATTTGCGATAAATCTTCCTCCGAAATTCCTATCCCTGTGTCTGAGATAGAGATCATAACCTTTTTATTCTCGATAAATATATCGGCCTTCAACCTGCCATGCTTGAAAGGTTTTCCAGGCATTTGTCATGATGAGGGCATTTGATTTGGATCCGGACAACTATAGGTAACACATGTTGCCTTTATCTGTGATTTTTACCAGCCCCCTTTCATATCCCCGCTGTTCACATCTTATGAGAATAATTTTGATCATTGATCAGCCGAAAACCATCGAAAAGATTCTTAAGCGCCTTGACCTATGGCAGCCTCAAGCTCATAGTCCTCCGATGAACAAGAAAGACAAAATAATTGAAGAGACAGTCTACGACTATAGTTTCTTTGATTATCTTCCCACATAACCTGCCCTATCAGGACCCCACCAATATCTTACACTATTGGTGTGCCTAAATTTGTCATCAAAGGAACCTCTTTTGGCCTTTTCAGAGTATTTTCCACTTTCCAGCGATGCTCCTTCTCTGGTAAATTATTACCCTTTTCACTTTCTGCTAAAATTTTATTTGAATATTTGTCTTGACAAAAATTGAAAATCCTGTTTATACTTTTATTCACAAAAGCGAATTCCTATCACAATCACAATCACACACACACAATCACATTTGTTATAGATATAAATAGAAAAATTAAATATAGATTTCCCGATCAATTGGTGTAAAATCCTCTTTCGGACTTGTCACGATGATGACACGGATATTTTTCCCGGTTGATATTTTTAGCTGTTGTATCATTTGGTGGGTACGTCTTTTTCTGATAAATGGGCTTACGATTAAAATCTCTTTTTTAGTAGTAAGGAGTCATCTCATACTATGTGTCTGGGTTAGTAGATAATTAACATATTAGTTCTTAACTAACATTATCAGAAACTTATAATGTTTATATATTCTTAGCCTTATAAGTGTTAGAAAAAGACCAACAATATATCACTTTTATTCTTAAAAAGATCAGCTTTTTCAATTTTATAATTATTTGTTTTACATGACATTACTCGTTTTTATATTGGGCACTGTTCTTGATTATTATATAAAACAGACCGTCAATAAATTCGAAAAATTTATCTCCAAGCTTTAAACCATAAAGGGGGAAGGAAAAAAATCAAAAAACTAAAGGTATTAAAGAAAACACTTATTATTTGTAACATGAGGTTATGTTAATTGTAAGGAGGCGATATTATTGATTAAAAATTTATTAACTTTAAATCGACTATTTTTATAATTAAAAATCAGCGTCGCTTACGCTCTGAAAATGGTTGGAATAAATCCGGATTCACTGGTCGATTTTAAAGCAATAGACACTTACAAACCTTTCTATTGAAGAGTGCTCTAAATTAGGACTAAAAACTATAGGAACAATAAAGGTATTAAGTATGAAAAATTTTTTTAATAAAGATTTTCCTGAGTTTTTTGGAGATTCTCCTGATGATTTTCTTAAAAGATATATTCGTTTAATTTATAAAATTATTCATAATAAAAAAGATAATCTTAAAAGTGTAGGAATCGAACCAGATGATTTATTCCAAGACTTTTTTATATATATACAAAAGAATAATTTTGAAAAGTTGGAAAATTATAATCCAAATAAATCATCTCCCCAGTATTATCTTGTATTAATACTTAAAAGTTTTATTAAAGATACTTTTAAAAAATTTTTCAAAAAGTCTTCTCCAGAAATAGTATGCATTGAAGATATAAGAAAAGATCTAAATATCTCAAATCAATCTGAACAGAATTATATAAGTATTGAAAGTATTAGGAATGCATTTATGGAGACCTATTCTAATATTTCTAATCAAAAAAAACTTATTTTTGATCTTACTTATGAGGATGAAAAGGATTCGAAATATATTGCTAATCTCCTTGGCTATACAAGATCTCAAATTTTTGAAAGTAATAGAAGAGTAAGAGAGATTTTATTAAAAAATTTAGAGAAAAGGGGTATAATTATTAAATAAATAAATAAATAAAATAAAAACAATAATCAAATTTAAATTATTCTCAACTGTTGCAGTTTTTCACCTAATCATTTTATCACTGTTATATTATTCCTCATGAATCTTTTAAAGCCATCTATACAAAATGAGATTGATAGCTTTTTCAAAGCCGTCTCCGGTTCCGATGTAGCTGACAGGAAGGTCATTTACAGTACTTTTTGCCAGGCATGAAAAAACTCAGCCATTCGGCTTTTATAGAACTTATATACAAAGGGATTGAATTTTTCACGAAACATTTCTCTCCTAAGACATGGCATGGTTTTCGACTATTGGCAGTAGATGGTTCCACTGCAAAGGTACCGAGAACCGAAGAAGTCAGCGACTATTTTGGCACCTGGAATCCTGCCAAAGGGGAGAGTTGTCCTGTTGCCAGGGTGTCTCAGATGTTTGATGTACTCAATCATATAATCAACGATGCCCTCATTGCTCCTAAATCTCAAGGAGAGCGTTACTTAGCCGCTCAACACTTTGCATATATTGGCCCTCAGGACCTTATCTTATTGGATAGGGGATATCCGCGGCATTGTAGCTCTTTCATCTGATCCTTAATAAAGGAGCTCACTTCTGTGTAAGGCTTCCTATAAACTTATGGAAAGTTGCCAGAAGATTTTTTGCCTCTGGCTTGATGAAAAAATTGTTATAATATATCCCACACCGGTATCAAAAAAGATGTGTGAACAGTTTGGATTACCAACTACCCCTTTAAACTAAGGCTGATCCGCATTGATCTCGGCTCTAAAGAGCCTATAATAAATGGGGCTTTGGAGAAATAGGCATCTGCCACAATAATGAGCATCTGTTTGACTTTTCCGGACAAATCAGTGCACAAGGCAAGTGCCTGATCCTAGAAAGAGGCCTTTTGGACACCCTCTTCTCCACAGACCCAAGCAGGGTCTTTTTGACCAAATATAAGTCTAGCCCAACTTCTACAGAAAGGGTAAATAAAGCAGAATTTTTTCACAGAAAAATTCACCAAAAAAATAAGCAATTTTCGCTTGGCAAAGAGTATAAAAAATGAGGCTATGGACAAGATAATTTTCAAAAAAGTGACGAAAAATATTTTAATATAATTTTACATAGAGAATATGTTATGATATATAGTTACCTATGTACATTAGAAAAACAACAAAAAAGTATAAAGACAAAACCTACGATAATTACCTTCTTGTGGAGTCTTTTCAAACCCCCAAAGGACCTCGCCAAAAAACCATTTGCTCCCTCGGCAGTCTTGAGCCCCGTCCACGAGAAGAGTGGCTTCAACTGGCAAGGAAAGTTGAGGCTTCTCTTGCCGGACAGATGTTTCTCCAAGGCCCTGATTCGCAGGTTGATGAGATTGTCCAAAAGACCAAAGTATATGAGGAAAAACAAAAGGGTGTATCCACTGACAAAGCAGATCAGGAAAAACTCAAAACGCCTACTGATATTGTGGAAGTGCGCATGGATAAGGTCACCACAGAGAACCATCGGGAGGCAGGTCCTGTGCATGTGGGCCACCAGATGTGGCAGCGGCTTGAACTTGATCGGATATTGCAAGAGGTGGACATTTCAGAGCCGGCAAGGATTCTCATCCAGGTCATGACCCTGAATCGACTAATAGCCCCCTCTTCAGAGCTTGCTATGCCTGACTGGATTAATCGTACAGCCCTTAATGATATACTGGACAAGGATTTCAGCCTTCTGAACGATGAGTCCCTTTACCGGACCATGGACAAGCTTTATCCTGGCCGGGGACATATTGAAAAAGAGCTTGCTAAAAGGGAAGAGAGCCTCTTTAATCTGGATACAACCCTTTATCTGTGTGACCTTACCTTCACCTATTTTGAAGGGGAATGTCCCGAGAATCCTCAGGCAAAACGTAGCTGTAGTCGAGATAAATGGCCTGATTGCAAGCAGCTTGTCATTGGGCTTGTGATTGATGGTGACGGTTTTCCGAAGGCTCATGAGATTTTTGATGGGAATCGAAAGGACAGCACTACTCTGGAGGAAATGCTCGACACTTTACAGAAACGAGTAGGCACAGAAAAAAGGGGAACAGTTATTGTTGATCGTGGCATGTCCTTTGAAGAGAACATAAAACAGATAAAGGAGAAAAATTATCACTATATAGTTGCAGCTCGGCAACCGGAGCGGAATAAGTGGCTTGATGAATTTGAAGACGACACAGGATGGCAGGAACTCCTGCGCACCCCTTTACCTCATAATCCCTCTCAGAAGAAATCAAAGATACTCATCAAACGGGTGCAGACAGAGGAAGAGGTGTACATCCTTTGTCTTTCAGAGGGGAGAAAAGAAAAGGACCGTGCTATCAGAGAAAAGCAGGAAAAGAAGTTTCTCAAGGATATAGAAAAACTAAAACTCCGTATCCAAAATGGCAGACCCAAAAAGGAGCCCAAGATCCAACAGACAATCGGTCGTCTCAAGGAGAGATATTCCAGGATTGCCCGGTATTACACCATCGATTTTGATCAAACACTAGTTTGTGAAGAAAGTACAGAGAAAAAGGAAAAAGCCGAGAAACTGGATGGCAGTTATGTGATGAGGACTGATCGTAAGGATATGACAGATGAGGAGATTGTCAAAACCTATCTTTTCCTCACCCGCGTAGAGGCTGCCTTCAGAGATATGAAGAATCCCTTGTGGGAGCGTCCTATCTTCCATCACCTCCAGTACAGAGCCCAGACCAACATATTCCTTTGTTTGCTTGCCTATCATCTTTTGGTATGTATTGAGAAGATGTTTTTAGATAAAGGGGTCCATATCTCCTGGGGCACGATCAGGGAAAAGCTTTCCACCCATCAAGCAGTAACTATTGTGCTGCCTACTGATACAGGAAAGGTGCTCCGCATTCGTAAAGGCTCAACACCTGAGAAGGAACATAAGAAAATATACGATCTGCTTGATATGCCTTATGAAATAATGAAACAAAAAAAATGGTGGTCAAAGGAATAATATAGTGACTGAAAAAATGAAAATGCCCTGAAAAATAAGACTATTTTTTTAAAATCTGGAAGTCGGGTTAAATCGTATATTTAATTGTATGGAAGGTTTAGATAAATGGAAAAAAAAGATAAAAGAGATAGTATTTTAAAAAAACTCTATAAACATGTAAGGCATAGAGTTATCCCCACCAGAGGTGGATGTCCAACTAATGATGTTTTCTGCCTGTTTGTTCATAAGGAACTTAACGAGGAGGAAAAGGAACACTTTGAAGGCCATCTGCTCTGTTGCTCTGAATGTAAGGAAAAACTTGAGATAATAAGGGAGATTGAACAAATCGAAAACTCTTTTATAGAAGTACCTGAAGAACTCTATAAAAAGGCAAGAAAAATACTTTACAAAGGAAACAAAGAAAATTCTAAACAAGAAGAGGATAAGTAGAATCAGTACATAAAATAACCATCTTATGGGATCAACTGCACGATAAAATTATACAGATAAAACCTGCCTTGGTAAAAGCAAGAATTTCCAAAAAGCCTGAATTCCAGCCTGTTTGAAAATCCCATGGTTTAATTCAAAAATTCCCCTGTACAATAAGCGAAAAAATAAATAAAGATAAAATTTTTTTAGAGATAAATCGTTCAGGAAAAAAGATTATTTAACCCTTAGAATTTTCTTTAATTATACACCAAAAAAAGATATCACTTATATAAAGGAAAATTAAAGTCTTAACTTGGAGCCCATCCTAAGGTTGCACCAGGAAGGATTGTTCAGATATTTTAGGATTACATCCCCCTTAAGGTATTGACAAGAGATTGTTTAGAAGCATGGAGAGCGGGGAACAATCCGCCCAGGAAACCCATAATTAAAGAAAATAAAATGCCACCCAACATCAAATCCGGTGTTATCTGAAAGGCGAACGCCAAATGAGAAAATGTGGCCCAATTAATAGTGGAAGCAGTAAATCCATTTAAGGGGAGGATGATAATAGAGCCTATAATTCCTCCCAATAAAGCAATGAGAAGAGACTCTAAAATAAAGGATAACACCACATCTCCTCTGGTAAAACCCAAAGCACCTAAGGTAGCAATCTCCACCGTTCTGGACGATACGGCAGCATACATTGTATTGAGTGCGCCAAATATGGCCCCAATTCCCATCACGGCGGCAATTAAAAAGCCCAACACCTGAATTATTGTAACAATCATCCGAGCTTGACGCTTGTAATAATCCACCTCTCGTTCCACTGTCACGTTTAATCTGGGATCGGTTGAAATCGTATCTTTGAATTCTAAAAAAGAGTCAAAGGATTTTACTTTTACGGTTACAGATTGGAAAATATTTGTTGGTCGTTTGTAGACTTGGTTTAACACATAAGCGTCACACCATAGCTCTGAGTCAAAGGCATTCCCTCCCGCATCTAAGATTCCAACGACTTTCCAAACCTGCCCACCGAATTGAATTGAATTATGAAGGTGTAGATTTTGGTATAGTTCAGTAGCGTTTTTCCCAACTACTAGTTCTGGAAATCCTGCCTTAAAAAACCTCCCCCTTACTATTTTTACTTTGTCTCTCACCCTAAGCACATCCTGAGAGACCCCACGGACTGAGACATTAGCTTCTGTACATGTAGATATCATCGGCAGGGCAGCAATTGTTACCACCTCAGAAGTAAAAATCGGATTCTCGTGGTCATCACGGCTTACACTGGCCGCATTACTTATAATTTTTACTTGTTCGAGAGATATGACACTTTCCATTTCTGATGTACTTCCTCCTCTGCGAACCATGATATTGGTTTCGGAACCAGTTGCTTTTAATGTCTCCTGGAATCCTTTGGCCATGGAGAGCATGGCTACAAAAACAGTAACTACTCCGGCAATTCCGGTAAGAGCCACAAGTGTGGATACCCATCTCACCCTTAAGTTTCGGATATTATAGGCTATTGGTATTCTAAGCATTTATACTCTCCTCAAGGCCTCAACAATACGCAAGCCCATTGCGTTCACTGCCGGAATTAATCCTGAAAAAAAACCAATTATTAAAGTAATACATAATCCAATGGCAATATAGAAAGGGGATAGATAAAAAAGCGGTAACATGCCATGTGTAGGATCACCTCGAAGGGTGAATAACTTCGCCATTCCAATCCCTACTCCACCTCCAATTAATGCATAAGTAATAGATTCAGACAAAACCAATAACAACAACAAAATATTTGAATAGCCGAGGGTTTTCAATATAGCGAGTTCTCCTGTTCGTTCACGAACGGAAATGGCCATAGTGCTCCCGGTCACTAATAATAAAGTAAACAATACAACCCCACCAATAGTAAGTAAGATCAAATTGATATTTCCAAATTGTTTGACAAAACTGGCTGCAAACATGGCTTCTGGTTCAGTCTTTGTTTCATCTGGTGAATTGGTAAATATCTCATCAATTTTCTGGGTTATGGCTAAGGATTTTTCAGGATTTGCAACCTTTACTACATACCAGCCCACCTCTCCATTTATTATTTGGCTTCGTTCCTCCAAGTATTTGTAATGGAACCAGAACTGAGATAAATCATCCTCTTTCCGGGATCCTTCATAAATCCCACAGATATTAAATTCCCATGCCCCTGGGAAAGCTGTTCCCTGTAATGGTACACGGTCTCCAATTTCCCAGCCAAATCGCTCCACTAATCCTTTTCCTACAACACAGCCTTGTCTATCCTTTTTAAACTCTTCCCATTGATCTTCCGGGACAATGAACTCAGGATATATGTCTAAATAATTATCTGCTTCTATGGCAAATTGGGGGAAGAAATTCCGTTCATTCTGATAGACCCCACCAAAATAAGTACCAGAGGTTATAGCCCTTACTCCTTCTATTTGCTTAATCTTTTCCTTATAGCTATAAGGGAGCAACATAATAAGAGAGATTTTACTCCGGATAATTAATCGATCAGCCTCAGATGTTTCTAATCCCTGATAAAAAGCAGTATGTATGGTGATAAGCAATCCAAAGAGAAATAAAGCAACAGCAAAGGAACCGATAGTGAGAATTAATCTTGTCTTTTTCCGTGTAATACTTGCCCAGATCAAACTGAAATATCGCATTCTCAACTCTCCTTATTTTAATCCTCTACAAGTATACCCTTTTCCAGATGAAGAATAGTATGAGCTCGTTTTGAGGCCAAAGCATCATGGGTAACCATCAAGATAGTCTTTTGTTGATCTGCAGTTAGCCGTTCAAGAAGCTCTAGGATCTCATTTGCACTTCCACGATCAAGATCCCCAGTTGGCTCATCACATAAAAGAAACGTAGGATCATTCACAATAGCCCGTGCTATGGCAACTCGCTGTTCTTGCCCGCCAGAAAGCTGCCTGGGATAATAATGCATCCGGTCCTTAAGACCTACTAAGCTTAAAACAATTTCCACATGTTCCCGTCGCTGTTTTGCTGAAAGTCTAGTTAAGAGAAGTGGTAATTCTACATTTTGAAAGGCGGTAAGCACTGGAATAAGATTGAACATCTGGAATACAAATCCCACATGACGGGACCTCCAGCGAGTCAGTTTCTTGTCAGGAATTTTGGTAATATCTTGACCTTCTATAACGATTGTACCCGAATTCGGCTTATCGAGGCCACCCAATAGATTGAGAAGAGTGGTTTTTCCAGAACCACTGGGACCCATGAAGGCAACAAATTCACCTTTATCTATGTCTAAATTCAATCCATTGAGAACATCGATTGTCTCACCCTCTCGCTTATAAATCTTATTAAGGTTCCTTACCTGAATCTGTGTTTGACTCTGATTTATATCATTGATTTTGACCATATTATTACCCCCTCTTACCTATTCTCTGACAGAAGACTCATCATTATGCGGAAGGATCTATTTTTACCCTATGCCCTTCATGAATATCACCCTCCCACTTGACAATAATTCGTTCCCCATCGGAGAGCCCAGCGAGGATTTCGACATGTGATTCGAACGTTTTTCCTATTAAGACAGCTCTTTTTTCAGCAATGCCATTTCTATATATATACACATACTTTTTTTCCCCTGCCTCAAAGACAGCTTTCTCGGTAACGAGCACTGCTGGTCTATTATTTGTTATCTGATTTTCATTTAAAAATGAAACCTTGACTCCCATCTCTGGAAGAATTTTCGGATCCAACTTTTCAAAAGCAATCCATACTTTTACTGTAGCTTTTTGTCGATTGGCTGAAGGGATAATGGCCCTTACATTGGCAGGAATTCTCCAATCCGGGTAAGCATCTAATGTAGCCACTACCCTCTGGCCGATCCTTACCTTTGAAATATACGATTCGTTGACATCAACCTCAATTTCCAGTGAATTCATATCTACAATTGTTGAAATGCCAGTTCGAGTAAATCCATCACCCGCCGAAACCGGAGAAATAATTTCCCCAACCTGGGCATCCTTGGAAACAACTATTCCAGCAAAGGGTGCTTTAATGATATAATTATCCGCATGTCGCTTTGCAACAGCTATACCTGCTTCGGATAAAACCATTTCTTCTTCCGCCCGAGTTAGTTGAGCCCTTAGGTTTTCAACTATTGTTTCTGACTTATCTAGCATCGCTTGACTGATTGCATTTTTTTCTCGGAGCATTGAATATCTCTTGAATGTTTTAAGGGCGTATTTCAGACTGGTCTTGATCTCCTGAATAGCTGCTTTCGTTACTTTATATTTCGCTACAGCAGATTCAATTTGTGCTCTTGCTTCACTATCATCCAATTGAGTTAGAATCTGATCTTGGTGAACTTTCATACCCTCTTCAAAATATAATTCTTTTATTCGGCCAGTTATTTTTGATGCAATAGTAGCTTTTCTCCTTGCTTCAACATAACCACTAGCAGTTAAAATTACCCTATTTTGACCTGACATTGTGCTTCTGGCAACAATGACCTCTACTTTCAATGGCATCCTTTTCCGCCAATAAACAACCAGAAAGCTGATTCCAATAATCAAAGCAACAATTACACTAAATACCCAACCTTTATATTGATGTGTATCCTCTCTAAGATCGGGATCAATTCGAAGTATTTCTAAATCTCTCGCTTCCTTTTCATTCAATTCTTAGAGGCCCTTGTACATCTATTTGTTTTGATAAATATTTTCATCGACATAATAAAATGAAAGGGTAATATTAATAGAAAAGGTGGGAAATAGCCTATTCAATTTATCTGAAAGGAGGGATCTTGGTAGGCAGGCAGACCAGTCATTAAGAAAAGGGAAAAAGACAATCTGTTAATCTTCTATAGCAACCACTCTACACCAACTGGCATCACTATCGAGCAATTTAATGGGGAAACACGATACTTTAAAACCAAATGGATTTTTGATTTTATCTAAATTACACAATCTTTCAATATGGCAATATTCTTTGGTCCTTCCTAAAAAATGAGCCGGCCATAGATATTTTTTCTTTTTTTCTTTTAAGTATTTTCCAATCATTACTTGAAATGGCGGGTCAAAGCTAAAACTATCAACGCCTATTATTTTGACTCCTTTATCAATCAAATACTCTGCAGCCTCAGGACTGACACCTCGAAAATCACTAAAATATCTGGGTTCGCCAATATATTTATCACCTTCTGTCCTTAAAAAAACAATATCAAAAGGTTTAATATCATAATTTATTTCTTTTAATTTTGTAATGATTTCTTTCTTTGAAACAGGTCCGGAACTACTATCAGTGTACAGATCCAATAATACACCATTTCCAAAGCACCATTTCAATGGAATATCCGTAATTGTTTTCGCTTTTTTACCTAAACTGGTCTTATCACCGAAATGAAAGGGTGCATCCATATGGGTACCTGTATGTGTTGTTAATTTATAAAAAAAAAGGGATAATCCTTTCTTATCAGGAAAATCATTATAGTTTAGGCCCAATCCTAATTTATTCTTAATGAGTTCTATAGCTTTTAATACAAAATTAGTACCTTTCATTGATATCACTGTTTTACCCAATAGGTTTGCTCCTTTTCTATGGTCGATGATCTTTCTTTCCAAATGATTTGGTTCCCACATTTTTACATCAATAGGAACACTTAAATCAATATAGTTGACAGTTTTATTCATAAAGATATCTGAACCAATGGTAACGGCTTAACAATCCACGGACTTGATAGACTTTTTCTTGATGTCATCAATGGCCTTTAGATACACACTATAATCTTTTTCATTATTAGTCTTTTTAATATATTCATAATTACCCCAGGCTTCTAAATCATCCGGCTCAACAAAATTATCATTTTGGATTAATTTATAAAGGTCTGTACCAGGGTAAGGCAAATAGATAAGTATCTCAGTCATATGTTGATCCCATATTTTATTAATATTTTTTGCCAATTGTATACTATTAAGAATAAATTCCTGAGTTGTGAAGGGTAAACCTATCATGATGGTAAATGTACCCACAATGTTATGTTTTTTCAATATACTGGCGTTCTTATAAATAGTATCAACTGTTATACCTTTTCTAATCAAATCTAATTCTTTTTGATTGCCGGATTCCGCCCCAATGAGTAAACGCTTACATCCAGTTTTTTTCATTTTAATAAGAGTTTTCTCATTCAAATTTGATAAAATTTTGGGATGAATGGATGCCCCCCAATAAATTTTCAAGTTCATATTTATAAGTGCGTCACAAAAACTATTGACTCTATTTTCTGACACCATAAAGTTTGAATCGTGCATTTTTATTGAGTCTAAACTATACACCTCTACCAGGTATTTTATCTCCTTGATGACTTTATCTATGGGCTTAGCTGTCCATCGCCCCTGATAAATGGCATTGTCACTACAAAATGCACATTTATTGGGACATCCCTGACTTGAAATATAATTAAGTGCTTTTTTCCCAAGGGCCT
This sequence comes from bacterium, assembly GCA_049472335.1. Classification (GTDB taxonomy): domain Bacteria; phylum SZUA-182; class SZUA-182; order DTGQ01; family JAFGSM01; genus JBLIRM01. Next base: position 29,675 of record JBLIRO010000031.1, on the reverse strand, counting down.
TAACACTTTTTACATACTTACCAATATCAATCAACTCAAAAGGATAATTAGGAAGTTTCTGTCTATTAATAATAGGTCTTAAATCATTTATCCAATTTTTAGATTCAGTTTTAAAGCCCAAACCTAAAATGTCCTTTAATTTATGCTTATCTCCTTTAGATTTCAACAATTCCAGAAATGTTTGCTCCCCTTGGCTCATAATGATGTAGTCTATACTTTTGTGTCTTAGCACTATATCTGGCTGTATGGTTGGTAAGCCACCACCAACAACAATGGGTAAATCTTGGTTAATTGATTTAACCTCAGATACAAAGTTTAACATATCTATAATCTGGTAACCTATCATACAACTGATGCCAACCATAATCACTTTATAGGAAATCGCTGATAGCTCGTCATAATAGGTTTCGTAATGGTTCAGGTTGTTATCAATTATATATGAATAATACTTATCCTGATCCACAACTGATGCAATAGCAAGCAAGGAATAAGGGATCCATGCAATGTTTTCTTCTTTGAGGACTTTGGGATAGAAATAGATAATTGTTGGTAAATATTCATTCTTTTGGGATAAGATTTTAATTAGCCAATTAACATTCCGCTGCTTTGAATCTACCCAGATTGTAAATTCAGAATACCCACCCTGATGAAACTGATTTAACACAGGCACTTCAAATCGAACAATTGTATCCCAACCTGAGTTTTCACCAGCCACGGCATAAACCACTTCCCCGGGCATGATATATCCCCTTTCCAAAGCATACACCATCATTTCAAAACATACTTTGGCTCCATTTGAAAGGTTTAACAATGATTTTAAATAGGCCTTAGATAAAATGGATTTGCAATAATTCAAAGGAATTTCGTACAAATGTTTAGTGTGAGATAAAATATACTGCTTGTTTTTCTTAGATAGACAGAAGTATTTATCTTTTATCACACGGTTTTGATGAAATACATAAGCATTAAAATTGTAATTTCTAAGTATATTTTGAGCTGTAACCCCTGTAGTGGTGGCAACTAAGACCTTATTTTTAATAGGAATATCTTTTAGAGTGAAACTATTTAAAGACATTTCATAACTTCTGAAAAAGCATTCATCGAGGTTTGCCCAAATTAACTGCTAAAGTTAGAATTATACCTTTTCCCCTTGAAGAATACCTTTACTTGAATTGCTGTAAAACATTTTGGATATACTGGCTGCATATTCCTTACCTATTTCTGTAAGCCATATCCAGGAGTGATCTTCACCAATAAGATTCCACTTTTTAAGATCATTTATAACGCCACCATGGACTTCATTGATATCGAGGTTAAATTTTTTCTTGAATTCTGTTTTACTTACCCTCAGACACCCTATCCCTAACACCATGTAGCGTGCCATTTTTAACTCCTTTGAAATGTAAACTCCTTTTGAATATGGAATAATATTCTTTTCAATCATATCTATATATTCATTTAGAGATGATACTTTGTGTGAATAAAAATCATTGGCGTATTCAAAAGAGCTAAGACCCAATCCCAAATATTGACCCTGAGGCGCTTCTAGTGTTAACTTAAGGTAGTGAGAGCTTTTACCTCCCTTCATATAATTGGATATGGTGTATTCTTGATATCCATGTTTCTCTAAGTAAATTCTGGCCCTTTTATACATCTCCACCATAACTGTCAAATCTGGTTGCTTTGAAATTTCCCCATTAATAATTTTTTTATGTAACAATGTGCCTGGAAACACACCTAAATTGTAGCAACTTATATGATCAGGTTCAAACTCAGTGACTATATCTAGGCTTTCTTCCCAATCATACATTGTTTGTGTAGGTATTCTGTAAAAAATATCCAGCCCGAAACTATCAAATCCAATATCCTTGAGCGTTTTGATCGCAGAAACTGATTGTTTTTTATTATGTTTACAACCAAGAATTTTTAATAGGTTATCTGAAAATGACTGAACTCCCATTGTAATCCGGTTGACGCCTTTGTCTTTTATTTTTGCCAACTTATCTTCACTCACGGTTAAGGGATGTGTTTCAACTGTGATCTCTGGCTGCTGGATGATTTTGAATTTTTCTTTAATATAATCTAATAATTCCACAAGGCTATTTGTACTTAAAGATGTAGGCGTTCCACCTCCAAAATAGATGGTAGATATATCATTCCCTTTAACGAGAGGAAGATTTGTATAAAGGTCAATTTCCCTCTTGAGGGCTTTGATATAATCAGTTTCTTTATCTTTTTCCCAGATGTATTTTGTGAAAGGGCAAAAGGTACATAGGCTTTTGCAAAAAGGTATGTGTAAGTATAGACCTATACCATTTCCTAATTTTTTTCTACTTCTTTGTTGAGACCATATTTCTTGCTGATCAACTTCTTTATTTGCAACTGGATAAAGAATAATACTGGCAGGTGACTTATCTAAAGGAATATTCTTATTTACATCAGAACTTTTAGACTGGCACAAAGGATTCCTTAACATTGCTACTCCCTTAGTCTAACATTATGCAAAGAAATTATTAATTGTTTAATTTAAAAGATTTTAAATTTATGTGAAAATTGCATTATTATGCTATTTATTGTGAAGATAGCCTGATGGGGGGTTATTTTAATTTAATTTTCTTATCTTGGGCCATTTTTTCGATGAGGATTTTAAATTTTTTTGCTTTTATTTTTTTATCATTCTCTGTAATCTCAAGCTTTGCAGCCTCCATTAATTTTTTTATAGTTTTAATATCAAAGAGTGTGAATGAAAGACAAATAATGTTCTTTGAGCGATCAGCATCATATACTTCTAAAGCCTTTTCAAGATATTCTTTTTTTTGATTTTGGATTTTTATCCATTCTTCTAATCCATTTTCTTTGATTTGTTCATTATGCCGTAACCAGATTTTTCCCGTATTAAAACTTTTCCAGTCTTTCATGCGGTTTAACCTGTCACAAGGTGATTCTTGGCAATAAGCACATGTTTCGAGTGACTTCTTAACATTACAACATTTGAAGGTAGAGCAATAAAAACCGTGTGAATCCAAACTACAACCCAGGCATTTAGATTTTCCTACAATATAAAACCGCGGGCAAAGTCCACAAGACATGCCACAGCATCCAACCAGTAAATGTTTTTTACTATGATCATGACTCATTTTTATATCATCCCAATAATTGCTGGTTTTTAAATTGCTTAATATCCATTTTGAACTGGAAGCGGGCTAAAAAATCTTCTGCAAATCGAAAAAAGTTCGCTTTGCCCCAATACTGTTTTCTGATTACCTTACTAAACCATGATCTTACATGTTAAGTATAAAATTGTCAAAAAGGCGATGAAATTGGAAAATGAGAAAAAATAATGCCTATAATGATGGCTCTTAAAACTAGATTGATAAAATATGCCGCAATTACAGTGCGTTAGGCCATAGGTAAAGGTTAATCTCTAAAACTCCTTTCTGACTTTGCTTAAAAGTGAAATGTTGTACCCACACTACTCAGCTTAAATTGTTCAGGCATTTTTTGGGCAATTTTTTGGGTTGCATACCAGCTATTGCAATGCATAGGTACTACCCATACAGGATTTATTTTTTTTAATTCGAATATGGTCTTTTCAGTAAGCTGTTCAAGGCAAGGGCCCATGAGATGAAACCCACCAATAATGGCATATACCAACTCCACACCTGTGATATGTTGAGCATATCTTATAATGTTTACCACACCTGCATGTCCACAACCTGTTATAATTAAAAGCCCCTTTCCTTTGACATTTAGGATCAGAGATTGATCATCCATAACCCTATCAGGCTCTACCTTGCCAAATCGTTCTATATATAATTTATTGGTTTTTTCTTGAAAATCAATTGTGCGCAAGATCTCTCCTGAAGAGAATATAAATCCATTTCCTAGAGAAAAGGGTTTTTTGGTTTTAATGACTTTAACCTTCATTTTTTCCAAGTCTGACTCTTTGAGATTGGGCATGGTTATTTTTTTGCCTGATTTCAAAGAGTGAAATCGGGGTAAGAAAACATCAGGGTGAACAATTATGGGACAATGACATGATTGCAGGATCCGATATAAAGAACCAAAATGATCCATGTGACCGTGACTTAACACTATAGCTTCTATTTCAGAAATATCTAAACCCAATACATTTAAATTATGAGGTACACAGATCTGTGACCATCCAGCATCTAGAAGAATACTACTTGTTTTTTCATCACCAAATACTTTGACCCATATGGATAATCCATTTTCTGCCAGTAGAGAATCAGGAAGCACTTTACCATCAATTGCCATAGGGGCTCTTTCAACAACTTCTGATACACTCTCACTCAGTGGGAGTGTTATCTCAGAATAATTATCCATCACAATGGTAACTGCAACTCTGTTAGCCTCTTTCAGTGATAATAGTGAGTGTGATTTTGGATCCGTCATGGTGAATTTACTCTTTTATCCGCCTTAACTCTAAAGTTACAGCATTTTTCTTATCCAAACATTCGAAATTAATAACATCAGGATCTCCCTCCCATTCAATTGGAAAGCTGCCTCCAAATTGGAGCATAATAATATAGGGAAACAATTCATGATAAAAGAATCCGCACAAACCTCCAGCGCCATGACCACTCAGCTCAATCTCATCTCCAGGTTTATGACCAGCCTTACAAAATCCTTTAACCTTTTTTATCACACCAACAACCTTATATCCCACTCTGTCATTATAGGCCATATGAAACCTCCTTCTAAAATTATCCTCCCGAAAAAAAATTTAAGAACCAGATGTAAAAAAATTTTTACTGCCTATTAAATAACCTCAAAATTGAGTAAATTTAAAGTTGATTAGGATTTATTTATAGAGATTACCGGATGTTTCTCACTTATAAATCCAACAAGCTTTTCTGCATTTGCCAAAATGGTATCAATCAGTTTTTTATCAACTTTATCGAAAAATGAAAGGGTAAATCTATGTTTATCCTTGTCATCTTTACTGCTCCAGGTGCCTATAATGCGGCCATTGACAAGAATTGAAGCTGAAACTTCAGCTCTGGTACTCCAATATACCTTCTTTTCATGATGCTTGGGTATCAACCTTTCTCTATTCTTGTAACCCATAATATATGGATCAAACCTCGGTAAAAGATGTATAGAAGGTCGATCGTTTGAAAATTCCCTTAAGCAATCAAGATCAGATCGGTCTATGAAAAAAATACCTTTCATCTGTGAAAGTCTTACTACTTCAATCTTATCTCTTATCAAAGGCAAAATATCCTGGACCTCTCTTTTAGGGCTTCCAAGCCACCATGATATATCTTCTAATTGAACAGGACCAAAAACTGATATATAACGCATAATAATTTTTTTTTTGGCCTCTAACTCATCCACCATATCCAATTTTACTGTTGGCAACCATTGTTTTAAAAGATTATAAGTATGTAAGTTGCTTTTCCATTGTCCTTTTGGCTTAGTAGGAACTAATAATGCCTTGTGACACATCTCTCTTATAATACCTGGATTATCCTTGATCAAATTTTGACCGGGTTCATTTTTCTTTTGTTGAATGATTTGAGAACGAATTTCTTTAACGGTCAATGATTCATTTTTACTTAACACATCCACAATTTTCTGATGATATTGGTTGAAGTGAAAATGCTTTTTAGCCCCAATTTTTTTAGTAGATTGGTAATACTCACTTAAATTCTCTGTGGGGATAATATGTAATGTGCCTCGCATACACCATATTTTGACAAGAGAACGCTGCTGATATAATGAGTCTTCTAAATCTTTTATTTGGAAATTGTTCATTCTATTCCACAATGAAATATATGGACTGGTTGGAACCTGTGCATGTAAGGCACAAATATCCTTCACAATATTTACAACCTTCTTTTTTTTAGAGGTAGTATCCGCGGCCAAATGCTGTTTGTGTAAAAGAAAATGTTGCAGAGTTCTTTGATTTGGTAATTCAACCATGGGATTCATGGGATTAACATTAAAATATATTTAAGCTATTCATGGTATATAGCCTTAAGGTGCATATCTCTAATCTTTTCTATGGCATCTTCCTTACTGCATGACATAAGCGTATTTTTAACAAAGTTTAAATGATAATCCGAGCTTATGTCTGCAAGCTTTGCTTCTTCTGCGCTCTCAGCCATAGATAAGATCTCTGCTGGGGGATACCAGCTTTCATTCAAGATGTCTCTAAATGGTTTTAAGGCCAGATACCCCAATTCAATCCACTTTTTTGTCCATTCAGTACGATTGAAATTTGCCACTATTGAATTGCCCGCTTCTAAGATCTGTGATGATTTTTCATATAGTGGCTTAATATTTTGCATACTAATGTTTTCTTTGTTTACAAGGATAGCAACTTTGCTAAGACTTTTGTATGAGGGCTCTGAAATGAAATAATGTCCAAACATGTCTATATTGATTTCAATATCTTTATAGATTTCATAAAATGTAATTTCTTCATAGTCCAAAGCTGAAGTGAATTCCCATATACCTTCAGGCTTTAATGCGGAGTATTCTTTAATAAAAAGTATCTCACTGTCATTTAATGGATAGGGGCCGTGCAATTCCTGAGAATAGACTCTTGAGCCCCCTTGTATGAGAATAGTATAGTGCCATAGAACCATATTTAAAAGTGATACAATTTTTGAGATTTCAGGCTTATTTTCAACACCTATAAATTCATGCTGGTACATAATATTTGTAATATCTTCATGACTCAATAATGTATTTCTTAATCCTTCGCAAAATACATCTGAACCTCTAAGAATATACAAAAGATCTATAGTTTTCTCTATAAAATCGACTCCTTCTTGGGATGAAAGATCACGTGCCCAGTATTCTTCGCTACAACCAAAATTTGATTCCGGAAAATATAACCAATGTGTAATGGTTGAAGGATATCGCATCAACCGTGCAGCATATTCAAGGTTATATCCTTTTTCTTCAAGCCTACTCACCAGACTCAGAAATTCTTTTGGAAAAAACCGGCTCTGAAAATACACCCACTCCATTGCATTTCTTGGCCATTGGGGGGGGTCCCCCAGTCCTTTCACAATCCAGGCAGCAACAGCATCATATGCCATCATAATCTTTTCTGAATAATCTGCATTCTGTCTCATTTAATCCTCCTTTCTGATAAATAAACCCATTATCACCATCAATGGCTACCAAGTCTCCGGTTTTAAGGATTTTGGTTGCTTGTCCTGTCGCTACAACACCTGGAATCCCTGTCTCTCTGGCAACTATGGCTGCATGTGAAAGGATGCCTCCTCGATCAGTTATTATTGCTCTTGATTTAAAAAGAGCACTAAGATATTGGGGATTTGTCTCAGAAGCAACTAATATTTCACCATCCTCCATGCCTGATAAATCATCTAAAGAGTGGATGACTCTAACGACACCTTTCTCTATGCCATGGCTTGCTGGTAGGCCTTTCAATTCAAGCTTATCAGATATTCCATAATAAAACTCTTTTTTTATATTTTTATATTTTAAACTTATTTTTTCATTATTATAGCTAAATAATAAACCATCCAAATAATCAGGTCTTCCCAACACTTCATGTTTTAAATCTAAAAATATATCCCGTACTGCGAGAAGGTTCCAATCATGAGTGATATGAATATCTATTTCATTACCTGTATGGCCCTTATTTTCAAAAGCGTTGATTAAGCCATTAAATATTTGTGAGATAACCATAAATGGATCACTTATGATTTCCGGTTCAATATTTCTGGAAATCCATTTTCGAGAAAATGCTGAAATACCGATCTTTTCAATCAGAGAAACCATTTTTTGATGGCTGTTTATAAAATTTGTGCCCAGGAAATCTTGTTGACTTGTTTCAGATACCGACCCTCCACTAGATAATAGGCCATCTTTTATTTGTTCGGCAGTTTCTTTACATCGTGGAGGCGGGCTATAATATATCCTGAAATTTCTATCAATTGGTAGGCTTTTACCAAAATCTTTGGCCATTTTTCGCCCATTTTGAGTCAGGGGGATATTATAATAATTATTATCTTTACCTGGTTCACACCGTTCTGAATGCCTTATTAGAAGTGCAGTCTGCTTGGAACTATTCCTATTTAAATGATCTATAATTTGTTCATACCCCATATTTCATAACCTCCTTTATTATTCTTGACTGAAGGATCCATATTCTATTATTCAAAATGCACCATTCTATATCTTGTGGGCCCTTGAAGATATTTTCTATCTTAAAGCACTCTTTGGATATCTTTTCTATTTCATTAGCTTTTAATGCATCTTTATCTATCATGTCCTTTTTTACAGCAATGGTTTTACATCCACTATTATCAACAATACACATTTTATCTTTTAGGCCAACTGTTTTATTCAATATTTTGAAACTGCCTCTTTTTATGGTATAGGCATCAGGTTCTATTTTACCGCTCACAATTAACTCCCCAATACCATAGGATGCCTCAATCAACATACATTCTTTGATCATGGGGTGGACTGTAAAGGTTATACCTGCTGCTTGTGCTGGTATCATCTCTTGCACAATAACAGCTATCCCTTCTATAAGTCCTAATTTTTTTATTAGCCGATAAGTGACGGCTCGTTCTGAAAATAACGATAACATGCATCTTTTTATATTTTTGATGATACTACTTAGATCGGGTTTTATATTCAAAAAGGTATCATGCATACCGGCAAAAGATGATTTGGCACTGTCTTCACTTACAGCAGATGATCTAATTGCTACTGCTTTATTATTAAGAAGCTTCAAATGATCATGAATTTCTTGAGATATTTCAGGCGGCATCTCCTTATTTTGAGTAAGGGTATAAATAGCTTTAACTTTTTCCTGTAAATTTTCACGGTTTATTTCAGAACTTAGTTTTTCAATTTTATCTCTAATGCAGTTGTATTCTAAGTATCTAAAGAAAGCCTCACAAGTGACTATGAATCCTTTTGGAATGTTGATACCCTCTTTACTTAGAGTACATAATGAAAATGCTTTACCTCCCAGACTTGACCTTTTAGGTACTTCCACATCTGTTATTACTTTTATCATGTTCATCTTTTAAACTTGATATATAAACGTGATTAAATGCTAAAATTTTATAGGGGACTTATATTTTTGTCTTAAAAAATATCTTCTCACATACATACAAAAAAAAATAATTATAAAAAATGGTACCAGATACAAACTATTGTCGACATGATGAAATACTGGGAGCTGGAAACCCCAAAATGAAAATGGAAAGATTGGATAATAATAGATTCGATATCCAAACTGAATTTGACAGTGATCGACAATTACATGAAACATTGCCCCTATAAAGAGATATTTAAAAATAGAAATTCTGATCTGTTTTTCAAATAACAAGCTAAGAGAATAACATACTACCAATAAAGTCAATGGTGAGTGAAATGGAGCAAGAATCCAATAAGGATCTTTGAAAAATAGCTCAGGTACACGCCCTAAAATATCTGGAAGAACAGACCCAATAATAAATATAGATCCATAATTACTAATATATCTATTATTTGAAAGAAAATAAGAAATTGAAAAATGAGTGAATGTATCAGGCATAGGTATTTTTTTTAAAACAAATACCAGACTTGTCAATTGCCAAACCATAGTCCTTAGCAAACATGAAGAAAGCGATAATTAGGGCTATGGCTGATATGCCTTTTTTAATTGTAATAGGAAACTTTTTACTGTATTGAAAATCAGTTAATTCTATTGTACTACCTTTTGTAAATCGCACTTGGATATCTAACGTTTTGTTTTTATTAGGAAAAAATTTAGTATTTTTAATAAAATAAATATTATCTTTAACATTAAAATAAAACCCATTTTCTTTAACCTTGGTGATATTTCCATAATAAAAATATACAAGAGCTTGATCATATTTATCTGGATCTGATAAACATTTTTCATATGTCACTTCTATTGATCTTCCCTTCCAATTGCTGTATAAGCAAGCCATAACAATCAAAATTAAGCTTATCTGTATTTTAAAAAAAAAATATTTATTTGAAAAAATAATATTTCTAAGTTTGGATGAATTTGTTTTAATATTTTTGCCGGCTTTAAATATCATCTTGATTAATTCAAAGATAGGAATCACATGAAACTATAATCAATTCATAACTCGGTATCTTGATCTTTACTTTTCTTTTTATCTTTGAAATAGGATGGATTAAATACATTGGCTCCAAAATATAACCAAAAAAGGCTTTTACTGCCTTTAAAAAGAGTAACGATATCAGACCATCCTCTGATTAAAAATATTCTCTTTAAAACGAATTGCCATCTTGAATAAAAACGCTTAAATGCAAGTTCGCGTAATTTAATTATTTCATCTCTGGTAAGTGTATTGGGAATGAAGGTTGCGTGTTGAAATGTGAAGTTATCCGTGTCTTTGAGCATGGTACCATATTTATCAAGGTCATTGTAAATAGTCGTTCCTGGAAAAGGGGTTAATGAATTAAAATCAACATAATAAGGATTAATTTTACATGCAAATTCAATGGTTTTAAGTCCATCTTCAAATGTTTCACCAGGAATGCCAAACATGAATGGTGTATAAGGTCTTATACCCGCTTTTTTTGCCAATTTAACAGATGAACTGATTTGATCCAGTGTTATTCCTTTTTTCAGAGTATCTAAATTTTTTTGCACACCCGATTCTGCTCCAAATAAAATGGCCCAGCATCCGGCACTTTTCATTGCTCCCAGTAATTTTTTATCAACCGTACCCGCGATGGCTGATGCATACCAGGTTAAGTTTATTTTTCGATCCTTAATCATTTGACAAATTTCCATGACTCTATCATAATCGCCCGTAAACTGATCATCAAGAAATCTAACCTCTTTAAATCCGTATCTTTCGGCACATTCCTCAAGCTCATCTACCACATTTTTTGCACTCCTATATCGTATGGTCTTATCTCGATATATCTGAAAGCAGTATAAACAAAGATTGGTGCATCCACGAGAGCTAATTATGTTGGCAATAGGTTTTCTTTTGTATGTGCCTGGTGGTGAAAGATATTTATGGATATCTCCCAAAAGATATCTGGGAGGGAAAGGGATTTCATCCAGATTTTCTATTGGTATGCCAGGTCCATTATCAATCACTTTTCCGTTTGCATCTCTATAGATTAGGCCACTTATTCCAGACAAACTTTGATTGTTTTGAAGTCGGTTCACTGTTTCACTTACAACATATTCACCTTCAGATATACATACGCTATCTATAAGATGGCTTTCATCAAAACATTTTGTTTTCATTGCAATGGGGTAAGGACCACCAATACAAATATGCGCTTTCTTATTTATTTTTTTAATATCTTTGGTAGTACACAATGCTTTTTTCCACATGGGTGTGCTAGCATAAATTCCAATATAATCCGGTTCAAAATCCTTGATTTTAGTTAGGATTTGACTGTGGCTTAGAAAAGCTCCATCTATAAAATCAACTTCATGGCCCGATTTGATAAGCATCCCTGCTAGGTATAAAAGACCATTGGGATGTTGAAAGCTAACCTGATTTCGAACTGTATATTTTGAAAAAATATCCCTTGGGTCCCATGCAGGGAATACTAGACTACATTTCATAAAAATTCCTTTATTTGTTAGTTTAAGTAGGTACTAAAGATAAAGTGGGCAAATTTAATCGCATCATATTAAAGTTAAGGCAATTTGGTCTAAGAGATCTTCTTTAGCTTTTATTTGTTTTTTTAAGTATTGCATGGTAGGGGCAAGTGCCTTGTACGGACAATTTATGCATACAGGTAGAGGATTTTTCTCAGACAAAGAAGTTCGCAGGCAATCATATCTTTCGCTGTTCCAAATTTTGGTAAAAGGCTCTTCTAAAAGATTCCCCATTTTGAATTTAGGATCTGGTCTCATACAACAGGGAATTACATCGCCTTTCCAGGTAATATAAACCCGACGAAAAGGCCAAACACATTTGTCATAATCAAAATGTTCATTCCCAACAATTTCAACTTTAATACCCAATTCATCAGCCCTAATCGTCATATTGTACAACTGTTCGATTAATTCATTTATATCATTTATTTCTTGTTTTTTAATCTCCTGATATAAAAGTGTTTTTTTATCCTCCACCCAATTTTGCATAATCTGGTACCGGACGGCTGAAATATTCAATTTCGAAGCTAACTCTATAATATCAACAACTTGATCAATATTATTTTTGGTACAAACAAAATTCAAGACCACATCTGTTTTTTCAGTTTTGTAATGTATTATTTTTTTAATATTTTCAATGAGTAAATTCCAATTTCCTGTACCTGTATACTTTTTATAACCAACTTCATTTGATGAACTTGCAGATATATATATATGATCAACTAAATCAAGTAGCATTGGTATGTTAATGCCCTGCCATTGGCAATTTGTTACTATTAGAACTTCACAACTTAGGTAAGACAGGTGATTGAGCATAAGAATGGCATTTTTAGCTAATAGTGGTTCGCCCAATCCATGGAATTTTATTATTTTTACACTTTGCATCTGATCAAGAATCTTCTTAAATGAATCCATACTCATATCACCAATTTCCAATATATTCATTCTTGAGCATGTGTTACATCGAAGATTACACCTGTTGGTTGGTTCAATCATAAGATATTCCGGTTCTGGTAAAGAATACTGAATATATTTTTTAAGTTCTCCTTTAATCATTCCCCTTTTTCCTTTTGATATTCCAAATTACTTTATCCACAACATATTTAACTTGTTCATCTGTCAGTTCAGGATAAATAGGCAATGTTAGAAATTGTTTGGCATAATTTTCTACTATTGGAAAAGAACCTTCAGTATAGCCTAAATTAGAATAGGCCTGCTGAAGATGCATTGGGATAGGATAGTGGATATGTGTATCGATTCCTTCTTGGATAAGTTGCTTTTGTAATTCAATATTTATAATATTTTTTAGTCTAATAATATAAAGATGGTATACTTGTTTTTCATGAGGCATACTTTCTGGGATATGTACATAATCCCGTAGATTCTCATTATAAAAATCGGCAATCTCTCGGCGTCTTTCATTTAATTCATCCAAATATTTTAGCTTGACTAGTAAAATAGCAGCCTGGATGGAATCTAATCGGGAATTAATCCCTATTAACGACCAAGTATCTCTTGATTCTCGGCCTAGATTTCTCAAAAGTCTTAAATTATCATTTAATTTATCACTGTTTGTGGTAATAAAACCTCCATCACCACAAGCAGCTAGATTTTTGGTTGGGAAAAGACTAAAACAGCCCAATAAGCCAAAAGTGCCGGATTTTTTCCCTTTATATGTTGCTCCAACAGCTTGAGCTGCATCTTCAACAATAGGTATTGAATACTTATTTGCTATATTTTGTATTTTATCCATATCTGCAATTCGACCTGTAAAGTGCACTGGTACAATTGCTTTGGTTTTATGAGTTATCTTTTCTTCGATTTTGTCTGGATCAATATTATAAGTTTCGTTTATATCAATTAGTACGGGTTTGGCTCCAACTTCTGAAATTGCCATCATAGTTGCAATAAAACCATGGGCTGCTGTTATTATTTCATCGCCAGACTTAATTCCACTAGCTTTAAATGATAAAATGAGGGCATCTGTTCCAGATCCAACACCAATAGCATATTTGCAATTACAATATGTAGCGATTGCTTTTTCAAATAATTCTACTTCCTTGCTTAAATAAAAATCACCTCTTGAAATCACTGATTTAATAGCATCTATAATTTCTGGCATGATTTTATTATGTGAAATAATATTGTCGAAAAAGGGAACTTTTATCTTAGGTTTCATTTTAATCCTAAATTGTTTAAAAAATATTCTGTTAAAGAATTATTATCGGAACTTAAAAAATTAAAATTACTCAAATTGTGAATGAAGATCCTTTTCTAAGTGAGTTGTTAAAAAAACAAAGATTAATCCTTGAGGTCTTTGACAGTATTAATGAGAACCTACTACATAGTTATTAACTTTTAGATTCAATTTAGGTTTTAATCCTCTTTTAATTATTCTAGCTGGAACCCCAACAGCAGTGGCAAAGGCTGGAATATCATTTGTTACTACAGCACCAGCTCCAATGATTGCATACTGTCCAATCTTTACTTTAGGTAAGATAATCGCCCCTGTCCCTAAAAAAACTCCAGTCCCAATATGCACATTACCTGCTGTTCGTACTCCAGGGCAAATATTAGCAAAACTCTCTAACACATTATCATGATCAATACATGATCCTGTACTGATAATTGAAAAATTGCCTATTTTTGATCCTGTCATGATGACTGTATTGGGATGACAGATGATATTCTTTCCTAAAACAGCATATTTTGAAACAATAGATGAGGTGTCTATTGCATTAATAAATTCTAAATCAATCTTATTTATAATATTTTTTTTTATCTGTATCTTGTCATAATCATCATTACCAATTGCGAGTACAATATTAATTTTAGATGATATTTCATAATTTTTTATTACAGGTATGTTATACAGATAATCCCCTTTAAAAAAGTCATCAATAAAATATAGAATGTCAAAGCATTTACACTTTTGCAATATTTCAAAGACTATTCTACCCTGAAAGCCTGCTCCATAGATGGCCACTTTTCTTTTATTTTTTAAATTTTTTATCATGAATTTTTTGAAGATGGGCTTTGTACGAACACTTAATATTGCCTTGAGCACAATTTGAGCAAAGTATTAAGGCTTTTATTAAAACTAGTCGAAGTAAACCAGATAGTACCAATGCAACCAATATTATGAAAACTTTAATAGATGGGATAGAGATGAACTTAACTAGGAGGATGAATAATGGGATCGCTATGGTAAGGGCATTTAATCCCAGTTCAATATTTGCTGTTTTCGTTTGACCAAATCTGGTTGGGTCTTTTCTCTGAAATTTGGCGCTGATTTTTCCAAGCCCTGTACCACACCATTTCCCATAATAATAACAGCGTGTACAGCTTCCAATCATAACAGATAAATTAGCAAAAAAACATAGAATTAAGTAAACAATAGCATATAAATTTGAGAATGTATGGACGATTATAAAAAAACCTATGGTATAGCTTAAAATACCTGTAAATTGAAACATTAAAATTCTGGACGCTGGATAATTTTCATAATAGAAAGTTAATGGACTATTTTGATTTTGTATCACTTGACTCCTACACTTCTCTAAATTCTGCTGAAATAATCTCAAGATTAGATGATAGAACCAAAGTGAGTTAAATTAATTTTTTTTCCCTTGATGAGTTGCATCATTTTTGGATTAATTACAGCATCAAGCTCTTTTAAAAAACAATGATTTTTGATCCAAGGAAAATTCATTCTCTCTAATGCCTTACTCATTAAACTGGGGTGAACCATAATTTCATTCACACCATTTTTTAATGACAAAATTTTTTTTTTAAGAATACCCTCATTTATATTCCCAACATCAATGATTCCATAAAAATTATCTGGATGATGCATACTATAACTATTAAGCATAGATTTGACGCATCTGCAATTTTGGTAAATTAGGAATCTTACGATGTGTCTTATTATGAACTTTGGTTTTAGGTGATGGAATGAGAAATTAAATCTCTCACTAGGATAACGTAATGCTTTGATACCAAATTCTCTTGCGATTTCTAAAAGAATTTTTAAAATAGGAGGGAAGACATGAATATGCTGATGCCCATCAAAATGAAACACATCTATTCCCGACTTTAATACCTTAGTCGTTTGTGCACGAAGCTCAAGCTCAACTTCATCTTTCCTTGTCCGACCTAAAATGATTTTAGAAAATAATTTAAGTGGTGAGCCTATAAATTTGCCATATTTGTTCACTAAGGATGGTACTTTGGATGGGGGTAGAACAGGATCACCATCCAAAAGATTATAGTGGATCCCTATACCAAGGTCTTGATTTTTTTTTGAAATGCTAATTGCATGATCAAAAGCAGTAAAATTGGACAGTAAAGATGCACTAGTTACTATTCCATTTCTATAGGACCTATGTATAGCATGATTGGTTGCAACTGTTAAACCAAAATCATCAGCGTTAACAATTAAATTTACCATTTTAATCCTTACAACTTATCCTCACCAAAATTTAAATTATACTTATACTTGATGATACATCTGAGATAGGCCAATCCCATACTTATATGTTTTAGTTTGGTTTCACCACCATAGCGTTCGTAGTATTCAATGGGGATCTCTTTGAGTCGATGGCCCTTAAAAATTGGCCTTATAACCAATTCTATGGGTAAGGCCCAATTTGATTCCCATTCAAAGGCATGGGCAACTTCCTTTCGAATGGCTTTCATACCTGTTGTAACATCATATATAACAATTCCATACAACCACTTAATAATTGTTCTAAAAAAGAAGTTTCCCAACCGACTTAAAAATGGAATATTTAAGCGGCCATTGGCAAAGCGATTACCAGTCACAAGGTCATATCCTGCATTTATTTGGTCTAGAAAATCAGGAATCTGTTCCATTGGATATGTCCCATCACAATCAGCTGTAAAAATGACATCACCTGTTGCCTTTTTTAAGCCATATTTCACTGAATACCCATAACTGATTTGTTTAACTTTATATACTGTTGCATTCATTTGTTTGGCAATCATGGCAGTTTTATCTACTCCGCTGTCTACCAATATTATCTCTGCCTGCTTGTCTGTTACCTTTTGGATATCACCTATTACTTTTGCAACAGATTCTTCTTCATTTAATGAAGGTAAAACAAATGATAATTTCAATCTTCTATATTCCTTTATAAAGTGCTGAGAATGAATAGCGCGAGCCAAGTTCTACTTAATGAGTCATCATATATTTGTCAAAAGTTTCTAATATCTGAGACAATCGTTTTTGAAATTTCAACTTAAATTGATGGGATCTTTTAAGGTAATCAGATGTTGTTTCATTTTCTTTTTGTAATAATTTATATTCTCTTAGGGCAATAACTTTAGTTTTTTTTGTATCTATTTTTTCAAATATCCATTTCCCAGAGTGATTTTCCATCATTGGAGGAGGTGAAGGAGAAAAAAACTCAATCACATTACCATATTTAAAACGAATGGTTCTTATATTTTCAATTAGACCATCTCGCTCTACCACCATAACAAATTCCTGGATTATGCCATCTTGATATAACAATGAGACTTTTTCTATATAATTCCAAATCCCTGACCATCCTTTGATATCCCAAAAACACAATTCAATCTTTTGGTGAGGCTGTTGAAATATTCTATCTACTTTAATCTTCTCTATTTTTTTCAATGGCATCTTTGAATAGGTTTAAATTTTTAAATAATATTTTGTTTAGATTTGAAGCAACCATTTTCTCGTCAAAGGTGATATCCTTTTTTAATTGAAAATTTCTTATTGAAATCACTAAGGTTTTTGAGTCTATGTTTTCAAATTTCCAGATGCCTGACATCTTACTAAAAATGGGCGGTGGTATGGGTTGAAATATCTCAATGAGTGAGTTTTTAATACAATATCTTACTGCACGTATTGTCTCATTCCCTGTAGGCCTTTCAACAGTCATTTTAAATTCCTGGTGATAACCATCATCATAAATAGTGTCAATATCCAACACATCAGGCAAAATATTTTTCCATTCATGAATATTAGCAAACCTATCATAAACATCGGCGATAGGTGCATGTATTATAATATCTTGTTTTACTATCATAGGTTTTTATTCTCCAAATATTTTTTCCATGAAATTAATGCTTTTTTTGCATGGTCTTTTAAAAATTCACTGACCTTTTTCTCGATAAACTCATGATTGTCTGTTGCATAGTATTCCTGGGCTGACGGGCTCAGATTCCAGAAATGATAACATGTCAGTTCACACTTAGTACTATCCTCTTTCGAGTTAAAGATCCATTTCCCAGCATGGTACTTTAAAAAAACAGGTGGAACAGGTTGAAAAAAATCTATTTCTTGTTCGCCACATTTTCTAATTGAGCGTACTTTTATGATACCTTTCTCCCCATTGAATACATCCATTAGGAACTCTTGGTAGGTTCCATCATCATATATGGTTTTAATTTTTTTCACTAGCTTGAGAATGTTGGGCCATGCTTTGAAATCCCAAATTGCTTTATACACTACATCTCTTTGTCTTTGAATCACAAGTGACTCTTTACAATTAAAATCATAATGATTCAGTAAATATGAAATATTACTCATTTTATCTCCTTTAAGGATTTAATTGTTGTTTATAAACTATAAGTTGGCATTGCTATAAAAACTACATGTTATATCAGCTCACTTCTCACAGAATTATAAAAATCAAATCTCTCTTGTGATGTCATATTGGGAAATTTTTCAATCATTTGATAGAAGATTGAACTTTGTTTGATAATTGTGCACATAGAAATATAAGCGTATAAACCCAATCTGCCCATAGTAATGACATTTTTGAGCTGACTAACTTGATTAAGCAAATTATTGAATGTATCAATATTCTTTTTATTTGCAAGTGGGTAACAATAATTTTGGTTAATACTTTGATATTCGATGATCTCACTTTTTATCTTTGCTAATAGAAAGCTTTTGGCTTCTGCATGCCATTTTTGTAAGGGTAAAGCAGGATCTTTGGCATCATGTGGGAAGGCCATACTTATCAGAGAATTGTCTGCAGATTGATCTGCCTGCTGATTATAATCCATAAGTCGTGTAAATGAATAGTTATTAGGAAAGGTCAGCAAATAGCTTGGTATACCAGACTTTCCCTTTAGAAGACAAAATATTTTATAAATACCTCTATAATCCAAGGCATCTTTTTTATTCAGAAAAAGATCGATTGGAATCGTTGAAATATAAAAATCGCCTTCAATGAGACCCTTGGATGTTATAACACTAGATAAGGAATCATTATTAAGAGATGTACCTATTATTTCATCAGTGATAATATTGAAATTTTTTGAAAGCTGATTAAAGTATCCACGATAACTCCCCGGATGCCCTTGCCAAGCATTACCAAACATGCCATGTTTTTCATCTCTTAAATAGAAATTTCTAAATCTACACCATTCAGTATCCATTTGGGCCGGATGAATACCCCATTGTTTGATATTATAATTTTTGAAAAAATATTTATAAGCTGTTTTACCTATACGCGAAATAATATAATTTTCAATATTACTAAAATCTGGCCTATCTAAATTAATGTGATAAAGCTCTTCAATAGCTTTGACTTGCTCATTATGAGGCAACCTGAGGATGTTTGTGGTTGTGACAGGGAAAAAACAAAGGTTATCCAATTCACCATCAATGCTTAATCTTGGAAAATATTTTTTTTCGTTAAAATTGGGGAAAAATTTACGAAAATGCTCATGTTCTTTAGACCCTCTTTTGGCATAGAGTATATGGGGCCCGAACTCATAATTAATTCCTCCTAATTCTCGGGTTTGACAAATACCACCAATATCATCACTCTTTTCAATAACACTAATATTGTGACCATCATTGGCTAGTTGATAACCAATGGAGCATCCTGCCAATCCGCCACCTAAAATAATTATCTTCATACTAAATTTCTCTTTTACTGGTTTGATAGTTCTTAAAATCGATAAATGGAAACTTAAAAGTCTTTGGGGTAATTGAATAGTATTAAATGAAGGGAGCAACTAACAATAGTGTATACAGTACAATTGAGAGCCGATCTATATGGATCGGGTGTTTTCATAATCAACTGCATTTAGTAATTTATCATATAGAAGTTAACAAGTTTCAAAGAACCCATTTTCTCAAAGATTGAATATAATTTTCGGATATTAAAATCATCAATAAATATTGACCCAAAGGAAAACATGGGATGAATATCAAAAGCATTGCAATTTCTGCAAAGTGGTTCCTGATCAACTTTTTTTTTAATGAATTTTTCTCTTAAGTTGACCATCTCTTTTCCATTCCAAACTTCATGAATTGTATGATTTTTTATGTTTCCCAGCGGTTTTTGACCAATAAGATCAACACAGCAGGGTAACATAGTGCCATCCCAACAAATCACTGGTTCTCGCCATAGCATTAAACATGGACGGGTGTTACGGCTGTTAGTTTCAACTTTTTCTCCAATTGTGCTTCCAATATTGCCAGTATTAAAAAATGGTTTTATTCTGATGCTATTAACACCAAGAGGTTTTATAATTTTGAAAAATTTTTTAATATGTTTCCTGGTTTTTTTTGATAAAACAAAGTGGATTTGGGTATACATCTTAGATTTATATTGTTTTTTCATCCTAAGCACATTCACCATATTATGTATCACACTTTCAAACTGAGCTCCTTTTCGAAGGTCTTCAAAAGATGATTTATCACCACCATCAAAGGACATGACCAACATATCAAGTTGATTTTTCAGTAGCTCATGTGCTTTATCCTCTGAGAGGAGAGTAACATTGGTAAATAAAATAGTTTTAATACCTTTTTCTTTAGCGTATCCAATCATATCACCAATTTGGGGATGGAGTAGTGGCTCGCCACAATGGAAAAGTAAAACCGTTTCCAAGTATTTTTCTGATTCCTTAATTATTTTTTTAAATAGTGAAAATGACATAAAGCCTTTCTTACGAGTCATAAAATCTCTTGGGCAAGTCATACATCTAAGGTTACACTTATTGGTAACTTCGACTTCCAATGAGACTGGAAAACCTTTAACAATTGGATCCTTTTTAATATAGCTTTTTATAAGGGAAAATCTATTATGAAAATGATTAAGTGAAACTGATTTATTAACCATCATAGCTATTTATTTCCTTTTTGTGCAAAAGTAAATGGTGCTTGAATTGCGTAATATTCTTTTATTATGCTTAAATTTTTGAATATTTAAACCATTTTTATTAGCTTCATTTATAAAATAATCATGATTATAGTTAATACAGAATTGAATTCTGCCTGAGTCTTTAAGATAATTAGCAGCATTTTTGAAAAACCTTGTAATTAACTCGCCATTGCCACAAAGCCATGATGATTCTAAGTGGTTCTTTGGTTTACCAGGCCAAGTTGGCGGGCTCCAAATTATTAAATCAAATTTTTTCCCTTTAACTGGTTCAAATAAATCACCTTCAATAAATTCTATATTTTTCACATTGTTTTTCTTTGCATTTTCCTTGGCACAAGCTATGGAGTTTTTATTAATGTCAGTACCTATAACTGATTTTGCTTTGTCAGCGGCAAAAATTGCTTGAATACCTGTCCCCGTGCCTAGATCCAGTACCTCATCATTTTGATTAACCATTAAGTTGGCAGCTAGAAATTGACAGGTTGGGGTATCAATTAAATTAAATAACTTAGGTGAATAGACCCCTGGATTTACAGTTAATTTTTTCCCCAAGATGTTGATCTCATAGGGAGAGGATGATCTATGGAGAAATGAGAGGGTCCATTGCATAATAATCTGGTAACTACTTTTTTTCATTGAAATTACTCTTTTATATCTCACGGTATATTTTAATATGAAAACTTGCAAGCACCTACATTACTTTCACTATTAAATATTTGAGGCAAATGCAGATCAAACCTCGATGATTTGTATTCATTTTTATCAAATAATAATAGCCCATAGGCAATCCTATTTACTGTACCTAGTGGTGCATTATTATTAATTGTACTTTCAAACGTATCTATCAATAGACTCTCAAGAACAGGGTCGTTATAAAAATTAGCCGCTTCAATGTTTTTAGGATAGATCTCTTTATTTTTATCATCTTTTATATATGCTGTTAAATGTGCACGCAAATCAATCTGTAGAATTTCCTTTTTGGGATGTAATGTCATTTCAATCAGAAATAAGCTGTACTTTTGCATTAAGTCATGGATTAAATCTGAAGAAAGTATAACCGGATATTTATTAAATATCTCTTTTTCTTTAATATAATGACATGCTATTGATAAACCAAGACCATTTTGCCATATCAACTTATTTTGATCATTAACGATCACCTTAGCTGCAGTTTTTGATGAAATCTTAATTATAGGATAATAAGACCATACTAGAAATATTCCTGATATTAAAATCAAGGAAAAACATATTTCTGCCAATCTATTTATTTTTATCTTCAATGCCACTTTCCCTTCTTTTTAAGATATGGAAATAGGGAGCATTTTTTAGCGTCCTAAAATGATGGGCCTCAATATTGGGTGATACATCATAATATACATTGGGATATTGTAATGGAATTTTATCATAATCACTCGGATTATATGGATAGTAGTCAGTGGTATCTATTGAGCCATAAATTAGATCAGGTTTTATGGCAGCCATTTCTTTTGGTAAAAACATTCCATTAGGAATAACCCAGTCGATCGTATCTGTATTATGAGTTATTAAATCTTTAACTTTTTTAGTCTGCACAAATGGAAAAGGAGGGTATAATACCTTCATTTCAGTATGGTACATTAACGCGCCGGCCTCCCCAAACCAAGTGAATATGGTCTGATCTTTTTTACTATGTTTAATAAGATAGTCTATTATTCCATCTAATCTGGTTTGATATTCATGTGTGAGTTCATATAAGAAATCAAATAGATAGAAGCGAATCTCTGCTTGTTCATAAAGGTAAAATTCTAAAGTGGGACTATTGCCCAGAAAAATAATACTTTGTGGAGTCTTAATGTACTTATTTAATTTATTTGGATTTTGATTGAGTTTTTCAATGAAAATATATGGTGAGATATGTATAATATTTGTTAATAGAAATATTATGATGATGGCCATAAAAATCCAATGACTGAAATTTTTAATTTTCAACAAAATTATTCCAATTAATAATGATACAATAGGAAGAAAAGGGACTAGGTATTGTGATGCCGACAAGTTCATTAATGATATCATGAGCATATAAATTACAAAACTCATGAACAAAAATGTTTCTTTTCTAAAAAACATTTTTATATTATCATGCTGCCTTTCAAAAATCTTTAATTTGCTTAGTACATACAAAATGAAGTAAATTGCCAGCAAAACAATAAATGGAAAAAAGTAAGTATGTAATTTCCAGAAATATATGGCAAATAAATTTGTAACATTAGTGATATCCGGTTTGGCACCAATAGGTGGTGTGGAATGCACATATACCATCCAGGGTAAAGTAAATAGAGCAATGATAATATGAGATGAAATGAAAACCCATACCTTATTTTTCCTAAAATTAAAAATAAAAAAATATAGAAATGAAACGAAGGTAAAAGAAAACCAGAATGGATAAAAACTATGAAATAACAATATTGAGGTTATAATGTATAATAAGTTATCTTTAAGTAAAAAGCTATCCATCCATCTCAAAAACATAAGCATTAAGAGTGGAACAAAAATTAGAACCAATGAATAATACCGACAGTTTCGGGCCATTAACAGAAATGGTATTGACAGGAGATAAACTAAAATAGTGAGGTTAGCCAGTAATTTATTGCCTGGATACAAATATAAAACAAGTTTATAGAGTAAAATGATACTAAGTAAACCAAGAAGAGCAAATGGAAAACGTGGGGCAAATGAATTCTGACCAAAAACAGCAATTGATGCAGCAGCTAAATAGTATTGTAACCATGGTTGTTCAACCCAAGCAAGATGCTTAGTAAATGATCCATCATGAAATGGTGGAAGGATATTCTTGTCATCTGCGATTCTAGGGTATCCATACTCTAGGATATTTTTTGCAAGAAAAGCAGTATTGGCCTCATCAATGTATACATAATGCCTACCGAGATTAGTAAAAAGCAAAAAAATTGCTAAAGGCAATAAGATTAAAATAAATTTATGCGATTTTATGAAAGTGGCCACATTAATTTTTTTGATAAATAAGGGAAGTGTGGACATAAAATTTACTCCTCCACAATAATGAGTAAATTATATAGACTTAATAAAGAATTAAATTAGAAATGCAGATATTCCAATATTTAAGGATAAAATAATATGTAAATATGAATGCTGTATAGGTTTATTTATGTGTATTCAGACTTGATTTTTAATTTATCGATTAAATATGAGGAAGTCCCAATTAAAAAGCCAATACCACAATAAAAATAATATATCATTAGCATAAAAAATGATCGAATGCTAAAAATAATGTCAGTTCGTTTTAAAAAGAATTTAAAAATATTGATGTTTATTAAAAAAAAAGATAAAAACACAAGTACACAAAATAAAAGGGCCATAGATTTCCAACTCAGAAATACCCCAAATAATAGGCAAAAAATCAACAGATATACTAAAATTACACTCAATATACTCTCATATCTTGTGTTAAGATCATTATTAAACATTTTAGATTTACATATAAGTTTAGTCCATGGTATAGCCCTATAAAATAAATCTGACTTTATGAGGTTTAAAAATGTATATTTTTTACAATGAACGACTTGCATATTACTATTTAGAAAAATAAGATGTTTTTCCTTAAACATCTTATATCCTAATTCAATATCTTCAACTTTGGCCCCTTTTCGATCCTCAAAACCACCGATTTTATCAAATACATCCTTTCTCACTGCACTGCATGCCGTGAAGAAGGTTGATGTTAATTTATTAGAGGTTTGATGATAATAGTTATGAAAAAGGTTTTTATATATGGATAAAAAATTTTTTGGTACTGTAGATTCTGCATAGTCTCCGACAACAGCAGAATATTCTGGGTGATCAGTGAGACTCTTTATAGCTTCATCTATGGTATTTTTTAATAAAAAAACATCTGCATCGATAAAAAGCAAGATCTTTCCATCTGCTATTTCAGCTCCTTTGTTCCTAGCCGGTCCTGCACCTATTCGCTTCTTAAGTTGAACAACCCTACAGGAGAAGCTCTTGGCTATTTTAACTGAATCATCATCTGAGCAATCATCAACAATAACTATTTCTATATTTTTATAATTACTCTTTAATATGGATTTGATGGTTAGGCCAAGTGTTTTTTCCATATTATAAACTGGTATAATAACTGATACTTTTAGTTGAGTTCTCATTTATCAATCTTTATTGAGCCTGATTAAAAGGTCAATGCTTTCTACGTTATTATTTACTGATAAGAATAGTACTGCATTGCTCATTATTGCCTTTGCAATTGATTAAAATATTTTGTATGTCTGCAGAAATTGGATGGCCAAATATATGCTTTCCTATTTTAGGATGAAGACATTGAGAATTGTCAGTATGGGTTGATGGGATAAATGATTTATTAAAACAACCACATGCAGTTATAATATTAACTATACCTCTTCCACTGTAAAGATTGCCGAAGTTTGATCTAGGGACACTCATATATAGGTCATGATGATCTTTAAATACTGTTTCAATGGCTCTATATTCATCTTGATCATCATTAATAAAGCCGGAGCCATCTAAAATAACATAGTCAATATTTTTTAATTCTGTGTCTTGCAAACAAAAGCCCATTGATTTTTCCAATGAAAAACCTTGAGCAATACTCTCTATTTTGGCATAAATAGATGCATTTCTCTTTTCTGCTGATGATAATTTCTCAATAAATATAAAACCTGCACCTTCACCCAGAATAAATCCATCCGCTTCAACTTGAAAAGGAAGATATCTATTAGATGGAGAAATGCACCCTGATTGAATAAATGAATTATAGACAAGGGGGGTGAGCGGAGCTTCAACACCGCCAACCAAAGCAGCATCTAAATAATTATTTTGAATCAAATATATAGCATAATCGATAGCCACAGCACCACTGTTTTCACCAGCAGAAAAGGTTTTACTATGCCCTTTGAGTTTATATAAAATTGAAATTTCGCCCTGAGGAGCTGTTGGGAACCATGCTGTGGCCACATACGGATTGATTACCTCAGGGTCACCTTGGCAAAGTTGATACATTTGATGTTCCACATATCCCCACCCTCCCAATGAATTGCCAATGATGATACCAATTTTATGGTTATTTTCGTTTTTAATAGGAAACCGTGATGTTTCTAATGCTTCTTTTGCAGCAATAATTGATAAGATAGTAAATCTATCAATTTTTCGAACCAGGCGTTGGCAGATTTTTGATGTTAGATCATTTTCAATTAATCCAACTTTTTGAGTGGAATTACCATCTTCAAACAAATGGGCTTCCACAATTCCAAATTTATTCTCTTTGAGGGCACACCAATGTTTCTCATGATCACATCCTAAAGGTGTCACTGCTCCCAATCCGGTAATAACAATTTGGTCATAATTGATTTTATATTTCATAGTTATTTTTTATATCTTTTGAGTATCATGCTAGAGTGCAATCCTGAAAAACCACTACCAATTTTTAGTATACAATTAACATTTTGTTTTTTGGGAGAATTAGCTAACACATTTAATTTACATCTCTTATCCTGTACCTCTAAGTTTATGGTTGGAGGTATAATATTGTCTCTTAAAGTAAGGGAGCATGAGATGATTTCAATAATGTTTGCAGCTGAGAGTGCATGTCCTATTGTTGATTTGTTCGCAGAGACAGGAATTTTCTTGATACGATGTTTGAATATACTATTCAGGGCATTTGACTCTGCAATATCATTCTGTAAAGTCGAAGAACCATGAACATTGATATAGTCAATATCATTTTCTGATATTGTTTGACTATCTTGAATTGCAAGTCTTATAGCCTCGGCTATTGGCTGACCATTTTCCGGGATATTAGTCATATGGAAGCAACTATTAACGCTTGCTACACCAGCGACTTCTCCATATATAAACGCATTTCTTTTTAATGAATGGGATAGATCTTCAAGTATGATAATACCGCATCCTTCAGCTAAGACAAAACCATCTCTCTTTACATCAAATGGACAACTGGCTTTATATGGATTTACATCTCTTTTGGAAACAGCACCTATTTTGCTAAAGGCAGAGAGAACTAATGGTGTAATGGGTACTTCTGTTGCACCAGCTATAACAACTGATGCTTTCTTATTACGTATTAAGTGGGTCGAATAAATTATAGAGTCTAATCCCCCTGTGCAGCCTGTGGCAATTGTTGCACTACCGCCGGTTATACCATATTCTGAAGCAATTTGATCGCTGATTGAATTAAATAAGAATCTATTATATTTCCGCTTTTCCTTGGGTTCAATGGGATGATTGGCCATCTTAATTGGGATTTTTCCACATTGGCTTTGCTTTGCAAAACTATTTACCATGCTCTGGATTTGTGAAATGGCTGTAGCAAGACATATTTTCCAATCATTTTTTTTAAAATTATTATTTATTAAATTAGAGTCTTCCAATGCCTCTTTGGTTGCTGTTAGACTAAACTCTAAACTTCGATCTAATTGTTCATTATTGTACTCAAAATCATGTTTATTAAATTTAAATTTATTTGCAATGCCAGAAATTTGGGATATACTTTCTGGAAGCTTAAAGTCAGTAATGTATTTAATACCAGACTTGCCGGAAACACAATTTGACCAGAAATCATTGATATTATTTCCAATAGGGTTTACAGTCCCAAGGCCGGTTATTACAACTCTTGGTTTAGATGTAAACATTTAATAGATTATTTTCCCTATTAATTTGATCATAAGATAAATAGTTTGGAAGGGCTTCGATGCAAAATATTATTCATTTGGAGTAATAATCCATACTTACTAGAGGTTTATCTGAGAGGGCTTATTAAGCGATGACTATTATAACTTAGATTCTAGAATATTTATAATTTCTTTAATAGTCATTTTCCCATTTAAGATATTTTTATGGGAAAATTTATTATTCAAACTTTTTTCTAAAAGGCATTGCAGTTCAACAATTTCTTGAGAATCCATACCCAAATCATCTCCCAGTCTGGTCTCATCATCAATCATGTTTGTTTCTATGAACATTTCGTTCAGGATTTTAAATAACTTACTTCTCATGAGACAATTTAATAACTCCTATCCCTCAACATTCAACTTATTTTACCTCTATCATTTTTAATTTTAATCCACATTTACTCGGATTTTTTCTCTATTTTGCCTTTTACTTAAATTCATTAAGGCTAAGTTATTGCATTTTTTGCACTATAGTTTAATGATTCTTTAAGAAGAACATTTTATTTTACTTAAAGATTGCATGAAAATCGCTTCAAGTACTTTTAAGCTGAGAGAATCAAGGGATTAGGAACAAAAACACTAACGAGAGCCGTACAAAGGTTCTTTTTATATGTATCAACCCCACCAAACTGTGATAACATCAATCGTACACGAGATAGTTCCTAAATAGAGATAATCTGTTTCATTTTCCTGTTTTTCAACAATTGACTTTCCCCAACCAGACATCCAAGGAGAGTGGAGGTGTAGAGGTGTAATAGTATATATGTGCAATATACCCAATGCACATGAGAAGAAACAGAATCAAAACTTTTCGTTGCGACATCTTAAAAACCGAGGTAGGATTTAACCTCTTTGTGAAAAAGCTCAACAGACCAGCGCATTCGGTACCAAATCAAGATTTGGCGAGCTATTGCTCTTAAATTAGTGCAAGCTTGGTATTTTCTCCGACCATCTGGTCTTTTCTTAAATCCCAAACAAATCAAAAGGAATGTTTGCGGGTCGCTACCACTTCGTTTTTCGTGCAACTTTTAAGAGATAGCTTCGCCCCCTTAATTACAGAAGCTCTTTCTGTATTAAAATAGAATGATGATCATACATTAGCAGATGTTAACAGTATTACATGTTCTATCTAATGTTTTTTTGTCTTACATATCAACATAAAACAAAAGACAGATAATTCTAAAATAGAATTCAGCTCTTATCCTATCTTTAAAAATAGACATCTCTGTTATAAAAATTAGCAACTGAATTTTTATTGATAATATATAATCATTAAGTTATACTTTTTTATTTCTGATGGTCTTGCAAAAAGTAAATTTGTAACATAGAAAAATCGCTAATATATTTTAAATTTTAAAATTTATAAATTTTGTAATATAAAGAGAATTTTGTGGCATTTAATATTTTTTACGAGTCAATCATTCTTAATATAGGGAAAAATTTTTGCTTTTTGGGAAACAGAAAAAAGTTTTTATAAATATTTTTTAATCTTTCTGAAAGACCAAATTTTTCTTATCATTACAGATGGAGGAAAATATTTTTTTTCGGGCGGTAGAAAAAGGTTATGGTAAAGATTTTTTATAATATTCTGAAAAACTGTTAGTTTATTTAATTTATTTTCAAAAGGAAAAGACTTTTGCCTTGTCAAAATGTCATCATTAAATAATATCAACGACTTATATAGATACTAATTTTATTGAAAATCTTTAGAAAACTCGATATAAAAGTACTTCATTTTTAAAATTTAAGGAGGAGTATTTTTTCAATGTATCGAGTGTTAACCGAGATATTGATCATTCTGATAAAAATTTCTAAAACATTTTTTAAATCAAAAAACGAACTTATTATTGAAAATCTGGCGCTCAGGCAACAGCTTTCAACTTACAGGGCGAAAAAGATAAAGCCAACAATAAAAGAACGAGATCGCTCCTTTTGGATTGCATTAAAAAAATCGTGGTCTAAATGGACTTATACTTTGATAATTGTAAAGCCAGAAACTGTTATACACTGGCAAAAGAGGCGATTTAAAAAGCATTGGACAATAATATCCTCAAAAAACAAAAAATATGGTCGAAAGATAACTAAGAAAGAAATCAGAGACTTGATTTACCAAATGGGAAGGGAAAACAATTGGGGAGC
>JBLIRO010000030.1:0-56697 GCA_049472335.1 bacterium | reverse complement strand
TAAGGGACCTGAACGGTGTTGATAAAAAAAAGGGGCTGGGTCTGCACCTTCCATATTTAATGAATGATGTTCAGGCTGTAATGGGGCGTTGCCAGTTAAAGAAATTGGACGGATTTATATCCAGACGCAGAGAATTTGCCTCACAATTTAATATGGCACTAAAATCCATGTTCATAGAGCTTCCATCGGATATGCCCTTCAGGAAGCATATTTACTTTCGTTATTGCCTTAAGTTAAACCAACCTATAGATCCGGTTTTAGATTTTTTACAACAAAATAGTATCAGGGCTGAAAGGCCTATATTTTCCCCTTTACATCTTTTAGACCATCAAAAGCCGATAAATAAAAGAATATGTTTTGCTGGTACTGAAAAGGCCTGGATGAATACAATTTCACTGCCTATTTATCCCGATCTCGGTAAAAATGAAATAGAGCGTGAGATCTGTTTTTTAAAAAAGGGTTTAAGCATATAATCCTTTTAAATCATGAATTTCCGATTCACAAAGGATAATGAAAATGCCCGATAGGGAATTTCAAAGGAAAATAACATTAAAATCATTATCATACCTTATCATTTTATTTGTGACATTGGCGCTTGTCATCCCCGGATTCAGAAGCAGATTCAATATGTGGGGTATACGGTGGGTTTCTATCCTTGTTCTTTCCGCGGGGATTTCATTTCTCATAACCCCTTTTGTCCGTTTTTTATCCTGGAAATTACAGTTTCTTGATATTCCTGATGAAAGAAAGGCGCATAGTGGTCCCACCCCTTTATTAGGCGGACTAAGCATTTATTTTGGTTTTGTTATTTCACTTGGACTATATGCCGTTTTTTCCAGGGAGTTGGTTGCGCTTATTATTGCGGGGACCTTTGTTTTAGGAATTGGTATTTTGGATGACTACAAAGGAACCAGTGCAGTGTTCAGGTTGATGCTTCAGATTTTGGCTGTTGTTATAGTCATATGGAATGGTATCCATTTTGTTTTTCTTCCGGGAGGGATTTGGGGAATTTTGATAGAGTGGCTATTGACTTTTTTATGGATATTAGGGATAACAAACGCGCTCAATTTCCTGGATGGCTTGGACGGCCTTGCTGCCGGGTCTTCTATTATAATCGCATTTTATCTTGGCACAGTGGCTTTACAATCATTCCAGCCATCTTTGGGATGGGCATTGGCAGCGATTGCCGGGAGTTGTCTGGGATTCCTCCCTTATAATCTCAGGATCCATGATGCAACCATATTTCTCGGAGACGCGGGAAGCACCTTCTTGGGGTTTATGTTGGCATCTCTGGCAGTGATGGGTAGATGGGGTTCTGATAATCTAATTAAAACATTTACTCCGCCCTTGCTCATCTTCGGACTACTTATATTTGATTTGATTCATATCTCTCTGGATCGCTTTATGAGTCAGAAAGTTTCAACCTTCAAGGAATGGATAGATTTCGTGGGCAAAGATCATTTGCATCATCGGCTTGAGGCCTTGGGTATGAGCAAAAAAGAGGTTGTTATGTTTATCTTTCTCTTTGAAATTTGTCTCGGAGCAGGGGCGGTTCTCATACGCCAGATTAATTCAATGCATGCCGTGCTTCTCCTCATACAGGGGATAGGGATTATAGCTCTCTTTACCATTTTAGAACATTTGGGAAACAATGAATTGAAGGAAAAATATAAAACACAGGATAGCGATTCTTTATAAAGAATACAATAAAATTATTGAATAATTTAAATTCAAGTGCCGATGATGAAATAAATACCTATGTTAACTTATTGGTTTCATGAACGTCCTTATTATTTATAGGGCTGCTGCTCCTGATATTCTATGTTGGTAAGTATTAAGATAACCGGTTAGTATCAGAAGAATAGATAAAGTTCACTTGGAAAAACAAGGTCTAATTAGAAAAGGGTTTACGAGCGATGCAGAACGAGAATCTTTCAGAACGACAAAGCCAATTCAAAGCCTTCAAAGATTTTACACTTGAAGAAGAACCCAAATGTAAACACAAACACCCCTTTCTGTATGAATTGCTGTATAAACAACTATGGCACAAAGCAAAAGATATTTATGGATGGGCAGTTGCCTTCAATACAGATAAAAAGGCCACTTTTGACAGACTGAAAAAACTTATCCGTCAGGTGGAAAAAGATGAGCTTATGTCAAAGATAATGGGAAATCTGTCGATGGGAGACGATCTCCTCTTCAACGTTTTTATGCCTAAAGAGAAGTATGATATTTTAACACATCATTCTGTGAATGTAACAATCCTGAGTTTAAAACTAGGTATGGCAATAAAGGAGTATTCAGAAGCAGAATTAAAACAACTCGGCCTTGCCGCCCTGGTTCATGATATAGGCATGGGAAGTATAGCCATGTCAATAATAAATAAAGAAACAAACCTGTCTGATAAGGAAAAAAAGGCCATAGCAAGACACCCCAATATCGGGAGAGCTTATTTGTCGGAATTGGGAGAGGCGTATGAATGGCTGGCAACCATTTGTTATCAGGAGCATGAACGTGAAAATGGACAAGGTTATCCTGAGGGATTAGCCGAAGACCAGATTAATTTAATGGCAAAAATCATTGGCCTTGCCGATACAGTGGATGCGATGGTCCATCCGCGTCCGTGGAAGAAGACTCAATCCCCTCCGGATGCCATAGAATCCATTTTGGGCACCCAAAAGGATTTTTTCTCCCCGGAACTTGTCAAGACTTTGCTCAGAGAAATTTCTCCATTTCCTCCTGGAAGCTATATACAGCTTAATTCGAAAGAGATTGGCCAGGTTATAGGGATAGCCAAACAATATCCTCTAAGACCTGATATTTTGATATATTTTGATTCTAACAGGATACAATTGAAAAGACCGAAGGTTATCAAATTAAGCACCAATCCTTTTTTACAGATTAGAGGATCATTTAATTTTGAAGAATTTAACCCCGGGACTTCAAACTTAATGGCAAATTAACAATGATGAGAAACAGGAAATTGATATTTTATTTAAAAGAAAAGGATTTTTTCTTTAATAACCATCGCCGCATATATTATTTTATTGCCTTCTCAATACTATTGTTCTTTTTTTGCCATGGATGTAGCAAGCCCATGCGAAATATGTCTGCGGGAAATATTTCAGCTTTGCAGGGACTGCCTTTCGCAGGCAATTTTCAAACGATCGCTGCGGGAGACTTTGATTGCGATGGGCATATGGATATTGTTGCAGGCAGTTCAGTACCTTCGGGTCATGATGTTGTCATCTTTTATGGAGAAGGTAACGGAACTTGGGATAAGATTGTAAAATTGCCGGTTTATGGCGCCATCCATTCCATTTCGGTCGGTGATATCAATAATGATGGACTTCAGGATATATGTATTTCCATATGGGAAAAAAAGGAAGGAATTGTTATATGGGTAAACAAGGGTAATGATATATGGCAGGAGATTAAAGCACCTACAAAATCCGATCTTTATGATGGTGTTTTTCTTTATGACTTAAATGCTGACCGGAAAATGGATATTCTGGCGGCAAATTATTCTGAAGAAAAGGGTGTGGGGGGAGGCATCCATATATGGCTTGGTAATTCAGGGGGGGATTGGGGCCATAATGTCGGACCCATAGCAAACGGCAGGTTCACAAATGTCGCAGTGGCAGATTTTAATCTTGATGATCAATTGGACATTGCCGGAACCAGTTGGGGGCCGAACGGACAACTTATGGTATGGCTTGGCCGGAAAGGAATGCAGAACTGGGCGGCAATGCCCGCTCTGGATAGTGGGAATTTCTGGGGAATCGAGGCCGCTGATCTGAACAATGACTATATAATCGATTTAATAGCTTCGACATATCAGGATGGCATAAGGATCTATTATGGGGATTGTACGGGTCTTTTTTCTCCACCCCAGATCCTAATCGATGCCGGACATTTTTGGGATGTCCTGGTTTATGATCTGAATGAAGATGGATGGTTGGATATCCTGGCAAGCTCTTTTGACGATAAAGGGATCGGTATCTGGAGCAATGCCGGAAAAGGGCAATGCATTGAATGGGAGAATAAGAACGGAGATATGAAAATAAGTGCCAGGGAATGGGAGTCAATAGATGGATTGCTTCCCAATTTTGGAAGCTACTATGATATGCTCCTGAATGACTTTGATCAGGATGGGCATATTGATCTGGCTGCCGCTAGTAAGGGACAGGGAGTGAAAATCTGGTTGGATATTACAAATTCAGACAAGATTGACCAAGAAAACGCAAAATTAAATACTGGTTCAATTGAGGATGAATCCAAGGAAAAGGCTCTGGGAACCATTGAAAATAAGAAAAACAGAACAGGTGTAAATTCTCCCCAGGATACCTTAACCAAGAAAATGCTTAAAGATAAAGAAAATCAAGTCTATCGTATGATAAATGGGGTGCCGGAATATATAATAGGACCGGATGATACGGTTGAAATAACATACTGGGAAGGGATGGATTCAAAGGTTTACACAGTCCATGTAAGACCGAATGGGACAATATCCACTCCTTTTTTTGATGATTTTAAGATAGGTGATCTGACCGCTTCCGAGGCAGACAATTTATTGACGGAAAAAATGAAAAGATTCGTTCATAGCCCCAGAATAGATATCAGAGTTGTTGATTGCAAGAGCAAAAAGGCGACCGTTCTCGGATCTATTGCCAGGCCAGGTCCTAATAGAGGGGCCGGGACCTATTACCTTTCCGGGAAGACAAGGATCCTGGAGCTTATAGCCAGGGCTGGTGGACCTGGACCCGAGGCAGACCTCAAAAGTATCGAGGTCATTCAAAAGGGCGTAACACAAAAGGTAAACCTGTATAAGGCCATTTTCTATGCCGACTTATCACAGAATATCATCCTCGATAATAACGATGTTGTATTTGTCCCCAGGATTAGTGACAATAGCTCCAAGGTTTATGTATTCGGGGAGGTCAAATCTCCGGGTATCTATCCTTTTTCAGGTCCTTTGACATTATTGGATGTAATTGCCAAAGCGGGAGGGTACGGAAAAGATGCCCGACTGGACTCTGTAAAGGTAGTCCGGGGGGACCTCTCGGCTCCTGAGGTCATATCCTGTGATTTGGGCGGCATAATAAAAAAAGGGGATATTGTTAATAATGTCGATCTCCTGAATAATGACGTAGTATATATACCAAAGAGCAAAATAGCCAATCTTAAACTTTTTGTTGAAAAGATCGATTATCTGCTAAGACTCGTACTCTATCCTGTTGCTCTGGTCAATACGGTTGAGGACCCCGAAGAATTGGAATTAAGGCTTGATCTTGGCCCTTATTATCAACATTAAAGGGAAATTAATGGTGCAAAAGGATAAATCAAATGCCTCAATATGAATTAAATCTTAAAGACTACTGGTTTATCATCCGTAAAAGGAAGGCGCTAATTATTCTAATAACGCTTTTGATCGGGACTTTTAGCTTTATATTTTCTTACATAAAAAGACCGATACCACTCTACAGGGCTACCACACAGGTAAGAATAGAAAGAAACAGCACATTTTCCGGCCTTTTACTCGAAGTTATCAGATGGACATCCTGGAATGACATGGAGACAAACGCCCGCATAGTGAAGAGCTTTTCTCTTATTGAAAGCGTTGCCAAAAAGCTGGGTTATATTGATCCTAATATGGATAGAAACGATATTCTCAATAATGAAGACGCAATCAATAAAATCAACAGAATTCAATCACAAATTTCCGCTACTCAAGTATCCTCAACAAATATTCTGGAAATAAGTGTAACCTCAGAGAAACCTCGTGAGGCTCAAATCCTGGCCAATACCATAACAGAGACTTTCAGACACGAAAATCTCGGACTTAATAACAAACGTATCACAGAAGCCAAGTCACTTATCGAAGACCTTTTGGGAAAGCAAAATCATCGACTCATGGAGGTAGAAGAGGACCTGAAGGAATACCGTAGAGGCAATGGCCTTTTTAACGGTAATGTTAAAACAACAGGTCATATCTCTGAAGAATATGTTAAGGCGGAGATAAAACTCGCAGAAATTGAAAAGCTAAAGAAGACAACCAATTGGATGATTGACGAGCTGAATCATAAAGGCACGTCTATTTACGATGTATTTAATACGATTTTTCTAACCCCTGATTTGGAAGAGTTCTCTAGCAAATTACAGGACCTTGTCACTGAAAGGGAAGCGCTACTGCTTGATTATACGGAAGAACATCCTGCTGTGAAGAAGCTGGAAAAACAGATATTAGGAATAAAAACCGATATCTTGAATCATCTGAGATCCAAGCTTAAAAACCTGCAAAAGGATGAAAAACTGGCACAAAATTTTATATCGTCATTAGAAGGCAAAGCAGAGTTATTACTGGATTATGAAATGGGTCAAGATAGATTGTTAAGGGATATTGATCTGAATGAAAAGATAGTGACCTTTCTGAAGGAAAAATATCAGGAAGTCCTTATCAGAGAATCAGGTCCCATTGAGGAGATATATATAATCAGGCCGGCATTGCTTCCCAAGGAACCGATCAACCCTCATAATAGTAAAAAATCCTCTATGATCGGGACTATTATTGGACTGATCATTGGCATGGTGGCATCATTTCTTGCTGAAAGCCTGGATCCAACTATTAGCACTATCGAGGAAGTGGAGTCATACTTGAAAGTTCCGGCCCTTGGAATGATACCCTACATGACCCAGGAAAACATTGAAAAATATTTGCGCAGGCATGCCATTAAAATAGATAATGAAAAGGTAATGGAAAACATAATGTATCTGATTACCTTGTGTGTCCCCAAATATTTGACCTCAGAGATGTACCGGACTTTGAGGACAACTCTCCAATTCATTACAGATGAGAAGAAAATCAAATCGCTTCTTGTTACAAGCTCTGTGGATGGAGAAGGCAAAACCGCAGTTAGCGTGAATCTGGCTTTCGCCCTCTCCCAGATTGGCAAAAAGACACTTCTCATAGGCGGAGATTTCAGAAGACCAAAGCTCAATAAAATATTCGGCATCGACAGGTCCCCAGGACTTGTAGATGTTCTTCTCGGTAATTGCACTTGGAAGAAGGCGGTACGGGATGTAGCGGATATCCTTTTAGGAAATCTCAGTGTTAAAAACGCCATTAGTGCACCTGGTTTGGATAATTTACACATAATGACCTGCGGAGTTCCCACTATACAGTCTGTGGAGATACTGCACTCAGATCATATGGATAACCTGTTGAATCAGTTGAAAACGCATTATGATTACATCATCTTTGATTCCACTCCCATCATCCCTGTTAGCGATGCCATCTCTTTAAGTTCAAAGGTGGACGGGACTATCATTGTCTACCGGGTAGGAAATGTCAGTCAGATGCTCCTAAAGCGTGCCAAAATCCAGTTGGAATTCGTAAAGGCGAATGTTCTGGGAATCATCTTTAATGGCTTGAAACAGGATGCTCTCAAAGAAATTTATACATCCGGTTATAAAATTTATCAATATTACGAAGAAAAAAAATAGCCACTAGAATATATTCCCAATGATCCATGAATATAGAATTTCAAGTTCTTTTCAGCTACTGCTTCTATTCATATTTATAATTCTGCTACTGAGCACTTCTTTTTTTATTTCTCAACTAAGGCCTACCCTGGCGATAGGTGTCACCATCGCGATCTCCCTGTTTTTTATTTCCTTTTTGGACACCAATATGGCCCTATATATCCTCATTTTTTCAATGCTTCTCTCACCTGAGTTTGGTCAAAGGACCGTTTCAGGGCGGGGCATGACCCTCCGGATAGAGGATTTCATCCTGATAATAGTAGCGTTTGCCTGGCTGGCAAAAAATGCCTATTACAAAGAATTGGATGAATTGGGCCTTTTGAGAAAAACTCCTCTCAATCCATATATCATAGGCTATATCGTCGTATGTGCTTTCTCGACTGGTATGGGAATGATCGCCGGCAGAGTAGACATAAAGACCGGTTTCCTCTTTGTATTAAAATATTTTGAATATATTATTGTATATTTCATTCTGGTCAATCACCTTCATGATAAAAAACAGATTCGGGACTATACGCTTCTCCTCCTTTTGACCTGTTTTATAGTATGTATTGTGGCCATCTCACAAATTCCCAAGGGGGTTCGCATTACAGCCCCGTTTGAAGGAATGCATGGAGAACCCAATACATTGGGAGGATATATGGTCCTTATGCTTTCTTTATGCATAGGGCTTTTTTTTATGATAGATTCAATTAACAGGAAGGTCTGGTTGGGGATTTTTTCCATAATCATTACTGTGGTAATTCTATATACGCTTTCAAGGAGTTCCTGGCTCGCAGCTTTGTCTATCGTCCCTTTCTTTGTTATTTTTCTGAAAGGTAAAAAACGAATATCAGCCATTCTCATTACTATGGTGGTGGCATTCATTTTTGTCTTTTTCGCGCCGGATAGTGTCAGAAGGAGGGTCTCAAACACATTCGTCAACAAGAAGGTTAGCTGGCAGCAACAAAGCATATTAGGCCGGCCGGTGGATCAATCAACATCGGTGAGATTGTCTGATTGGAAGAAAGGTTTAAGGGACTGGCTGGAAAATCATTTTATCTTTGGATACGGAGTTACAGGGTATTCCTTTATGGATGCCCAATATATAAGGATAGCTGTAGAGACAGGAATAGTTGGAATCATTGTCTTTATCGCACTTATAATCTCCATTTTTAAGCATGCCTGGTTCTCTTATAAAAAGGTTAAATCATCCTTTTTTAAAGGGATATCATTAGGCTATATTGCAGGTTTGATTGGTCTTTTAGTCCATGGGATAGGCACTAATACATTTATTATTGTCCGGATCATGGAGCCCTTTTGGTTTTTAACCGGAATGGTTATGATGCTTCCTGAACTGGAAGGTGCATCTGTATTCTCAATGCAGGATCAACTCCCTGAAAAATAATCTGATTTGCAATCACAAATTATATAATAATTTTAGTTAATAACCTAGAATGGATTTTTCAGAATGATAGAAAGTAATGCCACCATTATAGAACCCCGTAAGGGTTTGCTTTCAGGTTTTGATCTAAAGGAATTGGCAAGTTATCGTGAACTTCTGTATTTTCTCGTTTGGCGGGATATCAAGGTTCGTTACAAACAAACAGTGCTCGGGGCTGCCTGGGCCATACTTCAACCGTTTTTTACCATGGTGGTATTCACCATTTTTTTTGGTAAGATGGCCGGGATGCCATCGGATGGTATCCCATATCCCATATTTTCTTATGCAGCGCTTTTACCCTGGACCTATTTTGCAAATGCCATTTCGCAATCAGGAAACAGTCTCGTAAATAGTTCAAATCTGATAACAAAGGTTTACTTCCCACGACTATGCATTCCCATGGGTGCAACACTTGCCGGGCTTGTGGATTTTTTTATAGCTATGATCGTTTTAGCTGGCATGATGGTCTGGTACGGATTTATCCCCGGATTTGGGTTGATCCTGTTTCCTTTGCTTGTATTTTTAACATTTTTGCTCGCAACCAGTGTCGGACTCTGGCTTTCTGCATTGAATGTAAGATATAGGGATATCCGGTATATTATACCCTTCATGGTTCAACTTTGGCTTTTTGTCACGCCGGTCATTTATCCCACAAGCATTGCTAATAACTACTCATGGATACTGTATCTGAATCCAATGGCTGGTATTATTGAAAGCTTCAGGGCTTGTATTCTTGGGCATAAAACGATTCCCTGGCCACAGCTTGGCCTTTCAGTGATTTTAACTATATCAGCGTTTCTGACAGGTTTTTTGTATTTCAACCGCGTGGAGAGGGAATTTGCGGATCTTGTCTAGGAATGAAGTTATTTATTGATAATTAGGCAAATGTTACGTCTGAGCAATATCTTACATCCGATTCGTTTTGCAAACTCTCTATACAAAAGAGCAAGCACAGCAGCTAACAAAAGGATTACAAAAAATTATCCTGATAATATTCGAAGAGGCCGGCGTGATAGATGTTGGTGCGGGGGTGGTTTGTCTCCGTTTAAATTGCATCCAAGCTATGGTAAATGTTCTGAATGCGGATGCTATGTCAATATGTGTCCGCCAATCGATGAAGAGATGACACAAGTTTATTCTATTAACCAATGCTGTCATTCCAGACAAAGATTAAAAGGAGGTATGACTTTTGAGAAACGCCCGGGGAATATTATTCCGAAGGGCCAGTTGGAATATTGGCTTGGTTTGATCGAACGCTATAGCTTGTTTAAGGGGCTGGTCATTGAAGTCGGTTGCGGTTATGGTATTTTACTTACGGAGCTGAATGACCGGGGATACGATTGCATAGGGGTTGAACCGGACGCGCAAATAGCGGAATTAACCAGGCATAATACTTGTCTGGATATACGTTCTGGTTTTTTCCCTTACGTGGTTCTTCCCAAATGTGACTTTTTTCTGGCCTTTGATGTTATTCAAAACAGCTCCGACCCAGTGGCATTTATAAAGCGTGTCGGCCAGTTGCTCAATCTGGGAGGTATTGCAATAATCCAGACACCCGTTGAAAAAAATGATGATAATCCTCCATTCAGAGAAATGTTCGATAAAATATTCGATGATCTTGAACATCTCTATGTATTTACCAAAAAAAGTCTTGGCAGATTAATCGATATTGCCAATTTACAGCTTATCATTGAAGAGGGATGGGATTCGACTAGTGAGGTCGTGGTACTTAGAAAAGAATCAATAGCACATGAATAGGCGATTCACCCATTACACTTTCTTATCATAAAGGTTTATTTCAGAGAAAAGAAGTTCTTTAAAGGATATCCTGAATGTCATCCTTAGCGATAAAGGTCGAAAATCTTTCTAAGCAATATCGAATCGGTACCCGCGATGCGTATGGGACATTCCGGGAAACACTTACGAATTTAACAAAAGCTTTTTCCCGAAGACTAAAGAATTTAGGAAGAGCCACACCTAAAGAAGATATTATATGGGCATTAAGGGATGTATCTTTTGAAGTTAAAAAAGGAGATGTTTTAGGAATTATAGGCAGAAACGGGGCAGGTAAAACCACGCTCTTAAAGATTTTTTCAAGGATTACCGAGCCGACAAAAGGCAGGGTTATTATGAAGGGAAGGGTGGCCAGCCTTTTGGAAGTGGGCACAGGGTTTCACCCTGAGTTGACGGGAAAAGAAAATATCTACCTTAACGGCGCTATTCTTGGGATGAAACGCCATGAAATAAACAAGAAGTTTGATGAGATTGTAGCATTTGCCGAGGTTGAAAAATTTCTGGATACACCGGTAAAAAGATATTCAAGCGGGATGTACATGCGACTTGCTTTTGCCGTTGCCGCCCATTTGGAGCCGGAGATACTACTCGTTGACGAAGTCCTCGCAGTGGGTGATGCTGCCTTCCAGAAAAAATGTCTTGGAAAAATGGGGGATGTGGCCAAGGAAGGGCGTACGGTATTATTTGTAAGCCATAGTATGCAAGCGGTTACTTCATTATGCAGTCGTACAATTCTATTGAGCAATGGTCATTTGCTCATGGATGGTATAACAGATGAGGTTGTCACACATTATCAAGTACAATCATTTGCCAAGAGTGAAGATGAAATAAGGCTTCAGCCCGAGGGAAAGACAAAAGGGATAAAGGCGTATTTTTCATCAATAAAAATAACACCTTTTAGCCAAGCTGGGCAGCCCCTACAACTTTTATGCACAGGTTGTGATCTGGCAATTGAAACAAAGATTGAATGTTTAAGTGATATCCAGGAAGCAAATGTGGCTCTAACTATCTATGATGCAACCGGTTATCGTTTAATAGATATAAACACGGCGCAGCAAGGGATTTTTTTAAATACTAAGGCTGGGAAACAAGCTATTGCAAAGTTCTTGGTGCGTGAGCTTTTATTAAAGCCAGGTACTTATTTTTTAGGACTTTGGCTTGGACGGGGAGGATTTGAAAACATTGATTTCATTGAGCATGCAACCAAGATCGATGTTGTAAGCAGTACTGAAAATGCTAAACATGTGGAAGTGTTTCCCGGACCATATTTGTGTAAATTTGAAAATAGTATAACTATCCAATAAAGAAGTGAAATATCGAGGAAAATTTATACGATTATTACCGGAACCATTTCGTCAAAGGTATATAATTAATACTGTAAAGCCTTTCACCCTTGTAGGAATCAAAAGAATTAAATGGTTGTATCGATTAGCACAACAAGTCCAAAGTGAGAAAATATCAGGTGATATGGTCGAATGTGGTGTCTTTAATGGAGGTACAGCCGCAATTTTATCATGCTTTGCCACACATTCCAGGTTTAAAAGGACATTATGGCTCTTTGATTCATTTAAAGGTATGCCACAAATAACTGAAAATGATGATCCTGAAGCAAAAAAATATGTTGGCCGGGTTGTAGGTGAGATTAGAAAGGTTCGTTTAGTGCTTGAACTTGTTGATGCGAATATGGATCGTGTACAAATAATGAAAGGTTGGTTTCATGAGACATTTCCAAAAGCAAATATTCCAAAGATTGCTTTACTGCATATAGATGCAGATTGGTATGAGTCTGTCCTGTTATGCCTTGAAAAATTTTATAAAGATGTCGTCCCTGGTGGTTTCATTATAATCGATGATTACGGTCATTGGACCGGTTGCAAAAAAGCAGTTGACAATTTTT
This sequence comes from bacterium, assembly GCA_049472335.1. Taxonomy (GTDB): domain Bacteria; phylum SZUA-182; class SZUA-182; order DTGQ01; family JAFGSM01; genus JBLIRM01. Next base: position 44,041 of record JBLIRO010000030.1, on the reverse strand, counting down.
TTTCTGATTCCGGTTTATCTTACAAACTTAATTCTATTGATTATACAGCCCGTTGGTTTCAAAAGGTTTAGACCACCACTGACTTTACAGGATTAAAGTTATGATGTGTTCAGCTAAATGTCCTTTATGTCATTCAAATAAAAATACGCTTGTAACTTCAGTAAGTTCTAAAAAAATTATTGAAAAATGGCAAAAAACATTAGATATTGACATCTCGGATAAGCTAAAACATATCCCCAAAATCAATTTATTTATATGTAGAAACTGTAATCTCCGATATTTTTCCCCAAGGGATTTGACAGGCTCTAACCATCTTTATAACCAGTTAGAAAGATTTGATTGGTACTACATGCAGCGTAAATGGGAATATGATTTTTCAATCAACGACTTGAAAGGGTGTCAAAAAGTATTGGAAATCGGCTGTGGTTCCGGCAATTTTGTGAAATACGCTCGCATTAAACATTCCCTGAATGTAGAAGGTATTGAAATAAACCATAGTGCAGTTAAAAAGGCCAGGGATAGGGGATTACCTGTTCGAAATTTAGATTTAGAGGACGCAGCAAAGAAATTTGCCGGAAAATATGAAGCAGTCTGCAGCTTTCAAGTTATTGAACATGTGTCAAATCCAAAGGATTTCTTGAAATGGTCCTGTATGCTGTTGAAGCCCGGCGGTAAACTAATACTGGGTATACCCAACGCAGACAGTTTTTTAAAATATCAATTTAATATTTTGGACATGCCTCCTCATCACATGACACATTGGGATAGACATGTTTTATCCTTCTTACCCGATATTTTTCCTCTAAGGTTGATGAGATTGAATAAAGAGCCATTAGCAGAATACCATGCAGAAGAATATATAGATGCTTACTTTTCTTATTTTAACAAATACAGAATCACGCGTGCGATTTATGTATCAGGCTTAAGAAAGGTATTGACTCAATTTTTAAAATATAAGGCTGTCCGTAAATACCTAACCGGCCAGAGCTTGTATGCATGTTTTTCACACGTTTGATCTTACCATGCAATATAAAAAATATTTAAATATGGGTTGCGGCTCTCGTTTTCACCCTGATTGGACCAATATTGACATTGTATCCTACGGCCCTGCTGTAATTGCTTATGATTTGCGACATGGGATTCCTTACTCAAACTGTACCTTCAATATAGTTTATCACTCGCATCTATTGGAGCATCTGAAAAAGCATGAAGCATTGGATTTTTTAAAAGAGTGTTTTCGAGTGTTGAAACCGAACGGAATTATTCGTGTAGTTGTACCTAATTTAGAAGAGATTACAGGCATATACCTTAAGGCCTTGGAGAGAGCATGCCACGGAGATCCAGAATGGCAACATAACTACGAGTGGATAATGTTAGAGCTTTATGATCAGACCGTTCGTGAAAATTCCGGCGGGGTTATGTTGGAATATTTAATACAGGAAAAGATACCAAATGAAGCTTTTATTAATAAACGTATGGGTAATGGAACTAGACAAATTCTTGAAATGTTACAGAAAGAATATGATCCAAAAGCTTCAGGAATGTCTCGAAAATTTAATTGTCTTAAATACCTGCGAAAGTTTTCTCAGCATCTTCGAATGAAACTCATTAGAAGATTATTGGGAGACAAAGAATACAGAGCATTACAGATAGGCCTTTTTAGAATGAATGGAGAAATCCATCACTGGATGTATGATAAGTATTCTTTGGCACAGTTGCTGAAACGGGCTGGTTTTTCCAATCCAATCCAATGTAACGCATTTAAGAGTCAGATCGAGAATTGGGAACAATTTGCCCTGGATACTGAATCGGATGGAACGGTTTATAAGCCTGATTCACTTTATATGGAAGCAATAAAACATTGAAGATTATTCATATCAATACATGTGATATCATTGGCGGTGCAGCAAGAGCAGCCTACCGATTACATAGGGGATTACTCGGCCTGGGATGTGAGTCCCGCATGATGATTGCACATCGTACGATTGATGATCCAACATTCATATGTCCTGTCTTGCCAGGGAATTTGCCTTCCCGTCTTTATCGTAAACTACTCAGGAAGAAAATACTTTTGGATTTTAAATCTTATAACCATACCCGTCCTGATGGATGTGAGCCTTTTACCGATGATCGGAGTGAATATGGCGCCAGCTTATGGAAAAAGTTGTACTCTGCTGATATCATAAACCTGCATTGGGTATCCGGTTTTATTGATTATTTCTCTTTCTTTGAGACTATATCCGATAAAGTCCCTGTCGTTTGGACATTCCATGATATGAATGCTTTTACCGGTGGTTGCCACTATGATTTTGATTGTGGAAAATTTATAAGTGGCTGCGGAGCATGCCCACAACTAGGTTCTAATAAGAATTCAGACATATCAAGACAAATCTGGCAACGTAAGCATAAAATTTTTAAGGGTCTTAATCCTCATTCCCTAACAATAGTAGCGCCAAGTAAGTGGCTCCTTAGCAAGGTAAGGGAAAGTCCCCTGTTAGGGAGATTTAAAATCGTCCATATACCATATGGTTTGGATGTCAAGGTTTTTATGCCACGCAACCGACATGTTGCGCGAGACTTATTTGACATTCCTCATGACAAAAAAATACTTCTTTTTTTAGCAGATGATGTTTCTAATCATCGTAAGGGATTTAAAATATTGATGAAGACTTTAAACGCTTTAAAGATACAATCAAATATCTGCTTGGTTTCTGTTGGCAGGGAAAAACCAGATATAAATGCAACCTTTCCACATATTCATCTGGGTTTTATTAGTGACGATCGTTTACTTTCCCTGGTTTACAGTGCCGCCGATCTTTTTCTGATTCCTTCTCTTCAGGATAATTTGCCAAACACAGTAATCGAATCTTTGGCTTGCGGTACACCAGTAGTCGGTTTTTATGCAGGAGGTATACCGGATATGGTTCGTAACGGAATTACAGGTTGTTTAGTGCCTTGTCAAGATGCAGATTCAATGGAGAGAGCGATTATTGATTTGTTGAGTGATACGGAAAAACTTAATGCGATGGAAACCAATTGTCGAAGAATCGCGAGTGAAGAATATTCCTTAAAAAAACAGGCGCTGGACTATTCTGAGCTATATGAAACTATTTTGTCAAACCATCAAAAGAAACAATGTCTTGTTTAAGATTAAAAGATCTTCCCTCTTCACTTCCTAATAAAATCGGCTGGCCATGGAGTGAAGAAAATCCACGACTGTTTGATAGTAGTTTGGATAAAAGCCTATGGCCTAAAATCAGTATCATCACACCAAGCTATAACCAGGGTAATTTCATCGAGGAGACGATTCGCTCCGTTCTTCTCCAGGGCTATCCAAACCTGGAGTATATAATCATTGATGGAGGCTCGACGGATAATTCCATAGATATCATCAAGAAATATGAAAGGTTTTTGGCTTATTGGGTAACAGAGCCTGACAGGGGACAAACCCATGCCGTTAATAAGGGTATAGAGATTAGCACAGGTAATATTATAGGATGGATAAATTCGGATGATGTATATTGTAAAGATACATTTAAGATAATTTTGAATAATATGTTGATAAACAGAGATATATTTTATCCCATTGTGTTTGGTGGGATCGAATTGATCGATGAAAAAAGTCGTTTACTAAGAGCTTTTCCCGGGAAACCTGTAAACAGGGAAAAGCTCATTGGCTTCTGGAGACAGGATTGGCATATCCCACAACCCACCGTCTTTTTTCGAAGTGATATCCTTAAGTCCAACAAACCAAATGAATCCCTGCATTATGCCATGGACTGGGAATTGTATCTGCGTATCTCTGAAAAATATCCGTTTCGCCATATTCCTAAAATATTGGCTCAATTCAGGGCACATGGAGATAGTAAGACATCAGGGGGCTGGGGGCCTTTTACCCGGGAACAAATCGTATTGTCCAAAAAATACTGGGGTGAAAGATACATTTATTATTCTCTGGATTATCATTTATGGCCTGTAACAAAAAGGGTTAAGAAGCTGCTCGGTATATTGAGAAGGATCTTCAGGGGTGTTTTAGGGCAAGACCGCTATGAAAAGGCCAAGTGTCTGAAGACACAGGTATTCACCTTTTGCGCTAAGGGACTGGAAGGAATTTTCAACTTTTAATATGTATCTATTCCTTGGCAGCTTAATCTTTCTGCTTCTCATGGAGCTTTTGCTTCGAAGAATTTATGACAGAATATCTGCCATAAAGCATCATGGGCCGACCCATTACTCATGGTCTTTTGTAACTCCAACGGGGGAGGCTATAAGCCCTCTGGAAGGGGATCTTAAATTGTCGCTCAATCCCTTTACCGTTTATTCAAATGCGCCTTACCAGAAATCTTCAAAATTCAGTACTAATGAGCGCGGGATAAGGGCTGATTCCGGAATTTTCATGAAGAACCTTCCCCCCGGGCAAAAGAGGATACTGATTCTGGGGGGATCGACCGCTTTTGGAACAGGGCTTAATTCAAATGATGATACATTCGCAGCGCATCTCTCAGGTATGATCGAGGATGTGATTGTTCTTAACGGTGGGACTATAGGTTATGTGTCCGGGCAGGAAGTGGCTCAGTTGGCCAACGACCTCATTGACTATAATCCAAGCCTTTTAATCACGCTGGACGGTTTTAACGATTTGTTTATCCAGCTTGGGAAATCAAAAAACTGGCCGGGTCCGGGAGCTAATGAATTTGATGGCTTAGTACATAAGTTGATAGAGCTTCATAGGATCCGGAAAAGCATGGTCAATGGTTTTCTTAATCTTTTCCGCGGTATTCATTCATTTTTGAAAACTGTATACAGGACCTTTAAATGTTTGGCCGGAATGATTCTGGGAAGGCGTTCAAGGACATTCCTGAAAGCTCGTTTCTCTTCTTTATCAAGGACAAAGGATAGCAAGGAATTAAACGTAATGACATTAGATGAAATATCGGAACGATATGCATTGAATCTGTCAAAGATAACCCGTATGGGAAATGGGTTCGGTTACAGACATCTCGCCATATTACAGCCTGCTCTCGTATCTGAAAGGGAGCACTATGAGCCGAATGGAAGATTTCATTTCTCCAGGGGGCAGATTGAAAAATATGAACTCTTTTTGAAAAAGACCATAAAGCGGCTTGAGGAGTTGAATGTGGACTACTACTGTGCACACAATGATTTTAAAACCCGTCACACACTTTTTCTGGATGATATCCATCTTACATCAGAAGGATATAAAGAGCTTGCAACTGCTGCGATGACGATTTTGAAGCAAAGAGGGATGATTTACCTGAATCCGAAGGAAGATTTTCTTTGTAAAGCCGGAGAAATAGCTGATGAATAGATTATTCAGTGTTCTTCGAAAGTGCCTTTATGATATCAAAACCTTTTTTTTAAAATGGATGGATGAAACTAACAATAATGATGGAAAACCTCCGGATAACATGTATCCTTTGTGGTAGGATCTTATCCTTTCGATGCGGACAGGCAACAATAAAGTCAGTGTAATTATACCAACCTTTAATCGTGTCACATACTTATCTGAGGCCATAGAGAGTGTTCTTTCTCAATCCTATGATAATCTCGAGCTTATTGTGGTGGATGACGGCTCTTTCGATAATACGAGGGATCTTGTGCATAGTTTTTCTGATGAGAGGATCGGATATTTTTATCAAAAAAACAATGGCATTGCATCGGCTCTGAACCTCGGTTTAAAGAAATCTTCGGGAGACTACATTGCCAGGCTTGATTCAGACGATATCTTTTTGCCTGAAAAACTGAAATTACAGGTGAAGTTATTGGATCATAACCCTGATTTAGGTCTTGTGTATACACAAGCATATAACATGGATGATAAAGGGAATGCCTTGAAATTGTTTTTAAAGAATCATACATGCCCTCAAGAACCATTAAAGGTCTTGAGGCATTTTCTTTTTCCGCCCTCTCAAAGCATTATGTTCAGGAGAAGCTGTATCGATAAGATTGGTTATTTTGATGAGACTATGCCAGTGGGAGAAGATTGGGATTTTTGTATCAGAATGGCGCAAAAATACAGGTTTGCATATTGTGATGAGCCTCTGGTTAAGATAAGAAAACATCCTGATATGATAACATCGGATAAGATAAAAACAGCTCAAAGCATCCTGCAGGTAATGGAAAAACATGTTGAGACCCTGTCCCTGGGAGAAGGCAAGGAATGGCTTGCCCCCCACTATCATAATCTCGGAAGGCTCTATCTTCATAAGAGAAATTATAAAAACGCGAGGGAATATTTTTATGGAGCCTTTCGGCTCAATCCCATCCAATTGAAAAATCTCCTTTTTGGGGGAGCTGCATCTCTGCCTCCATCCATCTTTGAAGGTCTCAGGAGAATAAAAGGTTTATTTTAGCGGGAACTTACTGCTTTGAAGATCCTTTTGGTTACAGATGGCAGGTATCCTGAATATGTTAATGGAGTTTCCATATACATACGTTACCTTGCTGAAGAAATGGCTAAAGATGGGCATGATGTCCATATATTGCATCATATCAGAAGCGGTTTTATAAAAAGACCAAGGATTGTAAAAAACATTGAAAACAGTATCACATACTATGGCATCAATAATTCACCCGTCTCCTTCTCAGAGGGCTTTGTCCATCCTCTTAAAAGCTGCTATGAAAGAAAGACGGAGAAGATATTTATAGATGTATTGGACTATGTGAATCCTGATATCGTTCATTTCCATGAATTTGAACGGACCCCCTCTTTTTGTCTCGATATAGTTAAGGCTAAAAACATTCCAACTCTTGTCACCCTCCATGATTATTGGCTTATCTGCCCCCGCCTTCAACTATTTACCCTTGATGAATCCATATGTAAAGACCCGGATGAGGGAAGGAATTGTATTGTAAATTGCATGGCCGGAGACTATTTTACCAGACAATATAGAAAAACAATCATGACATTGCCGGATGGTAAAATAATAAAGGGGATAAAAAAACTTAGAAATATTTACAAAAAGGTAAGAGGAGAGCGCTTGGGACAGACCCGGCCCAATCATACTTCGCTGAAAAAAAATTCTCTGAATGGAGGGAATAAAAGGTTAAAGGATGCCTTTAGGGCTAGATATATATACAATCAAAACTTTTTATCTAAGGCGGATCTAATCCTTGCCGTATCAACAGGTGTAAAGAGGATTTTTGAGGAGCATGAAATAGAAAGAGAAAAGATAGTAGTGAATCAGCTAGGAGTAAAATTTATTGATTATGCTGAGAGAAAGGTTCGACAGTTTGAGCGGTATCCGGTCCGGTTTGGTTTTTTGGGGCACCTGGGGCCGTCAAAAGGGACTCACTGTATTGTTGAGGCAGCTAAAAAGATCAACCCAGAAAAAGCCAGGTTTCTTTTTTATGGCGGGGCTGATGATGAGACCCTTTATGACTTCAAAAATAGCACAAAGGATTTGGCGAATTGCTCATACATGGGCAGATACGATTATAAGGAACTGAATGTTGTGTTTAGCTCCTTTGATATTTTGATAATACCTTCCTTATGGCAGGAAACCCTTGGCATGACAGGACTGGAAGCCCAGGCTGCCTGCATTCCTTTAATAGCTTCGGATATTGGGGGGATGAATGATTATATCAGGCATGGCGTCAATGGCCTCCTTTTCCCTCCGGGAGATGTGGACGCATTAACAGGATGTATAAACAACATATTAGAAAATCCCTCTCAAGTCAAAACGATGTCGGAAAATGCAATAAAACCGAAAACTATTAAAGAGGATTATGAGACAATTATATCATTCTACAAAAATTTGGTGACTGATAAAAAAGACAAGGTCTTAATTGAACAAATGGCAAAATAGAGGGAAACATTTTTGTTTATAAGGTTATTGAGGAAAAAAAATAGTTAAAATCATTTGTATGTGGACACATTACGAATAAATAGTTTAGTTTCATTTTGAAGAACTCGATCAGAAAAGCATCTATAGTAATTAGAAATTACAACGGAAAAGATCTGTTATCAGAGTTTTTGCCGTCTGTTATGGATGCAGTGCGCTTTCGGGGAGATATGGATGAGGTCATAATCGTAGATGATGGAAGTACGGATGGAAGCGCTGATTTTGTAAAAAAAGAATATCCTTCAATCAGACTGGTAAAAATAGTCCCTAACAGCGGAAACAGTATAATTCCGGTGAATGTTGGAGTAAAGGCCGCAAAAAACGATACAGTTATCTGTTTAGATAATGATGTAAAAGTTGAAAAAGACTTTATTACCCCTTTGTTGGAACAATTCAATAAAGACGATGTTTTCGCTGTGTGTGCGAAAATCTACAATCCTTCGAATGAAATGAGAATAGAAAGTTTTAATTATCCAAGATTCCATAGGGGAAGGCTGACAGGGCATATTCAGGAAGATGGTATATCTCAAAAGGCTCCGGGGCATCCTGCAGAAGTCTGGTATGCACCGGGAAACGGCGCCGCATATGACAGGACAAAGTTTTTAGAGCTGAAGGGGCTTGATCCCATCTTTCGGCCTATCTATTGTGAAGATGTGGATGTCTGCTACAGGGCGTGGAAAAGGGGCTGGAGGACTATTTGTGAACCTGCGAGCGTCACCTATCATTTCAGCCACAAGACTACCGAAAAAAATATTAAGGCGGATTATTTTAAGATTATCAGATTAAAAAATCAGTTTATATTGACATGGAAAAATTTACAGGATTCAAGGCTAATTATAAAACACATTGCCTGGACCTTTGCCCGTTTAATATTTTCTTTTTTTAATAGGGATTTTATCTTCTTGAGAGGTCTCTGCCTTGCTTCCAGACAGATTCCGGAGGTCCTTCAAAAAAGAAAAAGAATGACAGGCTCCAACATACTGCTATCTGACCAAAAATTATACAAACGACTTCAACCCATTGATTTAAACTAAGTCTTTTTTTATACCCTAATAAAACATTTTTTTGATATCCGAATAAGCAATTTCATCCAAGCGAGGTGATAAAATTGATATCTCCAAATTCCGAACGTAAGGCAATCTTCCTGTTCTATGGAGATGTAATAAAAAGCCGTGGAACTGCAATATATCTCTCTTCTTTTCTTAAATATATGGGCCAAATATGGAAGGAGACAGAAACTCAATTTTTTCAGGTCCATTTCTCCAATACTGACTCATGCCCGGAAGAGACAGCTCTTCCTGAATTTTCGAAAGCCCCTTTTATCAAACTGTATCCCTATATTCCCAGGATAATCTGGCGCTTTTATGAACTGCTCTATTGTTATTTAAGAATATTTAGTTATTTGTTCCAAAGGGTTGATAACAGTTTAACAACTGTATTTTTTTGCGGTGAGGCACTCATTCCGGTGGTACTTTTGTGTAATATAATGGGTTATAGATCAGTATTTGTAAAGATGGGGATCATCGAAGAGTTTAAGTATTCATCAAATAGTCCCGCTGTATTAAAATACTTGATTCTTCGTCAATTGGAAAAGAGATTCCTTCAAAGGTTCGACGTGATTAGTGTGGTTTCGGAAGGTATGAGGAAGTATTTATGGCAAAACTATGGTATCTCCCCTGTGCGGGTGGCTGTTTTACCCTGTGCCGCAGATCAGGATACCTTTGGATACAGACCGGATTCACGTCTTGAAATACGCAGAGATTTGGGTTTAGAGGACCGAATCGTTTTCGTATACAACGGGATCTGTGCCCCATGGCAATGCATCCGGGAAACAATAGCCTGCTTCAAACTCATAAAGGATTTCGATGACAGGGCCTTTTTATTGGTCCTTTCTCCGGACAGGGAGCTTTTTAAACAATACCTGTCATGCCTGGACCCTGAAGATTATCGTGTGCTTTCTGTTGAACATACCCTTATGGACCGGTATCTATCTTCCGCTGATTGCGGGTTTCTGATTAGAAAACGCAATATTATCAACCGGGTGGCCTCTCCTTTAAAATTTTCGGAATATCTCATCTGTGGCCTTCCAGTAATTATCGGTCCTGAAGTGGGCGATTTTTCAAACATAATACAAAATGAAGGAATCGGAGCAGTGATAGATCCGGATTACCCCGAAGGATGGAAAAAACGGTTGACACCCCTTTTAGAACAAATCTCCAATGATGGAGAAGGTTTAAAAAACAATTGTTACCATCTTGCCTTCGATAGGTTTTCCTGGCAGAAGGTTTCTCAGAGATTCATGGTATTGAAATCAGCCCCTGAAATCAAAGAGTTTAAAGATCCCTTCTTCTCAGGATCCTGCAGGAATTTTGAGAAATTACATCTCATCGAATAAAAGTTAGCCTTGTTAAGTAAAAATATAAGTAATAATAAAAGACAAAAAGATTTTGTGCGGCACCCGAATGGGGAATTTCAGGGAAGTGTCGAGAGGATCTCCCTGACTCCCGATCCTGAAGTGTCTATTATCATCCCCTCCCTGGATGGTAACCGTAACGGATACCTGCCTGTTCTCTTGGAACAAATCAAGGGACAGACCTTTTCATCCCTGGAGGTTCTTGTTATTCACGGTGATCATCGGCAGGGCAGGGCCATTAATCTGGGGGCATTGATAGCCAGAGGACGGGTCCTGATTACCATGGATGACGATACCCGTTTGGGCCATAACAGGGTCATCGAAAACATGGTCCGTGTAATAGATAATAATCCGGATATAGGCATTGTGGGTGTAGCCAATGTAGTTCCCGAAGAAGCATCTTTATTGGTAAGGCTTGCCATGAAACAGATACCAAGACGCAGTTCTCCAATGGTATCCCAAATAACGGATAGTGACATGGCAGAGCATCCTTGTCTTGCAATATCAAAGGCCCTTTTTTACAGGATTGGCGGCGAAAATGAATTGATACCGAGGGGACTGGACCCCTATTTGCGATATATGGTAAGAGAACATGGATTTAGAGTTGTGGTTATTCCCGGAACGTGGATCCACCATCTGCCGCCTCCAAGTCTATACCGCATGATAAGACAGTTTTTTAGAAACGGGAAAGGGGCTGCCTTTTGTCAGAAATTTTATCCGCAATGGGTCCTGGAATTGACCCGGAGTCATTCAAATCCCGGGAAGATTCAAAGGGGGATTATTTATCGTTTCGCCCGCAATCATATAAATCTTTTCATTTCTCTTTTAAAGGGTAAGCCTTTATATTTTATAACACAGGTATCCTATTTAGCCGGTTTCTGCCTGGGAATCCTAACCTTGAAACAGGATTATATTTAGGAGTATTGAAAAAAACCTGCATTTTTAAACAATAAAAAAGTCGTTGAGATAGAAAAATATTTATGAAAGGCATATTCACTGAACATAAACTGACTTCCGAAAACCTCCTGACACATGGGTATAAGGAGGTTTCCCCTTCTTTTTGGATTCAACAGGACCGGTTCTCATGCAGGCATGAATATATAGAAGGACGGGATGCCCGTATATATTCTGTCTTTATAAGGGGTGAATCAAGTCAGGATCTTGTGGAAAGGATAAAGGCATATATATCGGGCGAAACGGATGCCCTTGTATCATTAAAAGGAAGATGGCTGATTGTAATCTATGAAGAATCTCCCTCCCTGACAAACCCTCCTCAGATAACCATGATCTCGGATAGAATTGGAAGTCACAGGGTTTATTATTCTTATGACGGCAGCTCGTTTGAGTGGTCCACCAATTTTAATGAACTTATAGAATCAAAAAAGAAGCATTCCCAGGAATCAAAGCTTGATGTGTCAGCATTGAATGGATATCTTTGCTTTCTCCATCAACCTTCATATAAAACCCTTGTCCAGGGGATTTTTTTTCTTCCGCCTGCTTCATGTCTGGTCCTGTCCGAAGGCAGTTTAAAGATCGATGGATACTGGTCTCCGGAGTTTGATCCGCAAATTGAATCAGAGGAAAAGGCAGTATCCGAGATAAAATATCTGATCGACGAATGCATAACTCCCCAAATCCAATCATCTGACAAAAAAACAGGGCTTTTTTTAAGCGGAGGTATTGATTCTTCTCTGCTTTGTAGTATATCCGCCCAGGAGGGTATCCCTCCGGTAACATTTACCGCGGGCTTTGATGGAATAGATGATGAAAGACCAGCGGCAAAAGCGGTTTCAGCCCATTTTAAGACCCGGCACAAAGAGATCATTATAAGGCCCGAAGATGTGCCTGATCTGCTCTGGGATGTTACCCGATGTCTCGAATTCCCAGTGGGGAATCCATCCAGTCTCGCCACCTTCGCTGTTGCAAGAGAGGCAAAAAACGAAGTGGACAGGCTTCTTTCCGGTATCGGAAGTGATGAGGTCTTTGCCGGGCACATAAAACACATCCTTGCCAGGTATTGGTTCATATCGAGAAAGGCAGTCTCGTTAATGAGGGCCCCCTTTTTCCCTTTCGGCGGAATCGATAAGGGAAGCGTGGTGGGACGACCCAAGGTCATCTCCCGTTATATAGATCTTTATACCTACATTGCTCATGATCAATTAAACAGGCTCCTTCTTCCTGGATATGTATCAACAGAAAACTATTTTTATTCGGACCTTTACAGGGATGCCTTTCATGAGGAACAGTTCCTGACGGATTTGTTCATATGGCTTTGTGACGATCTTGTTTCCATGACAACAACCCTGGCCGCTCATCATGATATATGGTTGGATCTTCCCTTGTGCAGTGACGATATCATTGAATGTGCAGCCAGGATTCCGCTAACAATGAAAATAAAAGGAAAGACCGGCAAGGTCGTCCTGCGCAAGGCTGTCAAAGGCTTAGTGCCGGAATGGGTATTAAAAAAAAAGAGACAGGGCTTTACCCTTCCCATGGGACATTGGTTTAGAGGTCCCTTAAAGGGCCTGCTGGATAGCTATTTGGACCGCAAATCAATAGAAAAGAGAGGGATCTTCGATCCGGAGATGATCCGCCGGATCATTGAGGCGCATCTTTCGGGTAAGCAAGACCTTTCCCTTCAGCTTTGGGGCTTGATAACATTGGAGGTGTGGCAGAGGATTTTCATTGATTCTGAAAATTGATGGATTTTATGAAAGAATATAAAAAATGAAAAACAGTAAACAACTAAAGATTCTTATTTTTAGTGATTTTTTCTATCCTGACAGTATGGGGGGGGCCAATAAAATGGCCTATCATTCCTCCCAGGGGCTTGTGAAAAAAGGCCACAGAGTTATGCTTGTTACCAGGAGGGCAAGGCCTGAACTGCCGGATCGGGAAGCCGTAGACGGGATAGAGGTTTTCCGGTATAACCTGCCCCGAAAGACATTTACAGGTTATAATTTTTCTGCGAGGCCAAAAATAAGAAAAATATTGAATTCCCTTGAAGGAGAGGTAAATGCTTTGGACCTTATAATCCTTCATCAGCCGCTTGTTGCCCTGGAGGCCATCAACCATTCTTTTGTCAGAGAGACCCCATGGATCTATAATTTTCATTCACCATGGGGAGAGGAATTTCGAATCGGCCGGTCCTTTAAATGGCTCAATATGTTTAATCCCGGATTTCTTTTTCAGAAAAGGATAAAGGACTGTATCGAGGACAGGGTGTTGAAAAGATGTCAAAGGATAATAGTCCTGAGCAAATTTATGCAGGAGCAGTTGGAAAGTACCCACGGAATGTCCAATAAATCCGTAATCATCCCGGGAGGGGTTGACACGGCGGTCTTTTCCCCCCCTAAGGATAGGGATTTTATAAGACAAGAGCTGGGACTGCCTCAAGGAAAGATCATCCTTTTTACTGTCAGAAATCTGAGGCAAAGAATGGGACTTATGAATCTGATAAAGGCTATGGTGGAGCTTGGAGACATAAGGGGAAAGGTCCATTTGGTTATAGGAGGGAAAGGGGATCTTGGGGAAAAACTCAAAAGATTCTCCGTGGATCAAAAGATAGAAAACAGCATTACCTTTTCAGGCCACATATCACAAGAGGATCTTCCGAAATTCTATAAGGCTGCCGATTTTTTTATCTTGCCCACAGAAAAACTGGAGGGTTTTGGGATGGTAACACTGGAGGCCCTGGCGACAGGTCTACCTGTCATTGCTACGCCGGTTGGAGCAACACCGGAGATCCTAAATCAGGTTGGCAGCGGATGGCTATGTGAGGATTATTCAAGCAAGGCGCTTTCATTGAAGATTGCCTATCGATCGGGATGGTTCATACAGCATCATGATGAATATAAAGAAGTAAGCAGAAGGTGCAGAAATCTGGCAGTGAAAAAATATGCCTGGCCTAGAATTTTGGAACAGTGGGAGACCGAATGTGAGGAGGTAATCGAGTCCTGCAAAAATTGGAATTAAATAAAATGCAAGGGCGAGTAACCTGTGTCCATATAATTACTCGTATGGACAAGGGAGGTTCCGCAGAAAATACTTATCTTACAGTAAAGAATTTGAATAGGGATAAGTTTAAGCCTGTGCTGATTATCGGGCCCACTATTGAATCCGAAATGTCGGCGCGGGAGAGGGAGACAAAATACTACGAACTGGAAAGACTTGTGGAGAATGGCGTGAAGGTGATGGTCTGCCCCCATCTTTATCGCAGAATCTCCTTGTATCATGATCTTATGGCCTTTTTTTGGCTGTTTATAACTATCCGGAACCTAAAACCGGAAATCGTGCACACCCATACATCAAAGGCGGGTATACTGGGCAGATGGGCAGCCTTTTTTAATCATGTTCCCATAATATGTCACACACCGCACGGACATATCTTTTATGGGTATTTCGGTATAATAAAAAGGACCTTTTTTAAATGGGCGGAGAGACTCACATCCTCTATTACCCGAAGAATCATCTGTCTGACGGAAGGGGAAAAGGATGACCATATACAGCTCAAAATAGCACCTGAGCACTTATTTTTTGTCTGTCCCAGTGGTGTGGATCTGGATGAAATGAAAAGGGACTTTTTTCAGTATGTTTCCGAGGAATGGCAAAAGGAGTTAGATGTAAAAAAGGATGATCTGGTAATAGGGACAGTGGGAAGGCATGTGAAGGTCAAGGGCCATGATATCCTTTTGAAAGCCAGCCGGGAGATCCTTGAAAGGAAGCCCAATGCCCTTTTTTGCTTTTTAGGCTCCGGGCCGCTGAAAGAAGAGCTGGAGGAGAAGGCCAGGGAATGGGAAATCTCCCATAGAATAAGGTTTATCCCTTGGAGAGAGGACCCGATACCCGTTTTAAATCTTTTTAAGATTTTTGTGTTTCCGTCCCTGAATGAAGGAATGGGCAGGTCTCTCGTAGAGGCCATGGCCCTCAGGAAACCCGTTGTAGCGACCCGAACGGGCGGAATACCGGACCTGGTAAACGATGGAGTAAACGGGCTTCTCGTGCCACCATCTGATGCTTCAGCCCTGGCAGAGGCCATCCTTATACTGGCAGACAGACCGGACGAGATGGAGAAAATGGGGCAAAGAGGTGAAAAAATGGCACAGGGATATTCACTTAATGTAATGATGCAAAAGATAGAAGGAATGTATCAGGATTTATTGGCTACAAACCCACCTTACTTTAACAAAATACATCAATAATTTTTGACTTTTTTGATATGTACATCTTGATATGTACATCAATCTTTAATGATTTTGATTGTCTGCCTGCCTTCTTTCTCGCCCCTTATATTTCCCCCCCATACCTCTGATATTATATTTGCCTATAACGACCCATCCTGTTGATCTTTGAAAAGAGTGTATACTTCCCTTTAAAATCATTTCATCGAGGAGCCAGGGTTTCACCTCATCATATCTCCCGCCAGGGTATTTTACTTTGATAAACATAATCTTACCTCCAAATTCTAAAATGTTTGGTTGCTTATTCTGTCCATATTTTTTTGGGCATCTTTAACAGTCTGTAACAGTAAAAATGTCGTGTAAGGCTTTTTAAGAAACTTAAAATTTTTTTCACATATCAAAGGCCACTGCGATTTTTGATCACTATACCCACTGCTCAGGACAACAATCAGCCGGTTGTTTTTGGATGTCAACTGGTCAGCCAGTTGAATGCCATCCTGGTCAGGCAAGACTACATCGCTCAATACCAGTTTGAAGTTTCCGCTCTCTTTATCAAAAAGCTCCAAAGCCTCCCGAGCGTTTGCAGCCTCAATAACCTCATATCCATTTTTAATCAAGGCCTTTTTAGCAAATTTACGGACCCCTTCCTCATCCTCCACAAGAAGAATTTTTTCGCCATTTCCTTTAAATTCATCCAGCAGGAAAGAATCTTTGGATTTGCTTTCATGCTCTACTGATAAAGCAGGCAGATAAACCTTGAATATGGAGCCGTGATCAGGCTCACTATATACATTTATGAATCCGTTATGCTGTTTAATTATACCATAAACAGTTGACAAACCAAGTCCGGTGCCCTTCCCGGGACCTTTTGTGCTGAAAAAAGGTTCAAATATCTGATTAAGTGTGTTTTTCTCCATGCCAAAACCTGTATCCTCAAAGGAGAGGCATACAAAGTTTCCCGGACGGCTTTCCGGGATTTGTTTAGATGCATCCTCGTCTAATATTACGTCTTCTATCTTGATTGTAAGTCTGCCTCCCTGGGGCATTGCGTCACGTGCATTCACTGCAAGGTTGATAATAATCTGAACAATCTGCCCATGATCCGCCTTCACACGCCCTTTTGCGGGTTCATTAACAGTGACTAATTTGATATCCTCACCGATTATACGTCTGAGCATCTTTTCTGTTTCGGTAACGACTGAATTCAGATCCAGCACCTTAGGTTGAAGCATCTGCCTTCGGCTGAAAGCCAAAAGCTGGCGGGTCAGCTCTGTGGCGCGTTCTCCCGCCTTATAGATTTCCATAATGTCATTACGTCTTGGGTCATTCGGATCAAGTTCGTGTAAAAGAAGATCGCTGTTACCGGTAATAACGGTAAGAAGATTGTTGAAATCGTGGGCTATCCCGCCTGCCAGCCTTCCGATTGCATCCATCTTTTGTGCCTGAAGAAGCCTTTCCTCACTCTTTAATAAGGCCTGCTCCGTCTCTTTACGTTCCGTTATATCATAAATTACACCCTGAATTAGCACGGGTTCCCCAAATTCATTACATGTATTCTGGATAATTTCCTCAACCCATCGTATTTTTTCATCTTTGCATAAGATCCTGTATTCCCTCTCCGTAGAAAAATACGGGATTGTTTTTAATCTTCTTGATATCTCATAAATTGAGGTTAAATCATCCTTGTGAATAATCTGGTCCCACCTGGGCATTTCTGCGATGAAGTCCTCTTCAGTATAACCTGTGATTGACTCGACAGCCCCATGGAAAAAAATGGGTTTAAAATTTATATCAGCCTGGTGTATGATACCTTTGAAGTTTTTTGCAAATGACCTGTATCTCTGTTCACTCTCACGCAGAGCCTCTTCCGTGAGCTTTCGATCGGAAATATCCTTAAGGTCTTCAACAATTCCGATAATTTCACCACTTGAGCTTCTAAGTGGGGTAGCGGTTAGAATACAGAATATTTTTTGGCCATTATTGCATATTTTCTCTATGTCGCATTCAACACGCTCTTCGCCTTCAAGGACACGTTTAAGCGTACAATTGGCAGTATGACAAAGGGGCCCCTTAAGCACCTCGTAACATTTCTTCCCTGTTGCCTCCTTTTTGTTGATTCCCAATAATGTTAGAAAGCTATCGTTGAATTCAAGCATATTATAATTCCTGTCGATTACCCGCAATCCGTTGCCTGTGGTACGAAAAATCTGATTGATTTTTTCATAGGCAAGTTTGGTTTCCTCTTGTGCTTCAACATTTTTTTCTCTCAGCCTAATAACCAAAACCGAAACAGCGATGAACATAAAAGCCCTTAGAACATCATGGCTGTCCATGATGTGCCATTCATAAAAGACATGGCTGAAAAGAAGGTTTGCCGCTAATAAGATGGGTACAACTATTCCTTTTCTATTCCACCAAATGCATGCTAAAATAATTGGTATATAAAAGAAATGAGTGAACATGGCTGTAGTGTGGAAGACCAGATGAAAATAGTATGTTGAAATTATCGATATAGTAACGAGGAAAGACATTACTAAAATTTTGATTTTTTCCTCTTTCTTATTAAGAAACATACCAATCATTTTAGAAATAATAATACATACCTTTTTACCATTGGCTGTAATTGTTGAAGATTTTTAAAAGAATAGTTTATATTGATAAATTCTTTATTATGATATCCGTATTTCCCCTATTGGATAGCCTTCAAAAAATGAGAAGAAGGCTATCCAATGAGGGGGGGACTTGAGGGGATTAAGCAAGATGTCATTATTGAACAATGCATACGTTCAATAATTCGTATAAAAATAAAAGTTATTTATTGTTCTGATAAAATCAAGTCCTTTTTTTCATTAAAAACATCTTTGGATTCGCTTAATCCTCACTTAATACTCATCATACTATAAATCCTGCTGAACCTCCTGGGATAATGCTTCTTTAATGTATCGGCAATTAGCGCTTTCAGTTGGTTAACACTGTTTCCATTTTTTTCAACAAAAGCAGTAACTTTATGAATTCCTGTATAATCTTCATTCTCTTTATAGAAGGCATGAAGAAAGACAGGGATGGACATGTTTTCATGCTGAAGTTGATCTAAAATCTCTAATCCGTCCAGATATGGTATGTCCGGATCCAGGACTAAAATATCCGGATGAACAAAATCGATTATCTTTAATACTTCACAACCATTTTTTGCAAGGTAAACATGATATCCTTCCGCTGTCATCTCTCGTTGTAAAAATTCCCGAATGTTTCGGTTTCTGTCCGCTATTAAAATTGTGAATTTTTCTTTCATGATACTTTCCTTGTTCAAATTACAAATAAGCATAAAGCAAGGTTTGTGCCAGATAAAAAAAATGAGAATTAAAGTAACCAATTGAAAAGAAAAGATTTTTAAAAGACACAAAAATAATTCCGGATCAGAGCGACAGAGTATAATTGTAAAAACTTTTTACAATTCGTAAAAAGTTTTTCTTTTTTTTGGAGGATTATACAACCTTTTTTACTAAATCAATTTGAGCGATCAAAAAGTTTAAGCGAAAGCCGGAATTATTCATTCTTTATAGAGGCTTCTATCTTTATTTTGTATTTCTCGATTTTGGACTGAAGTGTTGGACGTGAAAGACCGAGAAGTTTAGCGGCATTAGTACGGTTGCCGCCGGTTATTAACAGGGCTTCGTGAATAAGAATCTTTGTAAAATGATCCATGAAATAGTCAAAAATATCTTCACGGATTCCTGAAACAACCGCCTTTCGAATCCACTGCCTGATCTTTTCGTTGGTGCATTGGTCAGTTATATCCTTTTTCAGGCTCTCACCACTAATTGCCTGTGAGATTTCTTCCGGCCCGATAGGACCTCCGGGATTGAAGATTAATGCCTTTTGTATGGTGTTGCTTAACTCTCTTATATTGCCCGGCCAATGATAATTTTTAAGGATATTTTTTGCCTTCTCCGTTATTCTTGAATTTCCTATATTCATCTCCTTTGCAAACCGGGCTAGAAAATATTCTGCAAGAATAGGAACATCGCTTATACGGTCACGAAGAGGAGGAAGCCAGAGTGTAACCACCTTGAGCCTGTAGTATAGATCTTCCCGAAAGCGTCCGGTCGTAAGTGCTGCTTCCAAATCCCTGTTAGTCGCAGCGATAATACGAACATCCACAGGAAACAGGGTACTCCCGCCTAATCGTTCGACACTTTTTTCCTGAAGCAGACGTAATATCTTGGCCTGAATGCTGAGGGGCATATCTCCAATCTCATCCAGAAACACGGTGCCCTCATTGGCCTGTTCGATCTTTCCTAATCGGCGGCTGACGGCCCCTGTAAATGCACCCTTTTCATAACCGAAAAGCTCGCTTTCAAGCAATGTTTCCGGAATTGCCGCACAGTTTATAACAATAAAGGGTTTATTGACTCGTAGCCCATGTTGGTAAATAGCCCGGGCTACCAATTCCTTTCCGCTTCCTGACTCGCCACGGATTAAGACCGTGGCATCAGTTGGAGCCACCCGTCCTATTGCTTTGTACAAATCCTGCATAGAGCTATGTTTCCCGACGATTGCATCTGAACCGGTTTTTTTGGGGAGTCCGTCAATTTCAACCCTTGAGCGGATGAACCTTCCTGCTTCCAAAGCCCGCTCAATAAGACTCAACATCTCGGGAATTTCAAAAGGCTTTAGCACATAGTCAAAAGCTCCCAGCTTGGTTGCTTCAATAGCGGTCTCAGTCGTTCCAAAGGCTGTCAAAATGACAACAGGAATTTTGGAGTCAAATTTTCTAACCACTCTAAAGGTCTCCAGACCACTGATACCTGGCAAACACACATCCATAATGATTAAATCGATATGATGCTTTTTTAACAAAGAGATCCCTGCTTCACCGGAAGAAGCAGTATATACAAGATGACCCTCCTCTGCTAAGATCTTTTTAAAACCTTCCCTTAAATGAAAATCATCGTCAACAATCAGAATTGTGCTCATTTTTCTCCCTTTTTAACGGAAGCTTGATAGTGAATATTGCCCCTTCACCTTCACTTGATTTTAAATCCAGACATCCGCCATGTTCATTGATAATTCTTGCAGCAATTGTTAAACCAAGACCTGTACCATCTTCCTTGCAGGTAAAAAAGGGCTGAAATATTTTCCCTTGAATTGATAACGGTATTCCCGGGCCCTGGTCAATCAAACGAATAATTGCAGCACGTTCATTTTTTTCCTGCGCCTCTTCTTCATGAATAGTTATAGTGCCACCATCCTCCATGGCTTCACAGGCGTTGACCAGTAAATTAACCAAAACCTCTTTTAACTGTTCAGGGTCTGCCAATAACTCAGGCAGACGCTCCTTGCGTTCCAGCTTGATAGAAACATTGTACGATTCTAAACGGTCCCGAAGAAGCCTTATGGAATCATCAACAACATCTGACGGACTCGTAATTCTCATTTTAAGCTTGGGCGGGCGTGAAAATTCGAGAAAATTTTGGACTATATTATTGATATGACGTATTTCCTCAGAAATAACCTCAAAATCCATTTTTTGATTTGGGGAAAGCTCCATATTACGTTCCATGGAAAAAAGCCGCATTTTTACTGAAGTTAGTGGATTCCTTATACTGTGAGCCACACCGGCGGCAAATTTCCCAACCAGGGCAAACTTTTCCATATCCTTGATTAAGTCGTGAACCTGATTGCTCAGCGTAGCGACTTCGTTTTTAGTTGTCCCAATACTGCTTGACCGGTCTATCTCTTGTGTCAGCCTTCGAACAGGACCCAATACCTGGACCATCAAAATGAATGATAATAAAAAACTCAAAAGAACGGCTGTGGACATGGCTGTTCCCGCGATAAATCTTAAATGTTTGGCCTCTGCCTCGCTCTTATTCCAAATTTCATTGATTCTATTGAAATATGTATTTTTATAATCGTCGCATAGAGTAAGTATTTTAAAATAGAGGGTGCGCACATCCTGATGCAGTTGGGCGCCGGCCTCCTTTTCTCCGGCCTTATATAAATCAATTACCCGATACTTAACCTCGATATATTCTTTATATTCGGATTCTATCTTGTTGACAGTCTCTTCATCGGTTTTTGTGAAGGTGTATTCTTTTGCTTTTTTAAGATTTTCTTCAAAACTCCGGCGATATTTTTCTAATTCTGTAAGCCAGGCAGGATTACCATCTATAAAAAAATAACTAACGAATCCCTTTTGATTGGCTAAATCGGTTTCCAAAGCATCTACTACACGGTGTGCACCCATTTCTTTGTCAATAAGGTATGAGAAGAGGGCCTCAAGGCGATAGGTATACCAAATCATAACTGATCCGCCTCCTAATATTATTGATAATAGAATAATCAGAATCAATATAATCCTATCACGCAGGCTAATTCGTTTCCGCATCTCAATTTCTCCGTGAGCTATTCAATTTTTTGAAAAATCTATTTTTAATTTTAAAAAATTATTGTATCAACATTAAGTAATTTAAAAGCGCGGGCTCCTTATTAAATAATACAAAATTAATTTATTTTTAAAAAGTCTTTAAGTTATTTTATTGTCTTTTATTTTAAAAAGATGTTGATTTTATTGGCTGTGGAAAAACCTTTTATGCAAGAAAAAATAAAAAACAAAAAGTCAAAGGTATTTGTGATAGGATTATTATAGGGTATTTTATAAAGTATATCATGGACTATAGTAAAAATTTGAACTTACGGGAAAAATGGATAATCCTGCCAAGGATTTATAATAATCTAAATTCAATGAAGGAGTTCGTCTTAATTGGAATTAACCAATGCCTTTTGAATGGCCTTGCAAAGGATTTTGTTTTTGATGGGTTTATTAAAATACTCAAACGCCCCTAATTCCATAGCCTGTAAATAAGAATCAATGTTTCCGTTATCTGTCATCATAACGACCTGAACCGTGGGTTTTACTTTTTTTATCTCTCTCAAGAGTGTCATACCGTCACTGCCCGGCATTTCGATCTCTGTAAGCACAATATTAATACCTTTTTTATTGAGTATGTCCATGGCTTTAGTGAAATTATGAGTGAAACCTACCCAATGCCCTTCTTTTTTTAAGATTTTACACAGTGTGAAATTTGTTTTCTTGTTATGATCAACAACCAGAATATTTCCTTTTTTATTTTCTACTGTAATCATCTTTGGGTTCCTCCTGAAAACAATCTTGCTTTAATTGATTACCTCATGTTTTACTTTCTCTGCTATTCTTGGCTCATTCCGTGATGCATATCAAGATATTGTCTTATAGCTTTCTCCTTCGAATGGATGTTTCTTACAGCTATAAATAGAGACCTTTGGGATGTTATTACACTTTTTTTTGGCTACATAGATCAGTTTTTCCGCTAAGGAGTGATCAAAATCTCCCACTAGTTTCAGGGTTAGATTTTTTTTACTCTGGTAAACAAAGATTTTGAAATTTGAAGCCATAATATTGCCCCCCTTTGTCCACTGTTTTGGATTAATCAGTTAAACTTGCAAGGAGAAGTTTAGATTGCCAAAATCTGCTTGAAGATGTTGTTTTATATAGTACCATTAATTCTGTCAACCGCTTCGTTTGCAAATGTATTTTTCAAGTTGAAAATGAACCATCCAAATAATGCTTTTCCTTTTGTTTAGCAAAACTATAGCAATTTGTCAGAAGAGATTTATTTTCTGTTAACTTCCCCCCCAGACTGGATAGCCTTTCATAAAATTAAAAGGCTATCCAATCGGAGGTGTTTGAAGGGGGATGAAAAATTAAAAAAATTAATAATATCCAGCTCATAAATTAAAACTTTATTTCCTTCAATTCAGATTGCAGTTTTTGAGGAATTGAAATTTGTGCCCTAATAGATTTCGAATTTTTATTATCGACCTGTAATCGAAGCTGCAAATTTTTAGGACTTAATTTTATATTTGTAAAAGAGTATAAAAGCAAATCGTATACCAAGGTAAAGGAGAAAAATAAAGTATGAATAGAATCAAAACAACTTATTGATATAAAAAGGATTTTAGAAAAACTGATATCACTCATTACTTCGTATTCGAATGGACTAACTGTAAATTTATTTTACAGATAGTAAAAAAAAGAACATTTTTTTTACTTTACTTTTTGCCTCTAAAAATAAAAAATCAGGTTTGTTTTTGGCAGCGAAGATATGAGATGTGAAAATTTTAGTTTCGAGATTTTTAATTTTAATCCTGTGTGACAGAGGTCTCGATCTTTATGTTGTATTTTTCGATTTTTTTATGAAGTGTTGGCCTGGAAAGAGTAAGGAGCCTGGCGGCATGAGCCTGATTGCCACCGGTTATGGAGAGGGCTTCGCTAATAAGAATCCCTGCGAAATGGTCCATGCAATAATCAAAAATATTATCACCGGAGCTTGAAACGATTATCTTCCGAATCCATTGGCGTATAGTCTCGTTCATAATTTGGTCAGGCAAGCCCTTGCTCTCACTCTCACCGTAGATTGCCTGAGAAATCTCCTTTTGCCCGATAAGCCCGCCCGGATTAAAGATCAATGCCTTCTGTATGATATTGCCCAGCTCGCGTATATTGCCCGGCCAATGATAGTTTTTAAGGATATTTTTTGCCTCGTCTGTTATTCCGAAGTTTTCTATCTTCATCTCCTTCATGAATCGTGAGAGAAAATATTCAGCCAGTAAAGGTACGTCACTAATGCGCTCACGAAGTGGAGGCAATTGTAAGGTAACAACCTTGAGCCGATAATAGAGATCTTCCCTGAAACGTCCCAATCCGAGGGCAATTTCAAGATTTCTGTTTGTGGCTGCAATAATCCTTACATCCACCGGAAGCGGTTCTTTACCCCCCAGGCGCTCGATGTTTTTTTCCTGAAGCAAACGAAGAATTTTAGCCTGTATACTGAGAGGCATGTCTCCGATTTCATCTAGAAATACAGTGCCTCCGTTAGCTTGTTCGATCTTTCCCAGACGACGGCTGAAAGCCCCTGTGAACGCCCCTTTTTCATATCCGAACAGCTCGCTTTCAAGCAAGGTTTCAGGAATGGCCACACAATTGATAACAAGAAAGGGCTTATTTACTCTGAGGCTGTGCTGATAGATGGCACGGGCTATCAATTCCTTTCCTGTCCCTGATTCACCCCGGATCAGGATCGTAGCGTCAGTTGGCGCTACGCGTCCTATCTTTTTATACAAATTCTGCATGGAGATGTCTTTCCCAATAATCGCATCAGAGCCCGTTGTTTGAGGAATTCCGTCGATCTCGACCTTTGAACGTATGACTCTGCCGGCTTCTATCGCTCTTTCAATAAGAGCCAGCATGTCCGGGATTTGGAAAGGTTTAAGCACGTAATCGAAAGCTCCGAGTTTTGTAGCCTCAATAGCATTATCCGTAGTGCCGAAAGCGGTCAAAATAATCACCGGGATTTTGGGTTCGATTTCGCGTATTGCTCGAAAAGTATCTATTCCATTCATTCCGGGTAAAAATACATCCATGATTACCAGATCAGGAAGATGCTCTTTTACAATTGGTATACCAGCTTCGCCCGTGGCAGCCGTATAGACTAAATGGCCCTCTTTGGATAAAATCTCCTTGAAGATTTCTCTTATATACAGATCATCATCAACAACCAGAATGGTGCTCATTTTTATCTTTCTCTAAAGTAAGTTTTAAATGTAAGTTAAGTCATTGGATGAAATTTATATTTTATTTATTGTCAAATGTCAAGCCCCGGCCCTTTTGTTCAACCTTGCAATTCAAATATAATATTATCTAATTCAACTATATTAAGCATCAAATTGGCATTTTTTGTAAGGGCCCTTCTATCAATCATAACCCGGAAAGTAGTGGAGACATGCCGGCGGAGTCCATGCCATTCGGCCATTTTCCTGCTCAGCCTGAAGAAAATAATGATACTCGCCAGGCTCATCGGGGTTCAATCCCGTGTCCACAAAGGTAAACCGGACAGCTTCCTGATTCGGCTCCGTACTGTAAATACACTCCGCGTTTCTGAGTATGTCCACCCTCTTTAGCTTAGCCGTGCCTATTACCTTTGCCTCCATCTTGGGAAAGCGATCCGAACATTTAAACTTGTCACCCATGGGATGGCCTGCAACCCAAAAATCAAGCAGGATTTTATCTGTCGCAAGATATTGCCTTCGTTTTTCAATAGCCTCAACCATATAATCCTCTGTTAGATCCTCGGCATAGACACCCATTATGATAGGCACGCCTTTAGGGGGCCTTTTTTTAAGGAGCCCATGTCCCATTGGCCTGATATAGGGACTTTTTGCCTCTAAAAAGAAACTTAGAAACTCATTCTCCACGGAAAAAAGGTCAATAGCCTTCTTCGTTTCCCACCAATAATAATTTTTATTTGTGAACCAATCCTCGCCACGGAAGGCATAATCTTTCAATCCCATAAAATCATATCCCCAGTCATCCATCGCATATTTAAAGGAATCGATTACAAAGCCATCCAGGTTCATTCTGCCCCTGACATCATGGATATCATGAAGGGATCCCCAAAAGAGCTTATAACTGGGATTCCCCAAGTCTGTTCGATAGTCTGCGACTGGTGCAGTCCCTGAGTTTCTTCCCTTGTCTTCTTTCTGAATAAAATTTTTCGGCAGGAGGCTTACAGGTAAGCTCACCTGTCCTCCCGGAGGGAGCGCAAAAGAAGAAACGGAAAGGGTCGGCTGTTTCACCTCTCGATTACCTGACTCCCTGTCATCTTGTGTATATGCTGCCCAAAGATGACCGTCAGGATTGATGCAAACGGACACACCACTGAATTGCCTCCATGTATTATGAGGCATGGGAATGGGATCACTCCATCTGATCCCGTCATAATACATTGCATAGACCTTCCATACCTCCATTAGTTGGCCATGGACATAAAAGGGGATCTTTCCAACATAGTGGTGAAAAAGGATCCACAGCCTTCCTTCCTTATCAGTAAGAAGTCTCGGGAGGTCTGTGTACATCTTCATTGGCGCGGACAAATTTTCAAGCAGATCACGGCCCGGACGGTATACACCCTCTCTGTCGATACAAATAAGGCTTATGGAGCGGGAGTTGTACCGGCCTCTGCGTCCCATAATCACCACTTTGTCATAATCTATCTGTGTGCTCAGTTCATCGAATTTATATACACCTATTGTCCTTTCTTCTTCCTCCTCCCCAAAACCCCAGTCCGATCCTGCTTTATCCCATGCAACCCAAAAACGGCCGCTAATGTCGGAAGCAACCGAAGCATGGGCAACCGCATTTTTGGATGATGTTATAACACGCTCTGAAGATAATTGCTCCCATCTCCATTCCTTTGTCAAAATCTGGTGCAGACCGTCTCTAAATCCTTCCCAGGCTATCAAAAGGCCATCCTGATTATCTATGGCAATAGCAGGTTCCCAGTCATTGCCCTTGTTTTGGGAGACATTGACAGGCTTACCCCATTCTTTATTATCATAGATGCGCAGGAATATCTCCTCATTCCCCTCTTCAAATCCTTGCCAGCAAAGGTAGATTCTTCCGGAGGAATCAAGAGCCATAACAGGATGTACGTCCGGTCCTTTATTTTTGGTCATACGGACAATACCCGACCACTTGCCCTTTTTTTTGTTATAGCGCCTCGCGAACAGGTCCCATTCCCTTTTTTCTCTCTTTGGCCATACGGCCCATATGTCTCCGTTTGGCATAGATGCCAAAACGGGATTGAGATAGCCCTCATTCCCGCTGTCCAGCTTCTTAGGATCGCTCCAGCCGGAGGTGGCATACCTTGAGATCATCAGGCGTTCAGAACCCTTTGCGAAAGAGATCCAGGCAAGCCATACATCTCCTTGAGGATCAGAAACAATACCCGGATAATTTTGTATTTCCCCGTTTTTAGGTATTGTGTGGGGACGAGGAATCATCTCAACCCCAAGATTTCCTTCAAGAAAATCAATCCGCCTTCCCATAACCAGATTGGAGAGAGAAAAAGAGAAATTTCCCGCTGCAGTGGATATGGTTACACTGGAATCCTTTGGCGCGAGGATGTCAAGTTCCACTCCCTTGGCCATGATCTCTTGGATAAACTCCCGGATAGGTCCCTCATGACCCATACCTTTGGCGTACTCCCTCCC
This sequence comes from bacterium, assembly GCA_049472335.1. Classification (GTDB taxonomy): domain Bacteria; phylum SZUA-182; class SZUA-182; order DTGQ01; family JAFGSM01; genus JBLIRM01. The sequence goes on along the minus strand of JBLIRO010000030.1, from coordinate 16,490 downwards.
CTTTAAACGACCTATGGAACATACCCAGCGATTTTCCGTGTAGAAGATCCTGTCTCCATCCTCAAACCGGAACCCCCTGACTCCCTGAATCTTGCCTTTGTCAATGCTTGCCCGCCCGTCCCAGATAAGGGGTTTCATGCCTTTTACCCCAAAGGTTATTCTGATGCTAAAATTGAATTCTTCAAGGGCTTTCTGTTCCCTGTTTGTTTCCTGGGCCATTGCATTATTGGCAATAAAAGGATTGGAGCATAAGAGTATAACTCCAAATGAAGCTAAGAAAAATAAAGAACAAATGATAAAACGGAAGGTGGCCGAAGCTTTAGATAAATTTCTTTGCATTACAATTATCCCTGCCTTTTTTATAAGACTCCACTAAGGAATCCTAAGATTTAAAAACTCAAAATGCAAATCGCATTTCAGATGGTATATTATACCATCTATATTATAATATCGGAATAATCTTAATTATTCATAAGCCTTCATTAGGCTAAATAGAATCCTTATATAAAGGTTATAATAAGGATGCCTGCAAGGGCAAAGAAGAGAATTGCCATGCCCAGTTTAATGGGAGCGGATGAGCGCTGAAACAGGGCAGCCAGTTCCTGAGAGGATGTACCCTTATAAGTTGTTACAAATATTGTCATAAGCGGAAAAATGAACATGAGATTATATAAAAGAAGATATATCATTGATCGCAGTCTGAACTTGCTGATGCGGGACACAAAAATGATGGTTGGCAGATATACCTGACCGGTGCATGCCAGCTCCAGTATAGATATAATAAATCCCGTAACGAGAGCGCCGAGAATATACTTTTTGACGTTTGACTCCTTTCGTATGGTTTTATGAATGCGTTTTTTCAGAAAATCGGGCAATTGGAGAGACATATCCCCCACATTTCCTTTTCTGCAGATGAAATAATCTCTTAGACTGAGGACCCCCAAAACCAGAGCAAAAATGGCAGTGCCCAAATAGACGATCTTCGAAAGCAATGGCAGGAAGGAAAGGCTTTTTATAAACGAAAGGAACCCTAAACCAACCAGCACATACGTTACAAATACAGCCAGTGTAAATGCCCCGCCAACCATTAGGATCTCCTTCCCTTTCCTTCCGATATAGGCAAGATAGGAAATGAAAAAGATGATGGTTGCAAAGGCACACGGATTTATACCGTCAAGCAGCCCGGCTACCATTATGGTAGTAATATTGAGCCCCTTGAAACGGCTGATAATAGTCTGCCCGGCCTTCTTTTTCACACCTTCAGCCATCTCCCACGGTGGAGGGGAGTATTCCAGGCTGTATTTCAGTATAAGTTCCTCCATCTTCTCCAGAGTAATGTTTTCCTCTAACAAAAAGACTTTTCCAATACATATGGATGGCGTGGTGAGTCTTTTATTTTCAGGGATGCCACAAATCTGCCCCAAGGCTTCGCTGAGGATCTTGCTTTCCTGGTCCGCAATATCATATATCCTCACGGTGAGATTCGAATATTTTGATTGGAGATATTCGAGGTCCCGATAGGCCCTGTTACACTGCTTACATCCCTGCTTCGAAAAGTAAGCCGCATAGACTTTATAGGTATCTTTGGTTTTCTGATTATTGTCGGAATATGGTTCGGGATGCTCAGGGGATTTGTTTGGTATGGATTCAGGCGTTGAAGATTTTTCTTTCGAATGGGATTTTTGTGGGTAATAGGGAGGAGGTGCCTGGGTATCATGGGGGGCCTGGGTATCATTATATTTCTCTTCCCGGGCCGCTTCCATAAAATCTATTATGGTTTGTTCCAAATTGCTCTCAATCTCTTCTATGCCGCCCATAACCTTGTTCTCGAGAATGATTACAGGGATTTGGTTTTCAGTGTCTCCTATTATCTCCTCCATAAAGATAAGCCGTTCATATCCTTCTTTATCATCAACGCTTATGCGATTCAGATTGATTGGATAAAACTCTTTTAGCGGCTCCAGGATGAACTCCTCGACGAAATGACAGTCTTCACACTCTTCACTGTAAAAATAGAGCAGTTGTACAGTAGTATCTTCAGTGCATAAAGCCCTTCTCCCCGGGAAAAAGACCATAGATAATATCCCGGACAGGAAAAAAAGAATAAACAAGCCGGTTTTGATCCGTTGCATTTTTTTAGCGAAAATCTTCATATTGAAACCTTTATGATTGTTTATCTGTAATTATATTATAGAGCCATTTCAGTAAATTAGAAATGTACGCTTCTTTTAAAAAAACCATCAGGTTGTAAGATTTACATTTAATGTATTAAGATAATATAATGTATCATAAGCAAGAAACATAAAAGTATAGCATAAAGGCAGGAGAAATGGAATTTCTGGATCTTGTAATAAAAAGACAAAGTGTACGGGATTATTCTTCAAGACCCGTTTCGCGGCAGGACATAGATACGTGCCTTGAGGCAGCAAGGCTTGCGCCCTCTGCGTGCAACTCCCAGCCCTGGTCTTTTATTGTTCTGGACAAGGAAGAGATAAAAAACAGGTTCGCTGATAAGGTGTTTTCGGGGATTTATGCGATTAATTCCTTCGCAAAACAGGCCCCTGTCATCATAGTGGTGGTAACCGAAAGGTCCGCCTATGCCGCACGGCTCGGCAGCTATTTCAGAGGCACTCAGTATAACCTCATAGACATAGGCATCTCCTGCGAGCACCTTGTCCTTCAAGCGGCAGAATTGGGTATAGGCACCTGCTGGCATGGATGGTTCAACGAGAAGGCTGTAAAAAAGTTTTTAGGATTGCCCGGGGATAAAAAGATTGATGTCCTGATCAGTATGGGATATCCTAAAGATGCGGTCTTGCGCGAAAAAACGAGAAAAGACCTGGATGAGATAAGGAGATATGAAAAGAGAGAACAAAATGAATGACGAAAATTATAATCAAAATACAAACAGATACGGGAAGGATTTCCTGACAGGATGCCTTGCCCTGATTCTTATCTTCGTAATCTTTTTTCTCCTGATCCCCATATCTATTTTTGTTTTGAAGTTGAGCATGATACTTGTCTTCCCTATCGCCGCCTTTATCCTGCTTATCATATTCACGCTTTTTTTCGGGAGGATTATAAACACCGTGATTACCGTGATTAAGAAAGAAAAAAACAAAACCTAAAAACAGATGCTTTTTATAATCGTAAGTATCATAGGTTCAATTTTTATAATCCTGGGTTTTATAGGCTGCGTTTTGCCTGTTTTGCCGGGTCCGCCATTGAGTTTCATCGGTCTTTTGATGCTGGCCCTTGTTCAGCATTTCACGCCGCCGCTTACTCCGACCCTTTTGATAATTTTGTTTATAATAACAATACTCGTGACGGGATTGGATTATATAATACCCTCTCTGGGCGCGAAAAGGTATGGCGCGTCAAAATGGGGTATCTGGGGTTCGGTTGCCGGAATGATTATCGGTATCTTCTATTTCCCGCCGTTCGGAATGATTATCGGCGCCTTTATTGGCGCCGCGGCAGGAGAGATGCTGGTTGGCAAAAAGGGGATGGCGGTGCTTAAGGCAAGCCAGGGAATACTTATGGGGGTGCTCCTGGGGGTTGTGTTAAAGCTGACAGTATCAGGGGTAATGACATATTACTTTATTCGGGGATTATTCTAAGGCCTCTTTAAAAATACCAGCCTCATCTTATAACAAACGAAAGAAATAAGAGCGCGCATAGCAATATCAGTGTTATATAGTCAAGGACCTGCATCCTGTATTCAATATACTCTGTCCGTCTGTCCGTAAATCCGAATCCCTTTGATTCAAGGGCCATTGAAAGCTGGTGGGCATTTCTTACAAGAAGGCTTATCACAGGTATGAAAAGGGGTATATATTTTTTGGCCCTGTTTAATACATTCCCTTCTTTCAGATTGAGACCCCTTATCTGCTGTGCTTCAACCGTAGTATGGATTATGGAAAACAATGACGGGATCAACCTGAACGCGAGAGAAACGGCAAAGGCTATCCTGTAAGGGATGCCGAGCTTGATCAATCCCGCTGTGAACTCCTCCACACGGCTGCATGAGACAAATAATATCCCCGCAAAAAACATTATATCAAGCCGAAGGGCAACCATTATCCCGTGTTTCAATGATCTTGTCGGCAGCCAGAACAGTACGCACATGATAGAAACAACGATTACAAGCCATTTGATCCTTAAAAGGTTTCGGGATGAACCGGAAATAATGATGAGAATAAGCAGAAGAGAAAGAACAGCGGCAAGGGAGTATATATTCATGATTATCAAGGAGATTAAAAAGAAAAGACACAAACCGAGTATCTTTACCCTCGGGTCAAGCCTCTGAAGGGGGGTATCCTTTTCTATATAAAGACTCTTTTCCATTATTCAAGGCAGTATAGGAATTCTTCCAGCGAAAGTGCTGTGACGCCAAGGGCATTCCCCAGTCTTACAATATCAGGCGGAGCCAGGGAGGCCTCCTTCAACATTGTTTCTTTCGAGAACACTTCACGGGTGCTTCCGTCAAGCAATATCCTTCCATCCGCCATTACTATACATCTTTTCGCGTATCTGGCAGCCACCCACATGTTATGCGTAATGATGATTATTGTCCGGCCTTCCTCATTGAGCCTTTTTATAAGCTCCATCATGCCTGTCATCTGTTTGTAATCCAAGCCGGTTGTAGGCTCATCGAATACCATTATATCGGGTTTGATGCTGAGAACGGATGCGACCGCGATTCTCTGCCTTTCGCCTTTCGTAAGGACAAAGGGATCTTTGGCCTCATAACCTCTGAGATTTACGGACTCCAATGCCTCCGCCACATATCTTTCAATCACTGATGAAGGGAGTTGATAATTTCTTGGCCCAAAGGAAACCTCTTCCAGGACACTGGATGCAAAGATCTGATTGTCAGGATTTTGAAAGCAAAATCCGACACCCTTTGAAAGCTCATAGATGGACTTAGATCTTGCGTCCTCTCTGTTTATTATGATCCTTCCGGATGTCGGTTTCAGCAAACCGTTTAGATGTTTGGCCAGAGTAGTTTTGCCGGAACCATTCTGCCCGATCACAGCGACAAATTCACCCTCTTTTATTTCAATGTCTATCCCCTTCAATGCCTTTGTACCGTTCGGATAGATATATTCCAGATCTTCCGCCTGTATCACGGGCTTGCCTGATGAAGCTTTAATCCTTTCAGCAATAAAACTTCTTTGCTTCTTCTCTGAGAGCTTCCATATAAATCCGCCTTTGCTGTTTATTATTTTTCCCATGGCCTCATCATAGGAAACGGGGACATCCGCTGCATCCTTATCCTTAAAGAGGCAGGGTATCTCCGGCTGTTTTATCCCGTATCCTTCGGCAAGCCCCGTATCTCCAAAAAATACCCTGAACTTTGTATTGTGTGCAATTTTTCCCTCTGCCATAACTATGAACCTGTCAGATCCGAATGCAAGCTCAGGCTCATGGTCTATCCATATTATCGTAAGCCTGTCCCCGCACATCTCCCTGACAATGGAAAACAGCTTTTCCTTGTTGAAAGGATCCAGGTCTGTTGTGGGCTCATCAAGCACAAGCACCCTCGGAGAAAGTGCGAGCACCGATGCTATGGCAAGGCGCTGCCTTTCACCTCCGGATAGCTCTGCCGGATGTCTGTTTGCGTACTTAAAAAGGCTGAACCTTTGAAGCAGCTCATGAACCCTTTCCTTCATGATGTTTCTTTTGATGCAAAAGTTTTCCATGCCGAACGCGATTTCAAGCTCGGCCTGGCTTGCAAGCAACTGAGTGTCAAAATCCTGGAATATCACCCCGACCTTTGAAGATAGATATGGTATGGATACCTTAGATGTGTCTTCATCACAGACAAACACCGTCCCCTCCCGCTTCCCGGTCTGCATATTGGGAATAAGCCCGTTGAGGCAAAGGGACAATGTGGATTTCCCCGCCCCGGTAGGCCCCATGATAGAGATCCATTCACCTTCAAAAACATCGAGATTGATATGGTCCAGAACAGGTGCCGGGGAGGATGGATAGGAGAAGGAAAGGTCCCGGATTCTTATGAGAGGGGTATTCATAAGAGAAAAGACGCTATGATCATTAAAAGTATAAATACGGAAAATCCGGGGTTTTTAAAACCGAGGTTCAATGCAATCATCCCCCCGATTGTGCTGAAAACCATCATCAATGCCCCAAGCCGGGATATGGGTGTAACATGCTTAGTCCCTCTCATGGAATCGGCCTGAGGCCCTGTCATAATATCCGCGTAAAAAAGCCCCCACTGTTTAACCCTTTTATAAAGTGCAAGGGTCAATGGCAGGCCCAGAAAGATGGTGAATATGGAGTTGTTTATGGCAATCACATTGGCAAGTATGCGTAAAGGGACAAGCTTTATTATATCCAATCCCCATCCTACAAAAACAGCACAGGCAAAACTTGCAGTGATGCATATGAGGATAAAAACGGATATGGATTTGAGTTTATTATTGTCATTATCATTGTCGTTGCTGCTGCTTAGCTCCATGTCTGCCTTGCTGTTCAATATCTGCCAGAATTTGTAAGGGATATAAGCCATAAGGAAATTGCCGATAAATCCAAAGAAACTCCCAGGGCCGATCATTCCCCCCCAGATATCTCCGATAACATTCCCGATCCCTGCCCCCCATGCCGCTGCAGGCCCGAACAGAAGCGAGCAGGTAAGGGGGATTGCAGCGCCGGGCCTTAGCTCGCTGAATCCGGGAATGATAGGGGCAATCTTGAAGGGGAGCATAAGCCCTGCATAAAGGGCGGCACAGATGGCGGTGAGGACTATCATCCTTGTATTTGACCACATGGAGAAGATGTCTTTCATCGGGTCATTTCACCTCCGGTTATTATAATGTGTTTGAGCATTTGTAAACCCTGTATTTTGTCCGGTTATAATACCATATTTAATAGTCTTTTCAATCTTATGTAATAAATCTTGTTAAAAATGAGATACTTAGATAACCTAAAAAAGTTTTTGCGAATTTATCAATATTGAAAAAAAGAGGTTGATAAAATCATATATGAACTGTAAAATATCATATATGATTATTTTATTTAAAGTATACTGATTTATACTTTAATGGAATTTGTTTATTTAACCGGTTTTTTATATAAAATGGATCGGAGGTTTGCGATATGTCATTTGCAAAAAAATTGGGAAAATTAAGAAAAGAGAAAGACCTCACCCAAGAAGATCTGGCTAAAAGAATAGGGGTTGGAGTGGCGCAGGTGAGACGTTATGAGAAAGGGACGTCTTCTCCTACCCTGGAAATAATAAAAAACATTGCCAAAACTCTTGGTGTATCAACAGACGAACTTATTTTTGATGAAAACGAAGGGGTAGCCTTTGTTAGAATCCTCGATAAAAAACTCTTAGAACAATTCGAGAAAATCTCCAATCTCAAACCACACGATAGGGAGGCGGTAAAAACCATTCTGGAAAGTGTCATCATAAAATGCAGGCTTGAAGAGATTATGCCTTCAGCAAAAAAGGATGAGACATGGGCAGAGGAAATGCGTGAAGTGGTTTCTGAATTTAGAAGAAGTACTGAGAAGTATTCACAAGAGGAGATTGATAGTATCGTAGATGAAGCAGTCACGGCTGTAAGAGAAGAAAATAACCGCCGGAGAAAAAAAGTTGGAGCGTAAGCTTAGGGCTGTAATAGATACCAACCTCTTTATAAGTGGTTTATTTGGAAAAAAAGATGCCACTTCAACACAGCTACAGGATCTATGGATAAGCGATGAATTTGAATTAGCTACTTCCATAGAGATTATGAAAGAAGTAAGCCGGGTACTTCAATATCCAAAAATTAAACAAAAATTGCATCCTAAAGATGAAACAATTAAAAGGTTTTTTCACCTTATTTTTAGAAAGGCTATAATTACAAAAGACATATACAAAACAGATAAGATCACAGAAGATCCCGAAGATAATAAGTTTCTTGCATGTGCGCTGGAGTCTAAAGCAGATTTTATTATTTCAGGTGATAAACATCTGAGAAACTTGAAGCAATTTCATGGAATCAGGATTCTGGATGCCAAGACCTTTTTATATTTATTGAAAGGATAGAGGGGGGTGGTGAAATGATTGCAGACAGTGATGTAAACAAGAATAAGACAAAAAAAACCAGGATGAACAAGAATAATAACCCTTTGGAATCAAAAAGGTTATACAAGGTTTTTGTGTCCAGCACCTACCTCTATAATCAGGAGAGAAGGAGAATCGTTCAGGATGCTATCGCAACGGCAGGCATGATGTGGCATGGTATGGAGATATATGTTGCTAGCACCCGGCCAATAGTTGATGAGTGTCTTCGTTATGTCCAGGAGGCCGATCTTTTCATAGGGATTATAGCCTGGCGTTATGGATGGGAGCCGGATGGTAAAAAGTCCATCACTGAAATGGAATATGATGCCGCTTATGAGGCAGGCATAGGAAGGCTGATGTTTCAACTTGACCCTGACTTGCTGGTCAAACCGGATGAGGATTTTGATCCAATGCCGGATCGCTGGGAAAAGCAGGAAAAGCTTGAGGCCTTTAAGGCTCGGTTTTCAAAGCATCAGTTGCAAGCTTATTTCAACGAGACAAACCTGGGCACAAAAGTGCTTGATGCCTTAAACAAGTGGCGGGAACTAAGGGAGCAAAGGGAACAAAGAGAGCAAAAGGAACAGAGGGACCGAAGGAAACAAAGGGAACAGAAGCCTGGCAGTCAGGCGCAATCGAAAAAACCTAGTAGTTCCACCCGCCCTGAACCTGATTGGGACGAAGAAATCCGTTCTTACTGTAAAAAGGCGGAATTAATGAATGAGGGCCTTCCTGTGGCAGGTTTCGCCACCCATATCAATGTGCCTATCGATATCGAGGATATATACGTGCCTTTGCGATTTATGATTGATCTCAAGGGTGTCGAAGAAGTGATTTATGAAAGTTCCAGTTATGCAGAGAAGTGCCTTCGCGGGTGTGATACTACCTTCGAGATTCCACTTGCAGATGCCTTCAATCAGGCTGAAAAAAGGAAACGAAAAGGATTGATCATCCTTGGTGGCCCTGGTTCCGGGAAGACCATGTATCTAAAAAGGATCCTTCTGTACTGCCTGCGCAATGGCCCGGAGACAATTGGCCTTCCTGCCGGAATGCTTCCTGTTTTTTTGCCCCTGCGTGAGCTGGGCAGGCTTGACCAAGGACTGGATGCATTTATTGAAGCACAGCCTGCAAGCCCCCACATGAAAATCCCCAGAGGATTTGGCGCTCATCTCCTGAGGCGCGGGAACCTTCTATTTCTTCTGGATGGACTGGACGAGGTCTCTGACCTCTCACATCGTGAGCAGGTGGCACATTGGATAGTAGAGGCCCTGAAATGTCATAAAACATGCCGTTTTGTGGTGACATGCCGGTTTGCGGGTTACAGCCCTACTGTGACCCTGAGTGAAAGATTTCTTGAGATGCACATCCGTCCCTTTAGTGAAGAACAGGCAGAACATTTCATACGGAACTGGTACAACATTGTAGAAAGAGGAGCTGCAAAGGACCCCGATCAGGCAGAGGGGATTGCCGCAGAAAAGGCGGATGAGCTTGTCAACCGTCTTAAAGAGCTTGATTTTCGTGCCCAAAGGGTCTTCGATCTTACGAGAAACCCTCTCCTGCTTGCAAACATATGCCTTATTCACCGCCATCGTGGCAGCCTGCCAAATAAGCGGGCAAGGCTTTATGAAGAATGCATAGATGTGCTTTTGGAACACTGGAGAGAGGCAAAGAAACTTAAGGCAGGGGTAAGTGCGCAGGATGGCAGGCGGGCCCTGCAGCCCGCTGCCCTCTGGCTCCACAGCCAGGAAGGAAGGACAATGGCAACCGCCTCTGAGCTTGCGCCTTACATCGAACCGGTACTCAAGTCTATTAGCTGGAAAGGCGGCTCCGCAGAAGACTTTTTGCGCACCATCCGGGATGAGAGCGGCCTGCTGACAGGCTGGGACCAAGATAACTACGGATTTATGCACCGCGGATTTCAGGAGTACCTGGCGGCCAGGGAGATAAGGGCAAAGGCGTTTAAAGAAGGCCCTGCTGTCTTGTCCGAGCTAGCAGCGCATTTCGGGGAGAGCTGGTGGCAGGAGGTGGGGCTGCTACTGCTGGCCATGGAGGACCCTTCTCTCTTTGAGCCTTATATGCGTGAGGTAGTAAAACAGCCTGCTTTTGCCAAATACCCCAATCTCGTGAAGGCATGCCTGGATGATGCAACCGAATTCTCTCTTCAGCCTTTTTGGGAACTCCTCGAAACACCTGCTGAAAACAATCCTGAACTATGGGATAGACAACTTTTAGCATTGAAAATTCTCGAAGGAATCGACAGAAGGGAACTGAAAAGGTTTTTGCCTTGGGGATCTAATCATCCATCAAGAGCTATCCGACAATGGTTTCTAAATTATAAATCCAGTATAAATAAACCATTATTAACAGAAAAGGACATTGCATTATTTACAAAATATCTTGAAGAAGATGTGATAGATCCTAATTCTCATATTGATATACAGGAGAATTTTTCCATATCATTTTCTGAGGATCGTCAAATTGTCTTTCCAATCGAAGATTTTTACATACCTTTAAAAGCAACACTACATGATGGAATTATTAAAAAAGCTGACAGAGGAACAAAAAAAAGGGAAAAGACTATAAAACGAATCCTGTTAAAAGAGGCGTTTTTTTCTTATAGAAAAATAGTAATTTGCGGTGGGCCCGGATCAGGAAAGACTACTTTCCTCCGTTTTGTCGCATTTGTGCTTGCAAAATATGGATTGGAAAAAATTGACCGGGGACAGGAATTATATATAGGAATTCCCTCAGAGGCCCAGGGGCCTGTTCCAATATTTATTCGTCTTCCAGCCTTAATTAATGTATTAACAGATATTAGTCTGGATTCAAATACTCAAAGCTCAAGGCAGGTGCTATTGCAAGGTATGCAAAAGATTTTTGGTAGAGAAAAAACAGCCCTGCTTGAGGACCTGCTGGATAGTGGACATTGTGCTCTGCTTTTGGATGGGTTTGATGATAGGCTTGATTTAAATCTCCGGCAAAAATTATTTGAAGTGATTAATGATGTTTTAGATATTTGGGGGAAAAATTTTATAGCCATTAGTTCACGTGGATTAAAGGACGATAATACATCTATTTTGAATGAAATGAAATCCTTCAACATTGATGCCCTTGGTTATGAAGAAATTACAGACTTTATAAACAAGTGGGTGAAGACATTGGATATAGATGAAGATATAAGAAGCCATAATACCTATTTGAGGAACTTAAAAGAAAATATAACGAAGGTTTCTTTTTTAAAGCATATCGCCAATAATCCTATGATGTTAATATGCTTATGTGGAATTTACTGGAATGAAAAGAAAATACCAGAGGAAAAAACAGATATCCTGTCCTTAATATTACGGTCTCTGCTTAATGCAAAAGAAGAAAATCGCAAAGTGATTGGTTATGATAATAAATTTGTAGAAAAGTTCTTAAAAAGACTGTCATTATCTATGACTAACAATCCGAATGGTAAACAAATTTATGGTGATATGTATTTAGCTATTAAACAACTTGAAATTCAATTTAATGAGCAAGTTGGGGAACATAAAGAAGATTTTCAACCAAAGATAAAGGGATTTCTTAAAGTAGAGATGAGCGACAGCAATATTATTGAGCATGTCGGATCCGGGAAATTTCGTTTTTACCAACCTTCATTTCAGGATTACTTTGCAGCAAACGCATTGGCAGATCTAAGTGATAATGAATGGTGGAAAATCATAGAACCCCATCTTTTCGATTTTGATTGGAAAGATATAATCGAACATTTTGCCTATTTTCTCAAGTTAACGGATAGAAGGAGTTTGAATATATTTTCTGAAAAAATATTGGATAAGGCTAGAGCTATTTGCCAAAAAAATGATAATGATTCACAATCCAGAGCTAATAGTCTTTTAGAGATTTTAGCAAAATGTAATCCAAGATGGTTTGCTGAGCTACAATTAAAAAACGCAAGGATTATTCATGCGCAGCTTGGAGACAATCTTATCTTAAGGATTCAGACTGGTGACATCGCTTTTCCTAATCTGGTCCAAACCCAAAGCAAAGATGCCTTCGGGTGGGATATCAAACTCAATTCATTGGAGGGTGATAATGTTGTTTCTGAGGAGATAAAATTATTGCCAAAAGTACAAAGAGTCAGTATTGATATATTAGAATTTGTTGCAGATACAAAGCAATTCGCATGGGGTACATATCAATTAACTGTACACTTCATGGTAAAAGGCAGTGATGAGTGGCAAGCAGGCAGCAAACTGATATCAAATGTTGAGCCTGAAAGTCCATTTATAATAGGCCCTCCGGTGAAAGATCCTAATCGGTTTTTTGGCCACTCAAAAACAATAAAAGAAATAATTCAAAAGCTAGATGTTTATTCCATCATACTTTTAGGCCCTCGCCGTTCAGGTAAAACAAGCCTCTTATACAGGCTTAAAGATGAATATCTTAAAAAAGAAAAATATCGCGTTGTTTTTTTTGATTTACATTCATATATGGAGGTAAGTAACGACGAAATAAGATTAGGGTTACAATATGAGATCCGGCAAGCTTGTGGAATATCACAAACATCATCAGAGTCATTTGCCCTGCCTGAGATTCTTAAGGCGGAGTTGATTCGGGCCGGTGTAGATAGGGTTTTAATTCTTTTGGATGAAATGGCAGTCCTCTCGAGATATATATCTTTTGCATTTCTATTAAGAGCTATGTCCAAATGGGATAAGCCTGAAATTCGAATTGTCCTTGTTGGCACTACTCGTGATTTTGATTCGGTTACAAACGCCTGCGTGGAGAGTCGAACAAGTTGGGCACTTAATGAATTCGTAAACATGGAATTGGGTTATTTATCAAGGCAGGAATCAAAAGATCTTCTCGAAAAACCAATAATAGGATACTATAGTTATGAAGAAGAGGCATTGATGAAGCTTCTAAAATCGGGTGCTAACCGTCCTTTCTTTCTTAATATCCTTGCAAACCTATCATTAAAGGAATTGCAGGATGAAGGGGGACGACTAATTAAGATGCATCATGTGAATGCTGCATTGAAAAGGGCGCCTTATGAAATTGCTAGGTGGTTTCTAGAATTCCTTAATGAACTTGATATTCACACATATAATTTCCTCAAAGATTTCATGACTAATCCAGAGACTCAAATACCAAATGAACATATTAAATCACTTAGCAGTGCAGGTTTGACAATAAAAGACGGAGATAAAAATTTTTTAGATCCTATTTTTATTGAATATTGGAAAAAGGGGAGGTAGAAGATAAAAATGGATTATTATGACCATTATATAGTTAATCCGTCAATAAAGAATGATCAGGATTATTATAGGCATGATGATAATATAATAAACAGAGTGATAGAGGGGCATTCATTACTTGCTGTCGGTATACGTCGCATCGGGAAGACATCTTTTCTTAATAAAATCGAGAGGGCTGCAAAAAAAGCAAAACAAGTTGTCTTGTTTTGTGATTTAGGAGATCTCTTTAGACTTGAAAACCCCCAGGATTTTATGGATAAAGCAAATAATGATCCGGAGGCATTGATCCTATTAGATGAAGCAGAAGCTTGGGAAGAATGGCCCTCTGAATTGATTGAGGGTTTTTTAAAGGCAATAAAAAAACATACAGTAGTGATAACTTGCTCGCCTTCATTTTTTATAGAAATGAGAAATATTATAGAAATGACAAAATATCCTGGTATTATTTCAAAGTATCTTGAACCATTTGAGACTCATTATATTGGTGCATTAACAGAACTAGAGGCCGAAGAACTAATTGGTTTGAAAAAAAGACCCGGAGCTTCCCCCCTTGACGATAAAGCCATCAGAAGAATACTTGATTTGCAGGAGCGCTTTCCGATCATCCTTCAGGCAATTTGCAAAAAAGAGGCACATAGTGTTTCGTATACAATATCCCTTTTAAATCTTGGACAGAGTATTTTATCAGGGATGACTAAGGGGATGAAAGAAATGCTCATTAATATCGCAAATGACAAACAAGAGATAGAAGAGAAATCTCAAGAAGCCAATTTGCTTGAATCATTAGGTGTTTTAAAGCAATCAAGTGGTTTTTTTGTTTTGGCAAGCAATATCTTATGTGATTTAATAAAAGAAATAAAAAACATAAAACTTATTGTACAAGTAGAAGATAAAGGTAAAGATGATGGAAGATGGAAAAGACATGCCAGGATCGTGCACCTTTCAGACCTTCATTTTGGAAAATTTAATATTGAGCCAAATCATCCAGTCAAAGATCAATTTGAAAGACTTGAAACAGTACTTAATAGGGACCGTATTGATCCTGATTTTATTGTAGTTACAGGGGACCTGAGTTGGTCCGGGGATCGCGATGAATTGAAGCTTGCGGAAGAGTTTCTTGAAAGAATAGTTTCATTCCTTTCTGAACAAAGAGGCTTTGATAAGACAGAAAGTCGAAAAAGAGTAATAATCGTTCCCGGCAATCATGAAGCATCGTGGATTTTATCCTACGGGGCGGTGGTAAATCATAAGAAAACACCATTTAAATTATCAGAAGAAGATAAAATGAAATGGATTACTTACTCCCATGCACCTTATGCAAACTTTATCAATCGTTTTTACAAAGGTATTTATGTTTGGGATATGGAATGTCCTTGTATGTTGGTTAAGTTTTCAGAGCCTTCAATATGTTTTCTTGCACTTTCTACATGTAATTTTATTACTATGGAAAAGAAATTAGGAAAATTTGGTCAATATATTTTGGATAAAACATCCGAGTATTTAAAAGACCCGGATTTTGCTCAAGCCCGTTTTCGTATCGGGATATGGCATCATAATCTAAAACCTGAGAAGGGTATATCTATCGAAGACGGTGATGCAGCTTTTCAAACTTTTGCAAAAAAAAATCCGTCAATAGATTTTATAATTCACGGTCATGTACATCAAGGTGATGTTGATCAATATCAGCCAAGAGATCGATTTCCACCACTTCCTTATTCATCAGTAGGGAGTTTTGGTGTTCGTATGGAACATCGTCCTGGTGGTAAACCATATGGATATGTTCCAAACCAGTTTGCAATTATTGATCTTGAAACAAATGATAACGGTCGTCGGTTTGTAACACAATATTATAATCTTGATCTTTCGATTGTAGACAGGGAAAAGTGGGTATGGGAGAGTACATCAAAAAAAAATATACGGAATTTGTAATACTGATTTAGGACTAAACAAGGAATAATGATGAAATTGTTTATCATACGTGGAGGCAGCTTGATAATTTGCCCTCCCTTTCAGCTTAAATAGTTATGTCTTTCTCGAAATGATTAAATATAGATAGGTTTTGATAGAATAGAATGGAAAAGGGTTTATCATCAAATAAGGATTAAGCCGGGAATATGTTTAAAATGAGAATCTTTTGAATACAGTTTTAGACCATATTGAAAGGCCGTTGCGGCAATCCATATATCATTGGTTGGAATTGGGCGGCCTATTTCTTTTAGACGGACTAGAATTTCGGCGTAATATTCAGCGGTGTTGTAATCAATATTACATATAAATACCCTTGGCGAGTCCAAAAAAGTCTCCAATTCCTTTCTGTTTTTCTTTTCCTTGTTGCCTCCTTTAAAACCTGAAAGAAGTTCGCCAATACTTACTGAAGAGATTCCTATTTTGTTAACCTTCTGCAGGGTTGATATAACCTCTTCATCCCCCTTGAGGGCGAAGGTATAAATATTTGTATCAATCAGTATCTGGATCATTACCAGAGTTCCTTATCGATTTTTCGCTCGTTATTGATCTTTTTCTGAATATTTTCAAATTCATCCTCTGACCAACTTCCGAAAAGCTGATCAAGATCATGATGTAATACTGTGAATTTTTTTTGTTTCTCAATACCCAAGCTTTCCTTCAGCGTTTCTATAATAAATTGATTGACACTTTTCCCTCTTTCCTTTGCAGCTTGTTTTAGCTTTTCCGCAAGGGAAGAGTCAATACCGCGGACTGTGATTGCCTTCATAAAATACACCCTCCTTTTGATATCATATTTTGCAATCAATTTAATATCATTATATATCTACACAGTTTTTAAGTCAAACGGAGGTACAATCATATAATAATTCTGACCCCAATTATCCTGTGCCTTGTCAAAACTTCATCTTGCTGTAAAATAAACCTTACTCAAGGTAATTTTTAAGAATTTCTTGTTGAAATGAAGAAATTTAATTGATAAAAATGCAATTGTTAAAAGTAATTTTAATGCGAAAAAAGAAACAATATATTGTTAAATGTATAATAAATTTGTAATATAAAGACAATTTAAGCAAATGTTTTATATTATTAACGAGTGAGGATTGTCATCGGAACCGTCCCCTTGACAGAAATACCCAAGCTTTCCTTCAGCGTTTCTATAATAAATTGATTGACACTTTTCCCTCTTTCCTTTGCAGCTTGTTTTA
>JBLIRO010000003.1:0-141607 GCA_049472335.1 bacterium | reverse complement strand
CAAGAGGCCTAAGAAACTCCTTGCTTGAGTAAAACGGTTTCTTTAGTTCTGAATCTAGTTTTGTTGCTTCTAAATTGAGCTTTTTTGTCTCGGCCTCTTCTTTAGCAAATTCAGCAGCTAGTTTCTTAGCCTCTAGATCTCTTAATTCATCTTCTGTCATATCGTAAACTCCTATCCCATGCATTTATTAACGATTAACGATTAACGCATAACGTAGAACTAAGGAGCCTCACGAGCATTTACCAATGAGTTATCCATTTCACGGCAGGCTAAGTGAGGTCGCCTTTAGTGTGTGTTATATGTTTTTATTTCATTTGTGATAATGAGAGAGTTTTCTTAATATTGCCACAATGTATATGTAATAAATTTTCCCCCCAATTCATTGAATGGATAATTAGCTCCTGTGTAATACAAAAAGGTAGTAATTCACCTTTATAAAATTTGTCCTCCTTGGTTTTTATAATTGGTGTAATTTTTATTTCTCCTTCAGCACCAATACTAGCTCTTTTAATAACATTTTCTGAGATATGAGCTTTTTTGACATAGGGTCTCCAATTTTCCCTATTTTTCATATAACCAGTAATAATAATTTGAATTAAAGATTTAGAGTTAAAAAGATTTAATCTAGAATCAAGAATTTTAACCTCCATATTATTTATTTCTAAATTTTCTTGATAAGGCCACCATCCAATTCTATATGTAAAGGAGACATCAGATCTAGGGTTACGAACATATGGCCCACAACCATTAAAAGTAATAACTAATAGAATAAGTAAAATAATCTTTTGTTTTATTTCATTTATCCTCATATAACGCGGCGCATGACCTGCCTTGTGGACGCAATCGGAAAAGGTTACGCAGTTCACGACCAGCTCCACAAGTCAGGGGTCGATGCGTTTGTTATGTGATTTCTTACCAATTTACCAATTTGCCTTTATTACTGATGGACAATTAGATTGAAGGCTAACTGAATGAAATTTTAGGTTTCGTGTGCCTCCCATTTCTATACCATCTTCATAAAAGTATACAACTTCAATATTATCATCTCTGGCTATATCATGTAGAGTTTTGAGATCTTCTGTGTAGAAATGAACTTCTGGTCGAATAGGATTTTTGTTTATCCGATCATAAGAATTAACCTTTAGGTAATATCTGGCTTTTTCAGTATAAAATAATAATATTTTTCCTTTTGCCAGTTTAATATTTTGAGCAAATTTAATAATTTTAATTGCTTTTTCTTGATAATTACCATAAGGTTTAGATTGGCAGGAAATAAGAATAGAATTTGTTCTCAGATGTGTAAGAATGTTCATTCCAAATGGAAAGTGCATTTCTAAAACCTCTATATACGGATTCTCTATATGTTTCATTAAAAATGGAGAAGAGATTAATGCAATATCGGGAGAGAGGGCACAATAACAGAAAAACTGCTTTTCATTTGTTCCAACATTATTATATGTCCATGCCTTGGGGACATTATATCTATATAGATCATCAATATGCATGAACTCATACATAACGGGATTATCTGATGTAAAAAATGGAAGGTCACTTTTATTAAAAACAAAGATAATCCCAAATTTTAAAATTAATATCGCAACAGCTCCAATAGCAGATATAATTAATTTTTTTGCAAATTCATGTGATCCTTTCCAAAAATCATTTGAAATCTGTTCATTCTTATTATAACATCGATCGACTTTTCGATAGAGTTCTTCAAGTGTGTCGATTTGATCTTGTCTAAAGTCAATATGACTTTCAGTTCGGCGCAGGAGTGTGTCGATAAATACAGCTAAGTCAAGCATTTCTTTTAGAGATAAACGCTCTTTTCCACGTATTTTTCCCAAGATAAAAGGGTAATTACTTTCAATTCTTGAGAGTGCTTCTTCGATAACTGGAAACCGTTTGTCATCATCTTCAAGTTTGTAGAAATAGGATTTACAAAGAACATTACTTGGAGATCTAAGCTTTGGTTCAGATTCTAGTGATTTTTCGACCATCCAAATCGCAGGTTCAAATGGGATATTATCTGGAATTCCTTTAGGTCGTTTAGGATCAACAAAAGCCTTTTGATAAGATATAGGGATGATATGCTGCCTTCTTTTTTGAGCCATGATATCTTATGAATTTAGTATGGACAGATAAAATATCACATAATGTATGTGCTGACTTGCCTCACATCCAAACACCTTACTTAACCATTTCACGGACAAGCCCGTGAGGTCAAGTCGAGCGCTTGGTTCGGTCAGTTTGCACCAATTCCATCCGTGGAATTGGCCTATTTCTCAGTGTAATAGCCCGCGGACATTTCCTTTCTGATCATGGCCTTCAGTTGTCGGATCAGGGTGGGCTTCTTCTCCCTAATCTCTTCTCGTTCTTTTCGACCGGATTCATCCGAATAGTGCTCAACGCGGCTTTGCTCGTCAATAACGTGCTGCTGGCCAATCAGTTTAAGAATCTCCGTGACGGTCTCCTCCACAGCCTCGGATAAATAGACGCTGTTGATGAGGTAGTAGTTGCTCGCATCGTTCCTTGCCTTATCTGCCTTCTGAAAATCAATCATGGTCTGATACTCGCGAATCTTTCGTATGCATTCATGCCGAGATGTTTCCCACTCGTCCATAAGCTGAGGAATGAAGCCATCTATAATATGCTGGTCCCTCAAATACTTCTTCATATCGGAGCGAGTATACTCGTCGAATGAAGGATCGGACTGGAGGCCAGATAGCCGCTCAAGGCTGCCGTCAGCTATTAGAATGAGTTTGTAAAGCTCCGCATAAGCCTCATGTTTCTTTTGCGTGAAAAGACCAAAATCGGTCATCCACCTTTGGTAATTGAACTTTTGCTGCTCGTTAACAGCGTTAAGCTCATGCTTGTAGGTCTCTATGGCCTTTTGATATTTGTGTGAAATGCGGGACTGAATAAGGGCCATCACGCCAGAAGTCACGCCTGCAGAGGTTAGGAACGATATCAGGATTGTCAGCCAAGCCTCCAAAATCTACCTCCTACCATAGCATTACAGTTTTATGATGTTCTTTGTGCCCGAAATTGTAATAAGTGGAAAGTTTTCCGTAAAATTACTCCCTATAGGTGGACAAAATTTCTGCTTATTGTGATATTAAACGTAAAATATGGAAAATCTATCCAATAATTTTCCACTTATTACATTTTTTCTCTTTTTTTCCGCATATTACGATAATATCCAAAAGAATATGGAAAGTCAAAAGAAAAATAAACCGATGTCTCAATAATTCCACATTTGTCTTGATTTATGACAACCATATGTATAAAAACAATATATTTTGATTTATTGATATGATTTCGGTTATGAGACAATTTAGGTGATGTCTTATTTACGGATACCGCAGGCCTGATTGCGGTTTATGATAGTTTAATCCTTTTGCATGAAAGGGTTTTAACTGATTCAAACCTGGACCATGCCTGAAAGAAAAGACTCGATTGAAACCCGGATAAGGGCTTTAATCCATCCTTTGTTGAGGCATAAAGTATTCCTGTTTTTATAAGCTTTGAGAGTAATTCGCTTCCTATGGCAGACCGCCCTCCATAATCCCTTGCGATTTTGAGAGCCCTTGAGAGGGGAATATCTTTCTCCTCAAATCTGATTCCCTTTAAAAAATTGATGATTCGGGCTGTAATAAACAGGGTGTATATATCCTCCCGTTTGAAATGATCTGTTTCGATAGCCATTGCTGTCAGGCGTGATTTAAAGATGTCCTCATCGGACATGTGGGGGAATTTCTCTGCTATTAGAGAATTCGGTGTGAGATAGAAGATTGATGCCCCTATGAGAACGGGTAATTCTGCCATGAGTGTTAAGGTATTAATCATTGATTCCAGTTTTTCATGCGGAAGCCCAAGTATCTGATAAGATACGATTTGAAAGCCCAGCCTGCTTGCATTATGCACCACCTCGATATATTTATCCATACTGTGCGGACGCTTCGTATTATCAAGGACTGACTGATTAGAGCTGACAAGGGATATGTTCAGATGGCTGAAGCCCGCCTTTTTCATATATTCCAGTAATTTTTCGTCCAGGTTCATGTAAGATATCCCGTTCATTGCGAGGAATCTTATCCCTTTTCCCGCAAATCGACCGGACAGTTTTGCGCAGATATATTTCATCTCATCCTGGTAAAAGGTAAGGTTGTCATCCTCGAAATCAAAAACGCGGTATCCTTCCTCATACCTTAAGGATATTTCTTTGAGCACAAGGTCCGCATCCCTTCTTCTGTAACATCCTCCGAATGTTTTATGCACAGAGCAAAAGGTGCAACGGTGCGGGCAGCCTCTTGAAGTGATTATAAAGCATATGGGGGCGCCTGAAAAAAGATAGCGGTCAGGCTCAAGATCGGTCAGGTCTGGAAATGGCAATTCATCGATCGAAAAATTATCCTTAACCGGATTTATTATCAATTTGTCATCCTGTTTTAAGCCTAAATTAGAGATATGATCGAGGCTCTTGCCATTCTTATATGCCTTTAAAAATTCAACAATGGGTCTTTCCCCTTCACCCTGTATTATAAAATCAATAGCGGGATGACGGATGATTGATTCAGGTACCGCTGAAACATGTGATCCTCCGGCAAGTATTGGCACATTAATACCTTGTTTGATTTCTTCGGCGCAACGAAGGGCTTCACGGTAATAAGGTGAAAAATTTACAGAGATGCCTACAAGGTCCGGCTTTTCTCTTGCCACATCCTCCGCGATTGTTTCAAACCGGGCGCCGAAATGGTAATAATTATAGAAGGCGGAAAAGGGACTCTGATCCGGATATTTATAAAAATCTTTAAGATAGGATAATTCAGGCGGAATGCTGATTGTGTGTCTGCTCCAGCCTTTGTGATAATCCTTGACAACAACCTGTATGTCGGGTAGGAATTTTTTTATTGCCGATTTCAAGTAACATAGTCCCAGAGGCTGAAGACGTATATCCGTATCATAGAAATCCTGGATCGGCGGCTGTAATAACAGGAGTTTCACTTCAAGGATCTATCCCTGGCCTTTTGGCAATGTCAAAAGCTCGGGATAATCGGTAAAAATACCATCCACACCAAGTGATTGTATCAGCGCAACATCTTCGCCGGAGTTGATTGTAAAGACAAAGACCTTTATTCCTCTTTCATGCGCATCATCAACAAACTGCTTGTTTACAGACCTTTTACTTATGTGAACAGAATACGCGCCCATACTCTCTGCAAACCTGGCAAAATGCTCAGGGATTGAAGATAGAAGTGCCCCTATATTAATTTCAGGCTGAAGAGCCTTAACCTTTTTTAATTCATCATGATCAAAAGAGGATACGATTATTGAGTCATATGTCAGATTGTGATTTTTAATATATTCATCGATCAATGCAGATACGGGGGAGGCAGAGTTTCGACCCTTAAGCTCGACATTTATCCCGGCTCGTTTGTCCACAAGATCAAACACCTCTCTCAATAAAGGGATTCTCTGCCCTTTTCCGGCATCGAGCGATCTCAGGTATTTCAAAGATTGATTCACAACGAATCCTTGACCATTCGTTGTTCGTTCCAGTGTTTCATCATGGATTACCACAAGCTCGTTTTCAACGGCGTACACATCGATTTCAATCCATTGTGCCCCTAAAGACAAAGCCTTTTCTATGGATAATAAGGTGTTTTCCGGCTCATGTCCGCTTGCCCCCCTATGGGCAATGCAAATGAGATCAGTTAAGAATTTATAATTACCCGGTGCGATCTTTAAAACCCCTATTTGAAAAAATGAATATATGGTCACCAAAAAAACTTAAAATAGATTTTCACATAGAAGCTATAATGATACAAAAAGTTTTCTTTCGGCGCAAAGCCGGAAAAAAATTAGTAAAATTGTGTACACGAAGACATAATGCTGTTATGTCTTCGTGTCCTGGCTTGTAAAGATATTAAATACTAGACAGCTTAAGGTACTGCCACAGGTATGAAAAGAGGCTGGCCGAATTTATCTTTTCCGAATTCCCTGATAATTTTTTGTCCTTCGGGAGAGGTTACCCAACCGATATACGCCATGGCCAAAATATAATTTACTGTGGGGTGCTTTGCGGGATTTACCGCCATTATACCATATGGATTAAAAAGAGACGGATCCCCTTCGGTTAGAATATCAAGATCGATTTTATCTTTATACGCAAGATAGGTTCCCCTGTCAGACATAGAGTATGCCCTCATTTCATTTGCAATCTGGAGAACCGCACCCATACCCTGACCAGCCTCTATATACCACTGCCCTTCGGGTTTCATACCCGTATTCTCCCAAAGCTCTTTTTCCTTTTTATGGGTCCCTGAGTCGTCACCTCTGGAAATGAATTTAGACTGGCTATTCGCAATTTTTTGAAGCGCCTCGGAGGCGTCTTTAAGCCCTTTTATGCCGGCAGGATCATCTTTGGGGCCGATAATAATAAAATCGTTATACATCACATCCCTTCTATTTACACCGTATCCATCCTGGAAAAACTTATCTTCCGCGGGTCTGGAATGAACAAAAACAACATCGCTGTCGCCCATTTCACCCGTTTTGAGCGCCTTTCCTGTTCCCTGGGCAATGACATCCACGCGGCAATCAAACATCCTTTCAAAAGGAGGATTCAATACTCCGAACAAGCCAGTATTATCCGTGCTCGTGGTACTGGATATCTTTAACCTTTGGGTCTGGGCATTTACCAATGTGCAGATTCCGAATAAAATAGCTATAACCATTATAACTGAAATAATTCTTTTCATTTTATGTATATCCTTTCTATGTATTATCCTGAATTTTTTATGATATGATTTTGGCAAAATAAGATTCGGTCAAATGGAAGGGTTTTGATCACCTCCTTCTTGGTCATTAAACAATTGTTTAGGGTATGCTTATGATTTAAGTTGAATTCCCATGGATCTTTGGATATTATTGCTTAAAATGTTCTTTTTTGTCAATATAAGTTATTATAGGTTAAATTTCGCATCAATTTTTATAATTATATGGTTTTAGGATAAAAAGAAATGTTTTTTTTATGGAATGCCATAAAAACCTCTATCCGGTTAATCCTTTCTCTTGATAAGGAAGTCTATGGCATTGTTTTGCGCTCCCTGAGATTCTCACTCATCGCTACGCTACTGGCTGTTGTTATAGGCGTACCGATTGGTTTTGTGGTGGGGGCGAAAAGGTTCAGGGGCAGGTCTTTTTTAATAACCGTGCTTAATACGGCCATGGCACTTCCTACTGTTGTAGTTGGCCTCATCGGTTACTCATTTCTATCCAGGAGCGCGCCATTTGGCTTTTTAAATCTTTTATTTTCTCCAAAGGCCGTTATCCTTGGAGAATTTGTTCTGTCCCTGCCGATTATCATAAACCTTACAGTTTCAGCTGTTCAATCGGTGGATCACAGGGCCGTTTTGACAGCGAAGACACTTGGGGTAGGGAGGATTCAGACAACATGGACTATTCTGATGGAAGCAAGATTTGCCCTCATTGCTGCTATCATTGTGGGGTATGGCAGGGCCGTATCGGAGGTCGGTTCTGCGATGATGCTGGGAGGAAATATCAGATACTATACCAGGACAATGACAACGGCTATTGCCCTTGAAACCAGCAAGGGAGAATTCGGTTTCGGGCTTGCACTGGGATTTTTCCTTCTGCTTACAGTTTTTACAATAAATATATTGTTTCATTATTTTCAGATGAAAGAATCATGAATCTTCAGGCGGTATTGATTACAAGGATATGAAAATAATCGAGTTGAAAAATATTATCCACTTTTATAATGAGAAAAAGGTCCTTGATGTTCCGGAGCTTTTTGTTGAAAAGGGTAAAACCTATTGTATAGTTGGTCCTAACGGGTCCGGCAAGACCACGCTTCTCTCAATCATGAGCCTTTTATTTAAGCCATCCAAAGGCCAAGTCTTTTTTGAAGGACGTCATGTTCAATATAATGATGATTTCAGCCTAAGATTAATAAAATCAATGACCATGGTGCTTCAAAACCCTTATCTTTTTAATATGTCCGTGGGCAAAAATGTGGCCTACGGGTTGTACCCAAGAAAGCTTACGAGGAAGGAACGGGAAGTCAGGGTACGGTGTGCCCTTGATATGGTGGGCCTTTCCGGTTTTGAGAAAAGGGCGGCAAGAGAACTCTCCGGTGGCGAGGCCCAGTTGGTTGCACTGGCAAGGGCGCTGGCTCTGGAGCCTGTTGTGCTTTTTTTGGATGAGCCAACTGCCAATGTTGATTTGCGTCACATGCGCCGTTTCGAAGGAATCATTTCAAGGATAAATAGGGAGCAGGGAACCACGATCATAATGACCAGCCATAATCTTTCACAGGCTTACAGAATGGCAGAGATCGTGATTTCGATTTTTGACGGATCTTTGGTCCCCTCTGCGATGCACAATCTGTTTTCCGGCAGTGTTCATATGAAACAGAAGGGTCTCTGCTTTGATACAGGAGAAACTCAGATATGGATTTCAGGGGAAGCCCGGTCCATGAATTGTACACATATTGCTATAGATCCAGAAAATATTATTGTCTCAAAAAAACCTTTTGTCTCCAGCGCCAGGAATCTTTTTGAAGGTGTTATAACGAATATTACCGATCAGGGGGGCGGTATTCTTCTGGAGGTCAGATCTGCGGAGGTATTCAGGGCATTGATTACAGCAGTATCTTTAAAGGAAATGGATTTGAATGTTGGTTCACATGTCTATCTTACCTTTAAGGCATCCTCGGTCCATCTCCTTTGATTTACCAGTATATTATCCCACTTATTGTGGATATAATAACTTTATAATATCTGATATCACCTATCCCTGGTAAACGATCCTTCCCATGTCAGTTAAATCATAACCAATAAATCTTTTGCCATATTCAATAGTATCCTTTGATCGTAAAAAACTGATGAATGCTTGTATCTTAATATCCGAAAAGATTTCCTTCCTGATAATCAGATCAAATCTTTCCTTCCTCAAAGGGATAAAATCGAGACCGAACATCTGTGCAACAGCCTGTATTCCCAGGCCGATATCCGCCCTGCCGGATAATATCTCAATACCAACATCCAGATGGCTCAAACAAACATTATCATATCCCTGAATATCCTGAGCGTTTATTCTGTATTTTTCCAGTTCGTATTCCAAAAGGAGTCTTGTACCAGTACCGGATTGGCGATTAACAATTCTTATATCCGGCCTGGTAAGATCTTCAATGCCTTTGATATGCTTGGGATTATTAACCTGCACAATCAATCCCTGGGTTCTATAAGTAAAATTTACTATTGTAAATTCCTCTTTAAATACCTCTTTGATATATGAAATATTATATTCTTCATCCTCTTTTTGGAGTATATGGGCGGCACATATATGACACCAGCCCTTTTTTAGGGCGTTAATTCCGTTCATGCTCCCTATGCTGCTGTAAAGAGGAAGGATATCCCTGTTTTTTTTCTGGAAAAAGGATAATATATTACCTAAAAGAATATCATTACTGCCGGTTATGATCAGGGCTTCATTGAATGTTTCCGGTTTTTTGTCCTTCATCCAGGGATAGTTCTGAATATTATTGTCTATCCATGTATCCACAAGGTGCTTGGGAAACAGCCATTTCCCGGTGACTTTAGTGGCAGGCAATCCCTTTTCCATAATAAGGCTGTAAATCTTTTTTTCGTTAATATCCAAATATTGCGCTAATTCTCTGGTATTAAGGAGTTCCTTATTCATTGAAGCCGCCTTGCACAAGTGTTTATTTTAAAGAATATAAGCCAGTAGGTGCTAAATTGAAAATGCAAATTTTAAAAAGCTAAATACAAATTGCGATCAGCATGATTATACCAAAAAACAGGATATTCGTAAAAGGAAATAGAACTACCTTAAAGAGAGAGGATATTTTCAGCCTTAATAAACTCTGAATATCAGAAGTTCGCACTAAATCTCAAGCTGTAAGCCATTATTTCAGCGTAATCAACCTCTGCCGTGAGGCTTACCAAGGGAAAGGGATCGAATTTGATACCTGCGTATACCTTGGTCAACTGCTCATTTGCATTTGAAAGGCCTATGCCTGCTTTTTCCTCTGCTTTAATCCAGAGCTGGCCTACACCTGCATAAGGGGTGAAAATAGCAAATCCTTTACTGACTGATGCGTCAAATCCCATTGTTTCCAGATCTAATGTGTCTACGCCATTAAGTTTGGTATAAGAGCCTCTTACTGAAAATGCAGGTGTGACAGGTGAGCCTTTTAAGAGAGACCATTTTAATTCGCCGCCTATTAAAGAGACATTAGTTCCTGAAATCTGTGAATATATTGCACCCAAATCAATATTAAAGGGCAGGCCTTTTTGTATATGTAGCTTCGGTATCGGGAAATAATCAGGGGGGTTGTCAGTAGTAACCTTTTGCCAATAAGGGCTGGCTTGTTCTATATCCAGGAATGTGCCTTCTATGCCGATATTGAAGCCTAAAGTACCCAAAGGCGCCGCAGGGGTCAATGGCATATAATTAATGGCAAAACCAAGTTCCTTGCACATTTCCTCGAATTCGGATTGTAGTAAGCCTTTGGCAGGGTCTATAGCGATATCGGATGCGTGCGCTGTAAAACAAAAAGCCAAAACAAAAATTAAGACGATTGCTAGTTTTTTCATTTTTTCTTCTCCATTTAAGGTTGAATGATTATTTAAAGCCTTGATCTCAGCATATTATCATTTCACTTATTAATATTTCGGAACTTTTGAATAAATACTTTTATGAAACGGAATTCCAATTTAGACGGTTGTCGAATGGCATGGATGTTTTTGTAAAAATAAATCTGTTAAACGTTAAAGGATCATGGCCCACACAGCTACATAAACTGTGTGCCGTGACGCATTGCTTCGCCCCATTTCAATAAAACGTTGTATCTCACCGAATGAGCCGTCTGCGATTTGATTATCAATAATAAATTGGTAAGCAGTCTCCATTAATGATTGATCGTTAATATCTATCATATTTGCGCATATCAGCAGTTCACCCACCATATCCAAATCGTCAGCCTGAATGAAATAAATAATACCTTTGTCAATTAGGTATTTCAAAAATTCCTTCTGATCTGGAGTGATCATCATTAAAGGGGTTTCTCCGAAGCCTGTTAACGGAAAAATTTCATGGATAATATAGGAAAACAGCGCCCTTATCAGGATGATGTCTGTACCCTGATAGTCCAACAAGCGAATCAGGTTCCCTGATTGGAATTCCTCGACAATAGAGCTGTCTGGTATAAGGGATATTAAAGGGGCAGGGGGATTGAATCCCAATCTTTCTAAAATAGATACATTCCATATATCAAAACCAGGATTGAAGATTTCAGGATTTGTTAATACTTTTTGATTAATAAAGGATTTATAGTCAAAAAGGGAAAGCTCCAGTTTCAACATTATCTCAGTAACATTTAAAAATACAGTAGTCTCTCCAGGTGTAGGATTATTAAGCCTTCCGGAATCAACTATCTGTTTGATCCTGAAATCTATAAATTTTCTGCAAAAGTCTCTTGCTTCTTGCGACTGCGCTCGGCGGAAAAGCTGGTAAAAGAGTATTATCTCCTCTCCGATTTCCGAGGCAGTAGTGCTTGTTAAATCCGTTGTGTTTTCGAAGATCCAATCCAAAGCCTTTTTCAGCGTTTTTTTTTCTCTTCTGAGGAATGCCTTCAGGTATCGGATATTCAGAAAGCTCTTCCGGTCTGGGAAAGGGTGAAATATTCTGAGTGATTAATAAATTCCGGGGAATATTTATATTCCATGGCATTACATATGGCAAAGAAGTGAATGGAACAGATTTATAGAAAGGGGTAAAGGAATTTGCAGTTTGGAAATTATCAAAGTTATGGGGAAAAAATGTTTCATATGAATTAAAAAAAAACGGCAGTGTAAAAACAGGTGCTGAATTGGACATCAAGGGTCGCCATTCAATGGGAAAGTAAGATGCCGCATAAGGATTGAATAAAAAAAAACCGTTTCCCTGGATAGTTGAAGGAAAATATGGTTTCCAGGTATTGTTCAGATATGAAGCATAATAAGGATATTGAGAAAATGAGCTGAAAGGATGAAATCTTCCAGAGAGATTATACTCAATTTGTGCATTTGCTATTGGGATAGAGAGGTTTTTTGTATGCAACAGAATAAAAAAAACAATAAAACAAAAAAGGCAATATATAAAAAAGTATTTTAAAATATTTTTCATTGGATACCTGACACATCTTTTTCATAAAATAAGAGATTATTAATAAGTCGTTTAAAAAGATAAAATTTTGAATTTAGGGTTTAATCTTCTTGATTAAAAAATCAAGATTAAATTTCTATATATATGGGACAGATAATTAGAATAACAATTACGGCAAAATGGGGAAAATTTATACAAATGATATTATTAATTATCTTTCTGATCATGGGAGTTTTGTAATTTTTCCCGCCACTCTGAGAGAAAATCCTCGACAGCCCCTTCGGGGTATATTGGGGGGACAATACTGACCCTTATATGTGCCTTGTGGAGACCGGGATTTTTACGCGATAAAAGGGCTCCGGAGCCGTCAATATATACCGGCAGGAGGGGGGCGCCGCTCTGCTTTGCCACATAACCTATCCCCTTTTTGGGCTCTTCTATATTCCCGTCTATGGAACGGCCTCCTTCCGGGAAAACGCACATGATCTTCCCTGATTTTAATGCCTGATAAGAATATTGAAGTGATATGACTGATGTATCCCATGTTCCGGTTAATATGATACGTCCGATTTTTCGAATAATGGAAAGCGGAAAGATGGCAAAATACTGAGGAATAGAAATAAAAAAACAATTATTGATTATCTTAAAGGGAAACATACCGTAAATAATCAGAGCGTCCAGATAGGAAACATGATTCGGGGCAATAATGAAAGGCGGATGAAGGTCTTTTAGGTTTTCTCTGCCCTCCAGTTCTGCTTTAAAAAATATCTTAATAATGATCTTGAATAATAGATGGAAAAAGAAACGGGCCAGGATTGCCAGAGGATTTCTCCCTGTGCTTACATGTTTCTCCAGAGGGGGATCGGGTGAAATAAGTATTTTATCCTCCAGGGATTCTTCATGAGCAGTCATTTCAACCTGAGATCTTTCAGAAACAAGCCTTTTGATATCCTCCAGGGTGAAGGCCCCGGAGGCCTCTTCATCGCTTATCTTAACATCATATCTTTTTTCCAAAGCCGAAAGAATCTCAAGTTTTGACAAGGAATCAAGCCCGAGATCCGTTTCAAGATTGTCTTTAAGTTTCGGAAACTTTTTAAGCTTCAGGAAATCCGTTACAAAGGCCAGAAAATGGTCTTGTTCCTCCAATGGGATACTTTCTTCCTGTTCTTCGGGAGATAAAGCCTTTTCGTAAATTGTTTTCAGTATCTTATATCGCTTGATCTTGCCAAGGGCTGTTTTTGGGAATTCTTCATTAAAGATCTCTATGCGTGAAATCCTCTGATAAGAAGGAAGTTTCTGCGCCGCTGTTTCAATGTCGAATTTTATGTCCAGGAAGATATTGGCATTTTTATGCTGAATGAAAAATTCTTTATCAGGATAGACAACTGCTGTTAAAGACTCTTTTGTGCCTTCCTTCAACAAAATGATACATATCTCTTTTATCTTCCGACTCTGTCCGTAATGT
Source organism: bacterium (assembly GCA_049472335.1). Classification (GTDB taxonomy): domain Bacteria; phylum SZUA-182; class SZUA-182; order DTGQ01; family JAFGSM01; genus JBLIRM01. The sequence goes on along the minus strand of JBLIRO010000003.1, from coordinate 127,947 downwards.
TTTTCCAGCTCTTCAGGATAGATATTTTTGCCGTTTGAGAGGACAATAACCTCATCCTTCCTGCCTGTTATGAAGATATTTCCCTTCGGATCAGAATAGCCGAGGTCTCCCGAATGAAACCATCCGTTAATAACGACCTTTTCAGTAAGGTCAGGCCTCTTGTAATATCCCATCATCACATTGGGCCCTTTGATGCATATTTCGCCATGCTGCAGCACGGGATCCTTTTTTTCTAATTTTATTTCAACACCCGGGGCAGGTTGTCCCACAGAACCGGGAACAGGCCTTTTAAGGCTATTCATGGCGGCAATGGGAGATGTCTCACTTAAACCGTATGCCTCAATAATCTTGAATCCCAGTGTGTTGAGTCTTTTATGGACCATAACATCCAATGGCGCCCCGCCACAGGCAAAGTAACGAAAAGAAGGAAAATTTCTGTGAATGGAATGGAAAAGGATCTTACCGGACCTTATCCCTGAACAAGTAGATAGTCTTGAAAAAAAATACAGGCCTTTGAAAAGGAATTTCTTTCCCTTGGGTAATAGCGAAACCTTATCAAATACATTGCTGCAAAATAACTCCAGGACCCTCGGTATGGCAATGAGTATCGTCCCTTCGTGTTTTTTTATGGCCCCGAAGATGTCCTCTCCCTTCAATGACGCGGGATAAATAAGTGTAGCGCCAAAATAAACAGGCGCCAAAACCGTGCACGTGAAAGGATAGACATGGTGAAGAGGGAGTATGGCTACAATTTTGTCCTTTGAAGATACAAGGTCTTTCATTGATTCGAACATTCTGAGATTGGACATAAAATTGGATTCACTCAGCATAACCCCCTTTGGATTTCCGGTGGTGCCTGAGGTGAGTATGATCGACATGGGCTGGACGTTATCAAGATAAGATATATTTATCTCATTATCAGAGGATAGAGGGGAGATATCATCCAGAAGGATCTTTTTTTCATAATCTTTAAAATATCCTTCAAATTTTTTGTCACATAAAATGAGTGAAGGCCCGGTGAAATTAAGGATGTTTCTGAACTCGATTTCCGTGAACCTGATATCTCCGTGAATAACAGTATGACCACAAAGATGCGCTCCCAGATAAGCGGCGGGCCACTTGGGAGAATTTTCCCCTACAAGAAGTACAAGGCTGTGAGGTGAGATGTCCTTTTCCTGAATAGTCTGTGAAAAGGCATAGATCAGCCTTCTGAATCCATTGTATGAAAGGATTTTTTCTTCACCCTTTTTATAATAGATGAAAGCCGGTTTTTCCCCATACTGTTTTGTTATATCCAGAATATGTCTTATAAGTGATACCATATTACAGTCCTTTCATAAATAAGCGATTCGAGGTGTTTTCTCAGATCCTTTAAAAATTTTAAACAGTAGGGGATTGTGTTAATGATCATAGCAAAGATAAAAACATTAATTCTGATTATATTTGAAGAGAGTATAAAAACAAAAAAGAGGGTTTGTCAACAAGAGAATGGATTACAAGAGAATAGATTAAAAAAGAATGGATTACACAAAAGAATAGATTATATTTTGTAGTATGATGAATTTAGTAAGAAAAAAGAACAATAAATGTCATGATGTGATTATATTATAGAAAAGACCCCTTCCCTCTTTTAAAAGGGAAGGAGTCTTTAGATGACCTAAGTAAAATTCACAAAATTTAGATAATCATTGTTGGAAAGCCACCAAAACCACCAAAACCACCAAAACCACCATAGCCGCCATAACCGCCATAACCACCGTATCCGCCATAGCCGCCAGTGCCGTATCCGCCATAACCGCCATAACCGCCGTAGCCGCCGTATCCGCCATAACCACCATAACCCATACTACTAAAAGGACCCAGCCTAAATCCCGATCCTCCAAATCCAGCTGGTGCATACATGGATGAATAATTCATACTACCGCCCCATGGACTATAGTTTGAGGCGGTTTCATACTGAGGAGCCAGTGTCGCACCCATCATATAAGAATATGGATTAGTCGGAAATGAAAACATCGGTCCCGTAAAAAGGCCTCCGGTAGCGCTGCCCCTGGAATAAGATGAGGCAGAGCCGGTGAACAAACTACCCATATCAGGACGCGTAGATGAATAAGTTACATTAGGGAAATAATTCCCCATCATCATGTCATACATACTTGTATATTGAGTGGCGATAGTAGAACACCATCCACCTACGCATTGTTCTTGATACTCATAGGCCTTGCCTGACTTTGATTTGTCAGTATCACTAACTTGAGCCATAGCCGTTCTTCCTAAAAATCCAACAACTAAACAAACAGAGATTAAACTTATGAATAATAGGTTTAAAATCTTTCTATTCATAATATTCTCCCTCCCCCCTTTTTTTTTATTAAATTATTAATCACATCATAAAGTTCTCTCAAAAACCAAACCATACTTTTTTGCTTTTGGCATCACCTCCTTATTACATTTTGATTTTAAGTGGCAGGCATCGCCACTAATAATCGATTTGGGATAGTTATTAGTTGGCTTATTAACAGTAGACGTTACTTTTGAATATTCATTATGATATAAAATCGGATTCTTAAAAGTTAATGATAAATAGAGATTTTTATCATAATTGCCTTTTCTGAAAATTCAAATTTATAATATGGAAAATCTTTAAAAAATATTATTCAAACTATCCCTTTTTTGGTAAAATGTTTTGGTTGATTCTTTTTTGGATTGTTTTATATAATAATTTAGTACCTAAATAAATTACGCTTTATATTATTAATTCTAATGCCTATTTCTTGTTTTGTCAAAATAATTTCTTCTAAAAGTCCTTTAATTATGCACTTTATGAATTTCACATGAAAAAGAAATTCTGATTTTTTCTCATATGGATTTAGTGTATTAAAATCTTTTTATGATTGGTTTAAATCGATCCCGATCCTTTTTTTAACAAGAAGTGGCTGGGTGACCTTATCAGGTCCGATTTTTATCAGGGATTCCATTTGGTCCATGGTTTCATTTAGCTGGTTTTCGTTTTGTGCGTGGATCTCAACCAAATCCTCGCCTCTGGAAACATTTTTTCCGATCTTTTTAAAAAATTTCAGGCCAACCAGATTGTCGATCTTGTCATCCTTTGTCTTTCTCCCTCCCCCCATATCAAGTATAAGGCGGCCCAGGCCGGCAGTATCGAATGCCTGTAAATAACCATCGCCCGGTGATTTGTATGTTCCTATGGCCGGGGCTTTCGGCATCCTGTTCGGATGAGAGAATATCGTCAGATCACCCCCCTGCTTCGATACCATTTCCTCGAATTTGGCGAATGCTGATCTTTTTTTAAGTCTCTCTTTAAGCATGGAGAAAGCCTTATTGCGATCTTCTTTAATTCCCGCCATTATTAACATTTCGGCCCCAATGGCAAGCGTTAAATAATAAAGGTCAGGGCTTATTTTACCAAGGAGGGCCTCGATGGATTCTGTGACCTCTAATAAATTGCCGGCGGAATAACCCAATGGCTGATTCATATCAGTGATAAACGCCGTGACTGTTTTTCCCATGGCCTTTCCCACTTCTATTAGATTTTTTGCCAGATCTTCAGCTTCATCCATGGTTTTCATAAACGCGCCATTACCGCATTTTACGTCAAAAACCAAACTTTTTGACCCTGCGGCGAATTTTTTGGAAAGTATGGAGGCGCAAATCAACGGTATGGATTCAACCGTGGAAGTGCTGTGACGAAGGTTATACATAATTCTGTCAGCAGGGGCGATTTGGGGTGTCTGGCCGGAAATAACGCAGCCTACTGTATTCACTATGTCTTTAAATTCTTTAATTGACAGATCGGTTCTAAACCCTGGAATAGACTCGAGTTTGTCCAAAGTGCCCCCTGTGTGTCCGAGTCCCCTGCCGGAAAGCATGGGCACTTTGGCTCCGCAGGAAGCCAAAAGCGGCGCCAGGATCAGTGAAAGTTTGTCTCCGACTCCCCCTGTAGAATGTTTATCAACATATAAATTGTCAGGCAAGGGAAAGGTCAGTTTTTCTCCGGATTTGAGCATAACATCGGTAAGCCAGGCAGTCTCATCATAATCCATACCTTTAATGTATATGGCCATGAGCATGGCTGCCATCTGATAATCGGGTATCAGGCCACTTACAAAAGAGCATACAAAGAATTCCAGCTCAGGATAAGATAACTTCATTCCGTCACGCTTTTTTGCAATAAGCTCAATGGCATTCATCATAAATCTCTGCAATCTTTCTTTTTATTACAGCTTCATCCCTATCCGTTTCTATCAATTGATGATCCGCATATCCCTCCTTTTTGTCAGAGAGTTCTTTATTAGAAAATAACCTTTTCATAATTCCTTACTCCCATCTATTTTCCTCTTTATGCCAAGATACTTCTAATAGTATCACGCTCGTTGGAATCGCTGAAAGCCATTAAATAAATATTGCCCCTGGAATCATTCAGGATAGTATGTTCAACGTTCGGGGGAATTTCAAACAATGCAGGTTCCGTTTCATTTATAATCTCTTCATGGATCGAATCTTCATTGTATGAACGCCAAAAAAACCTTGCCGGACCGCCAAAGATGAGAAGCCATTCGGTGGAGTTTTTATGATAGTGATTTCCCCTCTTGCATCCCGGTCTTATAAGTGTCAAATGAATATTCCCTAATAAATCTCTCTGAACGCCGGCAGCTTCTATTGGACTTACACCCCAACCCCTCTCATCATTCCAGATATTTCCCTTCAAGTCGATACGTCTGACATGGCTCATTATAAAGAACCTCTTAACATGTATTTGAATTTATTTACAACAGAGGACACAGAAATAACAGAGCTTCAGGCTTCTGAAATGATTTTTAACGATGATGATGTTCCTATCCTGTTTGCTCCTGCTTTAATCATTTTAAGGGTGTTCGAGCGATCCCTGATACCCCCTGCCGCTTTAACTCCCATTTTATTGCCCACTATATAACGCATCAAGGCGACATCCTTTATGGTCGCTCCTGAAGGTCCGAAACCAGTCGATGTTTTGACGAAATCCGCCCCTGCACATTTTGAGACTAAACAGCTCAGAATCTTTTCTTCGAATGTGAGGTATGCATTTTCAAGAATAACCTTTATTATTATCCTTTTTGAGGTGGCATTAATAACAGATTCTATATCCTCCCTGGCATATTCAAGATTTCTATCCTTTATGGCTCCGATGTTGATAACCATATCAATCTCATCAGCGCCATTCGATTCGGCATCCTTTGCCTCAAATGCCTTCACAGCCGAAGTGTGTGCACCGAGAGGAAAACCAACAACAGTGCATATTCTTATATTTTTCCCATAGAGTTGCTCTTTACATAATGCTACATAAGCCGGATTCACACACACTGAATAAAACTTATATTGATGCGCTTCGGCACATAACCTTTTGATATCATCCTTAGGCGCGTCGGCATTTAACAAAGTATGATCTATCATAGAAGATATATTTAAATAAGTATAATCAACAATATCATTATTGAATTTATTCATATACTTATCAATAGTTTTGGAAATCAGCCCCAGGGTTTCGGTAGGTATACAATTGCTGGAAAATATCTGTTGCATTGAGAGATCAATTTGATTTTCATTTTTTGACAATGTCATATCCAACATATTCATTGTACTCATTAAAAGATTATGAGTACTGGACTGGTATTATTTAGATTTTTGCAATCACCGGATTTTCCTCAAAAGATTTTTCTATATTCTAATTTTATTCCTTTTTTGAAATAAATCAAATGATTGATGGTAGCGTAAAAAGTAATTTAGTAATTAAATACTTGTATATTTTAAGAAAATAATTTTGACAAAAAAATATATAAAAGATTAATATATTAATAATGATGTCTTATTGATTTATTTTTTTACTGAATGTAAAGGAATTTTTAGAAAAGCAATTAACAGAAGAAAGGGAGTTGAGGGATTATGAAAAGGAATTTATATATCACTATGGCGATAGTATTGTTTTTACTAATACTTGCCCTGAGGATCGGAAATACTTCCGCATATGAGGTAATTACCGCCCAAGAGGCATATGACATGATAAGCACAGGTCAAGCCATCATCATCGACGTAAGGACCCTGGAGGAATATGTTTTTGTAGGGAGTCCGGCCCTGGAATCTGAAGGTGACCCTATTGCCTACCTTATATCCTGGAAGATTTTCAATGGGATAGATGAAAATGGTGCGGTAAAGTTAATAGATAATCCTGAGTTCGATAAACTTGTCAGCCAGACATTTGGTGATGATAAAACCCGGCCATTGATAACCATGTGCGCGTGTGGAATCAGGAGCAGTTTCGCTGCACAGCGTCTGGAAACCCTGGGTTTCACAAATGTCTATGAAATAGATAATAAGCTAAAAGAGGCAAGCCATTTTCCGGGCGGTATAGGAGGCGGATTTCAAGGGACCAGCTATAATGGACTATATGACGGATATAAGGGGTATCCGTACAGAACCGACAATGGACCTGCTGATATCTCATTGGAGACAATTAGCGATAATATTGTCAATGAAAATGATCCGGTATCCTGGATGGACACCGGGCTTCCCATCACTCATAAAAATGATCCGAATAAGATCCCAAAGATAGCGAAAGATGAATCACCTAAGAAATCTAACAATACTAATGTAACATTACAGACACAGAAAATTATGCCGTTTATGAATTACCAATGGCCTGCCGGTCTGATTCTGCAAACAACCTTTCCATCGTCATTTTACCAATCTTCTCCCATTGGTTCTATGGTTCATTACGGACAACAGTTTTTATCCTCTGCCACTTATAATTTTTACCAGGCAAATCAGTTTATAAATCCATACTCGAACGCATTTAGTATACAAAAACTGATTTCTGTACAACCTTCAGGCCCTACGTATGAGGACCTTACACAAATCAGCTCGCCGTGAGGATGCAGTATGGATTTCCTGGAAGGAAATTATATCCAATTTTAGCCGCTTTTACCTTTTATGATTAAGGTTTTGTTCTCTCTGACTATATCCAATTGTTAGACTATTCGCTCAAGCGGCTCATTATAGTCATGTTTCGGTGATTAAAGGGGTCTTTTCCCTCAGGCGTGAAAAGGTAATCGATCCGGTCCTTGTAAAATTCAAAAATACGTCTGCGAACCATTTTCATGGTACTGTTCATCATGCGGTTTTCTTCCGTGAATCCCTCACCTAATATAGCTATGGAAGCAGGAAGCCATTTGCCCGGGAATCTCCCTTTAAATGAGCCGGTTTTATAGTTTTCTATTTCCTTAATGATGCATTCGATCGCCGCTCTTTGTCCTGCCTCGGTTTTTTGTGAAAGCCCCCTTGCCTTAAGAAAGTTTATCAGATTTTCCCGATTGGGATAAATCAGGGCCACCGTATATGGAGACTGGCTATTGTAAAGCATCACCTGATCTATATATATCGAATTGCTGGCAAATGCCTCTTCTATACTCTCAGGACAAAATTTTTCCCCGTCATCACTTATAAGAAGGCTTTTTTTTCTCCCCAGAATAACCAGGAAGCCATCCTCATCCAGATAGCCCAAATCCCCGGTAAAGAGCCATCCGTTTCTAAGTGTTTTTGCCGTGGCAATCCCGTTCATCCAGTAACCTTTCATGACGTTTTCACCCTTTACAGCTATTTCTCCTGTTTTGCCTGTAGGCAGGTCATGATCATCTTCATCCACTATGCGAAGCTCCAGATTCGGAAGGGGTTTGCCCGATGTTCCCAGTTTATAAAGTTTGGGCGAATTGGCTGAAACGATCGGGGCTGCCTCTGTCAAGCCGTATCCCTGGTAAATAGGGATTCCGATCGCGAAAAAGTATCGTTGCATCTCCATGTCAAGGACAGCACCGCCTCCGATGAAATATTCTAACCGGTTGCTAAAATCATTCCGTATTTTTTTGAAAAAGATCTTATCCCAAAAAGTCATAAAAGGCTTTAAAGGTTTCCGTTTCAGACCCTTACCACGATCCATTCCAAGGCCATTATACTTATACGCCATCTTAAGGGCACAATGGAAAAGTATCTCAACCTTTAAACCCTTTTGACGGATGCCACGATCAATCGCCTTTCGAAAGTTTTTAGTCAATGATGGTACGCTTAATATCAAATGTGGTCGAGTCTCCCTGATATTATTTGAAATATTCCTAAGTGTTTCTATAGTTGTTGAGCCTGCTTCCACAGAGGCAATGCCTGCCCCTTTTGCCATAAAGGTATAAAGACCTGCTGTATGACCAAAGGAATGATCCCATGGAAGAATTAATAGAGTAACCCAGTCCGGTGGGATATCCACAATGGCGCAAGCCTGCTCAACATTGGCAGTATAATTGCGGTGTGTCAGCATAACACCCTTGGGGTCCGAGATTGTGCCTGAAGTATAACAGATATTGGCAAGGTCTTCTTCCTGAACGGAGTCGCGTCTTTCGCAGAATCGATTTTCAGATTCAGCCAGAAATTGCTTGCCTATGTCTTGAAGCATATGTAAAGTTATCTCGTCTGAATCCTGTGGCATTCCATCGAAAAGAATAACCCTTTCCAAATCCGGGAGATCTCTCTTTAGATCTCTCACCTTGGACAATTGGCTCCCGGAAGTAAAACAGAAGCGGCATTCTGCATGAGAGAGACGAAATTTCAATTCTTCATATTCATTTAGTTTAACGGAAAAGGGAACATTTACCGCTCCGGTATACAGGATAGCGAGCTCAGTGACTATCCAACAGACACGGCCCTCAGATAAGAGCGCGATACGATCTCCTTTTTTCACACCAATGGCAATAAGCCCTGCCGCCGTTTCATAGACGAGTTTATGGACTTCTTTATAGGTTTTGAGTTGAAAACTTGCGCCATTTTTTTCCCAAAGGTAAGGTCTGTCGGAATATTTTTGACAAGCATTTTCGAATAAACGGATGAGGGTGCGCTGCAGCAAGTTTTATCTCCTTTTAGGGTTTAAAAACTTTCCCTTTTGGAAGTTGTAATTGACTGTGCATGAATGATAATGTTATATATTTTGAATTTTAATACTATAATCAAAGAATCTCAAATGGGATTTTTAAATTACTAAATGGAACAAGATATAAGAGACCATACAATCTTAAATCATAAAGATATAATAGGCCTTAATTTTATCAGGTCTCATGGGATTTATCATTTCAGGAGGCACTATCGGGAGGGACTACGTTCACATATAATGGAGTTGTTGACTCCCAAGGCAGTTGAAAATGAAACAAAGGGGATGGTCGTCGATGGATTGAGATTGTTTCCCAGGGCCGAGCCTTCAGGAATGTTGAGGATCTTCAAAACGAGATTTAAAACATTAAAGGAGGCTGAAGAAGAGATTAAAAGGGTCAAAATAATAGCAAAATATCTGGCCCCTGATAATATTGCAAAATCCCAGGAATTTATAGTTAATTATTTTAATCATGATAAATGGGAAATAATACTTTGCGGCCTGCAGGAATACGTAAAAGGTGTTATATTGGACCCCTGGGCCATTTTGGATAAAAGACACATGGCCTCATTGATGTTCGATATGGGGTTTAGAAAAAATGAAGTTTCAGAAAACGTAAAAGAATCATGGATAAATGGCGTTCGGGAACAGGTTGAAATATTTATAAGAAGGATTAAAAAAATGATACTGGAAGCAAACTATGTTCCGGATCTGGCAGGGATAGGAAATCTCATAATTACTCCCAAGGGAAATATCAAGTTGGTAGATATTAACAATATTTCAAATATCTCTTTTGATTCTATAATCAAAATCGATGACAGAGGGTATCCGGTGTGTGATAAATCCATAGAGGCACTGTTTCAGCTTGAGAAAAAGATGCTTAAAAGATCTCCGCAAAAAAACGACCTTATTTACAGAACATTTCTTGATCCTGCAAGAATGGATGAAGTTAAGGCCCTGGAGAGAAAATTTTACTCATCCATTGAATTAAACCTCTCTTTTCCAGATTAAGCTCAAGGAAAAGATGTTTCTACTGACTGAGATTGCATCATGGGCGACATCTTTTTCTAGCCGTTTCTTTTACGAAATGTACATATAATCAAGTCTATGTAACATGCTGTAAAAAAAGAGATTTTAAAATATCGGAATATAATAACAATTGACAAGAGAAGATGATTTTAATATAATTATTTTGTATAGAAAGAGATTTTCAGAAGGATATTAATTAAATAAAAATTTTTTTTAAGTATTATCAAAGTATATCCTGTTCTTCTAGACTTGAAACTAGAGCGTTTTGAATCATTATAAAGAAATCAATTTTGCTGAAAATTAATTTTACAATTTTTCTTCTCTTTAGGTTTTATAGATTACATTCGTAAAAAAATTCATAGTCAAAATCATATATATTTATAAAAGTCCCAGAATGTTTGACTGAATGTTTATATAGCGCATACGGATTTTCCTTATCAATATACATAATAAGTATGGTAAGAAAGGGGGGGGAGGTTTAATTTAAAATCAAAATCTTTCATATTTCATTTGTAGAAAGGGGAATTAAATGAAAAAGAAGGCTTTTGTTGTTATTTTATCACTTTCGTTATTTTTTTGTTTTTTTGTTATCGAAGCCATGGCCCAATATGACACGATTCTACCTGATGGGAATGATTGTTTATTTATTACAGAAATTGTTGCCACAGGGCAAGGTGGTGATATAAGCAATATCTTTATAGGGATTGATTCAGAAAGTTATAATTATCCATATCCTCCGAGCCCACCCCCTGATTTTACTGTGGCAATGTGGATTAAAGGTGTTGGAGATGATAAATATTTCGAAGATATCAGGGAGCCAGGATTTGAGGAGGAAGTGTGGAGGGTAGAGATCCTGGTGAGTGGTCCGATATTCGGGGGCACTGCCGATATAAACCTGCCAGGATTCTACCCGGAGTTAAATTGGGATGCTAGTACAATTTGCCCTATGGACCCGGATACCGGCTATTCTCTAAAATTATATTCTGAAGATGAAATGGGTGATTTAACTCTGCTTATTCCGGACATGTCTCAAACCTCTCACTATCAGACAAAAAAAGAAGACGCTCAGGAATGCAGCACGACCCAATCATACTGTTCTTTCGTTTATTATATAGCATGGTCCAGGCCGAAGGTCTGTATATTCACTGCGGAAATCACCGCAACTGGCCAGATCATAACCGGTAATGAGAACAATATGAGCAGGGTCTTTATCGGTATAGGCTACTCTGAAAGTAAAATTGAAAGCCCGCCTTTTCCCCCGCCGGATTCTACCGTTGTTTTGAATATCCGGGACGGGGATGAAAATCTTACAGAATATATCAGGGAGCAAGGTCTCGGTGAACAGGAATGGGAATTGATCGTTACAGTAGCAAATTCCAAATTTGATGGCGCCTCAGATCCCAACTATCCTGGCTTTTTCCCGGTATTGAGCTGGAATCCAAATGATTTTTGTCCTCCGGATCCAAACACCGGCTATTTCAGACTATATTCAGAAGATGAGCAAGGCAACCGGACTATGCTTGTTCCAGACATGTCCCAGATCAGCCAGTATCAGACAAAAGAAGAAGACGGGCAATGTGTCAGTGACATCATATGCACATTCACTTATTACATAGTCTGGTCAAAAGACATGGAGTTTGAAATGAATCTGCCTGCGGGCTGGAGCATGATATCGCTTCCTGTGGTGCCTCTTGACGCCAGACTCTCTTCAGTATTTCCCGGAGCTGCTGTTGTTTATAAGTTTGAAAGAAAACTTGGCTATGTGCGTGTACAGCCGAGTGAAGATCTGCAGATCGGTGCCGGTTACTGGGCGCTGGTTTATGAGGATCAGAATTATAGGCTCATCGGCCAGCCTATAAATTCCTATAGTAAAATGGTAGATGGTTCGGGTTGGGAGATGATAGGCGGATGTACTACCGGTGCCAGGCCCTCAACTGACAATTGTGACATAGGAGTTATTTACAGGTTCGTCAGAGGAGAGGGATATAAAAGGGTATTTCCAACAGAGGCGATGGATCCCGGTAAAGGATTTTGGATACTGCTGAAGGAAGTGGTTGATCAATGTAATCTGACTGTTGAAGCTATAGGGCCTTTAAGCAGACTCCGGGAGAGTTCTTACGTAATATGATTTAATCCGGGGCCTCAGGATGAATTCTGGGGTTAAATATGACCGCTATAGGGCAAAGTTGCGGTGTAAACAATATAAAAATAGGGATCAACCCCAGTGGACACTCCTTTCCGATAATTATGAAATGATATATTCAAAAAAGGGTTCTGTATTAATTTAGTAAAGAATGCTTGATGATATTATGGGAAGCGGCGCTATGCGCCGCTTCCCATTTTTATCAGATCCGTTTTATAAATGAAATTCAGGAAATTTAAGCATCAACTAATTCTTATTCATATGTTTTATATATCTGTCACTATTTATCCGTCACTTGACAAACTGGTATTTTCCATGTCAAATTAACTCATTTTTAAATCTTGATTGATTCAATAGAAATTGCTGACAATTAGTTGCTTCAAAGAGATCAGGCCGGATTAAGTCTTTGTCCGAAAAGAAGCCTTGAAGAACATCAGGAAATTATCGGGAAGGAAGAATGCAAACAGGATACTCTCCAGAGGTTTATAGGGAGCTGGAAAAGAAGTTACTTGACGCCCAACTATATAGACCCATGTCTGTCAGTCGCTATGAGGCTGGAGACAGATTAAATTATGAGATTACTGACCTGATTTGCGGGAATCGAGGAAAGGTATGTTTGGTTATCGATAAATTTATCGGTGGGGGCTTTGCCGGGCAGGTTTACCGGGTTATACTTCTTGATATTGAAACTGAGTCAGATTCCATGCCAGGGCTAAGAGAAGGCGGCGTTTATGCAATGAAGATCCTTATTCCACCTACTGCCTTTTCAAGACTATTTCGCAATACCCTTTACTGGATCGGTTTTCAGGGCCCATTTCAGCTCCAGGTAAATCCCATTGCTGCCAGAGCAGGTGCGCTTTGGCAGAAGTTTATCCGGCGGGGGGCAAAAATCTGTTTTGGTGACGAAACCACAGTGGTAGATATATACGCAACCTTTATAGATAGCGCACTGGGTAGCTGCGGGGAGCTAAGCGAGTGGATAGACGGGCGAACATGGCGATTGGAAGTGGATGATCATGTGGATTTGCTGAGCCGATGGCGCAAAGGTAAAGATCTGGATGACAAGGATCTTGGCTCGCCGGAATATCGAGCAAAGCATAGTTTTATGTATAAATTTGTTGATCTGTTACATAATATGGGGTGTCACGAGTTTGCCAGGCAGTATGAATGGTATACCTGTAAAAGTCAGCCAAACTGCTTGAAAAGAAAGAACAATGAGGGATCTGCTTCCGATGGTTTAGTGGCTGTTGATTTTCGCGCAGGGCTTGCCCTTTTACCATTTTTGCCCATGAGCCCCGGAGATTTCAAGCTGATAGCTGAAGGGATCTGTCGCGGGAGCCTTGTTCAGTTTGACAGGGGAGATGTTGACAAGCTGGAACAGTTTGTAAATAAGCATAGCGATGAATTTACTGACATGCAGCCATTGCTCGAGGAATTAAAACAAAATGAAATGGCTTACAGAGACTCCGTTCCGGACATTACTCACAACCATTTTCGTCTTCTGTACAGTTCACGTTTATGGTCCACAATGCTTGGCAGCGCTGTGACCGTTTGGAAGATAAGGAATCTTGTAGATGAAACAGGGCAAGAGAAACTTAAAGACAATAAATCATTAATCCTGCTTTTTTTAGTTATCGGCTTCATCCCTTTAATTGGAAGGTTTTTAAGGAGGATTTGGGGGCACGAAAATTGGCGAAGGCATTATTTAGGGATTATGACGAATTATAAATATCTTCGCAGAACATTAAAAGCGAAGATTGCTGAAATGTGCATCGGCTGGCTCAGGGCCGGAAGGATAGACGAGAGGAACGCAATAAAGGTGTCGGAGAGTATTTGGAGATTCTCTCTCCATCTGCCATTATCCATTTTGCCTGTTGGATTGCATAGATTTTTAACAGACCCGCAATATGCCAGGGACAGGATTATCTACTTTACCGTAAGGCCAGTACGGCTGTATTTTAATGCCGAGCTTCGGGAAGAATGGCTTCGTGAGATGGTAGCCGAGGGCAGGAAAAAACATCTTCTCAGCAATGATGATGAAGAGATTATCCTTTCCAAGGTGGATGAGCCTTTTATACAAAAATATCTCAAAAGTCTCGCGGTACATGTATGTACTTTACCGGTTACTCAAATCGTTTCAGTCATGATTGCAATTATCTATGTTTTAATGCATCCTGAAATGCCCAGGGCGCAATCCTGGGGAGTAGGCTTGGGGATTATTGCGCTATTTCAGGTTGTTCCCATTTCACCCGGTTCCCTGGTGAGGGGATTATACGTTCTTTACCTTGTGATAAGTGAGAGGAATTTCAGGGATTATAATATTGCGGTCTTTCTCGGATTTTTTAAATATGTGGGTTACCTGGCATTTCCTATCCAGATGACATACCGATATCCGACCATAGCCCGCTTTATGGCTGCACATTGGGCCACAGAAGCGGTACATATTGTCCCTGTCTTTGGTGAGAGAGGCGCGTTACTCGAACACGGAGTATTTTGTCTGTTTTACAACTGGCCCCTTACTATAAGGCGCAGGATGAGGACCCGGGCCGAAATACGTACTTCAATACAGCCCCGTTATTGGCATATTATCTTATGTTCAATTATCGGGGCAGGGATATTTGGGATTGTTGATTTTGTTTATCTGGCAAGCTTCGGGAAACTTCCCGGACTGAATGAAGTTTGGTGGCTTTCCATGCTTTTGCCTTTTATTTGTGGCTCCATAGCTACTTTGGGCTCGGGTGGAGCACATCTGAGCAAGCGTATAATCGGAGCCGCTTTATGTGGTGTTGTCATGGGCGTCTTTTACACGGCTATATCGGCATTCCTGGGTTATGGGGGAATACTCGGAGCATCTGATATCGTGATCAGCGGCGTCTGGAGGATCTTTCTTTTTACGATTTTTTCGGCAATAGGGGCAATCCTGACAGAGTTAAAGCTCCCGGAGCCGAAAATAGTATAATATTTTCTTATATAAGTCCATGCAGTTTCTGGATAAGATCCTCATATTCTTCCGTTTTGAAACAGAACCGGAGTTCCAGGAATCTTTTTCTAAACGCCTTGACCTTTTCAGTGACATCTGTATTATTGACAATAACATCGTGTATCAAATCGGCCAGTGTCCGAAAATCCTCTTTTTCCATGCCGAACCTTGTCATCTCAGATACTCCCATTCGCAAGGCTCCTGAAGCGGTAAAGCTTTCTTCGTCAGGGGCTGCCTGGTAGTTACAGATAATATTGTTGGCCTCGAGCCTGTCGGCAATTTCAGGTCCATGGTTGTAACCCACATCCACCACTACCTGATGGGTTTCCGTAAAACTGATATTTGGGTCGCCTGCCACATCAAGACCGGAGTCTTTAAGTGCAAGGGCGAATGCCTTGGCGTTTTCAATAACCTTCGACTGATATTCATCCTTGAAGTGATTCATTTCGTATGTTGCCATAAGTAATCCCAGTAGCGTTCCTAAATGGTGGTTGGATACGGATCCCGGAAATGCCCTTCGAGTTAGCGCTTCCCATAGATCATACCGCTCTTCTTCCTCTTGAAAATTACTTCCCACGACTCCGCGCTGGGTGCCGAAAAAGGTTTTATGAGTCGATCCGGTTACTATATCGGCCCCTTCCGCAAAGGGTCGCTGGAAATGAGGGCCAATGAGCCCAAGCACGTGAGCCATGTCATACATTACAACGGCATTGATATTGTGTGAATCTATAAATCTGCGGATCTCTGTGACAGGCTCCTTATGAAGGACCATGCTTTTCCCAAAGATAACAAGCTCAGGCCGGTATTCATCGATCAGTTTCAAAGTGGCCGGAACATCTATTTTATAAGGATTGTCAGGGAGTACTGGGAAATTTACCACAGCCGGCCGTTCCGTATGAGGGTCTCTGGCAACATAATCCTTAAGCGCACCCATAGGCTGAGCGCTCAGATGGCCGCCCTTGCCTATATGATTATTCATGACCTGACGTATCCTGCGGGGTTCTGATTTTCGGTCTGCACGATTAATATAATCCACCATTGCGCTGAAAACCGCGGTATTAGCCATCTGTCCGCTTATTAGACGCAATTCCACCTCGGCGCATCCCATGAATTTTTTTATCTCTTCCGCCAGGATTCGCTCCACTTCACCTATAAAGCCTGTTCCCTGATAGTAGAAGATGTCGGCATCATAGAATGCCTTGGATTCCTTGTGCTCTGCATAACGAAAAGCAGGGTCCATGACGGAGAGTAAACGTGCCATTGAAGATAATGTCATTTCCGAAGGAATAAGGTTTACGCATTCCTTTTGGCGCCAGGTTGTGTTTTCCACGGTCTTTTCCAATAGCCTTCGGGCTCTTGAGGATATATCTCCGGCAGGGAGATCTTTTTCTTTTAGCTTGAAATCGTAAATAATAGGGCGGGAATAGGGAGGGGCTTCGCTTCGCATATGATAAGGAACCACCAGGGCATTGACTGCCTTTCCTCTAATCTCGACCTTAATATTCTCATCTTCCAGGATGTCGCTGTCCAGATACCCCAGACAGATGGAGCGGAGCTGCTGCCTGTCGGTCTGAGTAGATTGTAAGCCTTCACCCTCCACACTCCACATGGGGACCATTGTGCCGCTGGTCACATAGCCTATATGTTTTTCTCCCTTGTAAACCTTTGCACCTTCGCGGGCAACTCCTCTTCCCGCGACCGCGATACTTTTAATCATTCTCGGCAGATCACTGACAAGGGAGTAATCGCGCGAAATTATCTTTTCTAGGGCCTTGTGTTGCCTGGACAGCGCGGCACGGCCCACAAAATCCCCTTTTAGCTGAGACAAGCTGATCGCAAATCTGGCCAAAGGGCAAGCCATAATAGGGATTTCTTTTCCATCCGGATCTACACCCAGTTCATGGCCATATAGAGGAAGGGCCGCTTCAAGCCGAAGTGTGTCACGGGCGCCGAGGCCAACAGGAGTTGCCCCTTTTGACATGATCAGATCCCACAGCATAGGACCATCTTTGCTATCGATAAAGAGCTCAAAGCATATGGGCTCGCCTGTGTATCCTGTTCGCGCAATCTTCACTTTACAGCCTGAAATGATAACTGTGCTTACGGCATTTCTCATGGGCTCAGGGAAAAGTCCGGACTGGATAATTCCTTCCAATAGGGCGCGTGTTTCAGGCCCCTGGAGTGAAAGCATGGCAATATCATCAGTATGGTCCGTAAGCTCTATATCATTAAATTCTTTTAAATAATTCCGCAAATGTCTCAGGTCTTTTTCCCGGTTTGCGGCATTGACAACCAACAGGTACTCATCCTCCACGAAATGATAAAGATATGAATCATCCACGGCTCCGCCGGTATCATTTGGAATAAAGGTATATTGAGCGCCGGTCTCTCTTATGTCGAGGGCCTCTGCGTTATTGCTCAGAACATGTTGGAGATATTTTAATGAATCTTTCCCTTTAATAATGAATCGTCCCATATGGGACACGTCAAATAGCCCCGACCTTTTGCGGGTAGCCAAATGCTCTTTCACGATTCCGGAGGGATAAAAAATGGGCATCTCCCAGCCGTTAAAGTCAACGATATTGGCGCCTAATGATTTATGCTTTTCAAAAAAAACGGTTCTTCTTAGTTCACTCATGGAGAATCTCCTTTTTACTTCCACCTGTCGAGGTATTTTTTATATTCGAAACATTAAATAAACATTTAACAATAGGTGTTATAAAATATCAATATTAAGGGATTTCGTCAACTGGAAAAAGTAGCCATACAGGATTAGATTAATAATAACTGCTTGAAAAATAAGATAATATATCTTCGGGAAAACATCGATTGACTTTTATATTTCTACACTAAAAAAACAGCATATTTTTCGGAAGTGAAATAAAATAATTTCCGAATAGAAATTAATATAAAGACAACTTATAACGTATTTAATAAAACGTCCAGCAGGATCACTGATGTGGGATGAGAGGGTGCTGAACTGAAATTGGATGGTTGAAAAAGTGAAATTGGACGAAAGAAAAGATTTAATCAAGGATTTCATAGAAGAGGCGCAGGAATTCCTGGATGAATTTGAAGGTCTTCTCTTGCAGCTTGAACAGGGTGTAGGTGACTTTCCTGATCCGGATCTTTTAAAGGATATTCTTGGTCGTATTCATACATTTAAAGGCAACTCCGGAATGATGGGCTATTCCGGCCTTCAGAAGTATTCCCACAGGATGGAGGATTTATTCAAGGCGGTCCAATCAGGAGATTTTGAACTTAATGCTGAGCTAATAGACTTTTCAATGCGGTGCGTAAGCACCATAAGAAGAGCAATTTCAGGGATTTCCGATGATAATACCCTCGATCCTTTTTTGGAAGAAGAACTTAAATGTCTTGAAAGATTTCTTAATCAAAAAAATCCACAGATGTCCGGGACTAGGACCATTAATGTGTCCTCAAACATTGAATTATTTAATCCATTCGCAAAAAAAACAAATCTGCTCAAGGTGGACTTTGAGAGGATGGATCATCTTTTGAACCTTATGGGAGAGCTTATTATCCAGAGGACCCGGTTGGGGCAGATCGATGCTCATTTCAGAGAGGAATTGGGAGAAAAAGGGGTCGCGGCGGATCTCTCCAACGCTTCTGAGCAGATCGGTAAGATCGCTACCGAGCTTCACGAAGCCATCATGAAGGTCAGAATGATTCCGATCAAACAGGTATTTATGCGTTTTCCACGTTATGTAAGGGATTTAGCCAAGGAGAGAGGAAAGGAGATAAGCCTTTTTTTTGAAGGAGAGGAAACCGAGCTGGATAAAACAATCATCGACGAGATAGGTGAACCCCTTATACATTTGATACGTAACGCCATTGATCATGGGATTGAAAATCCTCAAGAGCGACAAGCTTTAGGAAAATCCCAACATGGAACAATAAAGATCAGGGCATACCAGGAGTCCAATCATATCACTATTAGCGTGGAGGATGATGGGCGCGGTATTGATGAAGAAATTTTAAGAAAAAAGGCCAGTGAGGAAGGTTTACTCAAAAACAATGACACTGAGAATCAGGATCTTATAAATCTGATTTTTGTCTCCGGTTTCTCAACCGCTGAACATGTTACAGAGGTCTCGGGACGCGGAGTGGGCATGGATGTTATTAAAAAAAGCCTGGCAAGAATCAATGGCAGTATTGATGTTGATAGTAAAATAAATGCTGGGACCCTTTTTACCATAAAACTTCCGTTAACCCTGGCGATAATTACTGTGCTTATGGTTGGAATTTCAGGGGAACAATACGCCATTCCGCTCACTTCGGTACTCGAGAGCATTAGGGTCAGGGATGAGGACTTCCATCTTGTTAACAACCGGGAAATCACAAACATAAGGGGTAGAATACTTCCTGTGGGGAGACTTTCAAATCTGTTTGGGATTTCTCAAAATAAAGACAGTAGTGGTCAATATGTGGTTGTTGTCCAAAGCGGAAATAAAGAGATGGGAATTGTGGCGGATTCGCTTATTGGTCAGCAAGAGGTTGTAATCAAGGCTTTGGATGATTATATCGGCAATTCATCAGGGATTGCCGGCGCCACCATATTGGGTGACGGAAGGGTTGTTTTGATTGTGGATATTCCTGATCTTATGGAAAAGGTCAGCCAACAAGGGTGGTATGACAAAAAACCGGAGGTTGAGCATGCTTAAAAAAGTTCTAATAGTTGAGGATTCCGCTCTTCAGGCTAAGATGTACAGGATGGTTTTCGGTTCATATCCGGATTGTGAATTGATTTATGCGTCAAATGGCCTTGAAGCTATGAATAAGCTTGCAATTGAGGGGGATATCGATCTGGTAATCTCTGATATAAACATGCCCAAAATGGACGGTATTTCATTTTTAATGTCAATGAGACGTGAAGGATACAATCACATTCCTGTAATAGTAATAAGCACAGAGGATAAGGATGAGGATATAAGAAAGGCACTGGAATTGGGGGCAAAGGGCTATATAAAGAAGCCATGGAAGCAGGATGAGGTCAGAAATCTTATTGATAAAATAAAAAACTAGCTGTTTTGTTGACGAAAACTAAAAAAACAAGACAAGTTTTATTGATTGCATTGGTGCAAAATGAAAATATACATTAGAGGAGAAATTTATGGGAAAAAATGAGAGAAAAAGTACAGGACTTTCAAAATCCTTGCCATCATCTGGATTAGCCGAAGATGTGTTGGGGCCTGATTTTTTTAATCAGGAAAGGATCTCCGGGGCTCGGGAAAAATCAAGCGAGAGTGAAAAGACGTTATTTCATAATGATGGAATGATGAAATATGTCACTTTTTTCCTCGAGGGTGAAGAATATGCCCTTCCAATATCCCAAGTCCAGGAAATAATGCGCATAGGAGAAATAACCCGGGTGCCTAACTCTCCGGAACACGTTAAAGGGGTAATGAATCTGCGGGGGAAGATCATACCTGTGATAGAGCTTAAGAAAAGGCTCAGCCTGGGTGAAGCCGTGGTAGACGGAAACAGCAGGATAGTGGTGGTTGAAAATGGACCAAAGGTAATGGGATTGATGGTTGACAGGGTGGCTCAGGTTCTTAATATCACGACCGAACAGATAGACAATGCCCCGGATGAAGTGGTTCAGGTGCAGGAAAGCTATATCAAGGGTGTAGGCAAGATAGATGAGAGAATGATCATCATGCTCGATCTGGAAAAGATCATCGTTAAGGAATGTAATTAAGAAAAAGAGGAGACAGAAAAGATGAAGCTTAAAATAGGAACGAAGCTTATTGGAGGATTTTTTATTGTTTCTCTTTTAGTGGCAATCGCGGGAGGTCTGGGTATATCGGCAATGAAACGAATCAGCAAGGCTGCGGACAAAGTAATAAATGAAGAGGTTCCAATAGTAAGGGAAACACTCAATTTGAAAGCGTATTCGGTCGTTGCCAGAGATGCCATGGCAGAATACCTCCTTAAGGGTACAAATGAGCTTGAGGAACTGGATAAGATTAATAATGAGTTTGGTAATACAATCAAGGCGATAGAGACCCGGACTCAGGCATTGATTTCGGGTAATGAAGATTTAAATATTCATGCATTGGCTTCGGAGTCTCAGATAGCATCGGTTTCAAAAGAAATCCTGACTATTGTTGGAAAATTAAATGATAATGCTGATAAGCTCATGAAAACCCACAGGGAGTCCCTGGAATTGAAGCCCCAATCCGGAGCGAAGATGGAGGAAATGGATTCACTGGCTGATGAGCTTATTCAAAACGCAAGAACACAGAACCTTTCAGTTGATACTATAACCTCTCTCTGGGCTCAGGTAATGGCTGTAAATGACTACTTAATAACCGGAGAAAATGAAGAAATAGAAGCCTTTGAAGAAGCATATAATATAGTTTGTTCTGATCCTAAATACCAAACCGTTAAGACATTACATACCAAGGTCACCCAGCTAGGTAAAGAAACCATAGAGCTTTACAAAAAATACCATGAAAAAGCAGAAACTACCAATTCCCTCATGCATGATGTTGATGAAGTAAGCGAAGGACTTATGGGCTTGGCCGATAAAATTTCGCATGAGGCAATAAAAGGCATGAATCAATCCATTGTCTCCGCCCAGAGGGTGAAAAAGGCCTCACAAAATCTGCTTATAGTGATCACCACAATCGCTTTTATAGCAGCGATCGGGATCGGTCTTTTTCTGACTAAAGGGATTACCAAGCCTATAGCCCTGTGTGTTGAATTCGCGCAAAGGATTGCGAATGGCGATTTGTCCAAAAAGGTTGAGATAGATACAAAGGACGAGACACGCGACCTTGGAGATGCCCTAAACGGTATGTTGGTATCCTTACGCAATGCGATAGATGATATCAATCAAAAGGTGGATTATCTGAATAAAGTGCCTACACCGGTATTGGTGATAGATAAAAACTATGAAGTTACTTTTATGAATGAAGCCGGTGCCAAGGCAATAGGCAAGACCGTTGACGCCTGCGTGGGCCAGAAATGCTATAACCTTTTCGACACTGATCATTGTAATAGCAATGAATGCAGATGTCGTCAGGCAATGGAAAAAGACGGGTTATTCATGGGTGAAACCATTTCCCGGGGCGCAGGTGATATTTTTATCCAGTATACTGCTGCGTCCATGAAGGATAAAGATGGAAATATCATTGGCGCTCTCGAATATGTTACTAATATTTCAGCTATAAAAGAACAACAGAACTACCTGGAGAAAAGTGCCAGGGAGATCAGTGATGTAATGGCAAAATTTGCAAACGGCGATCTTACGATCAGGCTTGATAAAAATCAGGAAGATGAGATTGGATTGATAATTGACAACATCAATCTCGCAGTGACCAAGATCAGGGAAATGGTAGTACGTATTCGTGATGCCGCAAGTAATGTGGCGGTAACGGGAGAGCAGATAAGCGCAGCTACCGATCAGATAACGAAGGGGGCACAGAATCAGGCAAGTGCTGCTGATGAAACGGGTTCCACAATGGAGGAGATGTCAGTACAGATTATGAATGTGGCCAGGAATGCTGAAGGATTGGCCAGCAATGTGGATGAAACAACAAGCTCCATTCAACAGATGGGAACCACTTCAGAGGCGGTTGCCAAGATGGCTGAAACCATGGCCGGCAATGTATCGGAAACAAGCTCAAGCATTGAGCAGATGATTGTAATGCTTGAAAAAACAGCCACTAATGTCAATGAAGCCGATAAACTTTCCACCCTGGCCAGCAATGAGGCCACCAATGGCGCTGAAGCTGTCTTGAAGATGGTGGAAGGCATGAAGATTATCGGTGATATGATGGAGAACATCTCCGGCGTTATTCAGAATCTGGGCAAACGATCGGAAGCCATAGGCTCTATTGTTAAGGTTATCGAAGAGATTGCCGATCAAACGAATCTTCTTGCATTAAATGCGGCCATTGAGGCTGCTCGTGCCGGTGAAGCGGGTCAGGGCTTTGCCGTAGTGGCAGATGAGGTTAGAAAGCTTGCAGAACGGTCAGTTAAAGCTACCAAGGAAATAGGCGATGTGATAAAAGAGGTGCAGTCGGAGACATCTTCAGCGGTTAAGGCAACCGATGATGGAGCTAATAGCTCTAAAGAGGGAATCGTTATGGCAGATCAGGCCGGATCAGCCATCTCCAAAATCACTGAGGCAGTAAAGGCGACATCGAATATAATGCAGGAGATTTCAGCGGCGACTTCTGAGCAATCCACTGCCGCCAAAAGTGTTATTGGAGCCATAGAGGAAATGAACAAGCTCACCCAGTCCGTTACACAATCCACAAATGAACAGGCAGCGGGAATCAAGCAGGTAGTAAAAGCCTCGGAGGCCATGAGCCAATTGACCGAACAGGTAAAGAACGCCACCATGGAGCAGAAGAAAGGCGGAGAGAATGTAGTCAAGGCAGTTGAAAATATAAGTGATATCGCCAAAGGAAATCTTTCGGCAGTGGAACAGCTTTCAAGGTCTGCAAAGAATATGGCGCAACAATCGGAGGGATTGCAGGAAATGGTTCAGGCATTCAAAACTAATTAAGATTACATGGGACCGTTTTATAATCCATCTGAAACCAGTATGACTTTACGATTATAGACGAAAAATAAGAATGGAAAACAGGAAATCGGATGACATGACCCAATTGGTCACTTTCCGGCTAGACAAGGAAACCTTTGGGATAGATATATTCAAGATACGGGAGGTGATTCATTCACAAAAGATCAGCTCGATTCCCAAAGCCCCGAGGTTTGTTGAAGGAGTTATAGATGTTCGAGATCAGATAATTCCGGTGATAAACCTTAAAAAGCGTTTAGGGATAAAGGAAAACGGAGGATATAGTCAAAGGATCGTTATTTTGGATCTTGATTGCCGATTATTGGGTGTTGTTGTGGATGATATTTCCAGGGTCCTTAAACTGGAAGCCAAAGATTATGAGGCCCTTCCTTCGACGGTGGCGGTAGACGTGGAAAGATCATGTATCGAACGCATTGCAAAGACCGAAGAAGGATTGATAATTATTATTTCACCGGAGCGAATACTGAGCCATAGGGAAAGAAGGGCCCTCAATGATTTTGAAAAATCCCATAAGCAGGAGACAGCCGGTAATGCACGTTAGTTCGCAAATGCTTAATAATTTCCAGGACTTGATATATAGAAAGTCTTCACTTCGGTTACCGCTGTCCCGTCTGAAAAGCCTTGAGGGGCAAATTCTGAAAAGGATTAAATCCAGGGCCTTAAGTTCCTGTGAAGAATATATCCTGTTGTTGCAAAGGGATTTTGGTGAGCTTGACGCACTAATAGGAAATATTACTACTAAAGAAACGCATTTTTTTCGTCTTCCTAATCAATTTAAGGCATTAGCGGAGTATGTAATTCCACGGATCGAGGATAGGCTTTCAAAAGAGACTCAAAAATTAATAATGGAAGAAGGCTGGTCAGGGAATTATAAATTGCCTTTTCGAATCTGGAGCGCAGGTTGTTCAACCGGAGAAGAGCCCTATTCGATTGCAATGATACTTATGGATACTCTGAAATATCCAAGGGCCTGGGAAATTGAATTGCTGGCCACAGATATCAGTAAAGATGCAATAGACAGTGCCAGTGAAGGCTTTTACGAAAAACGTATCTTAAAAAATATCCCGGTTTCTTATCAGAAAAAATATATGAGAATGGTCAGCAATGGAGCTATAATTCTTAATGAACTTTCTGAGAGAATATCCTTTCGAATCTTCAATCTGTCAAATCTTAACCCGATAAAAAGTAATAAAAATATATTTATAAAATTAAATTATAATCAAGAGGGGCGCGATATTTTTGAATATTTTGACATAATCTTCTGCAGGAACGTCATGATCTATTTTGATTTTCTGGCACAGCAGAAACTTGTTGACAATCTTTACGCCTGTATTAAGCCAGGCGGTTATCTTTTTACAGGAGACACTGAGTTTCTCCGAATATATAAACATAGTTTCGAAACATTGGAGCTTAGAGGGGCATATTTTTATCAAAAACCTGATATCAAGAAAACAGCCGGAGAGAGAAGAGAAGATGAATGATCAAACATTATTAAGGACCGCTGTAGACAAATTATCTGCCGATTCTGAGCAGACACGTTATTCAATGGTTAAGGAGTTGGCAAGGATTGATTCGGTGGAGGTTGTTCCTCTTTTGATACAGGCATTTGGTGATACAAGTAATCGAATCCGTGAAGAAGCCTTAAACGGCATCTGCGCCTTTTCGCATGAAGTAATATTTCCCAGACTGGAGGATTTGTTGCGGAATCAGGAAAATGCAAGTCTTCGTACCGCAGCCATGGAAGCCTTCCCCCGTTTCGGCAATAAAGCCACGTCTTTTTTGCTCAGACTGCTTAAGGATCAGGATCAAGACGTAAGGATTTTTAGCGCAAGCATATTAGGAGAGATTAAGGATCCTATGGCTGTAGATGATCTGATAGAAGCGCTCACGGATTCCAATGAAAACGTCAGGCATGCATCTATAGAAAGCCTGGGCAAGATAGGGGATATAAGGGCGGTGGAACCTCTTATTAATTGCCTGTCACAGGATTATTGGATACAATATCCGGCTATAATGGCATTGGGTAATATAGGCGACCGTTCAGCGATCAAACATCTAATAAAACTGCTCAATGATGAAAAGCTAAGAGATGCGGTAATAGAAGCTCTGGGAAATATCGGTGATGTGTCAGTAATTCCTGTTATGTCAGATATGCTTTTTCACAATAATGATCCTTCATTACGAAATGATATGATTGCCTCTTTGGTGAATATTCAGCGTATGGCTAAACCGGATGGTGCATGCCTTCCGAGTATCAAAAATGTATTGAATAATGACGAGCTGATAAATCATTTGCTAGATTCATTGAAGGACAAGGATCACGAAGTAAAAAAGAACGCAATAATAGCACTCGGGTGGCTTAAAGAAAAAAAGGCGGTTGAAGATCTGTTAGACCTCATAGATGATTATGATTTGGAAGAATATGTAGTAGGTTCCTTAGTGTCGATAGGGGTCAAGGCCTTACCGGAGTTGATAAATAAGCTTCAAAATTCTGATCCTAAGATCCAGATATCGCTGATTCAATGCATCTACTGGATAGGCGACATTGAAGGAGTTGCTGCCTGTATTCCCTTATTAGAAAGCAAAAACAGTGAAGTAAGATATCATGCCATGATGGCCATATCCAATAATCTGGATATGAAGGAAGTTGAAGATGCCCTGCTGGGACTTCTATCCGACCCGGATCCCGACATTCAGGAAGCGTTGGTTGAGATCCTGGGAAAGTTGTCTTCAAAACGCCTGATTACTAAACTTATCCATGAATTAAACTCTGAGGATAATTTAAAAAAATCCTTGTCCATCCGGATATTGGGTCGTGCAAAGAGTTTACAAGCCTGTGAATCATTGCAGGCCCTTGTTAATGATAAAAATGACGAAATAGGGTCCCTGGCATATAAATCCCTAAGCGCGATCAGGGCTGATCAGTTTCTTCAGGAAGTCCTTACTAAGGGAATTAGGGAAAAAAATTATAAAATAAGGCAGGCAGTTGCCGGATGTATTAAAGACGGGGCGGGAGAAGACCTGAAGGATACCCTCCTCTTGATGCTCAAAAACCCTGATCAGGCTGTCAAGCTTGCTACATTAGAGATTTTGGGGAAGATAGGCGATACTTTATGTAAGGATATGGTCAATTTGCTTTTACCGTTGACTCTTGATGAGAATCTTCAAAATGAAGTGCTCAAGACCATTGAAAAACTGGGCATTCCTGATTTCAATTTTTTCTACGACTTTTTTGAATTGTCCAATGCGCGGATAAAATGTCTTCTCATTAATTTACTATGCAATGTTGATGAGTCTTATCTTCTTGATTTATTGGAAAAAATTATTGATGAGGAGGAATTTTTCGAAGTCCGCCTGCTTGCGGTAAAGGTGCTGGGAAAATTGAAAGACAAAAAAGCGGCTTCTATTCTAAATAGGGCCTGGAAAGAAGATCCAAACGAAGAGGTCAGGAAGGAAGCCTGTGTTGCCCTGAAAAAATTTGAGACTACGAATTGATTGCCCCTTTCGATCTAACCGAAGAAGATTTTCGGATTATCCAGGATTTTATCCATGATAAATATGGTATATATTTCAAAGATGAAAAGCGCTCCTTTATCAAAATGAAACTTAATCCAAGGTTTATAAGCCTTGGATTAAAGTCGTTCAGCGAATATATTCAATTTTTAAAATATGGTCCGGAAAGTGAAAAAGAATCCAGAAGAATGATTTCATTATTGACGAACACAGAAACATACTTCTTCAGAGAATTGCCACAATTAAACGTTTTTAGGGATTTTTTGCTTCCTGAGCTGAGAAAGGAAAAGATGACCAGGAACGAAAAAAACATAAGAATATTATCCGCAGGATGTTCCACAGGTGAGGAAGTATATACTCTGGCCATAATGATTTTTGACAGTGGCATTTTTTTCTGGGGCTGGGATGTGGGAATCATAGGTATGGATGTTAATGAAAGAGCCATTAAAGCCGCAAGGGAAGGAATATATTATGAACGCTCGTTCAGATTGACGGATCCGGAATATAGAAGAAGATTTTTTACATCAAATTCAGGTGATTTTATTGTTAAAGACAGCATAAAGAGAATGACTTCATTTGTCTCAGGCAATATTACGGACCAGATTACTATAGGTGACATTGATGCAATATTTTGCAGGAATGTTCTTATTTATTTCTCAGACGAAAAATTGAAAACCGCGATAAAGAATTTTCATATGGCGCTTCGGCCAGGCGCCTATCTTATGCTCGGCCATTCGGAAAATCTGTCAGGAGTCTTTGACGGATTTGAAACAAGGCGATTTCCCGGGACTATTATATATAAGAAAAGAGAACAATAGCATATGCCTATGAAAAAGGTATCAGTATTAATCGTTGATGATTCGGCTTTCATTCGAAAGGCCATGAAGCGAATGCTTGGTTCGGACCCCATGATAGAGGTGCTGGGAGAGGCAAGGGATGGAATGGAAGCCCTGGAACTGTTAAAAAAACTTAACCCCGATGTAGTAACACTAGATGTCAAGATGCCTGATATGGATGGTTTAGCGGCCCTTGAACGGATTATGATCGAAAATCCGACTCCGGTGCTCATGGTAAGCTCACTGACCAGCGAGGGTGGAGAAATCACACTCCGGGCCTTGGAGATGGGTGCTGTTGACTTTATAGATAAATCCTCATGTGGCACTACCATGGATATACTGGATATCGGAGATTCACTTGTTCAAAAGGTAAAGGTAATAGCCGGAGTTGACCTGAAAAAGGTCGTTGAATCGAAGCCTTCTGCCAAAGCTGTTATTTTTAGCCCGAATACATCAGATGTTAAGGCGAAGGATGAGAATCCTTCACATATAGTTGCCATAGGCACATCCACGGGGGGGCCCATGTCGCTGGACAGGGTCCTGTCTTCAATCCCCGGGGACTATCCTGGGGCTATCCTGGTGGTCCAGCACATGCCGGTAGGTTTTACACACTCTCTGGCTGAACGAATGAATCGACAATGTTCAATGACGGTTAAGGAAGCTGAGGAAGGTGATATCATCCTTCCGGGAAATATTTATATAGCCCCGGGTGGATATCATCTAAAGCTTCGACGTTCCAGGGATAAGTATCGTACTGTCATTAGCAAAGATCCTTTTGATTATCCTCACCGTCCTTCAGTTGACGTAATGATGAAATCCATTGCGGATACCTGGGAAGGAAAGATATTGGGAATTATAATGACCGGAATGGGCCATGATGGTTCCGAAGGAGTTAAGGCCATAAAACAGAAGGGCGGCACCATACTTGCCCAGAATGAGGAAACCTGTGTGGTGTTCGGTATGCCAAAGGCGGCATATCTTACCGGTTGCGTGGACAGGATGGTTTCTCTTGATCATTTGGGATCTGAAATCCATAAATTTGCAGGATCACGGATTGATTGTATGCCATCTTAATAGAATTAATTTAATGCTAAATAGAAACAATAATAATTCCTGATTTCTGGATTCCGGCAAGTTAAGAATATTTTTGAAAGAACATATATTTTCTGCTTTGCAGGGAAAATTACAAAAAAAGAAGGAAAAACCATACAAAGCTAATTTTATGAAATAATTCAATGTTTATATTATTTTTTTAAAAATTTATTATAATCTTAAATTCCTTTCATTGATGCTTAATGTAGTAAAATTAATACAAAAAATATTTAAAATAAGCAAAAAAAAAATTTTCTTATTAAAATAATAATTAATTTCAACACATTATCAAGATCTATATCTTTTGGCATTTTTTTTGAATTTTAAATTTTTTTCAAACTCAATTTTTTGGAGTTTGAATCAAAAAAAATATAGGCTTCGATAAATCGATAGCAGATTTTGGGATGCTTGTTTCTTGAAAAAAAAATTAAAAATTGATAATATTTATAAGTATTTGTTTTTACATTCTAATTTTCACACCTTTTTTATATTATCCTGACACTTTTGTTTTTATTTTATATTTAACTTTATTGAATTTTTTTTTGATAGTCAATTTTGAGGAGGTGATGAAAGTTGATTGTTTAAAATTTTATTGTTTAAAGCCATCAATAAATGGCAAAAAAATATTAAAAAGAAGGTGATAAATATATAATAATTGCTCTATCAAGATATCATACTGACTTTAAAAAGAAATTCATCAAGATGGATGGTGTCGAAAGATCTCTTTTTATAAGCAGAAAAACCAAATGCATTGTTATTAATATGAAATATATGTTTTTCGATGAAGAGTTAAACTTTAGTGACACACCATAAAGAGGAGTAAGCAGTGAAAAGGATATTTGAAGT
This sequence comes from bacterium, assembly GCA_049472335.1. Classification (GTDB taxonomy): domain Bacteria; phylum SZUA-182; class SZUA-182; order DTGQ01; family JAFGSM01; genus JBLIRM01. The sequence goes on along the minus strand of JBLIRO010000003.1, from coordinate 97,971 downwards.
AAGTGCAATGATAGTACTTGTCTTATTAGTTTTGGCAAGCATTTCTATGGCAGTAAAACCTGGTGAAGAAGTAAATCCCAATGGATTTCCTAGTGGCCCTCATTATAACCTGAATATAATTGGCAAGAAGCCAAATTTTAACTGTCCGGCCCAAAAGTACTACTTGAGAGTCACCTATTGCGGATGTGGGGCTCATCAAATAGGTGATCTTGTGGAAAGTTGTAATGAATATGATATTTGTGAGGAAACGGAAATCCCCATTTATGGCAATGTCATTTTTGTGCCCGAGAATGGACAGGGAATTGAGATCTATATGGAGTCCGGAAAAGGCAAGAAGGCTGAAGTAATTCCTGAGCTGCAGGTGACTGATCCGTGTGCCGAGTTTGACGGTGACGGCGCTGTCCTTCAATTGCCCAAGAACGAGGCTGGTTATAGGGTATATGCCAGAGCCCTTGCAAAACCAACCAATGATCCCAATATTAGTATAACCCCTGAGCTGATAGCAGTTGAGGATGAAGATGGGAATGATCTCGTTTATCTGGGGTTGGTTACGGATAGAGGATTTGAGACACCATATGTAAACTTTATACGTAAAACAGGCAAATCCCAAGCTATTAATATTACTGGACTTTTTCTATGGAGCGGGGATGTCTGCTATTTAAACGAACCGGAGACATATCAGACTATAAGGGATTTATGTTGTATTGACTTAACGTACCCCCCGGATGGAATCTTTGATGAGTGCATTGATGCCGTTTTGGATCCTAACACCGGAATACCAATGTGCCCTGAAGGCTATACTTACACGCTTGCATATTGCAATGAATATATTGATGAATGGGTATTCAACATTGGTGACTTTGTTACCTATTTATGGAATGTTGATAATAACGGTGTGAAATTGCTTCAGGTTCGGTTTTATCCAAACTAAATATTTTTATTTTAGTTATTCTAATATTAAAAAAATACCCGGCCTTGTAGAAGGCCGGGTATTTTTTTAATGAAGGCCGTATAGTTTTATTCATTAAAGTTTTGTCAATCTCCAAATCTGTCTTTCAGAGAAGAATAATATTTGATTTTCAATGATATCTAACGTATAATTTTTGCTTGTTCTATAAGTACATACAATTCTTCAAATCAGGAGTTTAGCACTAGTATTTAATGTCGTATTGGAACCTGCCGAAGAAGGAGGATTCATTATCTCTGTACCTGCACTGAAAGGTTGTTTTCACAGGGTAGTAATGAGTAAGAGGCATTAGAAAACATTAAAGAAGCAATTCTCTGTTATTTGGAGGGTCTTGAGAAACTTAAAAGGTTAAAGGTGACATTAGGAAGCTGTATTTAAGAGAGGGGAAGGATCATGAAATCAATTAATGAGCTTAATATGCCCGATGATATTCGTTATGCTGAAGACCATGAATGGGCAAGGCTGGAAGGTGATGTAATAAGAGTCGGACTTGATGATTACGCACAGGATCAGTTGGGGGATATCGTTTTCGTGGGACTGCCGGAAATCGGGGCGACATTTAAAAAGGGAGAAGAATTCGCTACCGTGGATTCCGTTAAGGCATCCGCTGAGTGTTATATACCGGTCAGCGGTGAGATTGTCGAAGTGAATACTGAGCTTGAGGAATCACCCCAGCTTGTAAACCAGAGTCCTTATGAAGATGGATGGTTTGTTCTGGTCAAACCCGATGATCTGTCTGAAATGGAGCATCTTATGACCAGCAATGCCTGTATTGAAAAACTGAAAGGAAAAGAGTAAATGCTTTATCTGCCTCATACGAATGAAGATATTGCTGAAATGTTAAAGGCTGTTGGGCTGAAAAGCCTTGATGAGCTTTTCCTGACAATACCGGACGGATGCCGGATGAAAGGTGATCTCGATCTGCCTCAGCCAATGACGGAGTGGGAGCTTAATAAACATATGGAGGCCCTTTCCTGTACTATGGCTGTTTCTCCTGAATACAAAGTCTTTATGGGGGCGGGCTCTTATGAACATTTTATCCCTGCGTCGGTTACATATCTTTCGTCCCGCTCAGAGTTCGTCACTTCTTATACCCCCTATCAGCCGGAAATGAGCCAGGGGACACTTCAGGCCATTTATGAATATCAGACACTTACGGCACAACTCCTCGGCATGGAAGTGGCAACGGCTTCTCATTATGATGGCGCCACTTCACTGGCAGAATCCCTGCTGATGGCTATTCGTATTACTAAAAGAAAAAAAGTGGCTGTTTCAAGTCTGATTCATCCTCATTACAGACAGGTTGCCAGGACCTATTTTGAGCCCACCGGATTTGAAATCATAGAGCTTCCGTATCTTGAAAGCGGTGTTACTGATCTTGAAAAACTGGATCAAATGGATGATCTTGCCGCGGTAGCCATTCAATCACCCAATTTTTTCGGGTGCATCGAGAATCTTCGTGCTGCCGGAGAAATAGTTCATGGAAAAAATGCCCTTTTAGTTGCCTCCTTTACAGAGGCCCTCGCATTCGGTCTTTTGAAAAGCCCGGGAAGCCAGGGAGCGGATATTGTTTGCGGGGAAGGGCAGAGCCTTGGCATTCCGGGATGCTTCGGAGGACCGGGCCTGGGAATGCTGGCAACTACTACAAAATATATGCGCAACCTGCCCGGCCGCCTGGTTGGGCAGACTAAGGACCTGGATGGAAGAAGGGGTTTTGTCCTGACCCTTGCAACCAGGGAGCAGCATATTCGAAGGGAAAGGGCGACTTCCAACATCTGTACGAATAATAGCCTCTGCGCATTGATAGCCGCCATATATATGGCATCTTTGGGAGGAACGGGAATGAGGGATCTGGCCCGCCTTAATCATGACAAGGCTGAATATCTTAAATCCGGATTGGAAAGTGCCGGCTTTGCTTTAACTTTTAAAACCCCTACATTCAATGAATTCGTTATGAAATGTCCCGATGGCTTTGAGACAGTTCACAACGATCTTCTCAAAAGGAAGATAATAGCAGGTCTTCATCTTGCCCCTTACTATCCCGGGCTTGAAAATCACTACCTTTTTTGTGTCACAGAAACCAAGTCCAGGGAGGACATGGATGCACTCATCAGGGAGGTGAGATCATGAAAGAACGCGTAGGCACAACGGGTCTTATCCTAAACGAACCTCTTTTATGGGAAAAAGGGAAAAAGGGGAGGCGGGGATACTCACTTCCGGCGGCTGACGTTAGATCCTCTTCCCTGCCCGCTGAAATGACAGGTGAAGGCCCGGAATTTCCGGACCTCAGCGAGGTGGATGTTGTGCGTCATTATACCAGGCTTTCCCAATGGAATTTCGGGGTGGATACCGGAATGTATCCCCTGGGTTCTTGCACAATGAAGTATAGCCCGAAGACGAATGAGAGACAGGCCGGGCTTCCCGGTTTTATCGGGGCGCATCCTCTGCTTCCGGCCCATCTTTCCCAGGGCGTTCTCAGGATGATGTTTGAGCTTGAAAATTATCTTTCAGAAATAGCGGGCATGGAAGCCACAACCCTCCAGCCTGCTGCCGGGGCCCACGGAGAGCTCACCGGAATGCTTCTGATTCACGCTTACCACAAAAGCAAAGGTTTGCAGCGTTCCAAGATCATTGTCCCTGATACCGCACACGGCACAAATCCTGCCAGTGTGACACTTTGTGGTTACCAGCCGGTACCAGTAAGTTCCAATGAAAAGGGAATTCTGTCTGTAGAGGCAATTACAGAAGTCATGGATGAAGAAACTGCCGGGATCATGGTTACCAATCCCAACACCCTGGGTCTTTTCGAGGAAAACATAAGGGAAATAGCCGATATAATCCACTCAAAAGGCGGGATGGTCTATTGTGACGGCGCCAATTTGAACGCTGTGATGGGTATTGCAAAGATGGGCCACATCGGAGTGGACGTGATGCATATAAACCTGCATAAGACCTTTTCTACCCCCCATGGAGGAGGAGGACCTGGCTCAGGGCCCGTTTGCGTGAAAAAACATCTGGAGCCATTTTTGCCAGTTCCCCGTGTAAAAAAGGAAAACGGCGGATATGTCATTTCCTCTGATTATCCACAATCTATAGGAAAAGTACAGGCATTTTTCGGAAACGTGGGAGTAATGATCAAGGCTTACAGTTATATACGAAGCATGGGACCGAAAAACCTGAAAAAAGTCAGTCAGCTCGCGGTATTAAACGCAAATTATATCAAGGAACAGTTGAAGGAGACATTGCATCTGCCCTATGACAGACCCTGTATGCATGAATGCGTGTTTTCCGATAAAAATCAGGAGCCATATAAGATTACGACCTTGGATATGGCCAAGAGGCTTATGGAGTATGGATTTCACCCTCCCACCTGTTATTTCCCTCTGGTGGTTCATGGAGCCATTATGGTCGAGCCTACTGAAACAGAATCGAAAGAGGATATCGATCGTTTTGTCGAAGCCTTCAAGTCCATAGTGGATGAGGCAAGGGAGACCCCCAATCTGCTTCATCATGCGCCTAAAAGCTGCAAGGTAAAAAGGCTGGATGAAGTTACAGCAGCAAGAAAGCCGTGTCTCGCTGGATAAAATGCCGGATAAGGATTTTTTGGAAATAGTCATAGTAGGTCTTGGTGTAGGGGGACTCTATGCATCAAAAAGCGCGCTGCAATTTAACCGGAAATGCCATGTAACTATTATTGAGAAAAGGGATTTCGACCAGTTTTCCCCGTGCGGCCTCCCCTTCGTGATTGAAGGTTTAATCAAGGACTTTGATGCTTTAAGATATGACGTTCCGGAATTCAGCAAGAAACTGACTAAACTGCTTTATCATGAAGTGATAGCAGTCGATCATGAGAAGAAGGTTTTGAAGGTTCTGGATCTTGCAAAATCAATGGAGAAGGAAATCAGTTATGATTCTCTGATACTTGCCACCGGAGCGTCGCCGATCAATCTTCCGATCCCCGGTGCAAAGGAATTTCTGGGAAAAGGGATACATTTTGTATCTGATATGAAGAATAGCAGGGAACTTTTTGAAGCCGCGAGATCGTCCGGCAAAAAAATGGCCCTGGTAGTGGGTGGCGGAGCCATGGGACTCGAGGTTGCGGCGGGATTGAAAAAAATGGGACTTGACGTATCGGTAACAAAAAGGACACCGCATCCTTTTCCCAGAAATCTTGACCCGGCTATGGGTAAACTAATAATCGAGCATTTAGAAGGATTGGGGATACGTGTCCTTTTTGGGAAAGGGATTGACAGTATAAATGGCGATCAAAAGGTTGAATATGTTGAGATAGCCGGTGAAAAGATCGATTGCGACATAGTCGTTATGGCCGTGGGGATGAGAGGGAACTTGAAACTGGCCGAGATGACTGGTGCAAAAACAAAAAATGGTTTTGTGATTGTAAACAACAGGATGGAGACAACCGTTGAAGGTGTTTACGCGGTAGGAGATCTGGTGCAAACCTATTCACGAATAGACGGAACACCCACAACTATGCAGCTCGCAACGGCTGCTTACATGCAGGGGATGGCGGCAGGGATAAACGCAGCCGGAGGGAACACATTTTATCCCGGCGCTCTTAACACCTTCCTTACAGTTATTGGAGATCTGGAGATTGCCTCAACCGGTTATACCCTGGAGGCGGCAAAAGGTTTGGGATATGATGCCAGGGCAATATCCACCATGCGTGAAACAAAACCTCATTATATGCCTGACGCAACACAGATAAACCTGAGGGTAATTTGCGATTCCAGGGATGGCAGGCTTTTAGGCGCACAGGCCGTGGGCAGGGAAGGTGCTGCGTGGAGAATCAATATCTTTGCGCTTGCCATTCATGGAGGCATGACCCTTTATGACATTTCCGATGCCGAGCTTTCGTACAATCCACCGTTTTCTCAGATGTATGACGCAATCGCCCAGGTCGCAGAGGTGGGCCTCAAGCGGCTGGGACTCCCGCCAAGGAAGTGTGAGAAGGTTTTTTTTCCTGAATAAGAGTTGTAATTTGAATAGAAAGAAGCGTTCATTCTTTGATCTAATCTCAAAATATGAAGAATAAAACAAAAAAAGAGAAAAGATGGTTTTGCCTTGATCTTCCTGTCACTGAATATAAGGAGGCATGGAATCTTCAGGCCGAACTTGTAACAGCCAGAAAAGAGAGGATTATTGAAAGTGATGTTGTTGTGTTGTTGGAACATTCTTCTGTATTTACGCTTGGCCACAATGCCGGTTTGAATGACCTTATGGTTTCTGAGGATTTTCTTAAGGAAAAAGGTATTCAGGTCATCAAGGCGGAGCGTGGGGGTAACATAACATATCACGGGCCGGGACAGCTCATTATGTATCCAATCATCGATCTTCACATAGCCAGGCTGGGAGTGTCCGAATTAATAGAAAGGCTCGAGGAGGTAATGATCCGAACTGCTTCGGATTTTGGAATAGAGACCGAGAGAAATTCCATAAACAGGGGGGTATGGGTAAAGAACAGAAAAATCGGAAGTGTCGGGATAGCGGTCCGGAGAGGGATTTCCTTTCATGGGCTTGCCATCAATATCAATTTGAACATGATGCCGTTTACATGGATAAATCCCTGCGGCCTGAAAAATGTTGACATGACATCCATCGAACAGGAGCTGTCTCGTAAGGTTTCCATGCGTGAGGCAAGAAAAATCATTAAAAAGCATACTGAATCGGTTTTCGATATTGAGTTGAAAAAGATGAACTTGAAGGAATTGGATGAGATTTTAAAAGAACGTCAGAATCATGCATCTAAAAAATATGTTAAAAAACCACACTGGTTAAAACGGAATCTTCCCACTGGGCCTTCGTATGAAAATGTCAGATCCCTCTTAAATAAAAGTCGTCTTCACACCGTATGCCAGGAGGCCAAATGCCCTAATATCTGGGAATGTTTCTCCCAAAGAACATCCACATTTTTGATTATGGGGCCTCGTTGTACCCGGAACTGCCGGTTTTGTGCTGTAGAACAGGGTCCATCCGGCCTGCCTGACCCGGAGGAACCGGAAAGGGTAGCGGAAGCTGCCAGGAATATGGGGCTTAGTTACGTGGTGATTACATCTGTGACACGGGATGACCTTCCCGATGGCGGGGCAGGTCACTTTGCAAAAACGATCAGGGAGGTGCGTAAAAAGATACCAAACGCGTGTATCGAGGTTTTGATACCTGATTTTCAAGGGGATATGGATGCCCTTCAGATTGTGCTGGACGCACAACCCGCTGTTTTAAATCATAATATCGAAACAGTACCTAGTCTTTATCCTTCTGTTCGACCCAAAGCTATTTACTGGCGTTCTATCAGGCTATTAATGCATGCCGGTCTGAGAAATCCTGCCATTCCGACAAAGTCAGGAATCATGCTGGGCCTGGGAGAAACACCTGAAGAGATTGAAAAAATATTAAAGGATCTTGTGGATGTCGGATGCAGTATACTGACAATAGGACAATATCTTCAACCCACCAGGGAACATTTGCCTGTAAGACGTTTTGTACCGCCTGAAGAATTTATGCAGTGGAAAAAGAGTGCCCTTAAAATGGGTTTTTCTGATGTTGCCAGCGGACCGTTTGTAAGGAGCTCTTATCACGCAAAGGATCTGTATGATAATCGAATGGTTATGTACACAAAGACCGGATTATTTTAGAGTTCCCTGATCAAAAACATGTTAAACCATAAAATGAGATTTATTTTTTCCGTATTGAGAAATTCTCTCCCGGGAACTACATTAAATGTGAAATAGCCGGTTGGATCAATAATGTAAAAATCATCTTCTGAATAATATACCGCCACAAACACATGAAACAATCCGTCTCTTTCACTTAATATCATTCCGTTTATTTTGTCAGGATAGCCTTTGGCCCTTAATTTTCTCCAGACTAAGATCGCAAGGTCCTCGCAATCACCTTCGGCGTATTGTATTGTCTCGCATGATGTCTGCCAAAAATCGATTCCCTCATCCTTGACATATTTATTACTGTGGAATACCTCTCTGTTAATGTCCCTTAAAACCGACTCTTCAACAATAAAGTCAGATTGATCATAATTGTATTCAGGATATTCAAGGCACGCCAACTCCCTTGTTTGCCAGCCTTCTATCCTTTCATACCACATATTTTTTCCGGTATTTTCGCTACCTCCTCCACCACAGGATATCAGGGACACAACTAGAAACAAAAAGGAAAATATTCTTAAAGGCGTTCCTTTTCGTGATAACAATGTCTTGCTCCTATATCCCAAAACCTTGACTTTTAAAAACAATTAAGTGTTACTTTTTTTATAAAATTCGCTTATAAGCATTAAACATGCCAGAGCAATATAACTAATTATAGAATTGTCTTATAAAAAAGATTTTTTATATAAATAAATCCAATTTGAGTTCTTTGGATATTTAATCGATAATATATATTGAAGATATGGGAATCTATATTGAATAAATAAACATAAGCCGCTTTGTTTTTTGATCTAACCAAATAAAAACTAAAGACAGGATATATGGCAATTTTTGGAATCATAACATTTCATACTAACCATTTTGCCATTAAGGCCAAAAAGGTGCTGGAAGGCTATGGGAAGAAACCGGAGCTGACAAACATACCAAGGGAGCTGAGTTCTGATTGCGGTTTTTGCTGCAAAGTCCCATGGGAAGAAAAAGAAGACGCGGAAAAGATCCTAAAGGAAAACAGGGTGGAATACGATTGTATTTATCAATGGGAAACGGGATGATTACAGAAAAAGTGAATATAAATCCGGAGTTGAAAAAATAGGGCAGGGGAGCGGGGGATCCTTCATGAAGCCGAAAGGGATATATTTTGACAATGCCGCAACTTCGGGGGCCAAACCGGACACTGTCATAAATGCAATATGCAACTGCTTAAAATATATGAATGCGAATCCGGGCAGGTCCGGACATACATTGTCCATTAAAGCGGCGGAGGTTATCTATAATACACGCGAGATCATAGGTGAGCTTTTCAATTTTTCCGACACGGAAAATATTGTTCTTACGAAAAACGCTACAGAAGCCTTAAATATAGCCATTTACGGATCATTAAATGCCGGTGACGAGGTTATCACCACCTCCATGGAGCATAATTCAGTGTTGAGGCCCCTGAATCACCTCAAAGGTCAGGGGAATATCACACTTAAGATCCTACTTGCAGATCAAAGGGGTATTGTGACCCCTCAGCAGATCAAAGCAGCCATAACCGACAAAACGAAACTCATTGCCATAACCTCCGCTTCAAACGTTTCAGGCACCAAACTGGATTTGGCAGGTATATTTCAGGTTTCTCATGCCGCGGGTATCAAGCTTCTAGTGGATGGGGCGCAGGGGGCGGGAACGATGAAGATAGATTTAAAGGAAACCCCCTTTGATCTTTTTGCCATTACAGGCCATAAACATCTCTTTGGCCCCCAGGGCACAGGCGCCCTCATTGTAAAAAAACCCGGTGAGCTTGAATCTTTTATGCGGGGAGGCACAGGCAGTTTGTCCGAAAAGACGGTTCATCCTGATTTTACTCCGGATAAATTTGAGGCCGGTACGTTAAACACCCCCGGATTTTCAGGCCTCACCGCGGGAATCCATTTCATTATTAGCCAGGGGCTTGAAAACATCATCGAATATGAACAGGAAATGACCCACTATCTTCTTGAAAAACTCTTTGAAATTGAAGAGGTGGAAGTGTACGCCCCTGATACTGATCGTGTGGCAACGGTTTCTTTTAATGTGAAAGGGGCGACCGCTTCGGATATCTCCCGGTATCTTGATTCTGAATGGGACATATATACAAGACCGGGATTACATTGTGCGCCGGAAGCCCACAAAACATTAGGCACCTTCCCCAAGGGCACCGTTAGATTTTCATTATCCTATTTCAATACTAAAGAGGAGATAGATATTGCGATACGCGCTTTAAAATCTTATATAAAATAGAATGATTTAAATTAATGAATAAATAACCCTTTTATTTTTTTCAAATTGTGGTATAATTATAAATAAATATAGACTTCATTTTCAAAATGATACTCGGTTCATAGCCTCACGATCTTTCACTAAATTTTCCTAATAATATCATATTGCACTATTATTACCATAAATATTTAATAAATTTAATAACAAGGAGGTCAAACTATTATAAATTATCTGGATATAGGCTAAATAAGGGCAAGATCGATATTTCTATTAAAATTTTGGGTTCTGAAAGTGATCTTAGTAATTAAATTATTTAAAAATAATATGATTTATTGTAGTTTTTCCTTAACGTCCGGAGTATTCAATTCACAATCTGATATTGCTGTTATTGAATTATAGAATTAAATAGAGAACTTTATAAAAGAAATCAAAGACAAGAACTTGAAATACCACAGGCACTTTCTATTTATAATCCTATAACGAACTATATAATAAAACCAGTTCTGATCAAATCCTGAGATTTTGTATTGTCGTATCATTGGTTGTTGCAGTTGAATATGTTCTTTCTTGGCCCTTATTGTTAGAAATAATAATCTTTTAAAAACATAAAAAGGGGTATTATTATGAGTCTAACAATCATGGTTGCCGTAGGTGATCAGAATTTATGTCAAAAATTGAAATCACGATTGATTAATCAGGGTCTTGAAGTCATCGAAGCAATAAACAAAACTAATATTCTCCATTATATTCAATATAAAATTCTGAATCTGATTATATTAGGTTCCTCCCTGAATGATACATGGGATGGATTACAAGTGGCAGAAAAGATACGCAAGTATAACAGGCAAGTCCCTATTATTCTGGTCACAAAGAATAATACGGAAGAGCGGATTATTGCCGCCCTCAGGATAGGTGTAAATGATTATTTCAAACACCCAATCTCTTTCAATGAATTGATGTCAAGTATAAGCCGAAATCTATCTGATATTGTTCAGCAACGCAATATCTTCAACATTGCTCAGCCGTTATCTTTGGATAACAATTCAGGCTTTCCCGATTGTGACGGCTTTCAACCTATGATAGGTGAAAGCGGACAAATAAAAGATATCAAGACATATATCATGAAGGTTGCACCAACAGAAAGCACGGTTCTTATTACCGGTGAAACAGGCACAGGTAAAGAACTGGCGGCTGAACTTATTCATCAAAATAGTTCAAAAAGTCAAAAACCGTTTATAAGCATAAATTGCGCTGCACTGCCTGAGGGTCTTTTGGAAAGTGAGCTGTTCGGTTATGAGAAAGGGGCCTTTACAGGAGCAATAGCATCAAAGCGTGGAAAATTTGAGCTTGCTAATGAAGGGACCATCTTTCTGGATGAAATAGGTGACATGACTCCTTTCGCTCAGGCAAAAATATTGAGGGCTATTGAAAAGAAAGAAATTCATCGTTTAGGAGGAAACGGCGGAATACCCACTGATGTAAGAATTATCGCAGCCACAAATCAGGATTCTGAGCAAATGGTATCGGACGGGAAATTCAGAAAAGATCTTTATTATCGGCTAAATGTGGCCCGCGTGCATCTCCCGCCATTACGTGAACGTAAAGAAGACATTCTTCCCCTGATTAATTACTATATAAAAAAATTAAACCATCGATTTGATAGAAAGATAGAAGGCTTCACTGATGAAACATTAGGATTTTTGCTCCATTATGACTGGCCAGGTAATATCAGGGAGTTAAAAAATCTATTAGAGGCAACCTTTATCAATCTTCCCCATCGTAAGATATCTTTTATAGATCTGCCAAGGCATTATCAGGAAAGACTCAAAGAAATGAACGGATTTAGTGAAAGCGAGAGAAACAAGCTTCTGTTAACCCTTTTCGATACTAATTGGAACAAGAGTAAAGCCGCTCAGAAACTTCATTGGTCCCGAATGACTATTTACCGGAAAATAGCTAAGTACCGAATCCCCACAAAATCAATGAGTTAAAAATTATAATGAAATTTTTAATCCAGGTTTCATTACTTTATCACTTCTATCATTACTTATATCGTTCTGAGCACCGCTGCATGCGGGGCTGATTTCAAATCATAATAGATTTCAATTGCAGGATTTGGAGTAAGATATTGTCACAATGTCACATTCCTGTAACAAAATATTGTGACAAGCAATGGATTCGCTTAGACTGACCCCAACTTTTAAATTGACTGAAAAATTTTTAGATCAATCATTTTCTCGTTTTTTTATTTCACTCAAGTACTTTTATACTTAAAAAGGATAAAATGTGTATCATGATTGAAGATACATATATTGAAGGAAGGAGATAATACAGATGATCGTGTTCTGTTCAATCCTCCTTTTTATCAATATGTTAAGACAATAAACATTTTGACACTTTATCTGGTATCTATCTTGCCACAAAAAAACAATATATATCAATTAACTATTTTTCGGATTCTGCACAACTGGATAAATGTGAGAGATAGAGGTATTAATGAAACAGGTGCCTGAGGATCTTTTAAATTCAAATCAACTTGAAGGAAAATACTCAAACTATTTTAAGATCGGCCAGAATGCTTTCGAATTTGTAATCGAATTCGGACAGTATTATCCTGAAAAAGAAAAGGAAATATTTCATACCAGAATCATTACCAGTCCCACCTATGCTAAATCCCTACTGGAAATACTACAAAAAACCATCAAGCGATATGAACAGACCTTCGGTAAAATAGTATAACTAAAAGGAGGTTGCTACAAATGTCAAATAAATCCTTTAGTATTAGATATATAATCAAAATAATCACAATTATCATTGCGGTTGGTTTTTACAATCTTGCATTGGCGGTTCATCCGAAGATCTATTCAATAGATCCAAATAGTGGTACTGATTTAACTCTGACATCCGTGACAATTAATGGGGAGGATTTCCAGACTGAACCTAAGGCTGCACTATATGGTGGAGGGCCATATATATTGGGTTCATGTGATACTCCGGATAATGCCTTGGATGTCTATATCAGGGATGCCTTCGCCTATGTGGCAGACGGAAGTTCAGGTGTCCTGGTAATCGATATAAGTGATCCTGACAATCCAAACATCACAGGAGCCTGTGATACACCGGGCTCTGCCTTGGATATCTATGTCAAGGATTTTTATGCTTATGTGGCAGATAGGGGTTCAGGGCTCCAATTGCTTGACATAAGCGATCCAAACAATCCAGGCATTATCGGCTCTTGCGATACCCCGGGATATGCAGGGGGCGTTTATATTAATGGTAATTATGCATATCTGGCAGATGGGAGCTCAGGGCTCCAAATGATTGACGTAAGCGACCCAAACAATCCAAGTATTATTGGGTTCTGCGATACTCCGGGATATGCGGTGGGCGTTTATGTCACAGGTGACTATGCATACGTGGCAGATGGGGATTCAGGGCTTCAGGTGATTACAATAAGTGATCCTAATAATCTAAGTATTACAGGAACCTGCGATACTCCGGATTTTGCCTGGGATGTCTTTGTCAAGGATACATATGCATATGTGGCTGACTGGGATTCAGGGCTTCAGGTGGTCGCAATAAGCGATCCTTTCAATCTAAAAATTGTTGGAAACTGTGACATGCCAGACCCTGCAAAAGGGGTTTACGTCATAGACTCCTTTGCCTATTTGACAGATGGGGATTCAGGACTTCAGATAATTGATGTATACGATCCTGCTAATATGGTTATCTCAGGGGTCTGTGATACACAGGGGAATGCACAGGGCATTTATATCACTGATCCGTATGCATATGTAGCAGACGGGGATTCAGGGCTTCAGATAATTTACATAAGTGATCCTGTTAATCCAAGCGTAGCAGGAATCTGCGATACCACAGGCTCTGCAATAGACCTTTATGTCATGAACAACTACGCCTATATAGCGGATTGGGATGCAGGGCTTCAAATAGTCAATATAAGCGACCTTGCCAGTCCAAGCGTAGAAGGAACCTGCGATACGCCTGGATACGCTAAGGGAGTTTATGTTATGGGTACTTTTGCCTATATGGCGGATTGGGATTCAGGGCTTCAGGTGATCGATATAAGCAATCCCGTGAATCCGGTCATTGCAGGAGCCTGCGATACACCGGGATATGCCGAAGGAATCCATGTCAAGGGCAATTACGCCTATATGGCAGATTGGGATTACGGGCTTCAGGTGGTTGATATAAGTGACCCCAATAATCTTAATATTATTGGGACCTTTGATACGCCTGATCTTGCATGGGATGTTTATGTTTCGGACAACTATGCTTATGTAGCTGATGGGGATTCAGGGCTTCAGGTGATTGACATAAGTGACCCCAACAATTTAATCATTGCTGGAACATGCGATACGCCGGACTCTGCCCTGGACGTCTATGTAGAGGGCTTCTACGCCTATATGGCAGATGGGGATTCAGGGCTTCAGGTTATCGATATAAGCGATCCCGTGAATCCGGTCATTGCAGGAGCCTGCGATACGCCAGGATATGCCTCCAGCGTCTATGTTACAGAAGAACACGCCTATGTAACAGACGGAAGTTCAGGGCTTCAGGTTATCGATATAAGCGATCCAGCGAATCCCATTATTGCAGGGGCCTGTGATACGCCGGGCTATGCCGGAGGTGTATATGGAACAAATACATACATATATGTAGCTGATGAATCTGCAGGGCTTTGGGTGATTGAAAAACTTAAACCTTTAACAAATATAACATATGTGGATTCGAATACAATTACAGCCATCATTCCCATGGGCCTTCGATCCGGTACTTATAATTTTCATTTGACTAATCAGGACGGCGGATATGCTGTTCTTAATAGTGCCTTTATTATAGATAAAAAAATAAATTTGGAATTAATTTCAGGCTGGAGCATGATTTCTTTACCAGTTATACCATACAGCACAAAAGTATCTTCCGTTTTTTCAGAAGCCGTCATTATGTATAGGTATGAAAAAGAGAGTGGATATGTGAGTGTGAAACCGGAGGAAAATCTGGAAGCCGGAAAGGGTTATTGGATCTTATTAAACCAGGGAAAAAGCTATCAGCTGACAGGCTGGTTTATAAAGGATTATACCCTTTCCGTAAACTATGATGCGTGGCATATGATCGGTGGGTGCTCATCGGATGCTAAAGCGTCAGCAAAAAACTGTAATATTTCCGTCATCTATTGCTATGAACAAGGATACGGATATGTAAGGATCCCCGTATCAGGAAAACTTGAGCCCGGCAAAGGATACTGGATGCTGACAAGGGATGCTGGCGAACAGGCAAGTATTAATATAAGAGAAATAAGGGCTTGTGACAATAACTAAGATGTTACAACGAAATTAATCTCAATACCTCCCGGCCCTTAATCCTCCATGCGGATCTGTATTAGCCCTGCAAAGTCCTTCTTTTATTACAGCAATGCTGCCATTTTTTTCCGATAATCCATTTGCCTTAATAATACGGGAAAAATATCGCTGGTCTTGCACAATACCATCTATGGCCCTCCAGGTTGGTGTTGCCAGGTTTTTTCTGAGAGAGCATTCAGGTGTTGCGTAACTGTAATTCTCATTGCCTTCCCTTACAATCATTCCGCAGCGCACCATCTGAGCCTTTGGATTTGCCTGGAATTTAGCTGCTATACGTTCCAGGTATTCAGGAAGCATTTCGTCATCATCATCGAAAAAGCATACAATATCACCGGTAGCATATTGCAAACCCATATTACGGGCATAGCTCGCACTAATCCTGCCTGTATGGCAATATACACGGATACGCGGCTCATCGAAATAATAATGCCCATCTCCGGCATTGTCTATTATAATCAGCTCCCAGTTATCATAGGTTTGATTTATTATACTTTCGACAGCATGAAATATAGTATGGGAACGTTTGTAAGTGGGCATAATAATGCTTATTTTGGGTTTACCCTTATTATGAGTGCCTTTATCAGATCGGTCCAATTCTACGTTTTTTTGTTTGCTGTCTAGTATCCAAATCTCATCCTTTTCATTACGAGAGCCTGTAATTGTAAATCGTTTACTTACATACCAACCGGCTTTTAAAATAAGTGTTTCAAGCTCTGTTGCGGTCCAGCATGTCTCCAGAAAATTTTCATTCAGCCTGGTTGTACAGCGGCAACCTTGTGTACGAGGCCTTTTGTAAAATCCCAATACTACAGCCCGGCAGGCCACACGAATCGCCTCATTCAATACTTTTTCCATCAACCAATCAGGAAGATGCTCAAGCAAGTGACGGGCCAGGACAACATCAAAGCAATTGTCAGAAAAGGGAAGGGCGCCTGCATCAGAATGACATAGAGGGATATCGGGAAAAAGCCTGTGTGCCACTTCAAGCATCTTATATGTTACATCCATCCCCACACATGAAATACGAGGCCGCAATATTTTCAAATGGGGCCATAAAGCACCGGGACCGCAGCCGACATCCAGAAAGGTATTTCCGAATTCAACAATAATCCTGGCCAGTTTGCTCCTCATGCTCGACCTGGGGGAAAGGCGTCTTTCATCCCATACGATATCTTCGATACGCTTTACAGGCCATCTGTGCCAGTTTTCCCATTCACGCAGGCCGGGAATTGAATGTTCATTCTCCCTGCCGGCAGGCCGGCTTCCTGTGGTATACAATTCTATATTGCCTATAGGAGCCAAAGATTTATTTAATAAAGACGATGTTAAATCATAATGAAGCCTTTCATTTTTCCTTACCCATTGATCATGCATGGATGGCGGAGGATGATCAAGATGCAGGAGACGTCTCTCCAAACGCCCTGTTTTGGCAGCGCGCGATAATCTCGCCCAGAACTCACGATCCTCAAATCCCCAACCCCTGAAGCGCTCATCATGGCCTCCGATTTCATGATATAAAGATGCATCAACCCAGATACAGCCTCCCTGTGAAGTCGTAAAGAGGCGGCCATGATAGCGGCCGGGATCAAGCCGGCGCATAGGCGTTTCCAGCCTGTCCTTAATGGCCCGTACCGTTGATACTCTATCAAGATAAGTGATTGCCCTGTATGGAAGGAAAGCCCGCATGCCGGACTGAAAGGCTTTAAGACCGCAGCTCAAAAAGTCGGGCTGAACAAGCAGGTCTGCGTCAATCAGGCAAAGGATCCCATTCCTATGAGAACCTAAGGAGGCCCCAATGTTGAATGCCCAGCCTCTGTTGTAAGGTCCGGGATTATAGGCAAAGATATACCGGTCGGCAAGGGGCCCTAAAATTGATTTAAGATGCTGTGTACGATCCTGTTCAACAACAACTATGCGATAGCGCCAGCGTGGCAAATCCTGAAGGTTGAGCGCATGCATGCAGGCCTTTACATTTCTCAGACGCAGCGGCTCATTGGAATTGACACGTACTCCTATTACAACAATTATATCCCTCGGTTCAGCATGATATTCTTCAAAGACCTCGTCCAGGGATTGCTCAATGGCCTCTCTTGGCACATCATCCACAGGGCGGCCTGGAGCCATGGCAGCCCGTGTTGTATACCACTGATGATAAACGATCTGGCCATACTCAGACCCCAGATACACAGGCTCGGAGGCGCTGCCCCGCCGTTTTGCCCCTGTACACTCAAGGCCGGCAATCCGTAATCCTCTCTTCTTGATCTCACAGCTTATTCTTTCTGCCACATCTAACCTGCTGGCCCGGTCTTTTTCATCCAAAAAAGTGAGATTTAGCTCATCAAGGGTCTTACGGGCAATCATCAAACATGAGGGATGGATATAATCCCTGTGATGCAGAATACCTGTTACCTTTACATTATCCTGCAAACGGGCATGAAGCTGCCTGAGCCAGTCATCGGAAAGGGGAAATGCGTCGCTGTCAATGGTTACAATATATGGAGAGCATATTTCACGGCGGGCCAGCTCAATGCCTGGGCCATGGCCTATATTCCTTTTGCTTTTTATCAAATCAATATCACCTCGCTGTGCCAGCATCTTCAGCCACTCTTCAGTGCCGTCATCAGAGGCATTATCCACTACAACCAGGCGGGCCTTATAATCTGCACTGTGCCGCAGTATCCTTTGGGTTGACATCTTTACAATCTCGCACCCGTTATGGACAACCATAATGATTGCATAATCCGGAGGAGGCCCGCTGCAGCCGGCATTATCCTTATTAGATCCCGATAATACTTTCGTTTGAGATGCCGCCATATTAACACCCTTAACGTTTGAGTCCTTTTCATCCTGTTTTGAAAGTATTTTATAGAAATTCAGATCCTTCCCCAAAAGATCATGAACATCCTTGACATCAAAAGAATGCCATCTGCTATTCCTGGTCATCTTAGGGCTTGTATTTTCAGGGTGTATGATAGCCACATAAAAACCTTCATTTTGTAAGACTAAAACCTTTTTGGGACGGCTGGTCCAGAGAAAACGCGTATCCTCGCCTACCTTCATCTCGGGAAAGGGATTCCTGCTCCAAAATGCCTTTGTATAACAGAAGGTGCCTCCTACGACCCAGAGCTTGCCGCCCCTGGGAAAGACATACCGCCATGATTGCTCTGAATACGGATTATAAAAGACAACCTTATCCAGCCCGCAAATATCAGCATGTCCATCCAGGAGGCTTCTCACCTGATATGTTATGCGCCAATCTGCCATCCAGTCATCATCATCCCAGTGGATGATAATATCGCCCTTTGCTTCCCTGCATGCAAAATTTCGTTTGGCACCAACACTGATTGGGTGATCAAGCCTTATATAACGAATATGTACGTCATCCGGAACCAGGTCCCGGACAGGGTCCGTCCCGTCATCGGCAATGATAAGCTCCCTGTTACAATAGTCCTGCCTGAGAAAGTACGTGATCGCCTGTGGCACAAAACGTCGTCGATTGGCTGTGGGCATGATACAGGAGACAAATGGCAGATCGTTCATTTCGCTTTTTTCTTTCCCGGTTTCTTGCATTATTATTCATCCTCTACTTGGTCATCTCGTCCCGCTGACTGAACAGATCTTCCAGGTCTGGATTGATAATAGCCTTTTCAAAGTCAATCCAGATACGCCCGTCTTTCCGGCAGTCATATCCACGACACGGAATCGGTCTATGCTGCCAGACCGAACAACGGCTTGTCGTCCTGTCATAATGCCGGCAATACCCGTCAGCATTCCTTGCTATCAGATATGGTTTCCCTAACTCCCACTTTACGATGCCTTCTTCTATATCCTGTTTAGAAAGCGCCAGATCAAACCTGCAACAGGCAGCATTGCATATATGAATACGATTCTCACAATCGATCTTGACCTCCTCCTTGTATTTATACTTATCCTGCTTGAACTCCTGCAAGGCCACAACTCCCATACCCTGCTCTTCGAATTTCTTTACCAGGCGTTTATTTACGACCTTCTGGCGATCATCCAATTCATCAAAGCTGATGATTCCTTTCTCCTTAAGCAGCTCAATAAGGGCATAACAGAAGGAGGCGATCTCCAGAGATTTCCCAGCGTTTTTGTTCGAACGGATATGTGAATCGAGAAAGCCCTGGACAACCTCACAACGTAATCCCTCCACAAGCGCTGCAAGGTTCCCATTCCCTGGCTCACAAATCTGCGTTGAGCTAATTTCCTCGGTTCGAATCATTGAGGTGCTGGTATGCATCGTATATCATCTCCTCTTATTTTGTATATTAGTCTTGTGTTTTTTTCCTTTATATGTGTTTGATTAAGGATTAACTATTTGTTCCATACGGTAAAGCTTGAAGGCAGATATAATTGCTATGTCGCTTTTGTCCGCTAGCTAAGTACACGGAAGGCTAAACAGAAAAAGGCCTCTGTCCTCAATTTCTTAGTGTTACTTATGGTATACATCCAAACTCATTAGTCTGTTGCAGACTTCTCAATTACATACTCTTCTTTCTCAAACTTATCCGGATTTAGGAAAACAGCTTGAATGTTCGATGATCCTTGCACTAAAAGCCACGAGAAAGGATTAAGAGATTCATCTGACATCAAGCACTTACAGTGTAATATGTCGCAGAATTGCCCGATGATTACCTTACTCTCAAGCTGCTCTAAATCAGGGTCACGCAAATAGATAGAAAGCCTTATCGAAAAATCACCTTTTATCTGCATACGTTCACACAATATCCGTACATGTTTGTTGACGCTGACCTTGGCAATATCATCAATGACCAAGATATTTGCTGGCGAAACCGAAAATAATTTTGATAGAGTATCTGCTATTTCATTAAAGGTAAGACTATGGTCTACAAGAACTTCTTCCCAAATCATCTTTTTTTACCCTCCCTGTAAAATTCTCCAAACACTAAGTGCAGCATCACGGTCAGCACTACTAATATTCATAGCATTTAATATATCGGTTGCTCGTGAAGTATTTCCAAACTTATTATAGATTCCAAGCGCTTTGAATGCACCTCTATTCAGTTGGTGAAAACCTGGCCCAGATATTGGATATAGAGTTCCATTTGGTTCAACTCCATAGGTACGACCATTGATGATGTAATTGTTGCCTATCCGAGTCGCCTTACCAGCATTTATAGCTGCCACATCGCCTGCCACGTCAACACTTGGCTCAATTACTGTGTTTCGCCCTCTAGTGAGTGTTCCTTGAGTAACTCTTCCGGCATAATGACGCCCAGCAGGACCTTTTACTGGGATAACAGGTCTGCCTCGGAGATGTCTCCAGATGCCACGTAGACCACCTTTCTGATACGCACGCCGAAATGGACGCAAACTTCTCATAAGTCCTCTCCAGGCATTACGTAAGCCGCCGGCCCGCACGAATCGCCAGCCGCAATATACCAGAAGTAAGGTACCTGCCAGCTTGAAACTTCCTTTGGCAGACAATAAGAACCGTTCCCATAGACTGAGCCCCGGCGTTGTCACTGCCCGATAGATATCTGTAACCCCAGCGAAGTCCAATAATGCCTTCCCAAAGGTGGCCCAGCCGCCCTCTTCACCTGCCCTTATACGTTCCTGATAAGCCTCATAAACACCATAGGCTACTAAGGCGATACCACCGACCACCAGTACAATTTTGACAACAGCGGTTAATATGGCAGAAAAGGCCACTACGACTAATAAGGCTTTTACAAGAAAAATTACAGCAACAACTAAGAGGACAAGTGCGACAATGCCAACAATAACTCCGGCGACGATTGCACCAATGCTGGCCAATGTGGAAAGTATCGGATGATCATAATCCCAGGCTGCATCATCTGCTGCTTCCTGCATCTGTGGACCAAGCTGGTCCAACGCCTCATCATTCTTCGATAGGCCCTCATCGACGGCATTGATGATTTCTTCTTCGGCATCCTGTAATGCCTGACCAAAATCCGCCGCTAATTCCTCAACAGCCTGACTCAGATCCTCTTCAATCTCAGTTTCTGTTTCCGTGAAGCTTTCTTCCAGTGAAAAAATAGCCTCCCCAAAGTTCTCCTCAACACATGCTATAAAATCTGTGAGTGTCGTATTGGTTGTTTCGCGCATTGTGTACAGTTCATCAGCGGTCTGTTGTTCGATCTCCTGCAGTGTTTCAATGGTGGCTGTCTCTGCCTGATAAAACTCATCATCCGTTTGATCACAGGTTTGTTGCAGCCCATCAGACGCTGTGTCAGCTATGCCAGTCATAAAGGTTTGGATTTGATTGGCAAACTCGTGCGAGGCCTCCACATCAGGTGTCTCCATGTTGAGAAGAACTTGGGCCGCTTCATCTCCTATTTGGCTGACTTGTCCGATTGCCTGAGGTGTCGCTTCGTCAATCTGAGTTTGTACAATCTCCAATCGACTGTCTATCTGTGCTTCGACCTGGGGGCCAACTGCCTCTGCGCGTGCCACAGCGGCTGTTTCGAGCGCGTTTAGTTGCTCGAGCATCTGTGTTCCCATCGTGTTTAGTTGTTGGTATGCTTGGGTAGCCTGTTCATCCAAAGCACTGGTAACAGCCTGAACTTGCTGATCAACACCGTCCAGTAAATCGGGCAATCTCTCGTCGAAGCCATTAAGTACTTCTTGGCCCTGTTCCTGGAACTGTTCCGGAAGGTCGACCGTAGCCTCCTCGATAGCCTCTACAGCTTCCGGCTCCCTCTCCTCTATTTTTTGGGCAGTTTCGTTTGCAACGCCTCTCGCAGCGTTCGCTTGAACACGACCCCGTTCTGTGTCGGGATAGGATGAAGCCTTAGCCTGTCCACGTCGGCGCGCTTCAGTCGCCTGGGTCTGAGTACGCTCATGAACTTCCGTTGCATATTCAGTACGTATCTCTTCGGCCGCAGCGACATTATCCTGAACAGTCGTTTGAACATTCGTCCGGTGCTGCGCAAATAAGTTAGTGAGTCTGGCTTTGGCTGCTTCACCACTGGTAACTGCCTCCGCTCGGCATGCTTCCAGCGTTGTGGCAACCTGGGTGCTTGTCGTTTCCAATGAGACCTCGAGTGATGCACGTTCAGCATCAAAGGCTCCGTGAAGGGAAGCCACACTTGCCGCTACCTGTGACTGGACTGACTGGCGCAGGATCTCTGCATTCGATATCAAGTTCGCTCTTACGTCCTCAGCCTGCATCTCAACACGCCGTTGCGTCTCTTCCGATGATCCTGTTATTGACGCCACTATACTTTGTACTTCGGCTCGTGCTTCCTCGGGGTCGTACTCGCCTTCTTCACGAGCATCTGCCTCAGTAGAAACAATTTCAGGCATTCGCATGACTGTTATAGTCGGCTCAGTCTCGAATCCTGATTCGACGGTGGGTGTACTGGCCAAGCCAGTTGCAAATTCCATATCGGTATACGTCTGCGACTCATTGTTGGCAAGTCCGGTGATTTCTCCCTGTGATTCCGATGAAGGTACTTCTTCGATAGGTCCTAGAAAGTCGATCAGTGAAGGCAATGGATCTGCTTCCGCTTGTTCGGCTGCACTATCAGCTTGAGCCATCCCCGCACTTTTCACCTCATTGACTTGTGCCTCCTCATTCGCAACGATTTCATCGACTGCAGCCCCTGCTTTTTCGGCTTGTGCAGCGGGTTCTTCCACCGCTGTCTCCGCCGCAGCCTGAGACTCGCTTGGGGCTTCTTCAAGTGCAACAGTTAAAGGTACATTAGCCTCGGCTGGCGGCGGAGTGGGCTGTGCTGCAGCTTCAGTGGTCCCTTCTTCCATGGGTTCTGCCGAGGGAGCTATTTCTTCGGGAGTAGCCATGTTCATAACCTCTGCTGTATCAGCAGGGGAGACACGAGCTTCAGAAGCCTCACGATCTTGTCCAGGCATGGCATTATCTATCGCTACAGGCCTTTCTTCAGAGGGAGTCTCAACACTTTCTTCGGGTTGATTCTCTTCTTGATCCTCATCATCTGATACAGGCTTGCAATGAACAATGCCATCTTGCTGCAAAACATGTGTCACCTCATGGGCCATCAGACGGAGATCGTCTTGCGACTCACCCGGCCCCAACCAGATATCATTCCCATGCGTAAAGGAACGGGCTTTAAGTGCGCGTGTGGCTTCCCATGAAGCGCTGTCATTGTGTATCCGTACATCGCTTAGATCCATCCCTATACGCGATTCTAATACCCTTTGTGTGGAAGGCTTTAGTGACTCACCGGACCCCATATTATCTGTAGCATTAGACACAGAACTTGCCATAGATGGAGATTTGGTAGCATTACCCCCGGAACTTTGACTTGTTTGAACTATCTCTTCTTTTTGCTCTTCCTCTTCTTCCACATCTTGTTCCATATCTTGCTTTTGAATTAATTTAGCTTGAAGCAGGCATTCTGGACACTCTTCTGAACTCTTTGTCTGTATATGCCGTTGTACTAAATTAGTACCATCAGCAGAAAACCTGGTCTGAAGAAGTTCCTCCTCACTTGACTCCTCCGAAGGTTCTTCGATTTCTTCATCAACAACCTGTCTCTGCATAATCTTAGACTGAACCGATATCTTCTCAGGTTCTTCCTCTCCCATCACCTGTCTTTGCAAGAGGATTGGCTGAGTCAAAATTTTCTCAGTTTCTTCCTCTTCCATTGCTTGTTGTTGTGAGGGCTGGGGTAAAATCGTCTCCTCTTCCGGCTCTTTTTCCTCATCTGTCGCCTGCATTTGTAAAAAATTAGCCTGAACCTGGGTTTCTTCTTGTTCTTCTTCCTCCTCCGGCTGACGTTGTAAGAATTGGGTTTGCACAGAGGAGGTTTCTTCAGGTTCCTTTTCCTCTTCTTCCTCCTGCAATTGTAATAAATAAGCTTGAACATGGGCTTCTTCTTGTTCTTCTTCCTCCTCCGGCTGACATTGTAACAATTGGGTTTGCACTGAGGAAATTTCTTCAGGCTCCTTTTCCTCTTCTTCCTCCTGTAATTGTAAGAAATAAGCCTGAACCTGGGTTTCTTCTTGTTCTTCTTCATTTTTTTGATTCTGGACAACATTACTGCCCAAGCCACCCGGAGGGATGTGTGAAATACCCGGGATTTGTTCCCCGGCTATCACCCGATCGGCTACAGAATCAGCCTCTTTCTCATAAGGATCGCCGGGCCGACTAATGACAACCTTTGTTTGTATTGGAGAGGAAAGACCAAAAACCGGTCCTGCGGAATAGAATGCACTTAATTGTGAACATGAATCAGAAGAAGGGCTATGCGTACACATGGTGTTACTTGCACCATTAAAATGATGGTGAGAATCGGTTTTTTTTGATTTCGGTTTTGTTTTAGTTTGTAATGCACTCATAAGAATTGAATCTTAAGTATGAATAAATTAAAGGCATACCCGAGGAATATGTTAATCCTCTGGTTCGTCTTCTCCCTCATCTCCTCCTGGTACACCGCCTTCTCCGGCAGATTCTTGCTCTTCTTCACAGTTTAAGTTCACATCAATATGGAAAGGGTCCAAACTATCGCTTGCAGCTTGGGCGGCGTTTCGGCGTTCACGTTCTTCTTCTTCAAACATGGAACGAATCGTACTTTCAAATTCACTGCGGCATATTGTAAGGTCAAAATGACGTCTTGTTGTGCCATTATAGGTCTCAAAGGCCCTTACATGATCTTGTTCATGGGGAGCTAAAACATTATCGATTGCATCTTGGACACGTCGCCGCTGGCATGGTGTTAGATCCGGAAAATCATCTGCACTCGGCAGTGTAACTGTTGTCGTAACCCTGTATCTGGCGACCAACCTGCCTGTTAGATGAAGACAATCGTCTCCGGAACAATTTCTGCAATCCTGACCCGGTCTTACACGAACGTTTTCAGTCCAGAACCTTCCGCCATCAAATTGGGCATCGGTACGGCCACTTAAGCGCAGATTGTTGCTGGAAACGGTAACCAGTTCTGGATCTCCTCTTCCCTGGATTGGTGACACAGATGGTAAATTCTCTCTGTTTTGTTTGGTATTGTTTTCATTTTTTTTCTCCATAGTGTAAAGACCAAAAACAGGTCCTGCAGAGTAAAATGAACTCGCTCGATTTGCTTCGGCCTTTGAAGCAGAATGTTCGTTTTCCTGATTACTTTCTTGAGGGTAATATAATTGTCTTGATTTAGTTTTTCTTCTTATTTTAGTTCTTCGTAAACTCATAGTAATTGTGTTTCCTCATTGGATATTCTATATATTTTAATTAAGGTAAAAAACTGCCCTAAAATATTTTGAATCTTTATTCATTGTGTCAGAATGACTATTAAAACCGGACTTCTTTTCTTTTGATTTTAATTTTATTTGTATAGAACTCATTGTGTTAATTTTGCAAATTTTATTAGCAAAGCCTTTCCAAAAAAGCCTCCATTCCCCCATAATGTATAGATGAGCGGCCATTTTCGCTTAGCGGGCATACGGCCCCGGCCTTGCGATATTCACTTTGTATTGCAGCCTCAAGATGTTGGGACCTGAGAATACCTTTTCCAGTATCAAGTGCGAGCATAGTTGCCTGAAGGGCAGCATTCCGGATTTGTCCACCAGTCATTGTGCATCGCACCGCTACATCCTCAAGATATGGAATGTCTACGTCATGATTCTCAGGAAGGTGCAGTTGCCATATTTGCCAACGTTCCAAGGCCTGGGGACGAACAAAGTTTACAACAACGTCCATACGACGCTGAAAGCCAGTGTCAATTGCTTCCCCTAGATTCGTCGTTACTATCACAATTCCCTGGTAGTTTTCCAGTCTCTGTAAAAGGTAATTTGTTTCCAGGTTGGCATATCGGTCATTCGATGATTTTACTTCAGTACGTTTACCCAGTAGGGCATCCCCCTCATCCAGGAGTAGTATTACATCAAGCTCTTCCGCCGTAGAAAGGATACGATGGAGGTTTTTTTCTGTCTCGCCAATATATTTATTTACAACTGCTGCCAGATCTACACGATAGATATCTATACCCAGCACAGCAGCCAAAATTTTAGCTGCCAGTGTCTTCCCTGTTCCGCTGGGACCGCTAAAAAGTGTCCGAACACCGCGATTACATGAGGATCCAAAAGCCGGTCCTAAATAATTGAGCAACTTTTCCCTGTACTTGCACCGTAGTTCCAGTTCTTTAAGCTTGGCTTCCGTTGCCTCACTCACAATAAGGCGATCCCATGAACCTTCTGCCTCGAGGCGTACGGCTAATGTATCAAGCATCTGGTGGTTCAACGCACGACATGCCTCACGTATGTCATCTTGAAAAATGGTCTCCCGTCCATTCAGTGCAGCATGGGCAATCGCCATTGTTGCTGACTGACGGATATAATCTCCTGGAATATGAAATCGCTCCGAAATCTCGGATAGATTCTTAATCTTATAACCTGCAAGGGCTTTCTGCCAGCAGCGCATACGTTGTTCTGATTTAAGTGGGGGTAACGTCAGAGTAACCATCTTTTCCAGAGCTTTACCGCTAAGTCCTCCTTCAAGCCCCATCAAGATGCCTATTGGTCCGCTATAACCATTAAGAATGGGTAATTCCGCTGTTTCTCCCGGCCCCATATCATAGGTTATAACAGGCATAGAGCAAGTTATGGAACAGACAGGTCCCAGAATCTGCCAGTGCCGTTCATTGGGAGATAAAGATCCATCTATAGTAATGATATTCTGGCCCAAGGCACGTGCCAAGGACCCAATAACCTTAAAATGTTCACTGCCCCGCATACCACGCAAAACAATTGCTTTTGCCTTGCCGCTTAACACAAGCGGGGATATTTGTTCCAATTTATCCAGAAACTTATCGGGGAATACAAGCTCCTTTATCAGTTGGAAATCCTGGGAAGGATAGTATTGATACCACGGTGTATGATTTAATAAAACATCCCCTTTAATTACGTCCCACAATACATCAGGGATACGAAGCACCCACTCTGACCTGGGGGCATCCCTGTTAAGTACATCAATAAGGCCTGCTGAAAAAAGGGGGTGGCATATATTCCAGGGATCTTTATATCCATTGTCGCCTTCTTCCATCATAATTCTTCCTACGAGTTCAAGGCATGGCCTGCGATGAAGCAAAGGATTTTGAAGCTGGACAAAAACCGTACCGAAACGGGAATCCTCCTCAACCAGGCCTATAATCATAAGTGCAATTCGGCTATAAAAGGCTATATTCACCTTCTCTGAAAGGGCAATCAATGGTAAAGGTTCATTGACGGATTGCTCCCAGGCAGTGATCTCCCCCTCCCACCATCTCAAGCCCCCTTTCCACGTTATATTTTCAGGCATATATTGATTTATCTCTGTGAAATATCCTTTCAAAAAGGGATATTTCTCAAATATTATTTTGAGATCTTCTCCTCCCCGCTCGCTTAAGCAGCGAATATGGTTGATAAGACTATAAACTGCCGCATAAAAGTTCATATTAAAGTGATTTCTGACACTCTGGGGTATCTTTTTGAATACATAGGTTTCAGAGTAATTCATCCTGATATTCCTTCCTCATTTATTCAAAATGAAAAAGTATGACTCTTCCAAAATCCGGCAGCCAGCCGGGATTACAGTCAAATCCTGCCATACGGACGGGCAGGGAGATATCATCAATACCAAAGACCAAATCAACGTGGGTAGATGTTACATAGAATCGGCCTTTATAGAGAAGCAATACTTCTCCTAATTCAGTTATAGATTGTAATCCCTTCATGGAATTTTTGTCTTTAATATTAAATGCCAACCGGAGACAGAAAATTATATAAGGGAATACCATAGCCATCCAGTGGATCAAGTCGGGATTAAGTCCTTTTATTAAGGGACTGCTAAGTTTTGCATGCGGGACATGGTCAAAGGATTTTCTTTTTAGATTGCCGGATCTTAATCCTGAAAAGCTATTCCCCATACAGGCAAGAAGCTCAGCCTCTGCTTGCTTTAAAGACTTTTCATCATTTCGGGGGACATCCGCAAGCAGATATCCTTTTTTGGACCAAATACACAAACGCTTTCCATTTGTAGCCCAGAAGCAAATTCTTTTTTCTTTTCCTCCTTTTATTTTGGCCAGCCATTTTACCGGTAGTCGAAAGCATTTTTCTTTTCGGAAATTCTTCCCTGGCAGTTCTACGGGTTTACGTCCGTTAAGATATGCAAGGGCTTCCCATATAGGGTCATCTTTCAGATATTCATGGTCCGGTCCAAGCAGGGCACGACCCAGTATTTCGAGCGTGCCCCAGGAGCCTATTTGACTGGCAAGCGCCCAATCCTCCTCAAAACAGGCAGGAAGATCTAAATATTGCATTATATTGATTAAATAAAGGATTCCGCCCAACCGGGTCGTCACACCTTCCTGAAAAAGAGAAGCAACAATGGGCATTGTAGTATTCGATTTCTCTCTCGATGCCTGGAATTCTTTCTGTATTGAAAAATCCTGAAGGCTGCCTTCTCTAAAAGAAGAATTTTGTATATTAGAATACGATCCATACTGATTCGCATCCGGATTTTTAGTTGATAAAGAATTTTTTAAAGAATAGGGGTGCGTCGGGGCTTCTTCTTCCTTGATCTCTTGTTTTTTATAGAGCTTCTTTTTCTCAGGTAATAATATATCATGTTTGCGAAATCTTGATCGACCTCGTATATGTATATGCCCTTCTTTAATAATTTTTTCTATGTTTTCAATATATGATGGCGGTGGTCTGCTCACAGAGCCTTTTCTATATATTTTTTTAGTATCGTCATCCCATGGTCTCGATGGTTCGCTCAAAGAACTTTGTTCATTTATGAGACTTCTTCCATCAATATTTGCTATATTCTCTGTCTGAGCATTGGATGGTTGGGTTATGGAAGATTTTGTTTGAGGATATATAAATGTCTTTTTTGGTAATCGGTGTGACTTAATATCTGATGATTTTGTCTTGAATCTCCCCTCCTTGTTATCTTTTGCCTTTTGGCTGGTTAGGGATAACATATTTATATTGTCCACGCTTTGTTCATCAGTATGCACCTGTGCATATGCCCACCATTTATTGAGGTTGTTTTTAAATACAGTGCTTCTAACAATGTACGGATAATGGTGAAGACTAAGTCCCAAACCCAGAAGGCACTGTCTTTCCTTTGTCAGTTTGTTAGAAGGGGGCTTAAGTGAAAACCATCTCTCCCAGGGCGCTTGAAGATTATAAGACGAAAGGTCTTCTCCTCTTTCAGACCCTGGCATATTCACCGAAGATGTCGTGCCGGACTGAAATTTATTCCTAAGAGGGATATTATTAAAATATTTTAAAGAAAGATCATTTAAGTCATAAGCGTGTGCCATGGCAAAAAGGAGTGTCATTATTTGCACTGAAGAGAAGGAATTTAGAACCTTATAAGCTTTTCCCCATTTGTCAAGATATTGAATAAAAGCAGGCAGAAAAGAGGCCTCTTTACTTAGGAATGTTTTCAGACCTTCTAAAGATGGAGAGGACAATTTTCTCATAATTACCTTCCACCACCAATTTTTCATTACTTCGTTTTTTGTCATATCCAGGGCAAGACATGCAAGCATCTCCCCCTCATCGACAAAAAGCACGGCTTTGACATTTGGGCTGATATGCCCGTTTACAGGCCTCTCAGCATCTTTATAAACTTCTGACAAAGAAATCTGCATAGCCTTTTCCCAAGACGGATTAATCCGCCTGATGCCTCCATGGTCCATCAAAGTCCCGGGCATTGGATCCATCATATGCCTGATGATCAAAATAGCTGTAGGATGTGCCCCGGGGGGTTTAATATCAATATTATTAAAAAGTCCGGACAAGGTAAGCCGGAGAGCCGGGGTGTCTGCCCCGGCTCCTCGTACCCGCAAATTGCCTATTTGGTTACTTATGTCTGACCACATCAAATATACTCCTAAACCAAAATTGGAGAAGGATGACAGACAATAAAAGCATTTAATAAAAAATTGTCAGTACATGAAATCATATAATCTATACTCTTATAGGTTCACATTTGTTAATAGAAGAAGTTAAAAAGCATTTTATCCATAAAAAGACAGCATGAATTAGGACAAAAAGTATATGCTTTGTAGACGTTACAAGCAATTGGATAACAGAAGTAATTTACTGTAGGATAACCATAATAATAACTTGAATAAATGGGGAAGATACTAGGAAAATTCCGTGTTATTAATAAGTTGGAAATATAATAAGTATTGTAATATGATGTGTTATAAGAATAACAATTTGTTCCGTATGTAATGGCAGGAGGCCGGGATTCAACAGCCTCTATAGAAGTGGTGACAACGGCAACTCCATCATTTTCTATCGCTATTTTATAGAAATTTGGTGCAATCTCAGTCAAAACAGCGCCATCAGCACCGGTCAAACTATGTTTCCAGCCCAAGATTTCACCCTCATGCCTTACATAATAGCCAAAGGGAATCTGAGGGGTCAGGACTGAATGTTCTGCCCCATTAATAAGAACCTTTTCCCCTGTGTCATGATATACATGGACTACATATTTTGGCATATTTTCAACTTCGGTGTCTTCTTCATTAAGGAAATCCATATTAGCTGCTCGTCGTAGGGCAGCATTATAAGCATATATATTATTGTTTGAAGGAGATCCCCTGAGACCATATTGATAGTTTCCCCCGCCTTGGTAGAGTCCCCAATTGGTTGATCCATACTGCCCTGAACTGTAGCCCGTCCCATATTGGGCAACTATAGGAGGAAAACCATATGTCCCTTTTCCCTCTCTCATGCTCTTTGGCATGTTTTCTGTTTCCACATATAGATAAACATCACGAGTGTCTCCTCCACCCGGAATGGGTATAAGGCCTTTGATACTAATATCCGCATCCCTGCTAAATTCAGAGGCATCAACAAAGTCCATATTTCTGTAAACGCTACTATTTGTAAAAATAACATTTTGTTCTGATGAAAGTTCAACCAACATACATTGATGACGTCTTTTCTTTTTCGCTGGGTCACAGACACACCCTTGCGGGCATGGCTCTGTTGCTGGCATAAATTCCCATTGTTCACAATTATTAAGGCTCCAGGTCATTTCAATTACACCTTTAGTACCATTCGGGATAGGTGCGTTGTTATCACAAAGGCCTCCACTACCACCACCTCCCACACAAGGACCTGAAATGGTTGTCCAAAGCTGATCAGGATCTGTAGTAGCTGGTACTGAGCCCCAGTTTGCTATTCTGAACTTAGCTTTTATCCAATTTGCCGGGATTTGTAAACCTGTGTTATTTAAGGGTTCTGCAAAAAAGGTATTTGGCTGTGTTATCTTTATTTCATGACTATCGAGATTCCTTGTGCCGATATCAAGGCTGGCAAGAGAAACACCACCTACGCAGGCCGGATCTCCAACTGCACCAAGAAGAACATCACCCCAACCAGCAGGATCAGGAGGGGTCGCAGTTAAATCGGCAATTGCCTGGGGCCACTTGTAAGTAATAATACCTCCAGGGGTTGCTACATTAACTTGATACCACATTCCAAAGGAAGTGCCGAGATTGATCCCAGTTGGCAAGCCAGCATTGTCAATCTGGACTCTCATATTTATAGCCCATTTATAAGGTGGATCTATCTTAACCCAGACCTTAGTGTCCCCAAGCCATGTTGGAGCGGATTGCAGATTCCATACTGTGGGTCCGGCTATAGAATCCTTCTCATATACTTCGATTATGCTCGGGGGCTCAGCCTCTTTATTAATTGGTCCTGTATACGGAACAATTTCAATAGCAACTGGTTCATCTAATCCTGAATCCGGTCTAAACCCTACCCACATTTTATCAAATTGGTTATCCAGAGATGGATCAACCTGTACATACCAGGAAAGATAAAGGCTGTTAGTTCCAGTATAGTGTAAGGCTCGAAAAACCACTTGATGTGTCTGATATGTAATACTAAGGGACCCCTCCCAACGGGGATCATCCTCCTTGCCGATGCTGATTCCGTGAATATAAGGGTGGTATTGAGGTGGCATGAGTGTATTGTTCCACCAGTTAGGCGGGCCTGAAAGGTATGGCACACCCCCTGCATAGGGAATGCAGATGGTCTGGGCATTTACTTTGGCAATAAAAGGACTCAAAACAATGAGCCCGGTCCATAAGGCTATCATTAAAATAGTAATGACAAAGGAAAGAGAAAATCTTATTCTCCATAATGATTCAATAATGTTCTTCTTCATTTTTTACTCCTTTCTAATATTGATATCAGAAAATCACTGTTATTTCCCAGAGAAAATATAATTTCTAATAGTCACAATCTGATATCTTAAATCTCCCGGTTCCTTGAGAAATTTATTTATATCAATAGAAAAACATGGAAAAGAATATCAATGGTAAAGGAAACCTCCAAATTTTGCTTATAGCTTTAGCAAATGAAAAATAAGGCTTTGGCTTCGTGTTTCATCAACGCGTTGCAACCGGAACTCCACCTCACCTGTGTTGCTCGCACCTGACTGTGGGCTTATAGTGAACTCTAAGGTCATAGGTTGTGCAGGATTGATATCAAATGATGATGGTGTGCCAAAATTGGGTGTCACATCCCAATTGCTTGTTGTTTCAGAGAGGGTAATTGTTAAATCACAATGCCCGGTTACCTTAAAATCTGCAATCATACTAAGTATTGCCTCTCCTGTGCCTCCAGCAAGCTGAATCGTATCTCCAATAAGGGCACTAGAAGGAAAAATAGAATAAGTAAGTTCGATATTTGGGTCAGGCTCTGGAACTGGTGACCCTACTGTAAATTTGAGTAAACCAGATGACCCCTTTACACTGTCCGCCTCAGCATTTACTGTAAGGGTAAAATCGGTGCCGGATGTACCTGCCGGCACATTTGGAAGGTGAATCTCAAAATCCTTCTCTGAGCCCTCCTCTTGATATTTCTCCAGATGAATTATACGAGAAGGGATCACAACTGATGAATCGTCCCTTACCTGTAGATTTGGCTGCCAGGATGTTATTGATATATTGGGAGTTATGAGAAAATCGGCTGGTAGATTGGTACGAGAGATCAATCGAAAATGAAATGTTAAACTATCTCCCTCAATAATCGTTGCCGGGAAAGTGGAAAGATAAGACACGTCCACATTGCCCTGCAAGACCTGCTGAACAGGTAAAACAGTTATTGTTTTACTAATGCTGGAGCTTTTATTACTGGCCGTTAATGTTACTTGTCTTCCTAAAGCGGGAAGGCGTGGTATTGCCGGGACATTAAAGATCAATTGATTATCACTAGATCCAGGCTGATATGCAACTATGCGGATACTGTCAATATAGACACGATGAGCCCCTATGGAAAAATCAAAATTTTTCCCCACTATTGTCAATGTCTGACCAACCCGTACAGGATCCGGGAATATTGCCGTTATATGGATATTTGTATCAAGTATAGTTACAGCTTCCAACGCGGACACCTTCATATCCAAAGCTTTGATGGCAGCCACTATGTCATTTATGAATTCAGCCGTGATCAGGTCTCCACGATTGACAGGTTCTAAATTTATTGCCATATTTTTATCCTCCCATCATCTTGCAGCCAGGCCTGGTCCGTAGTTACTGTAGTTCCAACGGGCCAGATTATACTGGGCATCTCCCTTAAATAAAATATGCCCGTTGGCAAATATCAGGTAAGGCTGCTGAGTTAATGTTATGCCAGCCAATTGCTGCCTGTTTTCGCGAACGCGGTACAGCCATATCAGTTCCTTGCTCTGCACATCAATAGGCTCATAAAAGAGGGAAGAGTGAAAGAGTGATTGAACTTGGGCGCCATTTATAAAGACTGGATTTCTGAATTTTAATCCGTTAAAAAATTTTAAGTAGTCCAAACCTTTCTTTGTCACGGTTCGTTCTGGTATCACCCCTACAGCAGGCAGATATCTAAAGTAATTTCCGGCTTCAATCTGTTCCAGTTGGCTTTGTGTAATATTTGTATTTGTCAACTCCGCAATTTGGATTTGAAATTGGAAAAAAGATGCCTCTGCCTCTACAATCTGTTTTTCTGTGACAGGGAAGGTAACATTGTTAAATATAGAAAACAAAGGATTGATTCTGCGGCGCACAGACCACATGTCTATGAACCGGATGATATTATCTGGCCAATAAATAAGGGCCAATGGGATATCACAGTATGTTAAAAAGCCCTGACTTCGTAAAATATCCAGAGGGTTTTCTCCTTGAGCTGTCTTGCTGCTTGTAAGATTATGAAGCAGGTCTTTTGTTAAATCTGCTGTTTTAGAACAATTCAAACAGAGAAAAGCCAATAAGTTGCGAAATTTGGACAGGCTGGGTTTATACTCCTTTTTTATAAGAAGCCGAAGTTCATTTCCAATTGGGCCAACAACAACTGCCGGATTATCTATATCCAGCTTGACTAGCCTGAAACGCACACCCTGTATTGAGTAACGCCTGCCACACTCTATAGTTCGCTCTTTTTTATCCGAGCAACTTACCGGTGCTCTTCCGTCATAACCTGATGCTGGGGCTGCAACCAGGATATATGTCCCTATGCCAGTGGGAGTTGCTGTCAGTTCGGGTAATTCACACTCGGCGAAATGGCCTGTTCCTGTGACAACGGTTTTCTTTTCTGTATATAAAGCAACATCAGTATCTTCAGGGAGAACGAGCGCCTTCCCTCTGCGGTTCAGGGCAAGCCCTTTGGTTATATGAACAATCGGGGGATTTCCGTTCGAGCCGTCTGAGACAATGCTGACTTCCATGCCATAGGCCACACCTTCGCCTATGGCCTGGCCTATCTGCATGTGCTGTTTACTGTTTGCCTCCTGCTCAAGTCTTAGATCTTCTGCAGTCAGGAGGCGGCCATTGAAAAAATTGGTATTATATATACCCCCTTCTAGTATCGGTGTAAGCAATTCTATTGCATTCATAATATTTACCCCTTTATTCTATTAGCTTATTAGCCTTTTCTGCGCACAAAAGCTGTAACAATATTTTGGCTATCCTGCCCCAAGAATCTGATGGCTTCTCTCCCTGCATATTCCGCAATGGTGTTGGAAGATCTATTATCGGTCAATTCGATACCACTAATGTCAAACATGAAGCGTAAAAATTGAGATGAAGGTACTCTATTAAGCTCCAAATCAAATATGTTATTCCACTGCTGACGTCTACTTATACTCTTAATCCTTATCTCTTTCAGGGAACCATCTATTAATTCCTCCATAACTTTGAGGGTATCAAAAACCTTTATTTCAATAATATTTTCTGATAGACCTATATTAAACCATACTTCAAATTTTTTTGTATCCATTTCATTAATAGTAACCAATGGAAGAAAAATTAGGTTTTTGGGCTTCCATTGCCCTGGCGACATGGATTCCCAAATAAGAATCTGGCCGTTAAGCGGTTCATTATCGCTACTGTATGGGAAATTTGCTGTTTGACCGAATTTTCCGGTCAGCAGCCATTCCTGTAACAGACGAGTCTGGATCAGGAGAGGGCGTAAGTTTTGATTTATATTTATATCACCTTCTACCTTCAGCGGATTATCCGTTTCTATGACTGTAAAAGAAATCTGCGCCAATAAAACACAGGATTCATCCGAAGGATCAGAATCATACTGTCTGTTTTTTGTTAAAAGGGTAGGCCGCACCTCTGTAATCCATACTCGAAATGCAGCACTCAGGATGTCATATGCCTCATCAGGATGCACACGTAAAGTTGTATAACCGGGTGGCGAACCGGTCTCAGGGGGAGAGTAATCCGGCGGCGATCCTTGATACTCAATGAGGTCTCGCACAAGATCCTCCATCTCCTGTTGCGTGATGAAATCCCCCGGTACTGTTGTGATCTCAATCCGGCTGAGAAGTCTTCCAAAGCATCTTAAAATATCTTCTTCTGATTGGAGTGGGGGCTCAAGTTGCAATGACAGATCAAAATAATCAGAGATTCGGGAGGGCGCCATAATATCTTCCTGCGAGCGACATGGCTCCCCAGGGATGGGAACCGTATCGGTCTCACATTCTTTATATCTAAGAACCACATGGATAGTGAGGCTGCCAGGAGGAGAACCAATGTAATTCATAACAGAATCTTTGTTTTTTGTAAGCCATGCATTCAGATGTGCGCATTGAGCTGTTGTAACATTAATCATCCGGCCGGAAGTGTCCAAGGCCAATCCGGGAGAGACCATTACCTCAGGATCTTCAGGGCTGCCGCAAACAGAAACATCTAATCCCCATATGGTGCCGTAACCATGAAGGGCCCTGTTCTGAAGGTGGTCCCGTTCCATTAAGTAAAATTGCTCTTGTTCAAATTCATCAACACCCAGGACCAACCCCTTGGTATAATTAACCCGTTTTAAGGGATCTAACTGATTTTGTCTTGATATGACACTATTAAAATCATTCATATTCAATTCTCCTTGGAGTTAGAATCCTTTATAAAATCATTCCGGAATCAATATGATCCCGATCTACAACAATTCTGTTGGGAATATTCCACGGATGAAATGAAGTTACATAACCATCTCCCATATAGTCTCTTCCCAAACACAAGGCTACGAAACGGCTGCCTTCGCCGACAATGGTGTCAAGGCCCAATCGAGCCCATCCTACCCTAAAAAGGGCCCAATAGGGCTTTACTTCAAAAGTGACATGAGCAGGCTTTTCCAGCTCGACAATATGACGGATCAGATCCAATCCTTGTTTTCTCTCTTCAGGGGTGCTCTTGATATCAATTGGGAATAATACTGTAAAACGGTGGGCACGGCGCTTGATCGGGAGCACCAGCAAAACGAAATGTATCCAGTCATAGAGCCTGTAACCTCCGGAAGGCATATCATCCTCGCCAGGGAATTCTATTTCCTCAAAGGAGGCCAGGGCATGTTCCCCGGTAAGTTGATATACCTTATTCAATTGGTTTATTTGTCTGTATCGCCGTTCAAGAAAGGCTCGGTATGAAATCAGGTCCGGATAATAAGAAGGATTAACGGCTGTATAGTTGAATACCGTGCCTGTTTTAAAAAAACCCTTCCAATCTTTTGCTTCATTGGCATTAGAGGGCTTGACCGGAGAAAACAGGATTTCCTCAAACTGATTGTAATCTGTCTCTTTTTCCCAGGCTTTATTAAGATCTTTTATATCTGTATATTTTTTCTTTAGATATTTCTGATATCGATTGTGCAGGGTTGAGGCGCCCATTTCCGGGTTCCATTCTTCCTGATCCGATGTTATGCCGGGCGTCTCTGTCTGATCAGGATCTTTATATATCATGGCTTGTGAAGTGCGGGTAAGAAATCCCTCTATAATGTAAACAGGATAGCGAAAGGTGCATTGGAAAGAATTACAGATGCCTTTGGCCCGGAAAATTCCATCTAAAATATCTTCGCTAAAGAGCATATTGTCTGGACAAGGATCAGTTGCCAGGCGAATAGCCCGGATTAAACCAGTCAGTGTGCCCCTCTGATTAAAAAGTTCCATTGCATGGGAAAGGAAAAACCTTCGTCTTTCCTCATCCCAGGCAGGGTCTAAAACCGCTCCGATCCATTCTGCCAGCCAGTTCAAATACTCTGCTGCAGTGGTTTTTATGTCAAAAAGGGTCTGTGCCTGCTCAATTTTACTCTCCAATACTGTATATAATCCTTCCGTATTGGCAAGAAAACGCTCTAAAAATGAAGCAGAGGTTTTATCTTCCTGATAGACAACCGGAAGATATTCCTTTAGGTAAGAAAACCTTGGATAATATACTCTCAGGGCACGCAGCCTGGGTGTGCTTTTCCCTGTTCCCTC
Organism: bacterium; assembly: GCA_049472335.1. GTDB lineage: Bacteria > SZUA-182 > SZUA-182 > DTGQ01 > JAFGSM01 > JBLIRM01. The sequence goes on along the minus strand of JBLIRO010000003.1, from coordinate 59,985 downwards.
CAGGGTCAACCGAAGCTGCATATATCTGCCCTGGACATTCTGTAAAAGCAACTCCCAGGTTCCTGCCCCGTCCATCTTAACTTCTTCCTCAGAGAAGGTATGGGAATATGGCAGCTCTATGCCATTACACCTGCGATAGAGGTTTGGCTCAGGCTGCCATGGCATCCGCAGACACATATCAGGATCATTTGATGACCTGCTTTCCACCTTTATCCCTGTGCCTGAAGGAATGAATCCATCTGTAAACATCCTGTGCCAGACACAGTCAGTTTCTTTACCATCGAAGATTCGGGTTTCCAGAAAACCGTTGGATTTATAACGAGGTTTGGGTTTTTCCTTAAGGGGTATCCAGCGGTTCTGTAAATCATAAAAGACATCGTTGTCAGAGGTTATGAGGGCTTTTCCGCTAAAATGTCTCATGGGAAAGTATCCGGGCAAAACGCTCAGGGTAAGGTTCTTGTCATCTGCTTTAAGATCAAAGGCAAAGGCCTGATTTCCATCGGACGTAACTATATATAAGGTCCCTGCTACATGCTTTGTATTGAAGTCCGAAGCAGGAACAAAGGCCATATCATGACCTTTTATGGCATAAGGATTAAAGGAGTCAGGGATTTCCTCAAAGAAGTCTCTGGTTATATCATCCAGATCAGCGCCGGTCCCTAATTGGAGGTCCAGGCGGTAACGATAAACAATTGAATGCCCATTCTGGTCGATATCAAGAATCAAGACAGTACCATCAGGTAGTGCCTCGATGGCCCTCGGATTAAATGCATTTATGAATAATGCCATATCAATGGAGATCCCTGTAGAAAAAGACCTGCCTTCCATATCCGGCATAGAACTTGTGGCGGACCGGAAGTCCCCGGGACCAGGCGATTCCTTTCCATGATTGGCATCAATTGGTCTGAAATACTGATCCAGTGCCCAATAGCGTGCCTCTTCTCTGTCCAGGACCCATACGCCACCTCCCGGTGCCGGTGCTATATCGTAAGGGGCAAATGGAATTTTTAAGGGCCAGAATATATATGCAGGTGGTCCTCCGGCATGCAGATCAAAGATAAGAAGCCCGCCCGGATCCTGAACTCCCACTACAAGGTAATGATCCTCAGTTAATGCCAGACCGCTGAACTCTAAAGAAACAGGGGATTGTGTTTGTGGCACAGGTTGAAAATCGCCGGGCTCTTTTTCCTTTTTTAATGGTATGGTCTGATCCTCAGCCGACCAAAAATGTTTCGAGCTTTTATCCATGGCCGTAAGAAATCGTATCTCTGTTCTATTTTCATCAATCCAGTACCATGTTCCATACCTGTCACGGCCTGCACCGCGTCTGTCCTCAGGATTATATAGCCTGTCGTCCGGAGGTGTCGGAAATATAAAGAGCAGTGGTTGAAGGCTGAGGGCATTCCATTCTTCGTCCCACGACAAATCCGCCCCGCGGGGAAGATCAGTATTGGTGTCAGAAAAGGCATTATCATTCCTGCCTAACCAGTCATCCCGGTTTAATAAGAGATGAAATTTTGAATCATTAACATCCATGACATTCCTTCTCTAAAGTTTATTTGCATTCAGGTAAAATCACCGGAACCGGAAGAATCTTCTTAGAAACAACTGTAGAAACTTGCTCCGGAGGAACAGCAATAAGGTCTGCAATGTCCTGTGGCTCGCCATACTGTACTGCCAATCCCATAAGTCTTGGCAGCTCAAGCCCTCTTATAGGTATTCTGTCCTTATTTACCCCTGTGCTGTCTGTTAAAATTACACTGTTTATCTTTGAAACACCTTCTACACGTGTTGCTACTGCCCATATTTCTAAATTTTCGATCACCTTCTCAAGTGGCCAGCCCTTACCTTCAAAACCCCCGGTCAAGGAAGATAGAAATTTCCTGACCGTTTTTTTAACCTCTTCACGTACAGGGGCTATATCCCTGCCAGGAATGACCTCAATCCCTATTGAGACCCAGATATCTATATATTTGGGCCCTCTTACATGCAATTCGGTAGTGATTATCCGGCGAGGATTAAGATGCCTGCATACCATCTCCAAAAAAAGCCGGTCCGGAACGGGCGCTTCCGGCTGCAAAGGATCGTATCGTGGAATAACCATTACGGTCACAACACCTTCAGAGGGGATATCGTAAAGGTCCGGGTGTAATGAGGGCAAGACTTCCACACGCCCAAGGTCTATTCCCGGGGTGCGCCATGTAATATCTTCAAAATCTTTGGTTGAAACCAGCCGGTCACGATGACGAATATACAGAGGGATATTACGTTCTGCCTCCTCAATGGACTCACCCTGGTCACCGCCCCAGGCAGGCAGAGGATTTGTGACCTTCAGACCAGCCGGCAGTCCAGGACCCTTATTGATCGCCCCGATTCCTACATTTCCGGAAATCCCGCCGCCATAATCATAACTGGCATGAATAACCGATCCGCTTGGAGGCCGTGTGCCATGGATACCGTTGCCGAAGCAAATCTCCCCGGATTCCCTGTCCACGGTAAAAACCTTTGCCTTTTCCTTATCTGATGGAGGCAAAGAAGCTGTTGGGACCAGTCTGGGGGTTCTGACGGGGACTTCTGAATCGGCAGACATCAAATCATCCGTTCTGTTCCATTGCTCTCCATTCACCGTGAGTTTAACACTTTCCACAACAACAGGGGTATTTGCAAGCGTCAGTTTTTGATCCGGCTCACCTGTGCCCCTGCCCAAATTCTCGGATAAAACATGAGCACATTGGGTTATTCGTGCCGCATTAATGCCAACCCAGCTTATTTTTGCACTCAACTGACTAATGGTGTTTGTTTGTGCCTGGCTTTTCTGAAGGCTGATACGTATCCAGGTGATTATACGATCTTCGATATTGGCATCTTCCAGGGACGGAGGAAAGTCTCCTGTGCCCATTTCCAGCGGTTCAAGATTTTTCCAGAGCTTTAATTCATTGCTATCCGGTAGTTGTAGTTGGACAGTGCTCGGTTCTGAGAGCGGGTCACCGTAGGGGCTTGCATCCAGTGTCTTGTACCTGGGTACACGGGTCTCGGTCTCAGTAGAAAATATATCTCCTACAGGGATCTGGTAAAGAAGATTCCCTTGTGTTTCTGATGAGGACATGCCGAAATAAGAAAGCACCCTGTTCACGTCCATTAGGCCGGGTAGTATTCCCAATGTCAGAACCTTATTGGATATCTCTTCCCGGGTGATGTCTAAAAGATCTTTGGAGCGGGCCAGCAAAGCAATCCAGAGGGATTTATCGATTGTGTCTTTTTCGGATGAAAGCTCCAGAACAGGGAAGGCCGAACCGCTTAAAGGTGGATCAAGGGATTTGGTTTCATAGTAATTAAGCTCATTTTCACTATCCTTAAAGCTTTCATAGAGCATTTCATAAACCTTTTTGATCTCCTCCTTCCGGTCTTCCGGAACAGGCTTTTTATAGTAAACGTATGCCTCTATAGGCATTACATCCAATCCGTTCAGGGTTTGAAAAGGCAGTTGTCCTGCCAGAACCTCCAACCCACTGGAGATGGTCATGGTTTTAAGAGGCCCCCGGGGATTGCTGAATGTAACAATACCCTGAGCAGGGGAAGGAGCTTGCATGGGAATACCCAGGAGCTTGAGAAACTTTTTCCTGTTTCTTTCGGGAATCAGGTTGCAGCGGTAGAGGAGGTTTTCCGTCATGAAGGCAAAAAGCTGCAGTATAGTAATACCCGGATCACTATCATTAAAATTTGTCCATTCAGGATTATGGACAGGAATACGCGCTAAAGTCTCAGCAAAAATCTCATCATAATTCAGATCATCAATTTTGGGAACAACTATAGGCATTTTTTACCTCCTATACCTCCTGTACCTATCCCTTCAATTTTATTGTCAGGTTTGCCTGGTCACCGGCCTCAGTAGCTATGAGTTTGTATTCTATGGTTACCAGGGCCGATTGCTCATCATTGGGATCTTTTTTCACTATCACTGACTCTATTTTTATCCTTGGTTCCCAGCGACCCAGTGCCTGTGTAATACGTTCCTGGATCAGTCGAAGGGTTGAAGCGGTGTTAGGTTCGAATAGAAAAGAAAGCAATCCGCCTCCGAATTCCGGCAACATCAGACGTTCCTCAAATTCAGTGAGCAGGATGATGCGTATTGACTCCCTGATGTTCTGTGCTCCCATGGACCATGCAATCCGGCCTTCAGGTCCTATATGGGGAGGAAAACAGATCCCCTTCCCAAAGATCTTTCCTTCATCCATTTCTTTCTACTCGCTTTTAAGGTTAAGTGGAAAACATATCTTAAAAAAGGGCAGCCACCAAAAGACTATATTCAGCAATTGAACTATAATCATAAGAAGTATCATGGCGCATAGGGATATTATGGGTATAGAGAAGGAGCAAATCCTGCCCAGATCAAAGCCTTTCTCCTCACCTATATTGCCCTGATCCAGATCCTCCAGCTTTATACCCTTTATCTGTTCCATCTGCTGCCTTAATTTATTTGATAACAAAAAAGAAACATTCTTGGGAAACTTCCTTAGTCCGGCAATACTCGTATCAATAGGCATGGTGATATGAATCGGGCGCCCGGGGGCATCTGGATCGAAAAATGAGGCAATCTGGAAGGGCTGGGTAGGTTCTTCGCTTAACACAGGAGTATAAAGTCCTTTACAGCGGGGCCTCTCATATAGACACCGGATTATATAAAAAATTCCCGAGCCGGGAAGAATTTTGGGCGTTTTTACTGCTTCTTCAGCCTTGTCTGCTTGGGAATAAATCCCGAGCGCATCCTTGACAATATAATTAAAGCTGTCTGTATTAATACATTCTGTATCATGTGTAATGAGGTTTGTAATTAGATTCTCTATGGCATTTTTTGTTAAATTACCGGTTATAAGTATTTTTCCGGAATCAGGATCCTTTATGTCACCTGAGATGATCTTATCTGCCATATTAATTTCAAGGACGTTCTGCAGTGCTTCATCCAATCTCTTTCCGGGATAAAGGATAGTCGTATACAATTTGTTGTATAATTTTTTTCTGCTGTCCGTTAGCTCTGTCCAATGGCCGTCTTTTATCGCCTCCCATACATCTCTGAGATGTTCTTTCAGAAATTCAGCTAAGTCGAGCAGAATGAAAAGCAAAACCTCTTGTGCCTTTTCCTGGCTTATTGCATTGGGCAGGACGTTTTGAAGTGTCTCAAGAAGTTGATTTACAGGCTCGATAATGGTGGCCTCGAACCTTGCTGATCTGGGATCTGCAAGGGTATCGTCCCATTGCTCTCCCTCGGACGGCTTGATGGGACTGAGCCCTGGTGCAGCCTGATAGGTTTCACTATTCCCAACAGGGACAAATCCGGCTAAGAGATGGCGATTCTGACTGTTCATTTTGAAATTCATTGAAAACATAGGCAGGCGCTCTTCATCGGGCGCCACTTTTAAGGGATTATCAATCTTACACCATCCGCTGCAGTTCTGGTTGACAAACCATCCATACTCAAAATACGTATCCGGATCTTCCGGCACCAGGGTCACTTTATTACTTCTGGGGACCAGGCGCCGCATCAGAAAAGATACCTTCTCTTCATTGGCAATATCCAGAGTTTTATCAGGCAGCCCCGGTAAACGGCAGACCAGACTTGCTGCAACCAGATAAAATCGGCCATGGACCGGCTGATAAAGCTTGAGTGATTTGTGTCCGCTTAACATATCTTCTGAAAGCCAGCCGGATCCCTCGTTTTTCCGGGTTTCATAATGTGCTACAAAATCCTTTATGGGCGATGGATCAGTTGAAAGTGTTTTTTCCAGATTCTCCATAAAATTATCGCCTGCAAATCGCAATAGCGCGGGCTGTTTAAACCTCTTATTATTAATCCTGTCTTCTAGGGCCTCTTCCCATAAGGGGGAGGCAGTTTGCCATTGTATGACATGATTCATTGTTTTTTTCCCTACCAGATATTTCCCGCACCCGGTGTATAGGTGCTGCTTATTACGGAATTGCCAATAAACACAGAGGCCTGGACAACGCCGCTAAATTTTGACATTCCGGCATTTACAGTAACCATCCCTGCGGTAATCTCGATTGTGCTTGCATTGATTGTTACCTTTGAGGCGGCATTCACATTAATCCCGCTGGGTTCCATTTTTATTGTATTGCCGTTACTATCTTTTAGCTCCACGGACCCAGGCCCATCCTTGAGAATAATGGTCTGCCCTCCCGGTGTTTCAAGTGTTAATGATTCCCGGCCGTCAGTATCGTCCATTGTGATGCGAATACCATTACGAGAACGAATTGTTTTTGGATAATTATTGCCGGCATTGTCCATTTCCTCCGGCGGGGTGTCCTTGCCATTCCAAAGGGAACCTATCACATATGGCCTTCGCGGATCCCCAGCCTCAAAGATCACCAGAACCTCATCATCAACATCAGGAATAAACCATGTTCCACGGTTATTCCCTGCCATCATGGTGGCCAGCCTCGCCCATACTTCATAGCTGCTTCCCTGAGTATCCGGTGACCAGGGCAGTTTCACCTTGATACGTCCCTGGCCGTTAGGATCAACTATGTCAAGCACAAGTGCAGGATAGACACCGAAGAAATGCCCTCCAAGGCCACTGGGTGTGCGGCTGTAAAGCAATTTATCTAATCTGTTTTCTAAATCAATCATTTCGGACCTAAAAAATTATTGTTATAAACCCGGCCTCATTATAATCCGGGTCTCTCAACTCCAAAATAAGTACGATATCCATTTTGCTGGTCAAAGGTATGTCTTGCCTCGCAGATATAGTACTCTCCGTCAAAAAGCTCACCAAGACCATTTAGCTCAATGGATGCTCCCACCTTGATGTTTCCGTCTCCTTCAGCAATACCGTATCCTGTTAAAAACCGTCGTGCCATCATACGGTAATGGGACTCGGATAAAAAATGGGCCTCCTGAAGTGTATGGGGAACAAGGTGTACTAAACGTTCTTTCCTTTGTCCGAAGGCATTTTGTAACAAGACACCGCCACTTTGATGATTGTTAAGCTCTCCACTGATAGCAGATTCCGATGCTTCATGTTCAATGCCCTCTTTAGACTCCACATCCCAACCACTGACAATAAGACTGGTTCGCTGTTTCGCCAAGTCAGCCAAAACTGAAAATTCTATGAGCCCCTGGCCATAGGTAAGGGTTATTCTGCCGGTGTTACGACGGCTGCGTGCCTGTGCATGTATTGTGTCTTCTTCAATCCATATCTCTGCATCAATTGAAACGGCCCTTTCACGTAAAAATGCAAGATCGCTTTGATTGACCTGAACAAGTAAATCATAATTAGGACCATCAACATCTATTTCTGTTCTAAGACCGTGCTCTGAAGCAATCTGCTGGATGACATCACGGTCGTTGATATCTTCGAAGGATCGGCTCCTTCGGGTCATCCTCAAATCCTGGAACCGGTCTTCGGCAAGGATTACAATCTCTGGCGGACGTGTTTTCGGATATTGTGCTTCTATTCCTGTAATATAGCCTTTAAAGATCTGTGCCTGTGTCTCCTCCTCCCCGGAATCAATTGTAAGGATCTTTCCAAAATCCAATATCCGGCGGTCAAAATAGACATAACCTGTCCCGGAATTGACACTGCCCCAATTGCCGAAGGTTGCCTCACAACGAAACAGACCTGCAGTAGTTTCCTCAACCAAAAGGTTCAAAAGTCCATCCGTGAGATTGGGATCAACCTGATTTTCTATGCTCACAGTGGGTTTGGCAGAATAAAAGATAGATGTAGTGCCAAGATCTCCCATCAGTACACCTCAATATGCCTTGATTCTTTCCATACGTTCATACCGGAAGCGAATAATATCGATGATATCCTGTGGCTTAAGCTGTGGAGACGGTGAAGGCTCATTTGGTTGAGGTCCGGTAACAGCATTCTCCTGCGGCTGTTCTACAGTAATTTCAAAATCATTGATGATAACACCCATTTTTTTCACTCCTTATTATTGTAATAATCTAAACCCTTGGCATAATTTTTATCATAGTCCCCGGTTTCACTCTGCGAGGATTTTCGATGTTATTATCCGAAGCTATAGGTTTCCACTCCTTTGCCTTGCCTTCACGGGCAGCCATCTTTTGTACCGAGTCGCCTTGCCGGGCCTGTTTTTGAGGCTGCAAACCAGGTGATCCGGTTCCGCCTCTTCCAGGGGACTGTTGATTATTAAATTGAAACTGGATTTCCTGCCTTGAGAGGCTGAGAGAAACCTTTGCGCGCAAAGGCTTCCCTTCATCGGAAAAGAATTCCAGGCTTTCATCCATAGAGTCTATGGTTCCGTCAAATAGAAATGTTCCCCAGACAAAACGTACCCCCGGAGGAAGCCATTTATCTGTTTCCCCCTGCACCTTTTTGGGTGTGATGAAATAATTTACCTTTTGAGTGATGCGGCGCACATCTCCTTCCTCCTGCATACTGCCGTCAGAAAGAGGGACTGTAACATCGAACCAGAGCTCAAGCGAAAGTTTCGTAGTGCCCGCCCCAACAAATTGTGAGGCAGAGCCGCCTCTCTGGTCACCACCGGCTTTTTGATTGCTGAAATTCACCTTCAGGGTTTCAGGATTGAACTGCACTTTAACAGCCTTATCCCTGTTTATTTCAATTGCCTGCTGGCGATTGTCCCATCTGATCTCTCTAAGTTCGGCCTTTTCAAGCCTACTGGGTAATTGTGGCATTTTAATATACCTCTGGACTTATTTTTCTTGAATATTCAATAACTCATAAGCAATCTGCATCTCTTCGACTGCCAGGATGCCATCTTTGGCGTTTAAGGCCGGTGCCTTTATTTTTACTGGAAGACACCCTGTGATATTAAATTGCAGCTTATCGGTTCCGTCAGATCCCAGCATGATAATCTGTGCATTGGCCCTCAGTCCGTTTTGGCCATGCTGAAGGACCTTTTCGAACCAATTCCAGAGATCAATGGAATCGGTCATTCCACGTTTTAAAGAAAGTTGTCCATAGCTCACAGGTCCTATTAGATGTATTGGCCGATTGTTATTCCCTCCCTCCCGGATTGTTTTAGGCTCCATTGTTATCTCCAGACCGTCGCATTCTGAAAATGCTGCATTGCATAAGGATTTTGATTCACCCTCAATCTCAATGAGGACCTTGAATCTAAATGCTGTAAAAGGGATTATTCTATCCATTTCTTATTCTTCTTGTTCTCAGGCTTCATGCATTGTTAGTTTTTCATGGCCTGTTTGTATAAGCCTTAAAGTGATGAATGCCAGCGGATGTGACGGTGCAACACGAAGCTCAACAATAAAGCGTCCTTGTTGGAGGCTTTCTGAGGTATTGATCGATTGATCTGTGACCACTTTATATGCCTCAGCCGGTGTATTGCCTGCAAATGCTCCTAAATTGTAAAGTCTGGCAAGCAAATGCTCGAATCTGTTTTTAACAATGGTGTGAAAATCTGAGTCATTGGGCTGAAAGACATAAATCGAACCTTCGAGTAAAGCAAGACGTCGCAAAAGTATGAGAAGCCGGCGCACATTGATAGACCTGAAAGCGGATTCAGGGCAGAGTGTGCAGGCACTTAGAAGCAAAAATCCCCGTATGTCCTGTCTTATTAAATTTAATGGTATATCAATGTATGGACGCGATTCTTGAAGATTGATCTTAGAAATTAATGATACCACTCTCCTTAAAGGTTCGTTTGCAGGGGCAATCCATGGTCCGCGGGTGATTGCCCTTAAGGCAATCGTGCCGCACACTGACCCTTCGGGAGGAAGAGGCTGTATGGCTGTAATGCTTTTATCCAATGATACACGAGCCTCCACCCAGGGATGATAGACTGCCCCGAAACTGAGGTCCCGGTCCACTATATTACCATTCTGAATTGACATTAATGCCTTTAAATGGCAAATGATTTCATCCCTGGTGTAGTGGTAAGGCAAAGATAATAAAGTAAACATATCACCCCGGGCAGCGCAAAAGCGTAACAAGGCCCTTTGCACTGATAAAAGATTTTCATTGCTATATTCTTCAGGATCATTTACTGAAAACATCTGTGCGGCTGAAGATACATAAAAACATGTATTGGACCAGGGGCTTATCCTCTCTTCATTTTCTGCCCGTACTCGATAATAAAAAACATCATTTGTAATCCGGCGTTTTACGCGGAAATATATTTCAGAGCCGGTAAAAATCGTTAAAGAACCGCTAAAAAGCGGATCCGCAGACTCCTGTAAAATATATCGAGTGGCACCATTTACGGATGACCATGAAATGATATAATAATAATCATGTGCTGGGTCTAATGATAGAGGATTAAGCTGTGGTACCTCCAGGGAAGGACTCTGGCAGTTTTCAAAGTCAAGCTGAGGATTTAGTGCCTTTTGGGTATTGGACCAGGGACTCATCTTTCCCTCATATAAGGCATTGATGCGGTAATAATAAATAAGAGGACAGCCTTTATGACAAGGTATGGTTATGGTTGTTTCTTTGCCCTCATATATTATTTCCGGGTTAGAGAAGGCAGGGTCTGTTGATTCCTGGAGTCTGTAAGTTGCCGGGTCATTTGCAGATGACCAGGAAAGAATCAATGTCCCAGGCTCTTCATATGAAGCTACAGGATTTAAAACCGGTGGCAATAAGAGATCAGGGAGGATAGGTTCTCCTCTTTCCCAATCCAATTGTACTGCATCAGGAGTTGTAATAAGAGTAATCTCATTGATAGGGAGCAGGCAATGTATGCCGGATAAAGGCCTTCCCTGCAAATAATACTTATGATTTGCCTCCCTCAATAGCAATTCGCTGCCTATATCCGCCAGATCAGTATCCAGAAAGAGTCCTGCATTGAAACTCTCAATTCCGTTCTTTGTCAATGAGTCCATCTCAGAATAGTCGAGAGGCCCCTGTGATATCTCAAATCGGGGTGTAAAATGCATACCTATTGGTAAATAAAGCACGGCAGGATCTTCGTGTCCGGTCAGAGGAAAACGAGGTTCAGAGGCCTCTGCCTTTAAAGAATCCGGCTCTTCATATTTATTCATCATTTCCGGTAATTCAAAGAGCTCTTTATCAGATGGCAACCTGGCCCAAAACCGGTTGCTTTTGTTGCTGAATCCAAGGTTAGTAAATGATGAGGTTATCTCACCTTTATTCCATATAATGATATCGAATGTAATGATTTCAGCATAGGGTTTCCTCTCATGCACATCCTCTGCCTGCCATGATTCAACTGCCTTTAATCCCTGATAAAGCCCGACCGGCCACAGGCCATTTTTCCCGCCAACACGAACCCCTTCCCCGGGAAGTGATTCCGTTTCTTTTGTCAATGGCAGAAGGAGAGATTCCCATTCGGCAAAATTGATACGTAGAAGCTCGCCTGGAAGTGGTGCGTTTTCATAAGACATATCCAATTCGACTTCATAAAAATCGCTGTTTGTTTTTGGCATTAGCATTGATAGTATAGGGAGCGGTTTTTCACCTTCAGGATTCAGTAAAAAAACTTCTATTGATTCCGAAATATCCGCAGGCTCATAAGAACGTAGGAACCAGTAACCTTGAGATCCTTTTAAGGATATGTTGGGCGGACCTTTAGGCAGATAGTTATTTGCAGTCATGATTTCAACGTAATCTATGACCAGAAAAAGCAGAGGACCATTATCACCAAAGTTTAACTGTAAAAGATCTCCCGGGCTTAATTTGGTGGAGGGGGCTGCTACCTGGACAGAATAATAATTATCATCCGCTTCATATTGGAAATCGATCAAATTAAGCGCCTGTATTTGTTTTACAGTACCTACTCGCAGGCTGTCGGACCAGCTTCCTTCACTTCTTGCAAAAGAGAGTGCAGGCTGCCAGTTATCCGCACGAACCAAACCCGGCAATGAAAATCGGTTTGCTTTTGCCCCCTTAGCCACACGTACAACCCAACAACGTTGTCCGCCATTGCTGAAAAAGGCCTCTACTGAAGGGGCTAAAAGGGCATACTGTATCCGGCCGGTAGCAGGATTCCATGCTATAGGAAAATTATCCCCAAAAATATCACGGAACCGGTCCATATCTTCTATTGGTACAGGGGTGTTCAATGGACCGGAAGAGGCAATTCCCACAAAAGCCGCAATATCCATACGGGGCAGCACAGGGGAAGGAGCAGGTGGTTCTGTGGTAAAATAAATGCCGGGTAACTGGTTTTTTACTTTGGTTTTCATAATTAGGCCAGTTCAATCCTTTCGCAGGCCAGAACAAGCTCCTCTATGGCAACATCTGTTCCTTTTGCATTCAGAGAAGGGCCTGTGTATTTGATAGGTCTGGCAAAATTAAGTTTCCATTCCTGCACTATGCTGCTGTGGTCTTCGTTCTGAAGTTGAATTGTAACTGTGCGCAGGGCGTCTTGAGCACCATTTCGCACTTGATTCAGCCATTGATAAAGATCATCCGAGCCTATAACACCTCTCTTTAAAGTGATATCAGGGACCTTATATGTACCGGTGATCTTTCGAGGTGCATTGTCCATGTCATTCCCGGCACGGTACTCGGCTACGGTAATTTCCATACCAAGGCCGCTTACCTCCTGAAATCCTCCTTGTGGCTGTTCAGTATGGCCTGATCCGAGATCCACAAGATAGTTAAATTGGCTGTAAGGACGTTCTCGAAATTCCATAGATCTATCTCCTTATTTGAAATTCAATGTTTTAAAATTCATTATCTTAAAGTTAAATACCATATTTGTATAAAAAATGATCCCTAAGCACGACGGTTTGCAGTCCATTGACCTATCCGGAAGATTACAAATTCCGCCGGACGTACGGGTGCTATTCCTATAAGGCATACGAGACGACCATTGTCAATGTCATTTTGAGTCATTGTAGAACGGTCACAACGGACAAAATAAGCCTCCTGTGGTTTCTCGCCCATTAAATGCCGGGATTTCCATTCATTGAAAAGAAAATCTTCTATTGTGTGGCGAACCTTGGTCCAGAGCGCCCCGCTATTGTTTTCAAAAACCACCCATTGTGTTCCCTTTTCAATTGAGTGTTCAATAAAGGCAAAATAGCGTCTTAGATTGACATACTTCCATTCAGGATCAGAGCTGACAGTCCTTCCACCCCATAGACGATAACCACGTCCCTCGAAAAATCGAAAACAGTTGATCCCTTCAGGATTTAGCACATCCTGCTGGGCTTTATTCAACATAAACTCAAAGCCTATGGCAAGACGAACAACCTCATTGGCTGGCGCCTTATGAACACCATTTTCTACATCATTTCTGGCATAAATCCCTGCCACAAAGCCACTTGGAGGAACATTGATTTCTTTATCTGTAACCGGATCGAGAATTCGAATCCATGGATAATACAGGGCGGCATGAGACGAATCGATCTTGCCGCGATAGGCACGTATCTCAGAAATAAGCTGATTATCAGCAGAATCAAGTACTGCAATACGGTAGCGCATCTTTTGGCAATGAGAAATTAAATGGCTAAGGATAGTTTCAGTATTGGTCTGGTAATCATCCTTAAAGCCGAAAGAAGAGCCGGGTGCCGCAATAATCGAAATGTCCTCAATATCTTCAAAGGCCCGCAAACCGCTTTTCAAGCCATCGGTGTTTCCATCATCACCCTCGTATTCATCGGCTTCCGGTCTGTTACCATCACTTCCGCCGGAGAGTATTATTTGAAATGTACGTGCTGCATCGGTAGCCGCAGGGTCACCAAAGGAATCTAATAATACTCTTGACGGTGAGGATGGAATTAAACTTTGCTGCATTAACAGGGTTTCTGCTATATCAACACCGTTTTTCAACTCAGTTGAAAAAACTAATGGTACAAAAAGGGAAGTAGCCCGATCAGCATTTTCCTCAGAGGCAAATACCCTGCCTAATGCACGTCTGTGTTCCGGATGAAAGGTAAGATTTCCAAATGTTTCCTCATGATCGAATTCACCCAGAGGGCCTATTGTAACATCCACTGTTACAACACGAACATCAGTAATACTGGGATCTGTTAATTCAAGGAAATCAGCCGGCTGCTGATCCGGATTGTCCCGGCGTAACCTGAAGGTATACCTGTTATTGTCTTCATCGAAGTAACGATCAAGCCAATAAAGCATTCCGCTCCCCGGGGGGTATCCAATAGGACTAGTCACATCCGTTGCCCAGACCACATCATAATTGCCTGCACCTCTTAACACAGGATAGCTGCCGGATCCGGGTGAACCAGGATCAATCGGTACACTGCCGAGAATGTTTTGACCAATACGAAATAGAAACTTTACTGTTATGTTTCCGGCAGCTCCGGGATAGCGGGCCTGTAAATGAATAATCTGTGAAGTTGGAGATTCGCCGTCTGTAATATCTGCACCTGCTATTCCGTCATTTAATCCTGCCGCCTTGTAAATACGGGATACATAAAGCCTGTGACCGCCGTTTTCGAAGAATGCCCGCACAGCATGAGCCATGTAATTGTCCATCTGTATGCCATCATACTCTAATCTATCCAAACCACCATAAATACGTTCAAAATCGGAAAAACTAGTCAATAGCTCAGGCTCACCCCTTATCGGTCCAAAACGGGTGGGGCCAATGAAGCCGGCAGTGCTTGTACTTAATCCCTCTATTGTTTTGGCTCGAAAGCTTGTTTCCTCTATATATACCCCAGGGGCGAGATATTCTGGCATAGTGAAACCTCCTTTCTTAAGGTTAAATTTTAATCACCTTTATTTATTAAAAGCACGGATCCGGATTGCCCTTCTGTTCGCAATACCAGCTCCTGGCCAAAAAACAGATTATAAGAAAATTCAGTAACAGGCGGATTGCCTTCAGAGGGAATTATAATTCCGGATGATTGGCTCCAAATGCTCCGGAGTTCAGGAAAGTCCGATTTGTAAGGAAATATCAACATCTCAGGATCATATCTGACTCGGATGATTATTTCCCAATTCTGCTGATATATTGAAACAGGCGGTGATGCCAAAAACATACCGTTAATTGCAGGGTATGGAAACAGAACAGCAATACACCCCCTTTCATCCGCCACTCCATACCATGTTCTATCTTTTACCCGGACCTCCAATATTGCATAGGCCGCTGGATTCCCTGTGACAGCCGTTATAAGTTGTCCGCGAACAACAGCCAATCCGGGTGAAGAGGATCTCGTAGGGGCGGAAAAAAGATAAAATCCGGGCAGGCTTTCTTCTAGCGGACTATTATAAGCCGTATTGGGATAAATCCCTTCATACGGCAATGGAAGATTAACTTTAAAAACGGTTGTAAGGAATTGTTTTCGACGATCCTTGACCTCGATTATGAAACACTTCTTTTTAATAATGTTTGTTTCGTCTTGTACAGGATACTCCGTATCATGCAATCCTGGTAATCCCTGAAAAGCATATATTCCCGAAGCTGTTCTGAAGGAAGTGATTACAGGTGATAATTTTTTTTCAGGCCTTGCTGTGACCATTAAATCGTCAATCACTTGTTTGTCAAGGATTGGGTCCCAGAATCTTATTCCAAGGGTTGTAAAAACATTTGTTTGATAAAGAAATCTTTGATTATTTATGGCCATCTTAATAAATAGTCCTGCATTTAGCCTTTGATTCTAGAATAATGTTAATCAATCCCCATATTTTTTGTATTCAAAGGTTCTCTTTTGGATAGACTGTTTGTCGGTTATTAAAACATTTGATTCTATCCTTATATTTCTCGCTACATAGGGTATTGACAGGTGATAACCATTTTCAATAAATGCTTCCCATATATGAATCATTTCTTCAGTGGTCATTTCAGAAAGACATATTTCAACAGTTTCATCCGGATGAAATACATCTGATGCTACAGAATTCAAAAGGGATGCGGGCAGAATGGGCATATCTTCAAGAACACGCATCATCCATCCGGCAATTGTGTGCTGCAAAGAGGCGTCTTTTCCCCATGCTGTTAACAAAAAATGCAAATCTATTGGGAGTTGTGACCGGTAATATTTACCATTTGGACCAATACGCCCATTAGGTGTACGATGCGATCCATTGGGGAGGATCCTGTACAGGAACAAAGATACACCGGTTGGCATGGGAGCCAGGAAGTCTTTGGCTAAGTAAACCTTAAATTCAAGCTCATTATTGAATTCCTGAGGTTCATAATTGTTGCGCAATAAAAGGAGAACGGATTCGCAAACCACTGAGATGGCTGAATAATTAGACATTATAATCCTCGTTTAAAAAATTAATCTTTATATCATTGATCCTTCGGAAAAAATCTTTATATTCGAATGTATATCACAAAAATTAGTTAAAATTTTGCAAAGAATTTTTTTGAATATTAAAGAATCAATAGATCGACATTAAATTAATTATTTCGGTTTAGACCAGGGCTAAAAATATTTTATTTGCTGAGAGGATTATGTATCAAAATTGTTGCCAATTAATTATCAAAAGAGGTATAGTCCGAAATGATTATTATTTCAGTAACTTTCGTGATCCGCATCTATATTGTAATCGCTGAAGTGTAACATTGATTGATTGAGTCAGAAAATATAATGAGAAGAATGTTTATAATCAAAAAAAACAATAATTGCATAAGTAAATATAAAAAAATATTTTTATAAAATTAATAAAGGTTTGGTCTGAAGCGAGCCTGATATGTCACAAATTCCGAATACATCAATGTAACAATGTAACGATAGTGAACTAAATAAAGAAAGTTAGAATCTGATATGTTTAGTCCCAAAAAATATGATATGCTCGTAGTGAATGTTTTGTCATTCATATGAAAACGTATAAAACAGTAAATTCACCTTAATGTGAAACCCGGGTTTAAAATCCAAAATAAAAGGGCGGCTTTGTAATGCAAGCCGCCCTTCATTATTTAGAAATTCAATATGAAAGACTACTACTGAATATCAAAGCTGGTGCTTGTTGTTACGCTATCCCAGTGGTAGCCTGATACTTTGACATCAATGGTCGAAGCAGTATAGTGGCCCGGAGTGGTTCCGCCTTGCCCTTTCCTGTTAGGCGCCTGGGTATTCCAGGTGGCCTCCGCGACACCAGCCGGATCGCTGGGTCCGCTGGTCAGAGTGGTTGTCTCCGGACCGTCGATGGCAATGTCAACTGTGGCGTTAGCCAGAGGGGAACCCGTAATTTTATCGATCATGTGCGCCCTTATTACAATTGAGGTGCCTGCCTGGAAGGTGGTGGATGAAGAAAACGTCTTTGTTTTCCCGCCACCACTATAGAAACCTGTAACCATTGAGTCTACGCCGGCAGGGTCCGTGGTCTGTCCCTGGTTATTGGGTGTTGCGCATAGGATATTGCTGAAACCGGATTCACAATCCGTGTTATAGGATGTGAGCTTGTAACAGTATTCCTGGCCGTTTGTCAGTCCTGTATCAACGTAATTGCTTGCCGGCGCCTGTAAATCGACTATCAACTGGGCCTTGCCTGACTGATCATAATAAAGCCGATAGCCAGTGATATCGCCCGAAGCCTCCTGCCACGTTATAATAACCTGTTTGTCGTCAGGGGTTGCGGTAAGCAGGGTAGGAGTGGGTACAGTACAACCGCCGGTTCCAATTGTAGCCTGGGTCATTACGAATGGCACAATTCCATCCACAGGACCTGTTGGCGGTTGAGTTGCCCCTAATCCGTGATTATACTCCCAGAGCTCCCATATGACATTTCCCCATGCCGCAAGTTGTGAAAAGAAGGGATCGCTTTTGACAATATAATTTTTCGGATCGCCCGGTCCAGAAGTGAAAGGCTCTGTAGGAAGCGTCAGGTTTTGAACACCATTGATCTCATCTCTCAGAAACTCGACGTACTCACGTGATGTTCCCTGATAATACAGGGAAACCACAACGTAGTCAGCTCCGGCTGCAATATTAATGCTTATATCATCATATCCCCCTGCATATTCCTCTGGAGTAAAATAATCTACTGCACTATTACCATGCCAGACAGGCTCACAGAGTCTTCTAGCGGCCTCGGTCACATCAAATCCCTTCGGCGGGATTCGATTGTCTTTATACCGGCCGTCAGCCAGGACGAAGTGAAAGGTCTCATCTTCACCGGTAAGCGAGCTTTTTGGGTGCACCTCATAAACCAGCTCATCTATATAGGCTTCATTGGGCCCTAATGCAGGGGAGCTATGTGAATGTGAAAGACCCTTGAGCGTACCAATATCATAATCATAAGGATTCACTTCATATATCAATCCTTCTGCATGAGTATAGGCCTTGATATTTACAAACATCCTGCGGCCTTCAGGAAAGCCGGAGATCAGTTTATGGGCAGTGTTATTCTGTATAATAAAAGACAATTCTCCGGTGGCAGAATCATAAGAAAGATTTTTGATCGTTGCGGCAAGCAGGAGCTGTTGTTTTGCCCGGTCAGATCCGGCCTTGAGTGCCGCTCCATTTACCTTTGGCGTTTCACCCTGGCTTAAGTCCAATGTCAATATAGAAGGTCCTTTGTCAAGTATTCTTACATTTTCAGGGTCATATACAGGGCCATTCACATCAAGACTTGCCAGAATATGCGAAATCCAGAGATTCCCTCCTGTCATGTCGTGAAGAGGGAGTCCGGAGTTGGGATGAGCCACGCTCTCATCCGGCCGCAATGGCACACCATTCTTGTTACATCCTACTCCAACCACATCCCTCATATGACAATCCTGGCATTTGGCCGCCAAGGTAATATCCGGCGCGCCTTGTTCCTGAAATTCCGTATTGGTTGCAGACCCACCCTGTTGACCATAGGCGGATGACATAAATTCTGACCATGTCCGCTCCACATGAAAATATGAAAAGGCCGGTTCTTTTTCGGTTGTAAGTGGTTCACTTCCATCCTGATAGAGATTTGCAAGTGCCGGATTGGATACATCATGACATGTAGAACAAAAGAATTTAGACTTATGATAGCGGCTATACAGCATCTGATGTCTTGCAGCAGCATCGGCAAAGCTGGCCCTTTTCTGCGAATTGGTGCTCACAAAATATTGACCGGTAGCGTTTTCCGTGTAGTTCGAACTGAATGGAACCTTACCGCTGAAAAACGGGTTTCCGTTAAAAAGTGAAATCCCCAGGGCAAGGGAAGTATCTTCAGTATATGTTATGTCTGCCTCAGTCTGAGAAAGGGATGTAGCCTCATCCCAATAACCAGACCAGTCATTACCTTCCCTTGTTCCATTGTATGTTGTCTCAAAGAGCGGGTCCCACATTGTATGGCAAAAATCACAGTGTAATCCGTCAAAATCACTGCCTGTCATGGCTGAGGCATTAGGCGGATCAGAGCGTCCCCCCAGCCACCCTTCCGGGAAATGACAGCGTTCGCAGATATCAACGGCGTTAGGCGTTCCTATTGCCCAGACAGAGTCTTGTCCGGCAACAGTCAAGCATGCCCAAAACAAAGGATCCCTTGATGCCTGAGCCATCATGGAACCTTTCCAGTTAAAACCAGGCTCAACGGCATGATTGTAGTCTCCATGACAGTTCAAACATCTGTTTGGGGCCTCGAGATTAACTCCCTGATCCGGCTGGGTGCCGGGCATTCTTACAAGAGGATCATCCTTTACCGAGGGTACTAGAAAAACGGCATTTGCTATCATAAACAGACAAAGAATAATCCCGAGAATAAAAATCGGAATAGCGAAGCGTTTCATCAAAATTCTCCTTGTTAAATTAACATAAATACTATAGTAACGCAGAGGCCCACCACGGACCGCTAACAGGGTCCTGATACCAGGGGGGGCCGTTGGAACCGTTTTGATACCATACAGGTCCCACCGGAGTAACAAGTAAGGATGCCTTCCACCACCATGCCCCACCGGAATCATTCTTGAACCAGGTGAGTCCGTTGAGATACCATGGAGGTCCGTTAACTTCCGCCTGTTTCCAGGGAGGTCCCGTAAATACATGACCATTGCCATTGTTAGCATTGCCATTATTGTTTCCTGTCTCGTTTGTTATGCCTATATTTGACAGAAACCTGGGTGCAGATATCTCAGAATTAAGCTGTATGATGGATGTTGAAGATAGAATATTCACAAATAACGGCCTCCTATTTTGTCCCCTTGGTGTATATCCGTCGGAGAGCGTTTTGAGAAATGCAACGATCGCGTTCTCCTCTGCATCTGTCAATCCGAGATTGCCCAGCTCATCTGTATTTACATTTTCCGGCACCTCCGGTTCCGGCCAATCCTCAACGTCCCTGGTGTTATAAAAATGGACTACCTCTTTTAGAGACTTGAAAACACCATTGTGAAGATAAGCCTTTGGAAAATAAAGGCCCGGGCGTTTATCGACATTTCTCAGGGTCGGGACCTTGTGTTTTCCCATATTCTCGTCAGCAAGGGCCTGCCACTCAGGCAGCATATCTAAAGTCTTTAAGAAACCTCCTAATCCCTCGTCTATCCAGTCCGCTCCATCGGGATTGATGGGTGTCCCGTCATCAAGATATACCTTATCCATCTTATAAAATGGATTATCAGGATTTTTAGGGGTGCCAAGATTGTCAAAGGTAAAGTCTGTGAAAAGGGGAGGCTCGCCATCCGATCCTGGTTCACTGGGATGGCATGCTGAACACATGCCTTTCCCTTCAAAAAGCTCCAGTCCCCATGCTTCCTGCTCAGTTAATTCCGCGTCCCCGCTCAGGGAAAGGTCATATTTGGATGAGAACTGATTGACTTCGCTCGATGCCTCATATGCCGCAATAGACAATCCAATGCGATCGTAGTTTGCTTCGATATCAGCTTCAGTCTCATAGCTAACCAGCTCTCCCCAGACTTCTTCCCATAAGTTTGCGTATTGTGAAGCAGCCACCTGTTCCAATACGGCCTTTTTGCTGGGGTTGTTCTGTTCCACCGGGTTCAGGAACGGGCCGAGGGCCTGATCAGCAGCAGGATTTCCGAGCACCTCTCCAGTGGCCCGGCCATCCCAGAAGTTTCCACCCACAAAAAGCCCTTCATCTGCATCATAATGAAAGACCGGGCTAAAAGTCGCGTACGCTGCGCTCGGTGGTTTTCGGTTGCCGAAGCGCTGGGGAACGGCTCCTCTATAAACACTGCCAAACAGATTTATTCCTGCGACAGGTCCTGTAAAGCCGGTGCTAGGTGCATGGCATGCGGCACAGGACATAGAGTCCGGACTCGAAATCCTGTCAAAGAAGAGGGCCTTGCCTAATTCCTCCTTTGGGGTAAGATCTTCTCCCATAGCCCTGGTAATATTTAAAGAACACATCAATGAAATTACGATGAAAGAAATCGACAGACATGCAAAGGCTCTTTTCCAATTCATTTTTGGCCTCCCTTAATAATAATGCTAAAAACTTAATCCTGCTTGTATCCTTGTTCAATCTTTTCCATTTATCACCACCTTTCAAGAATTCTTATCGATTTTTGATAAGAATGCTATTTTAGTAGCTTTTTCAGTTGCCAAAAAATGCACGCTTCTTTTTAAATTCCCTCTGGGTCAAATCCTTAAATATTGGAAACAAGCCTAAATAGTATCATGAATGAATTTGTTACCTTTTTTAATATTTAAGTCCTTATCTCACTTAATCTCTTAGGAAAAATAAATTGCTAATTGAATAAGTTTTTGGCATAAAATATATTATAATAATTTATTGATAAAACTTAAGCTTTGCAACATATTATAAAATAATTAAATACTAAATATTTAGAACCAATTATTTTTATTACTATTTAATCAATCAATATGGTGAAATTTAATAATACTCCGAGATAAAAATTAATACACATAGCTAATACTGAATTTGTCTAAATGTATTAATTCCTCCTAAAAAATTAAATTATGAAAAGTGTTTAAATATTTTTATAGTTTATAGGAAAAGGGTTGTAATTGAGAAAAACAATGATGTAAAAAGTCTTTATACTAATTTATTTATATAATTAATAATATAATAAGATTTAGCTGCTTTGTCAAAATTTGGCTGCCTTAGAATTAATGAATTCTTAAAAATCATTTTGGGGGCTTAAACATTTCAGTTTTTTAATCAGATTTTCCACAAGAAGTGTGGATATGCTGTTAATAAAGCCTTCTTTTTTTCTGTAATTTTTTGAAAAATTGAGAATATTAGCAATGTGATATCAATATAGGCAAAATAGAAACAACTGATATTTCAAAAGGATAGATATTACGTTTATACATTTGTATGCATTTGTAAATTTGGGGAAGAATTATTCACACCTTTCAAGTTTTAAGTGAATTTTTATAAGATTATAATGTTCTGATTTAACAATATTGCAGAAAGAAATAGGGGAAAGGTAAATTCATGTAGCAAAAACAAATAATATAAAAATAAAACTATTCCCTAAAACGGGGGTCCGTTGAAATATCCATAAAAGATGCAGCCATCAGGAGAGGTAAAAGGACCATGTTCATCACCTGCAGGGGCATAGAAAAACATTCCCTTTTTGGTTTCATTACCATCAGTGTCGACAAGGCTTCCCTCCAGAATAAATATATCATGATCAGAAGGATGTGAGTGCCTGGGTTCTTCAAATCCCTTGTCAAATTTGAATAAAGCTGAAAATGCTCCGGTCTCTTCATCGTGACTCAACATCTTTATCCATGCACCGGAAGGAAGTTGTTCTATTGGTTGCCAGTCAATTTTTTCCGGATCTATTAAAATTTTTTCTCTCATGAATACACCTCCTTATTATAAAAATAAAACATGTCCTCTCTTATCTTATGATATGATAAAGGAAATACCTTCCCCCTTTTGAAATTCGTGGCTTTTATAATTGTGTTGGTCCAAAACTTCTTTGTCTTTCTGTGTAGTCATGTTTTTAAAAAACAATTAATCTGTATTTTAATCCAGAATGAATCTTGAGTTCAAATATTGATATAATCGTAAAAAGGTCATTGAAGGAGTCTAAAACCTGTCTTATATATTTATATAATATTTTTTTAATGCTATAATTTTGTCGATTTTTAGAAATACATAGCTTCACCCGAAATCTTCAATCTTGCAATTTTTCTTTTGTCTGTTAGACTGGCTGAGGTAGATTGCAGATTATAGAGAGGATTGTGAATATGAACTATACTTATCAGGAATTCCGGAAAAAGATAGATCAAAACAGAAAGGATTTGGCGGAGATAGAAAAATGTCTCAAGGAAGGGGAGGCCTTAGAAAAGGATCTGGATAAAAATGTCTTTCAGATAGAGGACAGACTTAAGAGGATTGAACAGAAGCTGGAAAAACTAAATGAACTGGAAGAACTGCGCGGGGATTTGAAAAGGGTAAAAGAGTTTGTCATAGAGAAGAAGAAAATCCTTGAGCAACCTAAACATAGGCTCAAGATGTATTTAGGCGCGGAGCTTGATAGAAGGTTTGGGGACAAGGGCTGGCATATCGAAGGTAATTTTCCGGAGTTGAGGTTAGGGCTGTTGACCCTGGAGTTTTTATTGTCGCACGACCAGGTAAGGATCTGGTATGGGCCGAAAATAGAGATATTGAGCCGCTCTAAGCTTGTGGCCGATGATATCACTAATACCTCGGAGAAAATATACGAAGATCTTGAAAACGAAAGCTTTAAGGATGAGGAAGTATTTCTTAAACTTCTCTTTGATGTTTATGGATGGATTATAAAAAAAGAGGTGCTGGAGTTCGGGGCCAATGTCTCTATAATTTATTTGTTAAGCGAGATAGCATGGCAGAAGCAGGACAAGAAATTTCTTTCTGACCCTCGAAAAGAGCTTTTCAGGACTTACAGCCGTACTCAACTGAGCTATGATCTTTTTCGACTGAAACAACGTGAATACGGAGGCTACGAATTACGGCTGGGTGTGGCAAGCAGGGAGCAGACAAAAAAGAAGGATGACAATCTCTGGATTCCAAGGAGCCTAAAAGGAGACGGTACGCATTTTGCCTTTGTCTGTTTTCACAAACATATTTAAATGATGGTTTAGTTTTTTGAGAATTTAAGCATGAGATAAGTATAAGAGAAACATAAGAAAGGGGCGATTGGACAGCCTCTTGAAGGATTTTGGATTTTAATGAATCAATTAAATAAGCACACGGCAAGAAGAATTATTGAGACCGTAGGTTCTTTCGGTACACCTCCTGAATGGGGTTTTCAGTATTTCACCGTAGGTCTGGATGATTATCTTCGTCTTATTGAGGAGGAGTATCTGAGGACCTTTGTCAAAGAGGATGGAGGTTCCACCTTCAAACTGGTTATAGGCGCTTATGGCGGAGGCAAGACACATTTTTTGTATAATATTCGTGAGATGGCCTGGAATGAAAACTTTGTGGTCAGCTATGTCAATCTGAGCTCCGAAGAGGCTCCTTTTTACCGGCTTGAGCTGGTTTATCGCGCCATAGTGAATAACCTCATGTATCCGATGACCCCTGAGGAGCTTCTGAAAGGCCAGGAAAAGGGTATGGAGCCCTTTATCATAAACTGGTATGAAAGGCAGACCGGGATCTTCATGGAAGCAGGTCTCCAGGGGGAAACCCTGGACCAGGAACTTATCAACTATTCCGGGGCCATTCAGAGAAATATCGAAAACATCAATTTTGCCAAGGCCGTTGCGCAGGCATTCCTTTTCCTGCATCAGGAGCGTGAAAAAGACTTTCGAAACATCCTTCAATGGTTAAAGCTGGAAGGTTATGACAGGAATATTCACAAAGAATATGGCCTGTTGCATCCCATAGGCCGAAGCAATTCCTTTTCCATGGTCCGTTCCCTTATCCAGTGGGTAAAGAATATCGGTTATTCCGGAATAGTGATCCTGTTTGATGAGGCGGAACAGGTACCCAGCCTGAGCAGTAAGCAGAGGGAGTTGATGCTGAGCAATCTTAGAGAATTGATTGATGAGTGCGGTCACGCCTCCTTTAAGAATGTTATGATCTTTTATGCCCTGCCAGATGAGCATATCTTTGAAGGTGCCTCCAATGTATATGAGGCTTTGAAACAACGAATATCAAGCGTCTTCGACTTTTACAATCCTTCAGGGGTAAAGATCCGCCTTGAAGAAATGGATCGTGAGCCTATACTATTGCTGGAGAAAATCGGCAATAAGCTCAGGGCCGTATATGAAGAGGCCTATGAATACTCATTTAATGACGGCATATCCCCATTTATACAAAGGCTGGCTCAGGAGGCCTATGAACGCAGATTCGGTGATATAGGCTATATAAGGCTTTTTGTGCAGGGGATTATTAAGGCTTTTCATATGGTAAGGAAAGAGCCAAAGGGCGCCTTTGATCAGGATACAACCTTAAAACTTCTGGAAGGATAGTAAAAGCATATTTAATGGAATGCCTAAAGGTAAGACATGCCATATTTGGCGAGGGCATAGCGATTGACAAAAGGCATCGTGGTCATGAATACCTGGTTTGCTTCCCTCATTCCTTGCAGCTCTGGTTAAAAAAGAGCAACCTGGCTTTTCTGGAAGCGGAAATCCTGCCCGAAGAACGGAAACAGATCCTGCCCCTGAATGAGCCGGACTCAGAAGAGACGGAGTCGGTGTTAATCGGAGAGGCCCGCTCTGTCATCGAGGCCTTTCGCCTGGGGATCGTTCCTGCCAGGTCGATAAGGGAATGGACTGTGGGCAGGACACAGGAGATAGAAACGGTACAAAAATGGTTGCAGGATGAATCATCCGGCACGATGGTCATTCGGGGAGAATATGGAAGCGGCAAGACCCATCTGATTGAATATCTCTATGCGAGCGGATTTGAGCTTGATTATGCTGTCAGTCTGGTGGGTATCGATCCCTGTGATGCGCAACCCGGTTTCCCCAAGAGGATCTATCGCCATCTTATCAGAAACCTCAGGTTCCCTTACAAGGGGCACTATTATACCTTTTGTGAGCTATTGACCCTGATAGGCAAAGGCTCTCGAAAGAATCCATTCCAGGGTCACTCCTTTCTGGAAGGGATAATGGAAAAGATAATGAAGGAGAAGGATACTCCACAGATGTGGGAGTGGATAGAAGGGCAGGAGACAAACTTTTCTGAACTTGGCACCCTCTATGATCACACAACGGCCGCAAATATATACTGCAATATCCTGAGTGCCCTGGGAATGCTTGCGGTAAAGGAACTGGGCCTGAAAGGCATTCTCCTCATGTTCGATGAGGCGGAAACCTCCCGTACATATCGCTATTCTTATGAATGGACAAGGGCCGTCAATTTCTTTAATGCCCTTTCTATGGTAGCGAATGATGAGCATGAACTGAAAGAAGAGAGGGTGGTAAAGGGTGATAATTATTATTATGGTGAAAGGACTGGTCTCATATATTCCGGTTATGTTCGCATTCCATATGTATTTCAGCTTCCCAGCTTTCTTAAGGTGGCCTTTGCCTTCACTCCGGACTATAGACTCAGCCTCTCTAAAGAATACAATATTTATGAGATAGAATTAGAGTCCCTTCCTATTCACCAGACCGAATACCTATATTACAGGTTGATGGATATTTATGAGAAGATATATCAACACCAGATACCGAAAGGATATCGCAGGAGGCTTTTTGAAATGGTAAAGAACAATAGCTTTCAGTCCACTCGAAGGTTTATAAAGGCCATGGTGGAGAGCCTCGACTTTTCCAGGTTTTATTCCTTAAAAAACCTGGAGGACCTATTGTCTAATGCATCCCAGGGAAGAATTCCTCAATATTAAAAAACGGCTTAAAAGGACATGGAGTCCTTTTTTCGGCAGATTCGGCAGCTTGAATCCTATCCAGTTAGCTGTCATTCCTCATATCCTCGAAGGTGAGAATGTGATTATAGCCTCACCGACCGCCAGCGGGAAAACAGAAGCGGTGTTTGCCCCATTGGTTGAAAGAATTCATGAAACCGGAGCCGAAAGTGGTCTTTCAATCCTTTATATTTCACCCACGCGCGCCCTGGTAAATAATATCCATACCCGGCTGAACGGCATCCTGAAAGAGTGCGAACTGCGGGCAGCAGTAAAAACAGGTGACAGGCCTGAATTTTCCTTAAAGGATCCGGAGCATGTACTCTTTACAACACCTGAGTCCCTCGATTCCATGCTCTGTCGTCACCCTGATATATGGAAAGGCCTCAAGGCCGTAATACTGGATGAGATCCACCTGATAGATGCAGGCTACAGGGGTGATCAATTACGTATACTGCTCGAGAGAATAAGATTCGAGCATATGAGGTCTTCCCTCCAATATGCCGCCCTGTCAGCGACCCTGTATGAACCCGAAGACACTGCTAAACGCTATTTTCAGCCGGTTACCTCAATAAGGATAGGGGAGCCGAGACCACTTTCAATGACACTTTTTTCTGATCTTAAAAGGATGATCGAATTTATAAGGCAGAAGAGGATGCATAAGGTCCTGATATTTGCAAACAGCAGAAAGGATGTAGAGCGGCTTGGAACAGAGTTGAAGAACTTTTGGCCCAAAGACCGGATCATTATTCACCATGGAAGCCTTTCCAGGCAGATGAGAGGCTCAGCCGAAAAAGCACTGCAGGAATGGCGCTGGGGTATCTGCATCGCTACAATGACCCTTGAGATCGGGATTGATATAGGTGATTTCGATGCCGTAGCCTGCTATCGGCCACCCCATACCCCATCTTCCTTCCAGCAGCGAATCGGCAGGGGGTGCCGTCAGCGGGAGGTCATGCAGGTCCTTGGTTATTGTGAGACAGAGGAAGAGAAGGCTTGTTTTAAACTTTATGCGCATATGGCCCGGCAGGGCGAGCTTGAGCCTATAGATTATGAACCGGACCCCTCGGTGGCTGTTCAGCAGATATTCTCATACCTTTTTTCCCATACAAGGGGAGAAGATAAGGCACACCTGGAGTCTTTACTCAGTCCCCTTGTTGATACTTATCAGGTTGAGACCATTATGAGCCACCTGACAGACCTGGGATATATTAATCAGAAGAGGGACCGGTTTTATGCAACCGAAAAACTCATGGATCTGGGAGAAAAGGGCGTTATACATTCCAATATCCCCACTCTAAGAGAATACAGGGTTATAGACAAGAACACAGGCAGTCAGATTGGGGAAATTGGCCTTCAGGCCGTCCCAGGGACCATATTTGTCCTGGGCGGACGGGTCTGGGAGACCTTGTCAATAAAGGGATTGAACCTTTACGCCCGCACAATAGCCAAAAAGCCCCAATTCAAGCATTTTCGCAAAAAAAAACCTACCGGGGCCTTTAACAGGTTCCTGCCAGAATCCTTTAAGGAATAATAAGCAAAAATTTTTTTTATAAAAAAGTTACCTTGAATCATAGGCAAAATCTAATTTTTCTCTTGCTTTTTTAAAAATGCGAGAAATAGAAGTTTTGTCCGTCATATAGGTTAAATAACAAATTAATATATTTTCTTAAACCAATAATTAGATTGGCTGAGATATATTTTTCATTTAATAGAAAAGAGAAAAATCTAAAATAAATAAAAAATTAATTGAAAAAAAATGTTAATAAAAAAATAACATTGGTTTTTCACTAACATTTTTATTTTGATTAAATAATAAATATTTAAAGGTAGAATGTTATAAAATTACTAACATAATATCATAATCAAAATTTATAATTGTGCATAATATGTTGATTTATAGATTAAAAAACATTTGGTATGGTATTTGCTTAATCAACTAGTAAAAATTAAAAAATTAAAAATGAATAAATATCAGTATTTTTTTAAATATTATTTAAAAAAAAGATTATAGATGTAAGGTTAGACTACATTAATTTAAAATGAATAATCCCACCAAGAGTGGTAATATTCATTCTCATAATTGAATCTAGAATAAATTTAAGTTGATTTGTTTAAGATTTTATCTTCTATATTCAAATGATAACTTGTATCTGAGTATAGCAGTAAAGATGCAGGACCTTATCAAAGATTTTATGATCACTTCAAGTGTTTAATACATTGAAATTATATAGATTTATTTTTAATTGTGACCCTATTTAAATCAAAACAACATCTAAGGATTTCAGAGAACTTATCACTGGTGAGTATACATGATGATGCAAAAAAATAATCAAGAATTTCTAACATTTAAATCTGTTAGTTTTACTTATGACACTCTAGAAAAAGATCTATTTAAAGATATTAATTTTACACTTACTTCAGGTTGGACAGGAATTATCGGAAATAATGGGGCTGGAAAAACAACACTACTAAAACTAGCCACTGCAGTTATTAAACCAAAAAGTGGATATATAAAAGGCCCTTCTAAAGTGTTTTATTGTCAACAACAAATAGAATTTCCACCTAATGATTTTGAGGCTTTTTTATATTCGCCTAATAATGACAGCAGAAAACTTTGCTCAATGCTAAGTATTAAAGATGATTGGATATATCGTTGGGATACTCTCAGTTGTGGTGAACGTAAACGATTTCAAGTAGCTATAGCTTTATGGTCATTACCTGATTTATTAGCAATGGATGAACCTACTAATCATATGGATTATGAGTCTTCTGAGATAGTTTTAAATGCGTTGAAAAGCTTTACTGGTATCGGACTATTAGTAAGTCATAATCGTCATCTACTCGATGCCCTATGTTCACAATGTCTTTTTATTGAATCGGATGAAATCATTATAAGGCCAGGAGGTATTACTCAGGGTCTCATTCAACAAAAAAATGATTTCAATTCGGCACTTTCATCCTACAATATTGTTAAAAAGGAATATAAAAAAATTGAAAAAGAAATAAAAAATAGAAAAAGACTTGCAGAAAGCCAGCAAAAGAGACGATCAAAGCGAAGATTAGCTCCAAAAGATCATGATGCACGTTTTAAGAAAAATCTTGCCAGAGTATCAGGAAAAGATGGTATTGGAGGTAAATTATTAAGACAATTAGATGGTCGTTTTAAACATGTAAAAATGAAGTTAGAATTAAAACGGATAAAAAAAAAACAAAAAACAGGTATTTCCTCCTTTGGTGATAATTCTAAAAGAGACATTATTTATTATTGTGCCCCTCGAATTCTTATTATTTCAGATAGTAAACAACTTAAACTACCAGAGTTGGTTATAAAACCATCTGACAGAATCGGTATAACTGGTATTAATGGTATCGGAAAGAGTAGTCTTATCAGATTAATTATTTCAGAGATAAAGGATGCAGATTTTTCGTTTCTTTATATCCCCCAGGAGATTGAAATTAAAAATGCAACAAGGATACTTGCAACATTTCACGAAAGCCCCAACGAAGTTCGTGGAAGAGTTCTATCAATTATAAATAGGCTTGGTTCTGATCCTAAAAAATTATTGAATGCTAATGTCCTTAGTCCAGGAGAAATCAGGAAATTAATCCTTGCTATGGGAATGGAAGAGGATCCGATTTTAATAATTATGGACGAGCCTACAAATCATATGGATATGACTTCAATTCTATGTTTGGAGGAGGCTCTAAAAGAAACACCTTCAAGTCTTCTACTAGTAAGTCATGATATGGTTTTTTTGAAATCTTTGGTATCAACCAGGTGGCATATTATAAAAAGCAATGATTGTGAAGGACTAAATGTACTAAATATTATTTACTTATAGTTTCTTTTTTACAAATCAAACTTTAAAAATGTTATTTGGAAATTTCTATTATAAAAGGAGGTATATAAATCATGGATCATCAGATAATAACTGAAAAAGCTCATTGTGATATAAATAGTTTTAAAAAAGAAAAAGCACTACATCAAAAGGGAGTACACAAATATTCGACATCTGTAAAAATCTTTGCTGATGGAGCTGATTTGGAATCCATTATAAAACTGGCAAAAGATCCTGGCATCCAGGGTTTCACAACAAATCCAACTCTTGTTCGTCAAGCGGGTATAGATGATTACTGGGACTTTTGTATGAACACTGTGAATATTGTAAATGGAAAGCCTATTTCATTTGAGGTACTTTCTGATGACTTAGAAGAGATGGAAAGACAGGCAAAACTTCTAAGTACTTTAGGTCCTAATGTTTATATTAAAATACCAGTAACAAATACTTCAGGTATTCCAACTTTTCCTATTATTAAAAATCTAACTCAGGCAAAGATACCGGTAAATGTCACAGGTATTTGTACCCTAAAACAAGTAGAAAAATCATGTGAAGTTGTAAAAAATAATAAGACTATTATTTCTGTATTTGCTGGAAGAATAGCAGATACAGGCCGGAATCCTGTTCCTATTATGAAAAAAGCAAAAATTCTATGTAGTAATGCAGGACAAGATGTTGAACTATTATGGGCGAGTCCAAGAGAATTGCTTAACATAAAACAGGCAGAAGAAGTTGGATGTGATATTATAACTCTCTCACCGTCAATTTTAAAGAATCTGCATAGGTTAAATAAAGATCTTGAAACTATGAGCATTGAAACAATTCAGATGTTTAGGAAAGATGTTTTATTGGCAGGATATAGATTATGAATGGATTTATAAGTAATTATATCAATGAAAGTATAGAAATTTTAAAAAAACTTGATATTGAATGTGTGGAACAGTTAGCTGAGGAACTTGTAACTCTTCGAGATCGGATGGGACGACTGTTCATATTGGGTGTAGGTGGATCTGCAGCTAATGCAAATCATGCAGTAAATGATTTTCGTAAATTATGCAATATTGAAGCATATGCACCTACAGATAACATTTCTGAATTAACCGCCCGTATCAATGATAATGGATGGGACGATTGTTTTGTAGATTGGCTAAAAGGATCTATGTTTAATTCAAATGACGGAATTTTAATTTTCTCTGTAGGTGGTGGAAATAAGAAAAAAGAAGTTTCGGTTAACATAGTAAAAGCTCTTGAATATGGGCAGAAAATTGGAGCATCAATTTTTGGAATAGTAAGTCGTGATGGAGGTTATACTCTAAAAGTAGCTCATAAGTGTATTCTTATTCCGGTAGTAACGAAAGAAAGAATTACTCCTCATGCTGAGGGAATTTGCTCTATAATTTGGCATATTCTTGTAAGCCATCCAAAGCTCCAGATTACTAAAACAAAATGGGAATCAATTAAATAATATGAAATCGAAATAGGAGTTGTCATTGTCGAAAATAGTAGATTTTAAATATTGTTTTCGTTGTGGTAATAAATTAAAAAATATACCTCCTGTGACCTGTGATAATTGTCATAACCGGTTTTGGCTTAATTCAAAACCATGTGGAGCGGCATTGGTTTATAATACAACTGGATTATTGCTGGTAAAAAGAAACATTGATCCCTTTTTTGATTATTGGGATATTCCTGGAGGGCATTGTGATTTAGGAGAACATCCTGGAATAACAGCAATACGAGAATGTTTTGAAGAAACAGGAATAAAAATAGTTTTGACAGGAATACTTGGTTGTTGGATTTCATCTGGAAAAGATGAATCGGGAAATTTAATATTACCAACCTTGTGTATTTATTATTTTGCAATTCCCTCTTTAAAAAATGTAAACCTTAAAGCAAGTACTGAATCATCTGAAGTATGTTTTTTTAAATATGATAAGCTTCCCAAAAAAATTGCCTTTCCAGAGCATCAGATACCAGTATTACAAGCATGGAAAAGGAGTATTGAGTCTGGAGATGCTAAAACACCATTGTTGGATGTTACTAATATTACATCCTCCAGGTTTATAATTTAACATCCTATCCAATATTAGTGTTTATTATGATGATTAAGGTTCCCTTTCCAAAAGTTTTATTATTTGATGTCGGCGGTGTTCTTATACACCCTGATGGTTTTAAAATAGCAAAAGTAATATATGAAAGAACCGGAATTTATGTGGATGCAAATATTGCCTCAAAGGCTCTTTTTCTTACAGCATATGAAGCTGCAAACTCTTCAGACCCTGAAAATTACTGGAAATCTTATATGGTAAAAAAAATGTATGTGGAAAAATTGAGTGTAAACGTAAAATATGCAGAGCAGGTGTGGTTAGCTATTAAATATATTGATACAATTGAAAATTCTTTATGGACAATATGTGAGCAAGATACTTCGGATATTTTAAAGGATTTGAAACAGCAAGGCTTGATTTTAGCCATAGTATCTAATACCAATGGCCGTTTAAGAGCTGATTTAGAAAAGTTTAGTTTGCTGGAATATTTTACAGCTATTGTTGATTCTGAAGTTGATGGAGTAAGAAAACCAGACCCAGAGGCTTTTAAACTAGCTTTAAAACGTATAGGACAGATAAATCCTGCATTATGCTGGCACATAGGAGATGATCCATATTATGATGTATGGGCATCTTCGAACGCTGGGATTGGTTGTTCAGTATATTATAATCGCTTTAATCTTCAAGCCCCCACCGAGGCAGGATTAGTTATAAATACATTATCGCAATTAAAAAATATAATACATTCTTTAAAAGGGATGAACACAAATGAAAAAGTTAGACTTGTATAGAGAAGATTTTTGTATTTCAGATCCATCTTTAATAATTACACTTACTCAGCCAAGTACAGAATGGCACCAGATGATTGTAATCTGTCCTCCTTTTGGCCGTAAGCGTGAAAACCTTGCTTTGTTAGCAGCCACCCTTGCAGTCAATGGTTATGCAAATGTGAGGATTGATCTTAGGAATCATGTCGGTGAAAGCAGTGGAACTTCATTAGAATTTACACTGTCACAGGTTTTGACAGATTTATATGATACTACCCTATGGATAAGAAATAAATGGCCGCATATTCGGCTTCATCTTCTTACAATGAGTTTGAGTACTCGCCCTGCAACAAGGTTTATCGCCAAACAAAAAGCTGGTAAAGAGTATTCATCTTTCTCTGCATTTGTACCTGTACTTGACATACGGCATGTTGTTCATAAAGCATCAGGTAAAGACTATTTTCAAACTGTGATAGATGGTAAATATGAAGAAGGCATAATACTTGATCAACCAGTTTCTTCATTGTTCGTTTTTGATGCCAGGTCAAATGGTATGGAAGGGGCTGAAGATAGCTTAAAGGATTTGCAGGAAATTTATATTCCTGTACGGTTATTCGCTGCGACAGAGGATGAATGGGTTGATTATGAAGAATTGAAATGGATTTGTAAACAAAGCCATGAAAATGTCTTGCTTATAAATGTTGATAATGCACGTCATAATATTGGTAAAAATTTGGCGGCTGCAAGAATAACTTTAGAGAAATACATCCACGAATTAAACAAATTAGATGGATTCAGAAAAGATTTTATTAAACCATCTATTTTAGAACTTGTTCTATTTTCGCGATCTGATCGCAAAAAATGAAGGCATTGACAGTTCATGATAAAAAATAAAAATAATGAAATAAAAACCGGTGAGAAATACGAACGGCTGATTAATATATACAATAGGACATTAAATTTTTTTAAAAAGTTTAGAGTAAGACCTTCTCTGCTTTCAATCAATCCTTTTTTAAGGGATATTCAAGAGCGTATGTCTGAACCAACTGATATATCAAGCCATCTTGAAACAATCTTTATAGAAAGCCTTTTAGTCAAGCCTAAAATAATAATAGAATTGGGTGTGCGTGATGGAGAATCAACGTTTGTATTTGAAAGAATTTCGTATTTGACAAAATGTTTTGTAATTGGTGTTGATTGTGACGATTGTTCTCAAGTATTAAATTTTCCCGGTCGAATATTTGTTCAATCAGATTCAGTAGAATTTCTAAAAAATTATTGTGAATGGGCTAGATCAAGGAATATACAAGGATTTCCAGATATAATTTTTATTGATACAAACCATACATATTTGCAAACAAAGAGCGAATTATCTCTGGCTTTATCTCTTGTATCAGCAGGCGGAATAGTAATTTTACATGATACAAATTTAAATATAATCTATCGTCGGCATGATGGAACTCTTGGTTATGGTTGGGATAATAAACGAGGAGTAATTAAAGCCATTGAAGATTTATTTGATAAAAAGTTTAATGAAAAAAAAATAATAATTAAACAAATGAATTGTGGATGGAGCATTTTTCATAATCCTTTGTGTAACGGACTTACTATTATAAGAAAACCGTATAGTTCAACTATTAATAATTTAAAGGAATTCAAATGATTGAACAGGTTGTTATTGTAGCTGGAGGCTATGCAAAACGAATGCAGTCTATTTTAGTTGATACACCTAAGGTCTTAGCACCAATACAGAATAAGCCATTTATTAATTACATATTAGATACTATTACTAAACAGGGAATAAAAAGTTGCCATCTATGCCTTGGGCATTTATCAAAAAAAATAATAAATATCCTTCCTCAAATTACTCCAGAATCATTAAAAGTTACTTATTCTGTGGAGCCTTATGCTTTAGGAGTCATAGGGGCTTTAGCTTATGCAATTGATTTTTTAGATAATAAGTTTCTTTTTTTATTTGGCGATGTATATCCAACAGTATCTATAAAAGTTTTGAATAAGGTTTTCGATTCAAAAAAAATGGATGTTCTTATGACAGTAGGAAAAAATGAGCCTCCTCCCTATCTGAGTAATGTGGCAATTCGGGATTCTCTTGTGACCTTATATAGTAAAGATCCAAATGAAGGTCATCGAACACATTTGGATCTTGGAGTTTATGTAGTAAAACGTGATTGTCTAAAAAAACTTTCTTTGCATACCAAGATAGATGAATCGGATTTTTTTAAAGACCTTATTGCTAGAAAACGGATGGGAGCTTTTGAATGGAATATTCCACCACTTCAAATAGGTGATCCTCAAGGGTATTTTGAATTGGCGGAATTAGTAAAAGATGGTAAACTACCAAAACCAACTAACAAACAAACTGTAAATTAAATTTCTATTTTCTAATATACGCCTAAATCAAAGCAGATAGTTATTTCCTGTTCAATGTTTTTTTTATCTTGCCACAGACTTTTTGATAAGTTGTCTATTTTATATTCGAAAAATGGAGGAGAATATGGCAGAATTAATACCTAGTTTAATATGGTATAATGAAAAAATTGTTCCATGGGAAAAAGCAACAGTTCATGTATGGTCAGAATTAGCTATTAGAGGGACAAGTGTTTTTGAAGGTTTGAGGGCTTACTGGAACGGATCTGATAATAAGTACTATATACTTAGTTTAGATGACCATATGAGACGATTTGCACAATCAGCTCGTTTACTATGGATTCC
The DNA here is from genome assembly GCA_049472335.1 of bacterium. Lineage (GTDB taxonomy): Bacteria > SZUA-182 > SZUA-182 > DTGQ01 > JAFGSM01 > JBLIRM01. The sequence goes on along the minus strand of JBLIRO010000003.1, from coordinate 23,979 downwards.
TTGTACCCAAGAATTAATTAAAAAATTTCGCAAGGGAATATTTGAACTTATTTTAGCCCTAAATTTTTGTGAACATTGTTATATAAGGCCGACTATTTTTATACAATCAGGCCGTTATGGATATAAACCTGAGGAAGTTACTCTCGGAAGTTATATAGTTGTTTTTCCTGTCCCTCGCCCACAATTGACAACAGTTGGATCAAGAGCATGTGTTAGCAGTTGGAGGAGGCTTACTGATTCAACGCTACCGCCTAGAATTAAGGCTGGCGCTGCTTATACAGCATTTCGTATGCCTACAATTGAGGCAAAAAGAAAAGGAGTCAACGAAGCAATACTTCTTAATGAACGGAATAAAGTTGCTGAAACACCTGGTTCGGCAATATTTATTATTAGAGATGGACAGGTTATCACTCCACCAGTTACAGCCGGAATACTGGAAAGTATTACACGTAAAAATACAATTGAGTTATTAAAAATAGAATTTAATTTAGAAGTTATTGAGCGTGAGGTAGACAGAACTGAACTATATATAGCAGATGAAATATTCACATGTGGTACCCTTTCTGAAATTCAGCCTGTAATCGAAGTAGATGATATAAAAATTGGTAATGGTGAGCCGGGAAGTCTTACATGTAAATTCCGTGATCGTTATTTTCAAATATGTGACAGTGGATCAAAAGCTCCTTATAATTGGTTAACACCAGTGGTTTTATAGATTGATTTTTATCATTATAAGACAAAGACTAAGATTATTATATTTAGGTAAGGGGTAGATAATGAATTGTATACCTGAGTTAAAACCAATAGATTCACTATTTCAGATGGAATCACTTTGGTATAAAACTGAATTATGGGAAACTCCCCGTAATCAATTATTGGCTGAAGCTGTAAACTGGCATATTGAACAATGTCCGCTTTATAGAACATTGTACAAAAAGGCTGAAGTTGATTCAGAGAAAATATTGGAAAATGGGCCCAAGGGAATTGAATTACTACCTATTCGGGGGTTTAAGCATTTTGGAGACCAGTTAACAAGTGTATCTGAGCAAGAAAAGATAAGTGTTTTCGAAAGCAGTGGTACAATGGGGAAAACCAGCCAGGTGATGAGAGATGAACTATCTATTAGCCGTTTACTAGGCAGCGTTGAATTGGGTGTCAGAAATATTGCAAATACATTCGAAGATTCAACGGTAATATTGATTGGCCCTGATTTAGAAAATGCAGGAAATGTATGGTTTTCTTATGTAATGGCACTGGTTGAGCTTTTATATCCTACCATCTCTGTTATAAATGGTGATTTGATAAATTTTGTACTTGCCTATGATCTTCTGTCGGATCCAAGTTTTGGTCCCAAAGTTATTGTAGGAGTACCGCCGGTTATTTGGGATGTCATGCAGGGAGCGATAGAGAACAAGGTTAATTTTAATAATGTAACGCACATAATAACTGGCGGGGGATGGAAGCGACGTTCGGGCGAAGAAGTTTCGTTTCAGGTGCTAAATGAAACAGCTAATAAATGTTCCAAAAAAAATAAAATTAAAATATGCGATACATTTAATATGGTAGAAATGAATACGGTGTTATTTAAATGTGAGGCTGATTATTTTCATACTCCTCCCTGGTTAGTTTTAGAAGCTTTAGATCCATATAATTTACAACCTGTTCCGCCAAATATACCAGGAATTTTAGCATTTTATGATGCAAGCTCAAGAAGTTATCCTGGTTTTATTCTTACAGAGGATGTCATAGCGCTTGCACCGCCTGAATCATGTACTTGTGGACGTGCAGGAGAAAGAATGCGGTTTATTCGACGAGTCAGGAATTCTGAAAATAGAGGATGTGCAAAAAAGATAGATAAGATTGTCACAAAAGGTGTTTGAATGTGTAAAAAAAATATACAAAAAATTTTAATATCAGCTCCTTTGAGGCTATCTATTGCAGGAGGCGGAACCGATCTGCCAGAGTTTAGCAAACAATATGGTGCACATATAATTAGTACTGCCATATCTTTAAGAGTAACTGTTCATATAACTAATAGGAACACGCATCGCATGGAGGAAGAATATTGGTATCTTTTTGCTAAAAGAAATCCTGGTATGAGTGTTCAATCTGTAGAGTCTCCTGTTTCACCTGGAGCAGGACTTGGAGGTAGTGGTTCATTTGTAACTTGTTTACTTTTAGCAGAAAAAATAATTAAAAATAAGCTAACAGATATTACTCCATCTAAGATTGGGTTGGAGGCTTATTTATGGGAAAGAGAGCTGTTAAAAAAGCCTGTAGGTTTTCAAGATCCTATAGCTGCTGCTGTTGGTGGGTGTGTTGAAATGATTACTAAACCAAATGGTAAAATAACCATTAGAAAAAGAGATGATTTATCAGAAGCAATAGATTATATGTTGAAAACTCAAATTATTATTGCAGATACCTTAATTAGAAGAACAGCTAGTAATATTCTCACATCTCTTGCTACTCATTTAAAAAAAAGCAATCCAAAGGATATTAAGGGAATCGCACAGGCAGATGAAGTTGTTCATATATTAAAAAACAGAGATGGTGTAGCTTTTGGGAAACTCCTTGACCGTCATTGGCAAAGAAAACGAACATTAATTTCGGAAATTACTCTACCAAAACTTGATGCTTTAATTGGAGCAGCAAAGAAAGCTGGAGCTAGTGGATCTAAGGTTATCGGTGCTGGTGGAGGAGGTTTTCTGATGGTTTCCGGACATCCTAAGGCGCGGGAAAATATTGAAAATTCACTACGTGCACAGGGATGCAAAATAGTGCCCCTGAATGTTGAACAGGAAGGAGTAAGAATTGAGCATTTTAATTTTAGTAATCTCAAGGAGGAAACGCTTTGTTTTTCAAAAAGTTCAATGCACAGGTAGAGGGAATTTTTAAAATAATAAGAAGAATATTTCATCTTGGATATGGATTTAGTTATATACAAATTTTAATACTAGTGATCCTCAATTTTGTACCAATTGATTGGGAACCTTCTAATAGTTTTTTTCGTATAAGAATAAAGCATAATGGAAAATTGATTTGTTTATATTATCGACTTTCCTCAAGCGACGCAGAGATATTCTGGGAGATTTTCGTTATGAACACCTATAATCTCTTGGGATTTCTCAAAGATGCGAAGCTGGTTGTAGATTTAGGTGCAAACATAGGATTTGCATCGGCTTACTTTTCAGCTTGTTATCCTGATGCAAAAATAATTGCTGTTGAGCCTTTACCTGAAAATTTAAAGCTTCTTAGGAAAACCGCCGGGAATCTTATGAATCATGTTACTATTATTCCCGGTGCTATACAGAACAAACCTGGGAAAATAATCTTTTATTGGAGTAAGTGGTGGGCTAGTGGTACTACTATAGAACAGATAGCACGGAAACGACAGGGAGACAAACGTCGTGCAGAACATCGAACTGCTCAGGCCCCGTGTTTTGTTGAAGCAGTGACGATGTCTGAAATTCTAGCATTAAATGATACTGAATATATAGATATTCTCAAGATGGATATTGAAGGAGCAGAGGCAGGTTTAATAAAGGGATCTTCTGAATGGTTACAAAAGGTTAGGATTTTAATAGGAGAAATTCATGATAAATATATTAATGGTAAGACTGTTCGGAAACAATTAAAAAAAGCAGGATTAGTTCCTATTATTCAAAAAAGAGGGCGAACAGAAATATTTATAAATAAAAAATTAATAAAAACTAAAGGGAATAGTGATGGGTGCAGATGGTAAAAAAATATTTGATGAATATCATAAATGGTATTATCGTTCTAGAGTGTGGGAATATACCACATGGTTAGGTGTTAAAGTAAATAAATCAGTATTGGATTTATGGAATTATCAAGAGATATTAACAAAACTAAATCCTTCGGTTATTATTGAATTGGGTACCTATAAAGGCGGATCAACCCTCTTTTTCTCAACAGTTCTTAAGGAGCTAAAGAAACCATTTAAAATAATAACCATTGATATTAATAAGGAAAATATAGATCAAAAGGTTTTTTCAGATCCGAATATCAAAGTAATAATTTCAGATTCAACCGACACATCTATTGTTAAACAAATACTTTCTGTTCGAGATCAATTTGCCGGGCCAATGTTTGTAATAGTTGATTCTGATCATTCTGCAAATCATGTATATAAAGAAATGGTTATGCTACGTAGGATTCTAAAAAAAGGAGACTGGGTAATTATTGAGGATGGAAATATAAATGGCCATCCCATTCTTCCTAATTGGGGAGATGGCCCATGGGAAGCAATGGAACGTTATTTTAATGAATATCCAAATGATTATCAACGTGATAAAGCGCGAGAGGAAAAATTTGGCTTTACCTTCGCTCCTGGTGGATTTCTTGTCTGGAATAATGAACCATTAAATAATAAAGGGAAATAATACCATGAAAATTAAATGTGATTTGCCTAAAATAGTCTTAAATGAAGGCTCAGAACAATTGTATCTTGCATTACTTCGTAACACACTAATGCGGATTACCACCAAAGGGGCGTTGTTTCCTGAAGGATCAAGAAAAGTGAATTATCATGCAGTTTTGGAGGGGCGAGATTTTTATGATAACGCTGAAACCATGATCGGAATTGCACGTCTTGAAAATATCCGGTTCCTTGTTGAAGATATTCTTAGAAATGATATACCAGGTGATTTGTTAGAAGCTGGTGTTTGGCGTGGTGGAGCAGTTATCTACATGAGGGGAATTTTAGCAGCATACGGAATAAAGGATCGAAATGTTTGGGTTGCAGACTCCTTTCAAGGACTACCAAAACCTAATCCTGAGGCCTTTCCTGCTGATCAAGGAGATATACATTGGACTCGAAAAGAACTAAAGATCTCAAGAAAAATCGTAGAAGAAAATTTCTCTGCTTTTGATCTATTAGATGATCAAGTGAAATTCCTTGAAGGGTGGTTTAAAGATACCCTCTATGAAGCACCTGTAGAAAAGCTTGCTTTATTAAGGGTAGATGGAGATATGTATGAATCAACCTGGCAGGCATTAGAGGCGCTTTATCCTCATATTTCTCCAGGAGGTTATTGTATTGTCGATGATTATGGTGCAATAAGTAATTGTAAAAAGGCTGTGGATGATTTTCGTGGGAAAAAAAATATTGAAGAATCCCTCACCATGATTGACTGGACGGGTGTATATTGGAAAAAACAAAAGGAGTTAACACATGAGTAGTTCAAAATATCCTTGGCGTAATGTAGCAATTACAGGAGCTGCTGGTTTTGTAGGCAGTACATTAGTGCGTGAACTGGTACAAAATGGAATAAATGTGATAGCTTTTGATATTCTCCCGTTGGACAAATGGACAAGAGTGAATGACCTATTAAAGCATAATCTACTAAATTGCATTCAGTTAGATATTAAAGATGATGAAAAGTTCATTGAGAATATACGAGGTCAGGACATTCTTTTTCATCTGGCTGCTGCAACAGATATGGCTCGGGGAGCTTATGATCAATATTGGGATCTAAATAATGGAATTTTACCAACAATCCACGTTCTTGTTTCTTTAACAAAAATAGGAGGCATTCCACTTGTTTATACTTCAAGCTCTGCTGTGTATGGTTTGTTGACATCAAAAAAGCCAGCCCGTGAAATAGACGGCCCCCTCCTGCCAATTTCAACCTATGGTGCAGGTAAATTAGCAGGAGAAGGTTTAGTCAGTTCATTCGCCGCATTACATGGATTTCCAGCAACTATAATAAGACCTGGTACAATCATTGGTAGGCAAATGGATCATGGTGTAATTCCATCGTTTATTGCTCAGGTCAAAAAAAATGGAAACATCAAAGTGTTAGGAGATGGGGCTCAAGCCCGTTCTTTTATAATTGTAGAGGAATTAGTTAAGGCAATGCTTTATCTTGCAGCCTATAATAATAATGGAATAGAAGTGTATAACATAAGCTCTAAAGGTATAACCAGTGTAAGTGATATAGCTAAGATTGTAGTATCTGTTTCAGGTATAGATAGTGAAAGCATTTCTTTTGGAACTGAAAAATCTGGATGGAAAGGAGATGTTCCACTAGTTGCTCTTGATATTGGGAAATTGCTCAGTACTGGGTGGAATGTAAGTACATCAGATGATTCTGTGAAAAAAGTTGTTGAGGAATTATGGGCCTTTAGTGAAGTTTTACGAGATGATGAACCAAACAAAGAAGCTCGTAGTAAATCTTGATAAATATGAAAAATAATATGGAAGCAAAATGAATAAAGCAGAATATGAAGCGACAACTCCTTATTATGATTTATTCTGGCAATCAGAAAGTGCTCCAGCATTATCGTTCTTAATGGATATAAGCACTCCTAATCAAACCTTTATTGAAATTGGAGCTGGAACAGGACGTTATGCAATACCTTTAGCAATTTCGGGACGAAAGATTTATGCTATAGAGCCGTCACCGGGAATGAGGCATACTCTACTTACAAAAGCTGCACATGAACCAAGAGTTGCTGATACTTTAACAATAATTCCAGGTGATGCAACTTCTTTTCAATTACCAGGAGTGCAGGCGGATGTTGCATATCTTTTGGAAGTCTATGGACATTTTTTAACTAGGGCTGAACGGATTTCGGCGCTATCTAATATACATAGACATTTAAAACCCGGAGGAATTTTCCTGCTTGATGGGCTTTTATCTAAGGAACAGGTTAAAGACCAGCCTCGTCTTTTAGTGGCTAATCGGAGCATTGGGAAATGTCGTTATACAATGGATGTTCAAATAAATAAGAAATGTGAGAATCTGTGTCAACAGACATATTATTATGAGACATGGTTTGAAAATACTCTTATAGAATCTATTACAGTTCCTATTGAAGTTGCTTTAATAGATTATCATGAACTGAGAGAGTTTTTAACGATTCTAAATTTTGAAATTATCAGCGAATATGCCAACTATGAAAAGTCTCCTTTAAGTAGTGGCAATGGTCCTGGAGTGCTACTTGCTCGTCGAAAGGAATAGTATGCGTAGACCCATATGGTTGAATGACGACAAAGAATGGGGACTGCCAAGAATATCAAAAATCCAAGAATTAAGGGACAGTTTTTCTTCATTTTGTTCGGCAATTAATCACTTATACAAAAATTTTTTTAGTCGGATTGCATTACATAGGTTAACGAAAAAAGGGGAACTATGTATTTCATTAGGATCTGGAAAATCTGTTCCAATTGGATGGATTGGTATAGATATTTATAATCGAGGGACAAACGTATTTTATGGTGATTTGCGAAGACCCTTGAATTTGCCAAATCAGAGTGTAAAAGCTATTTTAGCAGAGCACTCATTGGAACATCTTTTTCTTGATGATGTAAGTCGTTTACTTAATGAGTGTTATCGTGTGTTACAATCCAGAGGTGTTATTAGAATCGTTTCCCCTGATGCACGATTTCTTATTCGTATAATCAATAATCCTGCGGATATTGAAGTGCAGGAGCAAATCCTGTATGACCAAGAGATTCACCGAACAGAAATAACTCCTATAAGTCACTGGATTGTGGCTAATCGAATTAGTCACCAGTGGGGTGACCATAAATCCCTTTTATCTGCCCCTCTATTAATAGATCTTCTTTGCAAAGCAGGATTCAGTAATATAGTAGAACTTAAAAGTGACCATACTGCCTATTTTGAAAAAATACCAGGAACTCATTATGAACGTTTCCCTGGCCCAGATTATGAATCTTTTGCAGTCGAGGCATGTCGAATATGAATAGAACGGGAACTGATAAATCGTGCATACGTGTCTGTTTATTTGCTCCTGCTTTTCCACCAGTTGTTGGGGGTATTGAAGTATTTTTAGGAACACTGGCATATCAACTGGCAATACGAAATGTTGTTGTTCATATAGTAGCCGGAACCGAATTAGAACCTTCTTTGATAAGGATTTTAGAAAAATCAGGAGGATCTTCAACATGGGTTAAAAGAAATCCTCCCCCAGGGAGTGTGGTTTGGGAATACGATACTTTTTATAGAGCAGAAGCCCTTTATAATGCATTATCAATAAACCCAGTAGATATTATACATGCAGCTTCTCATGACACTGCTTTATCAGCTGTAATAGCAAGAGAAGCCCTGGGTCAAATACCAATTATTACTGCATTCGGTGAGATCGCTACTGAATCAAATAATCCATTTGGTCAGTCTCGATCTTCATTTATACATAGTTTGGATCAGATAGATGCTTATCTAGCATGGTCAAAATTTTATGAAGAATTAGCCTATAAATATAATCTTCCCCGCCATAAGGTCCATCGAATCTTACCAGGCGTTGAGGTAGACAGGTTCAGCAAAGGATCACGAAACAAAGGAAGAAAAATGCTTTCTCTAACCGATGATGTTTTCATACTTTGCTGTCCTAGCCGGTTTACTCCGCGGAAAGGCCAACTCGAACTAGTAAAAGCTGTTGCATCCCTCCCTATTGATAGAGACAAATTCCGTGTCATTATGACAGGTTCCATAAATTCTGGCTCAAAAGAATATATGGATGAAGTTCTTTATGAAATAAAAAAAGCAAACCTGGAAAAAATATTTATAATTAAACTTGAAACACCCTTTGCAGAGTTACCACACTTGATGGCAGCGGCAGACATTGTAGTTCAGCCGAGTCATTTGGAGGGACTAGGGGGAGCAGCTTTAGAAGCAATGGCTACAAATACATGTACTTTGCTAACAAATACCCGGGGATTCGACGAAATAGCCATCCATAATGTAAATTCATGGATTGTGGAACCAAAATCCCCTGAATCCCTAGCAGAAGGCATTCTGGCTTTAATGAGAGATCCTGCATTGAGAAAACGGTTGTCCCAGAAAGCATCAACTTATGTACATAACAACTTTAGGGCAAATCATGTAGCAGATCGAATACTCGCATTATATAAGAAGATAGCTTGGAATTAGGGATATGAAAAAAATCGAAACAAAGGTTTTTTGGAAAAAAATAACACAACTACCACGAAAACAAAATACATTACTAGTGGGCATCGATGGAGTAGGCGGATCCGGCAAAAGCACTTTGGCTATGGTATTTGCCAAGCTATCCCCAGATGTGCAAATAGTACATATTGATGATTTTTATTTACCAAGTAACATACAACCAGAAAAGCAGCAAATAATTGGTGATTTATATGATTGGCGGCGTTTAAAGACACAAGTATTAAAACCTCTGTCAGAAAATAGACCGGCTAAATACCAGATATATAATTGGAGTTCTGATAGATTAGAGGATTGGGTTGAATGTAAACCCGAAGGTATTATTCTTATTGAAGGCGTTTTTACAACAAGCCTAGAATTACGTAATTACTACGATTTTTTAATCTGGGTGGATTGCCCCCGAGGACTTCGATTAGAACGAGGATTGAATCGTGATGGAAAGGATGCTCGTTCTCAATGGGAAAATATTTGGATGCCTGCAGAAGATAGATATATAGAGCAGCATAATCCAAAGGATAATGCCAATGTAATAGTTTACGGTCAGGGCATTCCAAATGTTGATCCAAGTGATAAACTGATATTGCAATGGAATAAGTTTCAAAATTAAAAATGTAAAAAATAAATAGGAAAACAATGTCATTAGGTTAAGCATTTTACGTCTGAATATCTATCCTTTTTTAAAGGAAAACTAAGAAAAATTTAGCTTTAACTTAATGACATTGAATAGGAAAAAACTATATTGCCATTTCTGAAGGCAGGAAGGTAAAAAATGCAAATACATTTGCCTGTTATTGTAAAGGGGAAGCAGTTACATACAAAGGATGTACAAGAAGTTGTTACTCTCAGTTATGAGAATGATCTTCAAATAGTATTACCCGATATAGAAAAACTATCCCCCGAAGAAATAATACCGGAACCATTTTGCATAGCTAATCTTTCAGTGGATGAAATAACATCTGTGGTTTCACGAGTAGGTCATCATATTATAGGCGATAAGGAAAAGCTGGTAAATCATTCAAAATTAATATCTCAGGTAACAGGATATCCTCCAGAGGTAGCCGGACGGGATTTGTATGCTGTAGCTGATATGATGGCAGGCCAGGAGCGTCTTTATAGTATGCTAGAGTGCGAATTAGGGACATTTCATGCTCTTGATGAATGGCTGCCTAGCAAATGTGTTTATAGACGAGCAATACCAAGAGGTCTAATCTATCATGTTATGGTTGGAAATGTTCCTGCTGCTGCTTTATATACACTTATTCGTAGTATTCTGATAAAAGGAGCTTCAATTGCTAAATTACCATCACGTGATCCTATTACTGCACTATGTTTTGCCCAGGCATTTGTTGAAGTAATTCCTAATCATCCTGTTACACACTCAATAACAGTGGGATATTGGGATCATAATTGTAAATTGCATCAAGAAATTTTAAATAGATCAGGTGCGGTTTCTGTATGGGGAGGAGATAAGGCCTGTGAAGAAGTGCAAAAGGCAACTCCTACAGGGGTTCCCATACTTGTTTTTGGTCCAAAACGTAGTTTGTCGATAGTTCAGTTACAAAATTCTGAAGATGGATCTGATGCCGCAAGGCGCCTTGTTCACGATATTATTTCCTATGATCAAGAAGCCTGTTTTTCAACACAAATGATTTTTGCCTATGGAGAGACGGATGGTTTTGCGGACATCCTTGCAAAGTGGATGATGTATATTCAGAAAGCACGTCAACCAGGAATCACCTTTTTTGATAATGCTGCTCGGAGAAGTCAGTTCTTGCTTCAAGCTAAAATTCTTGGAGTTCGAATAATTACTTCTGAGCCTGGCAAACCTCCCTGGGCAGTATTAGAAACATCTGATAAAACAGCCGCTGCGCATTTGGCAGTTGAGCATCCTTTTACAAGAACAGTTATTATAGTTAAAGTGGATGGATGGAGAGATGTATTACCATGGATTGATCGAAATACACAAACAGTAGGTTTGTATCCATGGTCAATCCAGGAAGAAGTGAGGGATGAAGTAGCCCTATGCGGTGCAGACCGGATGTGTGAAGTTGGAAGAAATGATCGTCCACGTGCAGGATTTACTCATGATTCCTACTTGCCTTTACAATTTTTTGTGCGATGGATTTGTATAGATAGACCATCATCATATCGCTATAAACATTGGTATGCTACACCGAAAGAGATAGATGATGCATTTTATGGTAAATTAGAGGAGGTCAATAAGCTTGGCCCCGCATACAATCCTTTTGAGGTGATATAATGAAATGGAAATGTTTATTAATGGATCTTTATGGAGTTCTTACTCCCTCTCCGACGAATGGTTTGCTTGAAATAGATGCGCAGTTTGGACTCCAACCAGGAACCATAATAGGAGCAGCAACAATTACAGATGATCCAAGAGATAGCACATGGTGGAAAATGCAGGCAGGGACAATAACTCCGGAAGACGGCCTTGCAATTCTTGTCCAGAAAATTGAAGATAGTCAAGGTATTAAGATTTCAAGCCAACCAATCTTTGACCTATTTTACAACCTGAAGATAGATAAAGAAGTGAAAAACGCTTGTCAAAAATGGCGTACTCAACTAGGGGCTCGGATAGGACTTGTTACAAACTCTTTTCGAACTGCCAAGGGGAATCCTGCTTTAGATGATGCATCTAGTTTTTTTGATTTTGTAATATGTTCTGCCGATTTAGGCTTCCAAAAACCTGAACCAGAAATATATGAAGAAGCTATTAGGAAAGCCCAGGCAAAACCACAGGAAATATTTTACATAGATGATGTCAAAGAATTTGTTGATTTAGCAGCTAGTTTAGGAATATACAGTGTTCATGCAAGGGGACCAGAGGCCGTAGCAAAGGTTTTGCTTGAGCAATTAAAAGACATTGCAATAGAATTATAAAGGAATACTTGATGATAACACCTGACTTAACCTCTTTAAATATAGAAAGTGTACTTACTTCAAACTTTGTTAAAAAGCCGAATCGGGGTTTTTGTATTTTTGATGATTCTAAAAGCAAAGATTCTATACCAAAGTTATTGGATTCCTTAGCAAAGAAGTATGGGACCGAAGCCGAAGCTGTTGTTGTTATACACAGGCCTATTCAGGGATTGAGTAAAATTCAGCAAAAAGCAGACAAATTCATAGATTTGAGAATATTGGAGATCCCTCCCAACATTGGTGAGATGAAGGCAATATCATATGGCAGGCGAATTCTCCGTACTAAGGAACAAGTCATTCTACGAGGCTCTATGACAAGTAAAGAAGCTTTAGAAAGTATAGAAAGTGGAGCATCCAAAGCCTACTCTGCTCCAATTATAAATGATAATAAAGCATCAACTCCTGATGCAACCATAATTTTAGCAGCCTTTGAGCACTTTACCTCCATTCCAGTCACATTACAAACTCTTGAAAAAAATTTACATAATATCGAAGTAGTAATTGCTGATGATGGATCATCACCGGATTATCATAAAATGCTCCTTGAAAAGATAGAAACCTTATCTATGCCTGTTTTTTACTGCTGGCAAGCAAACCGTGGTTTTCGTGTAGCAGCTTCCCGTAATAACGGAATCCTGATATCTTCGGGAAATATTATAATATTTTTTGATGGTGATTCTGTACCTCTTCCTGGAACAGTAGAAAAACATATTCAGATCCACAGTGAAATCGAGCATAAGCCGAGAATCCTTATTGGAAACAGGCTTTTAGCAACGAATGAAGACTTTGATCAAGCTACAAAATATATCGATTTTTTTAGTGCAATCAAGGATAAAGTAGAAAGGTCGATTCCAGAAGATGATGTGAAGATAAGAGTATCTCAAATAGAGCGATATCAATTCCATCCATGGCGGGTAGGTTTTACTTGTAATCTGAGTATAACAAATGACATAAATAAAACTGAGAGCCAACTTTTATTTGATGAAAACATCCGCAGCCGATTTGGAAGTGAAGACCTTGAATATTGTTATAGATACTGGCTAAATAATGCAAATATAAGAATTGATATGGGATTAAATGTTATACATCGCGGTGGAAAAATATCATATGCGGCAAACATGGCAAAAGCTTCTCACCAAGACATTGTCCTTCATGCAGAAACGCTTCTATATGTGATATCGAAGTACACTGATGAATCCTTTATGCTTGGATTTTTAGATGCTATGAAATATTATGTTCTCAATAACAAAGGAAAGTGGCAAAGTGATCCAAACATGCATCAAAGCATTTACCAGGGAACAATGCAATATCTGAGTTGGCAACAAAGTCATATTATAGAAATAAAAGAATATCTTAATAGTGCATTCAATCCGTTAATATCTAGAAAATGATAAAGAATTAGGCTAAGAATATGAATATTATACAGTTACCATTTTTACTAATATTAGATCGTGATGGTGTTATTTTTGAGCATATTGATCCATACATCCTCCGCGATGAAGATGTAAAATTAATTCCTGGTTCACTTGATGCGATTGTTGCCTTTGCAAAACGGGGTGTGAAGTTAGCAGTTGTTACAAATCAATCACCAATAGGACGGAAATTAGTTGCAAGGGAATTTGTTGAAAGAATAAATAATAATTTAATTGAAATGTTTGCTAGGAATGGGGCAAAGGACATTTCTATTTATTATTGTCCACACACCCCTATCGATGGATGTTCTTGTCGTAAACCAAATATTGGTTTACTTGAGTTGGCGGCAGCAAAGTATAATATTTCACTATTACAAGCATGGATGGTTGGTGATCATGAAACAGATATAGAGGCAGGATGTATAGCTGGAGTTCAAAAAGCTATTCAACTACTGTCTGGTCGTCAAAAAACGATTAGTCCAAAAGCATCATTAGTATTTGGAAACTTAAAAGAATTGGCTTTTTATTGTGGTGTCTTATAAATGTAATGCTCCCCATTTTAAATAAGGGCCCTAAGGACTCTTTGAGTATATAAAATTCCCCTTAGGATTAGCCCGTATGAAAAGAGATTTGCTTAATTCCCGACAATCTTCTTAGTAAACCAATCAATTACAATAGTAAATATAACCTGCCCCAGGGATTGACCTTGATCTTCGTCATATCAATGCCCCAGATTTGATTGGGATATTCTGCCCTAGTGTTTGAGCGGTTAACTGATCTCACCATTTATAATATTAAGTCAGAACTATCTAATATTTTATATAAAGATTGCTGGCCTCAGTTTTTTAGCTCAGGCCTTATTTGTTCTAAACCCTTATGTGATAAATGATTAAAATGACTTATAAGCCTTTTTTCCCTATCCTGTTTATAGTGGTGATCATATCAGGAGTAGCCAGGGCTCAATCAACCTTGTCTCTTTATGAGGCTATAAGGATTGCCCTGGAAAATCAGCCAAAGGGGATGATAGCAAGCCAACAATTTCAAAAATCTAAGATGGCCTTAGAAGTGGCCAGATCCGAATTATACCCCAGACTGGATCTTGTCTTTAATAACCGTTATATGAAAACTATCGAAAAATTTGAGCCAATACAAATATCCATAACCGAACCTATTTCCAAAAAGACCTATACTGTTTCACCGAGCAAAGATGTTCCCGATTACCAGACTGATTTCTCGTTACAGCTAACCAAAAACCTCTATACTGGTGGGCGTATCTCAGAAATTATTAAGGAGGCAAAGGCTCAGGTTAGGGCAGCAGAAATTAATAAATTAATTCAGCAAAGAGCTATAATCCTTTTTGTCATAAATGCCTATTGGGAGTTAAAACAGGCAGAAAAAATTGTTAACATCTATCAGGAAAAGGTCACTTATTCTGAGTCAATCCTGGAGGTAGCAAGAAAAAGATATGAAAAGGGGGCACTTTCAGGACTAGAAAGAGAAAAGGCTGAGGTAGATTTTTTTAACAACCGCGGGGACTTATTATATGCCAAAACCGCTCAAAAGAAAGCTGAAGATATACTGTTAAGGGAGATGGGAATCATTCATTCAGGTGTACAATCGATCCTTACTCTTACGGATGAACCTTATTACACCTTTTCCAAACACAATGAAGAGACTGTTGAAAAGGCTGTCCAAAAAGCCCTCGTTTTACGACCCGAGTTAACATACATTAATAGCCAGATTTGGAGCAATAAGGCAAAGATAGGGATAGTGAGAGCCGATTATTTCCCACAAGTTGATATAGCTGGCTATTATAATTGTATAGGGTATAGTAGAGACACTCTTGATGACGCTTGGGCAGACCTCAGTCGTGACTATTGGGCAGTAAAGCTTATAGTTAAGCTTAATCTCTTTGAAGGATTTGCCACACGAAAAAAGATTGACCAAGTAAGCTCTGAGCTTTCAGTTTGGGAGTTGGAAATGGAAAAACAAAAACAGATTATTATCCAAGAGGTTCAGCAGGCCTATAATTGTCTAATTGGAGCTGCTGAAAGGATTATCCTATCAGAACATAACATCACCCTGGCTGAAAAAAACCTTAAAGCAGCTAAAAGGCAATTTGAAGTTGGTGCAGCTACTATCAATCTGGTGGCAGAGTATAATCTAAGCCTAGCTGAGACAAGGGAAAGATATATTAATGCTCTGATAGATTTTGAGATAGCCAAGGCAAAACTCCAATGGGCAATAGGAGAAGAACTATTTTGAAAAAATGGGTATTATTAGGCATTTTATGTATTTTAGTTATTCTTACCATTATTTTTCTTAATGGGAAAAAGACTACCTCCACTATAGTTGAAATAGCCTCTGTGAAACGAGGCAAGATTACTGACTATATAAAAACCACCGGTCGGATAGAGGCGACAGAAGAAGTGGTAATCAGAGCCGAAGTAGACACCAGGATTGTGAAGGTATTGGCTGAAGAAGGTCACTCTGTTCAGATAGGGGATGAATTGGTTTTATTTGATAGTACAGATGCTGATAGTAAGGTCATAAGGGCCCGTTTGAAGCTTGGGCAGGCACAGATCTTAATTCAGAAGACCAAGACAAAACTGGAGGCATCGGAGTATGCATACTCAGATCCCTCAGAATTAGAGTTAAACCTAAAGACTATGGAAAATAAGTATCAGCAGGCCATCATTACCAGGGATTCATCCAAGCGGGATTTTAAACTCTCTAAGGAGTTATATGATATACAAGCAGAGTCACTGATTAATCTCAGGGAAAAGGAAGACCAATTTAAAAAGGCAGAGATTGAGCTTTTACAAGCTCAGAGGGAATTGGAAAAAGCTCAAGAATATTTTAATACAAAAGATAAGTTGAGAATCAACCTGGCAATCCTAAGGGCAGAGTACGAGATTGCACTCAAACAAAAAGAGCTAGCAGAGGCAGAGCTTGAACTGGTCGTTGACCAGAGAAATCGTCTACTGTGTACCTCTCCTT
Source organism: bacterium (assembly GCA_049472335.1). Lineage (GTDB taxonomy): Bacteria > SZUA-182 > SZUA-182 > DTGQ01 > JAFGSM01 > JBLIRM01. The sequence continues at coordinate 7,673 of JBLIRO010000003.1, read as the reverse complement.
TGAAAGGCACGGTAGTATTTAAAGAGGTGAAGGATGGTATGTTTGTCTCTGTAGGGCAGCCCATGATGACCATTGCAGACACTAAGCGATTGCGAGTGCGAGCTGAGGTGGATGAACTGGATGCAGGCTGGATTGAAAAAGAACAAAAGGCGATTATTACTTTTGATGCCTTCACTGATAAAGGATACTCTGGCCATGTGTCCTGGATTGCACCTCAAGCTCATATCAAAGGGGAAAGAACTGTAGTGGAAACAATTATCATTATAGATGATCCCGCTAATCCCTTAAAAATAGCTAATCAAGTAGATGTAAAGATTATTAAAGAAAAGAAAGAGAATGTTCTCTTTTTGCCTTTGGCTTCTGTTCATAGGGCAGGTGATCAATCTTTTGTCTGGCTTTATCGGAAAGATATAGCCTTTAAAGTTAACATAAAAACCGGACTTTCAGATATGGATTCAGTTGAGATTACTCATGGTTTACAGGAGGCAGATAAGGTGATAATAAACTACCTAGGAAGGTTGAAGGATAGGGATAAGGTTAAAAGTGAGTAAAGGAAAATGCTTCGATTAGAAGGTATTAGCCGGATTTATCATATAGGCTCTGGAGAGGTTCAAGCACTTGATAATGCCAGCTTAGTAGTTAAAGCTGGTGAATTTATGGCAATTATGGGGGCGTCTGGCTCTGGTAAATCAACACTGATGAATATTATCGGATGTCTTGATAGACCTACTTTAGGTCAATATTATATGGCTGACAGAGATATCAGTACATTGCCTGATGATGAACTGGCCAAAATAAGGAACCGGAAGATTGGCTTCATTTTTCAGAACTTTAATTTGCTGCCAAGAATGAACGTCATAAAAAACATAGAGTTACCTCTCATTTATGCTGGATTGTCAAGAGGTAGTAAAAGACTTCAAATTGCACGCACCGCTCTTGAAACTTTTGGACTTGGCAATCGATCCCTTCACAAACCGAACGAACTCTCCGGTGGACAACAGCAAAGGGTGGCCATTGCCAGGGCCCTTGTTACAAATCCTTCCATCCTTTTAGCAGATGAGCCTACAGGAAACCTAGATTCTTCTACCAGCAATGAGGTCATGAAGATCTTTGTCCATCTGAACCAGGAGGGAAAAACTATTATTATGGTTACTCACGAGCCAGCAATGGCTCAGTTTGCACACCGAATAATAAGACTTAAGGACGGCAGGATTATTGATAATGGCTCATCACATTGAGAATATATTAAGTGCCGTAGAAGTGCTCAAGTCTAACCGCTTCAGAACATTCCTGACTCTCTTGGGTATTATCATAGGTGTAGCTGCAGTCATCATGGTCGGCGCAGCAGTCAGAAGCGGGCAATCCATTATCTTTGAGGAATTGGAGACTTTTGGGCTTAAGTCCCTGTGGGTTTACCGCTCCTTTTATGACGATCAGCCAGGCAAAACAATCTCTCCCGGCACTGGTCTTGATAATGATGATGTAACTGCCATTTTGAAAAATGCCCGGCTGATTAAAAAACTTACCCCTGTTCTATCCAATTGGAATTTGTGGGCGAAATATGACAACAACTATGTCAAAATCAAACTTTTGGCAGTAGGACAGGATTATGCACTCATAAACAATGATTCCATGGCAAGGGGTAGATTTCTTATGGCTGAGGATATCGAGTTTAGACGCAGTGTCTGTGTCATTGGTGTAAAGGTTTTGGATAAGCTTTTTGGAAAGAATAACCCCCTAGGTCATGAGATCATAGTCGAAAACAATAAATACACAGTCGTTGGAATAGTGGAGGAAAAGAACCGGGACTTTCTTTCAAGTATAGGCTCTACAGGCGGAGAAGATGCCAATAATAGGTTGATTATTCCCATCTCAACTTATCAGAATCAATACAATAACAAATCGATTGATCATATTCAGGCCGAAGCTATAGATATCTTTTCAGCAAAAGCTGCCGCCGAAGAAATCAAGACCATCCTTCACCACCGATATAAGGGGCGCTATAATTACGATTCATATACCATGCAGCAATATATTGAGACAACCAATAAGATCCTCCAGGGTGTAGCCTGGATCGGCGCCATAGCGGCTATAGTATCCTTGGTGGTTGGTGGCATTGGTATCATGAATATCATGACTGTCTCTGTGGTGGAAAGAATCAAGGAAATCGGTCTTCGCAAGGCACTAGGGGCCCGCAAAATCGATGTTATGATCCAGTTTCTATCTGAGTCAATCTTTATCAGTCTTATTGGAGGGATTATTGGTACCGGCGTCGGAATTAGTCTTATCTTGGTAATTCAGGTATTTAGTAATAAACCCAGGCTTCTTGCCTTAAAATATATAATTGTTGCCATAATTGTTTCTTTATTGACTGGTATTTTCTCAGGACTCTATCCAGCTCATCGGGCGTCATTATTAGACCCTGCGGAGGCATTGAGATATGATTAAGGTTGTAGTATCTTATACACTTACTCCGTTTTTTTAAAAAATATCGCTAATGCCCTGTCAATTTTAAATTGTCGGATAAAGTCGAGATAATTTTATCCGAGCACCCTCTGCTGTGAATTGTTTATTCATCTTTGCATTCTTGTTATTTCTGAGCTCCTGCCACGCTTGTGCTTCTTGCTTGACTTTTTCAATGTTATCGATTTTTCTGTTCAGATACTGGCCTGTGAACACTTTCAACTCTATCTCAGCCATGTTCAACCAACTTCCATGCTTAGGGGTGTACACAAAACTGAACCTGACCCATAACGCCTTTCCCTTATCCGGCGGAAACGTTTCATAGAGCGATTCTGGTGTATGAGTATTCAGGTTGTCCATCACCGGTGTTATTTTTTCTGCAACTTTGTATTAATCAGCAATCTTTTCCAGAAAATAAGCCCAATCCCGCTTGGTTTTTCTTTCAGTAATCGTCACCATACGCTTTCCTGCCAATGGCTCACAGGCAAGGAAAATATTGCATACACCACAACGCCTGTATTCATAATCGTGCCTTTCCGGCTGGCCAGGCGAAACAGGGATTGGAATCCTTGTCTCTGCTATCAGTTACTTTGGGGACTCGTCCATGCATACAACAGGGTAACATAGATCGAGCGGACGTTTGCAAACATCCAGCACCATCTCCATGTCTGCGATAAAACCGCCGTTTTGCTCAGGAGGAATTACCCATCCTTTTCGCTGCCAAGGCTTGATTTCGTTTTTTTTAAAACACGCCGTACCGTTTCGTGGTAGATGTTATCTATATATTCAAGCTCAACAACTTTGTCTGTTAACAACCTAAGAGACCACTTAGCAAATCCTTCTGGCGGATCACTGCAACTCAATGCAACCAAATGGGCTTCAAAATCCCCATCTGCCTTTTTCTTGTATATGCGCTCGCCTTTATTTCCGTTGAGGGCAACATCAAGGCCCTCCTCTACAAATCGCTTCTTCAAACGATCTATCTTTTTCATACTTATTTTCAATACTCGGGCAATTTCTTCGTTAGTCGATCGTTTTGACAGGTACTGTCCCTCATCGCACACAAGCAAAATCAGTACGTTAAGAATTTTTTGTGATTTGTGTTTGCCCTTGGATGCCAGTACACTAAGAAAGTCCCGGACGTCCTCTGTAAGTGCTACAATGAATTTCTTCATATTCAATCCCCGCTGGTTGATTATGAAAACAATAGATCATATTTTTACGAAAAAATAAAGTTGACATGACACTTGTTTTCAACAAGCTTTTCTTCTCCCTTTAACTTTGGCAGATTCCTGCCCGAATCCTTTAGAGAAGAATAAATAAAAAAATTTTTTTATTAAAAAGTCACCTTGAACCATAGGCAAAATCTGATTTTTCATTTACTTACTTTTAAATGCGAGAAATAGAATTTTTGTCCGTCATATAAGTTAAATATCAAAATAATATGTTTTCTTAATCCAATAATTAGATTGGCTGAGATATAGTTTTTCATTAAATAGAAAAAAAAGTGTTAATAAAAAAATAACATTGGTTTTTTGCTAACATTTTTAGTTTGATTAAATAACAAATGTTTAAACGTAGATTATTATAAAATTTCTAACATAATAACATAAAGAAAATTTTAAGTTATGTATAATGCTTTGAATTATATAATAAAATATGCTTGGTATAGGACTTGCTTGATAAAATAGTAAAGATTGAGAATGAAAAAATTAAATTTCTGTATTTTTTAAATATTTTTTTAAAAAAGACTTGAGGTGTTAGAGAAATGAACAATAGAGATTCAATGTATTATGAAAATTTGTATGTATTGCAAACAATAACTAATAAGGAATTTGAGATTAAATTTAAAATAAATAAAATTTTTAACAATCAATTTAACATGCTAATACCATTAAAAGAATTATTACATACGAAATCTGGAGTTTTAGTAAAAAAAATATACCCATTATTTCCAGGATATATTTTCTTGTATATGGTATTGTGCCATTATCGAAAGGTATTTTTCATAATGGTGATAATGTTGAAATATTATATGGACCACTTAAAAACTTTAAAGGAACTATAATATTTATAAACAAAAAGAAATATAAAGCAAAAGTTCGCATTAAAATGTTTAATCGTGAGATTGATACTATATTAGGATTAAATATAATTAAATTGCATTGATTTATTAAATGAATAATCCCACCAAGAGTGGTAATTTTAATACTAATAATTGAATCCAAAGAAAATTGAGTTTATTTATTAAAGGTTTTACCTTCTATATATTCATACGCACAAAAGAAAAAAGGGGAACTTATCAATTAGGTAAATAACTCAAATAAATTAAAAAAAATTAAACAAATATGTAAAAGATTATAGATTGATAATAAATCTTTCGATAAATAAAAAAAATAATAATTAACTTTTTATTACAATTAACTCTTAGTCAAAAAATATGACTTAGTTTGCTTAAAGGTTTTGTAACAATTATCAATAATGATAGTTTAAAAAATGAATGTAAAAATTAATTAAAATGTTAAAAAAATGTATGTTTCAATTTAAACTATCTATAAAAATAAAACAAAAAAAATATTAATAAAAAATAATAATAAAAAGAAGAATAGTTATTTAAATTACGAGAGAAATTTTTCAGAATTGGCTTATTAATAAATTAAATTAATATCTTTTTATTCTTTATACCAATGACCATTTTATGTTGACTTATTTAACTTAGTGAATAAAAACATTTTAGTTATTATTCTTGTGCTAATTTATTTAATACTTCCTCAATTAAAAATTAGAAAAAGAAATTAATTCTACTTTTTCTATATAATTAAACTAATAAAAAGAAAAAAAGCTTTCAAGGTTATTATATTGTACTTAATTAACAGAAATTAATAATTGAATCAACTTTAATTGATTGATTCAGTATGAAATGGAAAAAATACTTTTTTCTAATCTATGAATTTTAGTAAATTAAAAAATCATTTTGTTCATATTTATTCAGTATCTAGTATTTAGCAACCAGCATCATAAAGCTCTGTCTCTATTGATTTTACTGCTCTATAGTGGAGCTTTGTTAGGAGGATAAAATGCAAGTAATGGAACAAAAACAAGAGATCCAAAAAATTACAATAGAGACATTAGCTAGGAGTTTTTTCCAAGAATCTTATACTTATGGTTTTAATTTATCATATTATTTGCGGTTTATAAACTTATTACTTGATTGCGCATTAAATAATAAAAAAACAAACTTAAAGGAAAAGTCAAAAAGTAAATCAAAAAAATCTAATATTATTTCCTTGCCATAAAAAAAACAAACGATTGCTAATAAGAGCTTTAGAGGAATCCAAAGATTTACCAATTTTTGAAAATTGGTTGTCAGATGAATACTGCAGATATTTTTTATTATCACAAACAATGACCCAAGTAATAACTTTAGATGAATTCATTGAAAAAAATGAAAATATTATTGGTGTTATTTGTTTGAGTGATTATACCCCTATAGGGTCTGTTACCTTTTTAGATTACGATCCGGAACAAAAAAGGCCGAACTTCGCAAACTGATCGGGGATCCAAAAATGCGAGGAATAGGGCTTGCCAAAGAAGCTACTCAATTATGGATTCAATACGGTTTAAAAACTTTGGGGCTTAAGAAGATTTATTTAAGTACTTTGGACACAAATATTTGCAATATAAAGATTAATGAAGAACTTGGTTTTAAAGTTGAAGGAATTTTTCGAAATGAAATCTTTTATGACGGAAAATATCATGATATATTGAGGATGGCACTTTGGAGGGATAAATATATCTAACGATAAGAGATCTTAGTGTATTGCAAGAGAACATGAGGATAGGGTTTTCAAAATCAATTATGTCTATCAACTGAATACCTGAGACTCCATTAGTCACAAAGGAAATCAACTTTTAAAGAAAGATAGAAGATATATTATGAACTCTGCAGGAAAAACATCAGAAGATTTTTCCGCAAAAGTTATTAAATCATGGGAAGAAAGTGATGAGATCCACAATTGTGATCCTGAGAAAACATCGCTTTTTCTATTCTTAAGAAAGATTAATCAACCTAAGGCAGGGATCCTTAAGATAGAGTCTAAGCATACTGATATCTTTCCCCTCTCACAGAGTCAGCGGGCCTTATGGTTATCGAATCAGAATGGCACAAAAAGTGCTCTTTGGCACTTTGCCTTAACCTTTCGTATCCAATCAGAAGTAGATGTCTCAGCTCTGCGAGGTGCATTTCAGGAACTTATGAATCGCCATCCTTCTTTACGTACCACTTTTTCATTCCATAATGGAGAACCATTTCAAGAGGTTAATAGGAATCAGCAAATCTGTTTTGAACAAATAGATACTACTAATTTAACCTGGGAAGAGATTAATAATCAAATAGCTATTTCATGCCAACATTCCTTTAATCTAAAAAAAGGACCATTAATGCGAGTGAGCCTTTTTTCTCGTACTCAGGAAGAACATTTCCTATTGCTACACATGCACCAAATTATTTTTGATGCATGGTCCTCATTAATTCTTCTTGATGAGCTACAAATACTGTATTCTGCTCAAAAGGCTGGTACAAGCGCTTTTCTAATGCCACCTCAATGTCATTAAGTTAAGAGATCGGTTTATAAGCAAAAGCGTATCTCCTTTGATGAAACCGGGATTTTCGGGAAAATTTCCTCCCTGGTCTTATAGGGACAACAGACCATAGGAACAATTTCTGGAGTTTTACAATAATGGGCGCTATCATTTCGCGGACAAAAAGTAAGATTCCTACATTTTTCATCTTTGCCAGTGCTTGAGTCCAACTGATCTGATATGAATATTTGCAGTCTTTATGGTTTGTATTAATGAGGTCTTGTACAGGAAAGGCCAGCATTGAAGTAAGGTTTAGCATGAAAATGCGGGCGTAGAAATCCTGCTTTACCGCTTCAACTGATTTCCCGGTAAAGTTTTCCAATTCGATTCGGCTTTTAAAGAGTTTGTAGCTTTCTTCTACTAGCCAGCGATCATGATAGAGTTTTTTAAAAAGTGAATGAGGATAGGTAGCTGTATCCATTAATGAGGTAATGAGCACCTCGGGCTCGTGCTTGTGAAGGTCGGCATAAACGGCCTCGCGGAGCTCGTCGAGGCGATTCTCGATGGAGCTCAGGAGCCGGTCCAGCTTCTGGATTCTTTCTTCGGCCGTCGTGGCTCGCAGGAGGTGA
>JBLIRO010000029.1:0-58077 GCA_049472335.1 bacterium | reverse complement strand
CAACTGGCGCATTATCTTTTCTCATTGGGAGTAAAGCGGGGCTCTATGGTTACTGTATGCCTGGAGCGATCCATGGAAATGGTTATATCCATGCTGGGGATATTGAAGGCAGGAGGAGCATATGTACCTTTGGATGTGAGCTACCCTGCACAGCGTCTTTCGTTCATGTTACAGGACACAGGGTCCCATGTGCTGCTGACCCGTGAGGGTTTACTGGATCGTTTTTCCAATGAGGATGTGCAGGTGGTGTGTCTGGACCGGGACAAGGATCTGATAAATACCCGCCCTGTCTCAGACCCGGATATGGAAACCGTTGGGGATGACCTGGCTTACGTTATGTACACCTCGGGCTCTACTGGAGCACCAAAGGGTGTGAAGATATTGCACCGGGGTGTTGTGCGTCTTGTGTGCAACACGGATTACATTCAACTGGGTGCTGCAGACCGTGTGGCGCACATATCCAACTGTTCCTTTGATGCCTCCACATTCGAGGTATGGGGGGCATTGCTCTCGGGTGCAAGGCTGGTGGTACTGGATCAGGATACGGTGCTTTCACCAGGGGTGCTGGCTGATCGTCTGAAGGCAGAAGGGATAAGTGTATCGTTCCTGACAACCGCATTATTCAACCTGTTGGCAAAGGAATCGTCGCAGGTGTTGGCAAGCATAGATCATCTTTTGTTTGGCGGTGAGGCAGCGGATCCCCAGCAGGTGCGAAAAGTGGCGGATGAGAAGGGAACCGGCCGGTTGCTTCATGTATATGGTCCCACGGAGAATACCACATTCACCTCATGGTATGAGGTCTCCTCGGTGCCAAAGGAAGCGATGACAGTACCGATTGGCCGTCCCATAGCAAACACACAGGTGTATGTACTGGACAGCCAAATGGAGCCGGTACCGGTAGGTGTGCCGGGCGAGCTATACATCGGAGGGGATGGCTTGGCGCGAGGATATCTTAACAGACCAGAGCTAACAGCAGAAAGATTTGTAGATGATCCCTTCAGTGAAGATCCGGGATCACACCTTTATCGCACGGGGGATATGGTTCGTTGGCTTCCTGAGGGCATTCTGGAGTTTTTGGGCCGTCAGGATGATCAGGTGAAGCTGCGCGGGTTTCGCATAGAGATGGGTGAGATCGAGTCAGTGTTGAGGAATCATGAGTCTGTGGAAGAGACAGTTGTGCTTCTTCGCGAAGACGATCCTGGTGATAAGCGCTTAGTAGCTTATATAATACCCAGGTCAAATGTGTCTCTCTCCTTCGAAGACCTTCGAGACTATTTGAGACAGGGACTTCCAGATTACATGCTGCCCTCTTATTTTGTGCAGTTGGAGTCGCTGCCCCTAACGCCAAATGGTAAAGTAGATCGAAGGGCATTGCCTGCACCCGGGGGACAGCGCCAATTAAATGGAACATATATGCAACCAAAGACAAAATTAGAAAGATCCATTGCTAATATTTGGCAAGAAGTTTTAAAAATTGACAGGGTTGGCATCCATGACAACTTTTTTGATCTCGGTGGCAACTCACTTCTGATGATTCTGGTAAGAAGTAAATTAACTGAGATTACAAAAATAGATATACCAGTGATCGATTTGTTCAGGTATCCGACAGTTGGCTCCTTAGTTACATACTTAAGGCAAGAGAAACAGGAACTATCAGATATAGTGAATGATAATAAGATAATACAAGAAGTAAACAGGGGTAAAAGTCGATTAAAAAGCCAGTTATATAAAATTAAAAAACTGAGGTCCGGAGGCAATCCATATGAGCAAAAGTAATAATAATAGAGATGGTCAAGGCAGGCTGCTTTTAGTTTCAATGCCTTTTTCTGAAGCATATCTTCCTTCCATTCAACTGGGCACATTATATGGTTATCTAAAAAACAAAGAGATACCTGTAGATGTCTATCACGCTTATTTAAAATTTGCTGATATTCTCGGTCCCGAATGGTATCACATTATTTGCAATTTTATGCCTGATGAAATCTTTTACCCTTATTTTTTATTTCCGGAAAATTTTAAGAGACATAGAAAAGAAATAGAAGGTTACTTTAAAAGGATTATAATGAATTTCCCTGTAATGCAGCCAATTTCTCTGCAAACTGTTCTGGATAGATTGAGTTCCTTTAATGAAGGACTACTTAAAAAGATTGATTTTTCAAAATATTCCCTTATTGGTTTTAGTGTTACTTTTGATCAATTAAAGGCATCTTTATATCTTGCAGGAAAAATAAAACAACGTTATCCCAATATACCGATCGTATTTGGTGGAGCTTACTGTACTGAAGATCTTGGAATAAGCCTGCTCAAAACATTTTCAGAGATAGATTTTATTGTAAGCGGTGAGGGTGAAGAAATACTCACCACCCTCTTTCTTAATTTAGATAAAGGGGGATTTGATAAGATAAAAGGTCTTGGATGGAGAGATAATGGAACCGTTAAATTAAACGGACCTTCAAAGACATTATCCTTAGACGATCTTCCCATACCGGAATACGAGGATTACTTTAAGACATTAGAAGAATGTTCTTCTTATATGAGAGAGTATATCAAAAATCATCTTGTTATCCCTATTGAAGGATCAAGAGGATGTTGGTGGAACAAATGCACTTTTTGCAGTTTAAATTCACAATTTATCTGCTATAGAGAGAAATCTGTAGATCGGATTATTGAAGAGGTAAAGGACCAAGTCAATAGATATCAGTGCAATTCCATACGTTTTTTTGATAATATTCAGAGGGTTAAGAACTTTAGCAAATTGATGTCAGGATTAAAGGATTTGAATATGGATCTGGATATTATTTTAGAGATACGTGCAGGGCATCTAAATAAAGAGGATTATAGACTCATGCGCGATGCCGGAGTGAATATAGTAAGGATAGGTATTGAAGCATTTGGAAACAGGATGCTGAAAAAGATGAACAAGGGGGTTACAACTATAGAAAATATTGCTGCCCTTAAGTATTGTCAGGAATTTGGTATATTAGCCTTATATAATATTATAATTAATTATCCGAATGAAGATCTGCCCGATTTACAGGAAACTGCCGAAAACTTAAAGTTCTTAAGAGGATTTATACCCCCTATGTCTATTCATTCAATGCTATTAACTCATGGAAGTCCAGTTTATCACAATCCTAAAGATTTTAATATCAAGGAGATAAAGATCCCGAATCATGCCATATGGCGTTTTCCCCAGACTGTATGGCAAACCCTTACTCCTTTATTTTATGAATATGATTGCGTCAATGGCATGAAAGATAGGACATCTTCATGGATAAGGATTTTTAGTGAATGGCTAAAGACAGGAGACGAAAGGCTTGTTAAACCTCTCCTCTTTTATCAGGAAACAGGTAAGATTCTGATAATAAGAGACTTGCTCTCGGAGAAGGGTTTTAAAACGAAATTAGAAGGGTTTGAGCGTCAATTATATCTATTCTGTGATACTATACGAACAAAATCGGACATACTTAAACAATTCCCTGATATTTCACCTGATATACTGGAAAAAATTTTAGAAAAATGGATTACGAATCGCTGGATGTTCAGGGAAGGGGAAAAGTTTCTCAGCCTGGCGGTCAGGATGAATCCTATGATCTCATCAGTTGTACATTTGCCTAAACTTACTCAAGACTTTTTCAAAAGATGGAGGCTTTCCTCACCTAATTGGAAAATGTATCTAAAAATAGGTTCCATGGCTGATATAAATCTTTCGATAAATGTACATAAAAAACCGGCATGGCTGAGGAGGTTAAAGAAGATGGTTACCTTTAAAATAAGATAGGAGATTATGTTGTCAAGATTACAAATAAACAATCAATGGCTAAAGGTTTTCAAGCCTGTTCCGAATGCCATGTTACGCTTATTATGTTTACCGTTTGCAGGTGGTGGTGCCCAATTTTTCCGTGACTGGCATGAATATCTGCCAAAAAGTATTGAGTTATGCGCAATTCAATTACCAGGAAGAGAAAACCGAATCCGCGAAAAACCAATAATGAATCTTGCCTGTCTGGTTGATGCAATCATTGATGGTATGAATGACTGGATCGGAAAACCATATGCCTTCTTCGGTCACAGTATGGGAGCGTTATTAGGATATGAACTGTCTCAGGCAATTCGGAATGCCGGACTTCCACAACCATATCATTTATTGGTATCCGGTCGTAGGGCCCCGTATCTGCCCCAGATTCTTCCACTTATCCATAATCTGCCGGATGACCAGTTCATTAAAGAGATAAAGGATTTGAACGGAACACCCAATGAAGTGATGGAGTCAGAGGAACTATTAAAAATGATTATGCCTGTTTTAAGAACGGACTTTATGCTTTGTGAAACCTACATATACAATAACGGCCCTCCCCTGCCCTGTTCAATTACGGCATATGGTGGTTTGCAGGATCACACAGTTTCCAGAGATGAAGTGGATGCATGGCGACAACTTACAACAGGATCATTTACTATAAGGATGTTTCCAGGTGACCACTTCTATATACAAACTTGCAGGTCTCTTTTCTTTCGGTTTTTAACACATGATTTACTAACAATCATCAAGGATATATGATAAAGAGGTAATCAACATGAACACAAGTAATGATATAGAGAGTCAGGGAAGGCTTCTTTTAATTTCCATGCCTTTTTCAAACTCAATAGTACCTTCCATCCAATTAGGGACATTATCCAGCTATCTAAAAAGTAAAGGTATCTCTGTTGATTCTCATCATGCTTATTTGAAATGCGCCGATATACTCACTCCGAAATTGTATAATATTATTAGCTCTACAATGATAGATGAAATATTTTACCCCTATTTTTTATTTCCGAAAAATTTCTATAAATACAGAAAAAGGATAAAGAGATACTTTAATTCTTTTGTAATTAAAAAAGAACAAATTACCTTGGAAACAGTTCTGGATAGATTAAATTCATTTAATGAAGAACTGCTTACAGGTATAGACTTTTCAAAATATTCCCTTATTGGTTTTAGTGTTACATATGACCAATTAAAGCCATCAATCTATCTTGCCAGAAAAATAAAACAACGGCATCCCAATATTAAGATTGTATTTGGCGGGGCATTATGTACCGGAGATCTTGGAATAAGCCTGCTCAAAACATTTCCGGTAATAGATTTTATTGTAAGCGGTGAGGGCGAAGAAACCCTTGCCTCCCTTTTTCGTAATTTAGATAAAGGAGGATTAGATAAAATAAAAGGTCTTATATGGAGAGATAATGGTACCGTAAAATTTAATGGCCCTCCGGAGGCATTATCTTTAGATAGTCTTCTTATCCCGGAATTCGATGATTATTTTTCTGAAATGGAGGGATGTTCTTCTGATTTGAAAAACTTTATCAGAAATTATCTTTCCATCCCTGTTGAAGGATCAAGAGGCTGTTGGTGGAGCAAATGTACATTCTGTAATTTAAATTCACAATATAGCCGGTATAGAGAAAAATCTGTAGAACGTATTATTTATGAGGTAAGGGAACTGGTAAACAGGTATCAGTGTCATTCCATTCGTTTTATGGATAACGTTCAAAGAATCAAGGACTTTGACAAATTGATGTCAGGATTGAAAAACCTGAATATGGATCTGAATATGTTGCTGGAGATACGGGCAGGCCGTCTAAAAAAAGAGGATTACAGACTAATGAGGGATGCTGGAGTAAAGGTGGTACAGATAGGTATAGAGGCATTTGGCAACAAATGCTTAAAAAAGATGAACAAGGGAGTCACAACTATCGAAAATATTGCTGCTGTAAAAAATTGCCAGGAGCATGACATATTAGTCTTTTATAATGTTATAATTAATTATCCAAATGAAGATCAGTCTGATTTGGAGGAAACAATTGAAAATGTGAATTTTTTGAAGAGTTTTATCCCTCCATATTCGGTCCATCCCATGCGATTATGCCATGGAAGCCCGGTATACAATAATCTTGAAAAATTTAATATAAAAGAAAAGAAGCTTATTGATAATGCCCAATGGCGTTTTCCTAAAGAGATCTGGCAAACACTTACACCTTTTTATTATGATTACACTTGCATCAATGATAGAAAAGACAGAATATTAAAATGGCAAGAGATCTTTAGAGCATGGCAGCAAACAGGGGAGAACAGGATTTTTTCGCCCCTTCTCTTTTATCAGGATGCGGGTGAATTCCTCACCATAACAGACAGGTTGTCAGAGAAGGGTTCTAAAACAATACTAAAAGGGATTGAGCGTGAATTATATCTATTCTGTGACAGTATTCAAACAAAACCGGATATACTTAAAAGATTCCCAGATCTTTCTGCCGATCATCTGGAAGGGATCTTGGAAAGATGGATTAATCTTCGATGGATGTTCAGGGAAGGGGAAAGGTTCCTGAGTCTTGCAGTCAGAATTACACCCATGCTATCATCAGTTGCATGTATGCCTGATTATAAAAAAATGTTTAAAATATGGAATCAACCATTAGCATATAGGGAATTCCGTCTAAAAGCAGGTACCATTGCTGATATAAACCTTTCAATAAATTTTCACAAAAAACCTGCATGGCTAAGGCGTTTGAAAAGAATGCTTACCTTCAGATAAGACGCCATTTAAAAAAAGACGTCTATAAATGTTCCTTTGGTCTTTAATACTGCTCAACAGTCCCGATGATCTTTGTCCATCGAACAGCTCCATAAAAGGCAAGAATACCTATAGGGATAAAAATAACTGAAAATAGCAGCAGTATAAGGATCTGCGGGAAGATTTCAGCAATGGAATAACCTTTAATAAGCGCCATGCGCATTCCCTCAAGGGCATGCGTAATGGGCAAAAATTTTGATAATGTTTCCAGCCACTTGGGAAGCACTTCAGTAGGGAAGAGAACGCCACCAAGAAAAACCGATGCAGCGCTAAGCAATGCGTTAAATACCTCTCCGCGTTTAATTACCATTGTTAGGCTGGCGATAATAATTCCAAAGGATGCGAAGGAGATAATTGCCAAAACTAAAGTTAACAGAGCTGCAGGATAATTGGCATTTCCGAGATCCAAACCGAACAACAGGCCCATCAATAAATAAAGTATAAACCTGGTTGATGTAAAAAGATACCCCCAAAGAGAGGAATAGATAAGCAACTTAGGGATAGCAGTGGGAGAAAGCAGGACAATTTCCAAAGTTCCCATGAGCTGGCTGTCCCGTATGCTCTGGTTGAAAGTCCTGAGGCTGAGCCCCAGATAATCCACGAAGGCTATTCCCAGCAGTAAAAATGCAAAATAATTCCCTCCGTATCTGGCAAGGAATTTGGAATCAGCGCCGGTAAAAATCCTGCTTATAAAATAAAAGACCGGGACCCCCAAAAATATCCCTAATAACTGGAGAAAAAAAGCAGCTTTATAACTGGTTTGAATCAGAAAATCCTTTTTTATAAAAGCCCAGATAACCCTCATTCTTCATTACCTTCTTCATTTTCAATCCGGTTTAGATTATTTTCCACCAAGGTCTGGAAGATGTCATCAAATGAATTTGAGATTTGAGTGCATTTTGAAATATCTCCGCCTTCTAAGATTATTGATTTTATTGTTCTGGAAAATCCATTGCTGCCTTGCTTGAAATTTACTTCCAGATCAATGGCTGAATTTGATTTTACAATTTGAACAGGCTCTAATGCTTCGGCATTTGAAATAATGCGCCTTAATTGCTCCTCCAAAATATCATGGACTGTCATGCGATAAGTATCAAAACATTTTGTTTTAGCATGCAGTTCTTCCAGGGTTCCGACTTCAATTATTCGTCCGTTTTTCATGATTGCTATTCTATCGCAAAGACGTTCAATTTCTCTCAGGTTGTGAGAGGTTATCAATAGCGTGGATTTCCACTCCCTCACGATCTGCTTTTTGATTATTTCAATAATTTCATTTGTCCCTATCGGATCAACACCTTTTGTTGGTTCATCCATAAAAATGATATCCGGCTTACTAAGGAGTCCCCGTGCTATGGAAAGCCGCTGCTTCATACCCGTGGAATAGCTGTCAAACCTTCTATCACCTACTTTTTTAAGATTAAGAAGATCGAATAAAACATCGATCCTTTCTTTTGCGATTTTTCGGGGGATATGATACAGCGATGCAAAAAAATCCAGATTCTGCCGTCCGGTTAGTCGCCAATAAAAACTTCGCTCATTACTGGTTACCAAACCCACCAATTTTCGGACCCGGTATGCAGAGTGTATAACATCGTAACCTGCAATCCTTGCTGTACCTGAAGTAGGCAACAATAATGTCGTGAGCATTTTGATCAGGGTTGTTTTACCTGCTCCATTTGGACCTACAAGGCCGAAAATTTCGCCTCTGTTTACTTTTAAATTGACCCTGTCAACGGCAGTAACTACTTTTTGTGATTTTTCACCTGAAATTGTAGTGAGTATATTAGGTCGAAACAGCTTGGTTATGCCGGATGATTCAATGGCAGGTTCATTATCTTTTTTTGTCGGTTGCATTTAAATCAATTTCATTGTTTAATTTACTAGTTCAAAATGCCTTTAATCCACACAATATATCTTTGATCCTGAATTTTGTCAATAATTCTTGGGGGTTAGTACACTTTTCTCCTTTTCGTCCCCTTTTCCCTTGTTCTTCTTTTAAATTTCGTGTAGCATTTAAATTATTCTTATTTATAATAGGTTATATTAAATTGAAAATATCAAATTACGGAGTATTTTTTGGTTCGGAAATCTTCGATTTTTCTCGTACTTACTGTATTTTTAGCTGTGATGAACGGAATAGCCCGGGCATCGTTAGAAATGAAGCTATCTCCGGTACTAAGGGAAGGTTATGATAACAATATTTTATTATTGAACAATAATAAAGACAAAAAGTATTATGGTATCCGTTCAAAGGGTGATTTTATAAACTCAACAGGATTATTATTTGGACTGGATCAATCAAGTTTTTATCTGAAATCTTTATTGAATTACTATATTGAATCTCAAAACTTTTCAAAAAATGAACAATTTAATAATGTGGGACATAACGCTTTCTTACAATTGGATATTTTCCCATCCAATGTTTTATCTTTTGATGTCAAAAATCTCTTTAGATTAACGGAAGACTTTGATTTTACTATTACTGGACTGGAATCACGTGAATCTCCGGCAATTGAACGTCAAAAAAAATATGTAGACGATTTTTATGTGAGAGCGAATTATCAGATTACAGGCAAGAATATATTATATTTAGATTACAAACGCTATTTAGATAATGTAGAGACTATTAGGGAATTGGATGAAAATATAAACAGCTTCAGAATAGGACTTGATTCCCTATATGGAAGAATGAATAAGAATAAACTCAGCTTGATGTTTGAGGTCAAGAATTATAACTTTAAAAAAAACAGACAGGACGGTGTTTATTATTATACTTTCGAAGGTCAAGACAAGGGATTTGAAACTTATTCATTCATAGTGGCATCCTTATGGGACCTTTCTGATAAATCTAATTTAAGGGCCTATGGCGGGGCATTAAGGACTGAAGATGATAATCAAGACTCACTGATTAAAGAAGAAGGCTATTTTACAGGTGGATTAGCCTACAAAAAAGAATTTAATTATGCTTTAATAAACCTTTCCTATGATCATGAAATATCAGGTAGCAGGGGTTTTGGGGAGTTGGTTCAAAGAAGAGGTATCCGGTTAAACGGCACAGCTTTTTTTAATTCTTATTTCTCTGCTACACTTTCGAGTAATTTCAAAAAAAACAATTTCAGAGACAACTATTATTCCGATCCGAAAGTTTCTAATTCTAAGAATGATAATAAGACCTTGAGTTTTCTTGCGGATTTGAGTTATGATAACAAAGTTAAATTTAAGGCAACATTGTATTATTCTTTTTTTAAAAACGATTATTTGATACCCAAAGAGGCTGGAATCGCTGATTATAAACAATCTACAATTGCGCTTAAAACAAATTACAGCATTCTGAAATACTGGGTATTAAAAATAGAATACAATTATACTTGGCGTGATACGATTGACAATGATGTTGGATTACCTGATCTTTTCTTCAGGCGGAGCCTTATTAGTATCGGAATTGAATATAACAAATTCGATTTTCGTTAAAGGCCCGATGAAGCACAAGGTCCATTAGATTTGAAAAAAATATTTCCAATGATAAATGAAATGTTTTCTATGATGAATACATACAAAAATCATTTTAACTCAAAGCACCTTATCTGCATCCTGCTCTCTATTATCTGTTTGAACCTTATATCAGCTCATCCATGCCTATCAGATCAACAAGAGGGAAATAACGACTACCGGATTGGCATCGGAGACAGGATATTCATATCGGACTGGAGAAACGAAAATCTGTCGGCGAATGTCACGGTAAGGCCTGATGGAAAGATATCGTTTTTTCTGGTTGGTGATATTATGGCCATGGGTTTAACCCCGATAGAACTTAAAAATATTTTGACGTCTAAATTAAAAAAATTTGTGTCCGACACCGATGTGACTGTTATCATAAATAGTATAAATAGCATGGATATATATGTTTTAGGCGCGGTACAGAAACCCGGCATGTATAATCTCAACAAACGAATATCTCTTTTGCATCTCCTCTCACTTGCAGGGGGCATAGATAGAACAGCGGATATCGAAGGTGCCTTTCTCCTTAGGGATGGGAAAAAAATCAATATTGATTATCATAAACTTCTGGACGAAGGTGACCTTACCCAGAACATAACTATGGAGCCGTATGATTTATTATATTTTCCCGATAATTCGAATAGGAACATCACCCTGTATGGAGAGATTAACAGGCCCGGACAAATACCATATAAAACAGGTTTAACTATCATGGATGCGATAGTTCTGTCAGGCGGCATGAGCAAGTATGCAAATCCGTCCAAGATAAAGATTATAAGAGGCGCCAAAACCATAATAGTTAATTTCCAGGAGATAGTGGATAAGGATAAAATGAGCTCTAATATCAACTTGAAGCCGGATGATATAGTGATTGTTCCCAAAAGTATATTTTGATGCCAGATGCCCAAAAAAATATAACACTCTTTTCCTTACGGGATATTATACAACCATTATTCAAATATAAGACCATTCTGATATTATGCATCTTCTCGGTTTCTATCCCTGTTTCATTATACAGCTTCTACCGGTTCAAGAAATCCCCCCTGTATGAAGCTTATTCCAAGATTTTGATCGAGCAAAAAAATATAAATACACTCCTGAATTCTACTTATATACAGAAATACAATTTCCTGGATACAGAGGTTGAAATATTATATAGCCGGCCGGTCTTAAACAGCGTGATTAAAAAGCCTGAATTACAGGGTCTATTAAAAGGAGGTATAAATGATATCGTAAAGGGATTATCTGTTATACCCGGTCTAAAAACAAATATATTGAAAATAAATTTTCGCCACACGGAAAAGGACCTCGTAGCGCCTTTTGTAAATACCTTGACTGATGAATACATTAGAAGGCGCTATATAATAAATAAAGACATTGCTTCAATTGCTACAAATTTCTTTGAGCAGGAAAAGGAGGACATTTCCAGGGAATTGTCAGAGAAAAGGGAATATCTGCAAAATCTGAAGGAGGAGGCAAATCTTTATTCTATTGAGGAACAGAAGAGGATATATCTCCGGAACCTGGAAGATTTGAATATGCGTTTAAGTCAGCTTGATACCAGGGTAAAGGTACTGGAGGAAAAAGAAAAGGACATTTCAACGGAATTGAAAAAGAAAAAAATAGAAATATCACCCTATCTCAAAAATATTCCGGATGTCGTTTCAAGACTGGAGACAATATTATTGGACCTCGAACTCAAAAAGAATGAAAGGATCAAAAAATTCCATAAAGAGGATCAAGAGGTTAAGTTGATTTCGGAACAGATCGACGATGTTAAAAAAAATTTAACGGAAAGGAAAAGAAACGTTTTATCCAATGAGTTAAAAAAGATAGAACTCGATATTAAGGATGCTTCATTAGAAAAAGATTCTCTGACAAATCAGATAGAAGAATATACAGAAAAGATAAGAAATATCGAGGATAAAAAGATAATTATTGAAGAATACGATCAAACCATTACAGAGTTGGAAGAAAGAAAGGCGAACCTGATTAAATCCATTTACAAGGTCAGCGAAAGCGCCGATATAGAGCAACAAGGCTCTATCTCCATCTATAAAATAGAAGAGGCAATTACCCCCAAAAAACCAGTTGAGCCCCGGCCTGTATTATATTCGTTGCTTGGAATCATTGTCGGCCTTTTTTTTGGTTTTATTGCAATAACCCTGCTTAATTTTTTTGATCATTCTTTTCAGGACATCTCCGATGTCTCTGATTTTCTTAAATTGCCTTTATTGGCAACATTCCAAAATCTGAACCGTAAACTTGATCCTTCAGCCTTTTTATGGAAGGGGTCTACTGAATA
The DNA here is from genome assembly GCA_049472335.1 of bacterium. Taxonomy (GTDB): domain Bacteria; phylum SZUA-182; class SZUA-182; order DTGQ01; family JAFGSM01; genus JBLIRM01. The sequence goes on along the minus strand of JBLIRO010000029.1, from coordinate 45,663 downwards.
CGAAAAAAGTTGTAAAATGGTTCAAAACTTTTTTCAGAACCAGAATGAAAAAGGCATGATAAAAACCATTATTTTTACAGGATCCATGGCAGGAGAAGGAACGACTACGATTGCCTCTAATATGGCAACATTTCTATCTGCATCGGGAAATTTATCCGTATTATTAATAGACGGCAACCTTGAAGCCCCCTTCTTACATGACCTTTTTCACCTGTCGAACAAAAAAGGCTTAGCGGACCTTCTCAATGGGGAATGTGGTATTGATGATGTTATAAAGCCTACAGAGACTAAAAAATTAAATGTTATAACCTCAAGAAATGAAAACAAGCAGATTGAAATCAGAAAGATTGGTAAGATAATAGAAAAGGTTAAGGCAAATTTTGATTTGATCATTATAGACTGTCCGCCTGTTCTTCAATCCCCTGATGCGCTCAATCTCTGCAGGGAAGCAGATACGGTGTTTTACATAATCGAAGCCGACAAGACACAGGTGGAGGTTGTTCAAAACGCGCAGGCCATGCTTGAAAAAGACGGAATCACAATAAACGGAGTTATACTTAATAATAAAAAGGCATATATCCCTGCTTTCATCTACAGGTTTTTATAAAACAACCGAATTAAGGGACAAGATTAAAATATAAAAAGACTATTTTTCTCTTCATGTTGTATCTTAATATTACATTTACCTTCATATCCTTAAAAAAATCAATTATCAAATCATGACTCCCAAAAACAATAAAATCATAAAGGTACTATATCTTATTACTGCAAATACCTATGGAGGGGCTGAACATGCCGTTTATAAGATTGTAAAACACATTGACAGAAAAATGTTTTTACCTATTGTGGCATGCCTGGGAAATAATCCTGTTTTTATCGATCAAATCATAGAAAATGGTGTAAAAATATACCCGCTCAATATGAGAAGTGTTTTCGATATTCTTGTAATCCCGAAACTCTGTCTTATCCTTAAAAAGGAAAAAATCGATATAATACACACACAGCTATTCAAATCCGATTTTTTTGGAAGAATCGCAGGTAAAATCGCAGGCACAAGGATAATCATCTCGACAATACAGAATATGGAATCATTCAGAAGATACAAGGCGCTTAACCTTATTGACCGGCTTACAGGTTTGTTTAACTATAAAATCATAAGCGTTTCCGATATTGTACGTGATTTCACAATATCAAAAACAGGATTGCCACCCGGCAAATTTATCACTATTTATAATTTTGTAGATATTGATGATTACAATTCCCTCAAAGGGTTATCTTCTGAAAACCGAATGAGAAGAAAAAAATTGGGTTTAACGGAGGATAATATAGTTATAGGTAATATCGGAAGGCTGGCCCCGCAAAAATCGCAGAAGGATTTTATAATTGCAGCGAGTCAGGTTGTAAAAAACTTTCCTCAAACCCGGTTTGTTATTGCAGGAGAAGGGCCATTATTGAATGATTTATCAAGGCTTGCTGAAAAGCTCTCCTTGAAGGGAAAAATAATTTTCACGGGTTTTATAAAGGATATAAGGGAGATATTCTCAATTATGGATATCTTTGTGCTGACCTCATTGTGGGAAGGATTCCCTTTGACCATCTGCGAAGCAATGGCAAGTTATGTCCCGGTCGTATCCACGAATGTTGGCGGTGTCCCTGAAATGATCGAACACGGGATTACGGGTTTATTAACGGAACCTGGCAATATTGAGCAACTTAAGGATGCCATATGTAAGCTCATCAGGGATAAGGACTTATCCGGCAGATTGGCACGTACCGCAAGAAAAAGGGTTGAAGAGAAATTTTCTTTAAAGGAGATACTGAAACAAACCGAGAGATTATACATAGAGGCAGCGAGGGCCGGATCGATTATTTAAACTGCGGATAACCTACGGATCCGGATATTCAGGATTAACAAACAAGATGGATATCGAGCATATTTTATCAGAACAAAACATATTGACCTTAAAAGACAAGGCATTCGATCTTCTTTATTTTTTGGGCAGATATATCTTTCGGGGCAAGTATACTCCAATCCTGTTGTACCATTCTATCGATGATAGCGGTTCTATAGTCTCGGTCAATTCTTCTGAATTCAAAAAACAGATGAAGTTCCTGAAAAATAACGGATTCAGAACTATCTCACTGGATGATTATATAAGCTGTATAAATGAAAACAGGCCCGCACCTGCAAAATCATTTGTTCTTACATTCGACGATGGATACCTTAATTTTATTTCCCAAGTCTTACCGGTATTAAAAAAATATGGCTTTTGCGCTACCATATTTTTAACCACAGGGTATATTGAAGGCTCATGCGAATGGATCGAAGAAGATTCGGTGCCAAGATTAAAGATGCTGGGATGGAAAGAAATTATACAATTGAAAAATACCGGTATATCCTTCGGCGCTCATACAGTAAATCACCCTCATATGACACAGCTTACTGACAATGACATTAAATATGAAATCCTGGAGTGCAAAAAATTAATGGAGCAAAGGTTGGAAAATCCTATAACATCCTTTTGTTACCCTTATGGTGATTATGATGAAAGGGTTTTGAATATCGTAAGAAAAATGGGTTTTCGGGCAGCCTGTTCCGTGGAATGGGGCGTCAAAAACGATCTAAGATCCCTTTTTGCGCTTAAAAGGGTAACAATAGGCCCGGAAACTACCCTTTCATATCTTAAATTTATATTTTCCGGATTTTATGACATGAATCTGACCAGAAAGCGGCTCTTTAAATCGAGAATATATGATGCAGAAAAAAAGGATTAATATCTTAATGTTTTTGATGAATGAATCGATAGGCGGCACTGCCACCTATCTTTTGACGCTTATCAAACATATTGATCAAAGCAGGTTGAATATACAAATCGTATGCAACAATGAGGAGTTTTGCAACCTGTTCAAATCGGAGGGCATTACAGCTCACCTCCTGGAGAAGGCCGGAAGGGGACGATATTTAAAGGCGATAAGGTGCATAACCAGGTTAATCAGGGAAAACGACATTGATATATTGAATATACACGATGGCGGCGCGGTAAGCTTTATTGGCAGGGTTGCCGCCTTAATAACCGGGAAGATTACAATAAGCACAATTCACATCTACGCGGGGGAATGGGGGAAAAAAAGACTTTGGTTTGTCTTGAAGGAAAAATTCTTTGAATATATCACTCGTCCGTTAGTGAAAAAATATATAGCGGTCTCAAACGCCAGAAAAGAGGAATTGATCCGAAAGGGTATCAATGAATCAAAGATCTCTGTCATTCAAAATGGCGTGGATTATGACCTTTTTTCCAACGTTCAAAATAAAAATAAAGGGGATTTCCGTAAAGAATTTTCCATAAACGACTCCGATACCATCATAGCCTTGATCGGGCACCTCGGAATCGAAAAGGGACATATATTCTTTCTGCAATCAGCAAAAATCATCCTGGAGAATAACAATGCTGTAAGGTTTGTTGTTGTAGGCGATGGTTACTTGAAGGATGAATTAATCGGTAAAACCAGGGATATAGGGATAGAGGAACATGTTATATTCACAGGCTTTCGTAACGATATACCGAATATTATCAAATCCATTGATATTTTAGTCCTGCCTTCCATCAATGAAGGTATGCCTATGGTCATTCTTGAAGCCATGTCCGCCTCTAAACCTGTTGTTGCCTCAAATGTGGGCGGCATACCAGAAATGATCGTTGATGGTGAAACAGGATATCTTGTCCCTCCATGTGATATAAATCGTCTTGCTGAGGCATTGATCCGGTTAGTAAACGATCCGAAAAAGATGAAGGACTTCGGCAATGCGGGATTTAAAAGGGTAAAGATATTATTTACCGCAGAACAAATGGCAAGCAAGACCCGGGACTTATTTGAATCCTTAATCTGAAATATTTTTCTGTTTGTGAAAAAGGTTTTTGAAAGACTTTTTAATGTCATTTTGGTCCGGTATGAAAAATTATAAAAGCTCATAGGTTAAAGAATTCGGAGCCAAAATGAACAACCATGTGTTTCAACACCTTGCATTTCATGGCAATCCCAAAGGGATTTCAAAATACCTTTTAATTCTCTATCATAACTAACAAAATATGAGGGTAGTATAATTTCAAATTTTTTGCCTTTTGCGAGGAGATATGAAGCCAATAGGTATTGTTCAGAATAATATCTGTCTTTCCAATCTTCTGGATAATCATATGGCAGTGTAATATCATGAATTTCAACAATGACTCCTTGTCTTAAGCGGGGAATTATCTCAAGAAAAACAACTGTTACATCCGAATTCATAAATGCTCTATGAGAATTATCTATGTAGAGAAGGTCATTTTCTCTCAAACCGCTAAAAAGATCGATTTTCACATCTTCAATTGGACTTCTAATAATTTTAGTACAAAGATCATTGATCTCTTCCCGTGGTTGAGGATCAATGGAAATTATCTCGGTTTTGAGTTGGTTATCAATTTTTGACCTATAAGCAAATTTCGTAGAATTTCCGGACCCAATCTCTATGTATTTATTTGGTTTTTTAAGAGCAAGAAAACTGTATAGTGCAACACCGTCCAAAGCCGGCATCCAACCATTTATCCAAAAAGGCTCTTTTGTAGCACATTCTCCTTTTAACTTTTTTATCTTAAGTAAATTGGGAATAAATTGTTGAAACGAATTTAATATCTCAATATAACAATTACGATTAGTATTCAATATATTAAATAATTCTTCATGTGGTTTTGATAAATTCCATCTTTGCTTAGGTCTTACTGGATAATCAAGAAGAATAGTATCCTCTGGAGAGAGGTATCGAACTAATTTCCTTAATGGTTTAACTAAAAATCGATATCGTTTCATGAGAGTTATATCTGGATTAATTTTGTAACGCATGAGCATTTATTAAAAATATATTCATCTTTAGAGGTGTTGTCAATGAAAGTATTCTTGAAAAAATAATTTCGATTTTGTGTTTGAACTCTTTATGCTTAACAATTAGTGGGATTATTAGTGGGGGCTTGAAATATTAAAACGGGGAAAGACATATTCAATAATTATTATATAAATAAAAGAGTCTCCACAGACAGAAAACAACGCTCATTCCCTCCCAAATAGAAGATCTTGAAATGAAAAGATAAATTTTACAATTACTTTCTTAAAGGCAAGTATTTTATCTTTTATAATAGAAAATCATTTGAAAGTAGATACTATAATCGTTATGATCATCAGTATATAATATAAGCTTATTAAAGTGTATTCCCATTTTAGATTTTATTATACAATATTATAGTAAACAGATAGTTACTATAAAGATGCAAAAGAGAAAGATTTAGAAGAGAGAGAATTTTAATAATGGCAAAAATAAAATGAAACTCCTACTACTGGGATTCTGGCATACCGAATATTGTGTAAAATTGGCAAATAGTCTATCGAAGCATCTGAAAGTTAAGCTTATGCTACCTTCGAATATTGCAGGTGATATCACAGAATACCTGTCACCCTCAACAGAACTTGAATTATTTCAGAAGGTTGAAAGGCGTAATCCTGCTAACTTGTATTATAGTTTTAACATTTATCGTTCCATCAGGAAATATTCCCCTGATGTAATTCATATTCAATGCAGTGGCCACGCATGGTTCTGTTTTGTACTCCCCTTTGTTAAAGCCGCAAAAAACAAGCTCGTATTTACTGTCCACGATCCCTTACCTCATCCGGGTGAAGAGACATTTATCAGAAATATGGCGGACAGGTTTGTCAGATCCATTGGGGACCATTTCATCGTTCATGCCAACTCTTTAAAGAATCAAATGATTGACATACATCACCTAAAACCTGATAATATTCATGTGGTGCCTATAGGTAGTTATAATTTCAATGATGATAAAACGGAAAAAAATTCCGTCGATCAAAATAATATATTATTTTTTGGCAGGATACAGGATTATAAGGGTATTGAATACTTGATAGCCGCTGAGCCTATCATTTCGAAGAGCGTGAACAATTTTACGATTACTATCGCCGGGACAGGAAAGAGCCTTGATCCATATTTAGATAAAATCGAAAATAGAAAACGATTTGTTATTATTAACAGGCATATTTCAGAAACAGAATTACAGTCCCTGTTCAAATCAGCATCTTTTATAGTTTTGCCATATACGGAGGCCTCACAGAGCGGAATAATTCCTCTTGCTTATTCTTATCGTAAGCCGGTAATTACAACGGAAGTCGGAGGTCTTTCCGAGGTCGTTGATGACGGGATCACCGGGAAAATAGTCCCGCCGCGCGATACTTGCAAGCTGGCTGAGGCCATATGCATGATGTTAAATGATAAAGCCCTCACCAGACAAATGGGTGAAAATGCGTATCAAAAGCAAAAGACAGATCTATCATGGGATTTGATTGCACAAAAAACAATCGAAGTTTATAAGCAATGCTTAAAAAAACAGGAATAATTTTAGCGGGGATAGCCCTGGCAGTTGTTATTATACATGTATTTTCACAAAAATACGTATCAAACATCTCTTTATTGTTCATTCCATTATCAGCGGTCTTGATAATCTTTTTCTTATTTTTAAAGATGAAGGCTGAGTGGATACTTATGTTTATAATCCTGAATATAATGATCGGATCGGCTAATCTTTTTGAAGTTTCGTTCCTGAACTTTAATCGTCTCATGGGTGCAATCATAATAGGTTTGTTTTTTGTAGAGTTTTTTATACTAAAAAACAGAAGGTTCAATTTTTCATTTCAAGGAGTCTGGATTTTGCTCTTTGCAATGGTAATAATATTTTCCACTTTTTTTTCAGTTAATTTAAACATTAGTATAGAAACGCTCAGGCTTTATATCAGGGTATTTCTGTTATATTTTCTTATTACAAATATTATAACCTCAAGTCAATGGATTCGAAAATTTATTTATCTACTATTATTGGGAGGGGCAATTATTACTGTCTTCAGTATTATTGATAATTACACCTATAAAAAATATCGTTTGCCTATAACGGATAAATTAGGTATAACATCTACAACTCCGGAGATGTATGAGATGATGATAAGAAAAAGGGATCCCAATCGACTTTACGGAGCACTTGGATATACCAAGGATGCAAACTATTTCGCTCTGATACTTGTAACCTTATTTCCCTTAGCCTTTATATTTATGGATGATAAAAAGAAACTTATAATCATTTTTTGTTACATCAGCGAAGTTTTAATTTTTCTCGGAATAATCTTTTCATTATCCAGAGCCGCAATACTTGCTCTATTTATAATAACCATATTAATGATCAAAAGATCACTCATTCCTAAAAAAATATTGATTGTAACCCTTATGGTTATAGTTATCTCTTTACCGATCCTTTCAAGGCGATCTTTAAAAAGGGTCTACAACTTTGTTTTGTATCCCTTTAATATGAAAAAAACTGATTCTATGGATATCCGCAATATATCCAGCAGAATAGATTGTATTAAAGCCGGTATCCAGATGTTCTTCGATTATCCTTTTTTCGGGGTCGGCATCGGTAATTACCCATATATATACCCTAAATACGCGCCCTCTGAGGCTGAACGAACAACGCGATATGCTCATAATACTTATATTCAGATATTAACAGAGACCGGGTTGATAGGATTTATTTTTTTTATTGCCGGCATACTGCTAAATTTCTTGGCTCTGGGAAGGATAAAAAGATTAACAATAGAAAAAGGTGACGAATTTTTATATAAGGTATCAAATTTGCTTGAAATATCCTTTGTTGCATTTTTAATAGCCAGTTTTTTTGTAAGCGCTGCTTCTGTTGATATTTTCTGGATAATAATTGCAGCTTCCACCTCATTGTATATTATTGCAAATCAAAACGATATATTTCTTAGAGATTTGATATGAATATTTTTTTTACTCGATTTTCGATAAAAAGGAAATTTAAATTTTTTGCCCTTTTTTTAGCATGTATTATTATAATATTATCGTATAGCATTTATAAAGCATATAATTATCCAATAATTAATATGAATAGTAACAATAAACACAAAAATTTTGGAGGATATACCTTATTTACACACACAGTAGATGATATTGGTTTGGAATTAAATAAATCCAACAAGATTTATTTAATGAATATTGAAGGCGAGATCGTTCATACATGGCATGTACTGGGATCTGTCCAATTAGCAAAACTAAAACCTGATGGCAATTTACTATATACCACCAGAGACCGCTCTTATAAAATAAGAGCTGGACTTCGTGAGATAGATCCATTCGGGAATATAATCTGGTATTATAAATGCTGGGCAGATCATGATTTCTATATTCTGCCCAACGGCAATATTTTATTACATTATATTGAGGATAAGGAGGTCCCTGCTATCAGTAAAGGTAAAGTAAGGTGTCCAAGAATAGTTGAGATAGATTCGGGGAAAAAAATTATTTGGGAATGGAGGGGCGAAGACCATCTGAATGAACTGTCGGAATTTACAGGTATTCAATTTCCATTAAATTTACAAAAGCAACTTTTAATCGACGGAGTATTTGATTGGGCCCATAGTAATACATGCCAGGTGATTGAAGAAAATGCAACGGCCTTGAAAGATCCTCGGTTCAGGCCAGGAAATATTTTATTTAGTTATTGCACCTTAAGTATCATTGGAGTGATTAACAGGGATTCTGGCAAAATAGTATGGGCTTGGGGACCTGGAAAACTTGATGGGCAACATAATCCAAGAATGATGGAAAATGGTAATATAATACTCTTTGATAATGGAATAAGAAGGGGATATTCAAGAATCATTGAACTTAATCCTTTGTCAGAAGAAATTGTCTGGGAATATAGTGATAGATACTCAAAGAATCCAAAATTTTATAGCAGATATATTAGCGGGGTTCAGCTACTCCCAAATGGAAATTTTTTTATCTGTCAAGGAGAATATCAACCATCAGATATACTGAATAGATTTTATAAGAAAGTCAGTAAAAAACTTTTAAATAGAGAAATAAGATTGAGTCGTTTATTTGAGATAAATAGATCAAAAGAAATTGTTTGGGAAGTCATAATCAATTCCTGTGGAATTAATACTTACGAGGTCTACCAAGCGACCCGATATACTAATTCATATATAAAGTCTTTGTTCAAAAGAATAAAAAAGGAAGAGTTGCTGGAAAATGAAAACTTGAAACGACTAAAATCATTACCATACGTATGGTATCCTTTAAGTGACCAGAACGATGGAGACAAATAATAGCGTCAGCATTCAAGTATGATATAAATTTTTGAAGACAAATATATCATAATGGATAAAATCATCCCTTTATTGACCATTTGCCAAATAATTACAATCAGTTGTTTTGACAAAATTACAATATTCAACTATACTTTTTTTACAGGATGTATATCCTAATCAAAATAAAAACCAGGGATTGAGCAGGTGTTGAGACCATTTTTCTTCGGCACTGAGGAAAGGCCATTATTGGGCATTTGCCGTATGGCAGGCCGACCCCGCAACCACGGTGTGGTATTGTGTTATCCCCATGCATACGAGTATATACGCTGTCACCGGGCTTTTAGAGAGATGGCCAGACGTCTGGTAAGAGCAGGATATCATGTTCTAACCTTCGACTATTACGGCTGTGGTGATTCGGGAGGGAAATATGAAGATGGCCGGATTAATGGTTGGTGCAACGATACCTCATCGGCAGTGGATGTGATAAAGAAAGAGTGCCATATCGACCGCGTATGTCTGTTGGGGCTCCGTTTGGGCGCAAGCCTTGCCATGATGGCAGCGGCGGACCGGGATGACATCGATGCCCTGGTTTTGTGGGACCCCGTTGTCAAAGGGAAAGCCCTCGTTGAAGAGATGTTATGTTTGCAGAGCACTTTTCCGAGAGAAAACCCTCCCCCGTACAGATACGGCAATAATAAATTCGATGTTATCGGCTATCCCCTAACCCTTGAGATGATAAAAGACCTGGAACGACTCGACCTGTTGAATTTAAATTCCCTATCCGTGAATAAGGTGTTGGTTGTGAAGACCGGTGAAGAAACGGACAGCGCCAATCTTCCTGAATTTCTTAGTGAAAAGGGTGAGAGTTTCCATTACCGGCATATCCCTGAGGCCAGCATCTGGCTGAAGGAGCCCTATGAAGCAATAGTGCCTCAGAAGACACTTCAGTCAGTAGTTTCCTGGATTTCCGAGGTGTGCCCGTGAATGAACGAGCCGTGCTTCTCGGCAAGTCGAAATCCCTTGTTGGGATCATAACCGAGGCGCCAACAGACACAAGTAAATACAGAAAACCAGCTATCATCCTGCTTAACGCGGGTTTTATTCACAGAGTAGGGCCCAATCGCCTTTACGTTAAACTTGCCCGGCGTCTGGCTAAGCAAGGATTTCTTTCGATTCGCTTTGATCATTCCGGAATCGGCGACAGCCTGCCCCGGACCGATACGATGAATTACGCGGAAAGCTACAATAGCGAAGTACAGGAAGTCATGGATTGGCTTGCCAAGGCCTATAATATAGATCGTTTCTGCCTGATGGGATTATGCAGCGGTGCGAGGACATCCTTTAGCATAGCTTCTTGTGACTCCCGTGTTGTGGGAGCAGTGTTTCTTAACCCAAGAGGACTCGCTGGTAGCCTTGCCTGGATTATGTACGTGGAAAACCGATGGCAGATCAGGGAATTGTTAACGAAGTTTTTCACTCCGAGGGGTTTCTGGAGGACCTTTACAGGCAAGGCCCCGTATTTACGTGCGATCAAGGCTGCCCGAAATCAGTTTAAAAACCTGTTTAAGCGGCACAAAGATGTGGCAAACGTGGGTTTGGAGATTTCCCAAAGCCTCAATTCTCTGATAGAAAAAAAATTCCGGCTGCTCTGGATAAGCTCTGAATGGGATGCCAGTCAAGAGTACTTCAAGCTCATCACTGACGGTGATAGCAAGAATTTGAGATCCCATGAGTTGATAAGCTTTTTCACTATTACTGATACCAATCATACCTTCGATACACTTCAGGCCCAGGAGCGGGTGCTCAGTATTATCGAGGCATGGGCGGTAAAATGTTGGCCCAAAACGCCTATTACACAAACAGATCTTATGAGCTGCAAAGAAGGGGTTTAACTCTTCAATCATAATTATCCTAAATGGCTTAAGGATTTTTCATCAAAAAATGTCGAAAGAAAGTTTTATTAAAAAAATTAGCATCTTCCCATTGATATTTTCCCTTTTGATCATTGGTTCGTTCTCTCATGCGAATGATGTAAACATCATATCCAATGGTGAATTTGAACAAATAGAGGATGAACGGCCCCTGGGATGGGAAAGGCTCTGGACGAATGAGCCTGATTCAGGAAAACTAACCGTTGACAAAGAGGTGTATCATGGCGGAAGCTATTCTGTCCGTATCGAAAACCGGGGGACAAAGGACTGGTGTCTCAATTACGGGGAAATGATCGGGGTTAAGCCCGGCGATGTCTTTACGTTGAAGGCCTGGGTGAAGATAGAGGGAGAGGGCTCTGTAAAAATCTGCGTTATCACTTATGACAATAATGTAAATATTCTGAATTGGGATTTCGGAGATGATGAATTTGAGGAATCCGGCGATTGGTATCTTATAAGCTCCAAATTTGCCATCCCGCGCAATGTTACCTGGATTCGCCCCCGGATAATAGGAATGAAACCTGCCACTATCTGGGCGGATGATTTTTCATTAACCAAGGTAACCAACATCCTGCAATCAGAACCCAACGACATCCCGCAACAACTTACCATATCTAATGATATGATTTCGGTCACACTTGACACAACCGAGGTATCCCTGTCGGTCCAGGATAAACGCACAGGGCAGTCCCGGCGCCAGCAACCCCTTGATGAGGCCATATTATTAAATGCCAAAATACAAGATGGCATTGAATTTAAATGGTTCGATGTATTATCTGTCCGGGGATTCAGAACGTTTATAAAATTACCTGGAAATGAGCCGGAGTTTACCCTCTCGATTATGGCAGAAGATAAGATGGAGATGAAAAAGGCATTACTGTTCCCGTATCCGTTCGTAAGCGACCCGGGCACCTACCTTGTTGTACCTATCAATGAAGGCATTTCCTATCCGGTTGAGGATGAAACAATAGAGACAATGGATCTTATTACGTTCGGCGGTCATGGCATTTGCATGCCCTTCTGGGGAGTAACGAATGGCGAGCAGGGGCATATGGCTGTCATGGAAACACCCGATGATGCAACTATCCGGATCGACAGGATCAATAGTAAATTATGTGTCAGGCCAGGATGGTTGCCTCAAAAGGGGCATTTTGGATATGATCGCCAAATCCATTATGTTTTTTTCCATCAGGGAGGCCACGTAGCTATAGCAAAAAGATACAGAAAATTTGCACAGGAAAAGGGGCTTTTTAAGACATTGGACCAAAAACGTAAGGAAAATACAAATGTGGATCTGCTTATGGGAGCTGTGGATGTCTGGTTTTGGGGCAAAAATCCTCTTCCGATTATTCAGGAAATGAAGTCCCTTGGGATCGAGCGGATTTTATGGAGTAATGGTGGCACTGCAGAAGAAATAGAAGCCATGAACAAAATGGGCGGCATATTGACCAGTTGCTATGACATTTACCAGGACCTTATGGATCCGGAGATCATCAAGAAAAAACTGGTCGATCAGCATCCGGACTGGACCCAGGAGGGTTGGCCTGAAGACCTTATGCTCGACGAAAAACAAGAAAGGAGAAAGGGTTGGTATGTCAAGGTTAAAGATGGCACATGTTATTATTCCTGCGGTGTATTATGTGATAAGCAGGCCTTAAAGTATGCCCGCAAACGTGTCACCGGCGATCTGAAGACACACCCTTATCGAAGTCGTTTCATAGATACGACAACGGCTTCACCATGGCGTGAATGTTATAACCCTGCTCACCCGATGACCCGAAGCGAGAGCCGCCACTGGAAGATGGAACTGATTCGATATATGTCCGAGGATAAGGGCTTGGTAACAGGGAGCGAGACCGGACATGAAGCCGCTGTTCCATATGTTCATTACTTCGAAGGTATGCTAAGCCTCTGGCCTTACCGGCTGCCCGGGGCCGGGAGGAATATGCAGCAAATTGTCGAAGAAGTTCCCGAAAAGCTGGAAAAGTTCCAGTTGGGTCATAAATACAGATTACCGCTGTGGGAGCTTGTTTACCACGACTGCATCGTCTCTCACTGGTATTGGGGTGATTACAACAACAAATTGCCCGCTCTATGGGATAAACGGGACCTTTTCAACATCCTCTACGGCACACCACCGATGTTCATGTTTACCAGTGAGATATGGGAAAACAACAAGGCCCGTTTTGTGAAAAGTTATCAGGACGTATGCCCTGTGGCAAGAGCCACCGGATATTCGGAGATGATCGATCATCGTTTCCTTTTGCCTGACCGAAGCGTGCAGCAAACCGCCTTTTCAAACGGCATAAAGGTGATCGTGAATTTCGGAGACAAACCCTACACCTTCGCTGATGGTAAAATGGTTACTCCTATGGGATTCAGGGTTATAAAAGAGGAATAAAGATCACGGAATCTGGAACTCTAAGCATTTTCTTTACAACTTTAAGCACTTGACACCTTTGGCACTTTAGGCACTTTCTTATCTAGTAGGCATTCTTGTTTATAAATCCATTTAAAATGGTTAAAAAGATGATCCTTAAATCAAACCAAAGCGACCAGCGTTTAATATAATACAGGTCATATTCGATTCGTTTTCTGAGATCGGTATCACCTCTGAAACCGTTTACCTGTGCCCAGCCTGTGATCCCCGCCTTGACCAGATGCTTTTGCATATAGCCGTCTATTTCGTTTTTGAATTTATCAACAAACATAGGCCTTTCAGGGCGAGGACCTACAACGGACATCTTTCCCAGCAAGACGTTGAAAAATTGCGGCAGCTCATCGAGGCTCGTACGGCGTAAAAATGCCCCCAATCTCGTGTTGGGTTTATTTTTTGCGCCCCATGTAATACCATTTTTTTCCGTATCAACCGGCATAGTACGAAATTTATACATTTGAAAAGTCTTTCCGTTCCATCCCACTCGTTCCTGTCTATAGAGTATGGGCCCGGGCGATGACAGCTTAACCAATAAGGCAATAAGGAGCATAAAGGGGCTTATAATACCAAGTATCAACAATGAAAGGATCTTATCCTCAATCCATTTTAAAATAAAATTAATACCCTTCATTGGGCTTTCGGATATATTTATGAAAGATATACCTGAAACCTCAGTAACTGAATGATTTATCAACTGCAAGTCGTATATATCTGGTATAAGCCTTATATTAACCGGAAAATATTGCAGCATACGTAATATCTCATGAAGCCGTTTTTCGGCGCTCAACGGTAAAGCTATCCAGATTTCATCCGGATTCAGTTCCTTTATGAATTCCCCGATTTCTGATATTACACCGTCAACCTTTTTCCCTGCTATATACCTGCCCTGTTTTTCAGGATCATCGTCGAGCAGCACCCTTATATTGAAACCCGTCCAGGGATTATTCGACATACTTTCAATAACATGCCGGCCGAGGTCCCCTGCCCCCAATAAAATAATATGCCTCAGATTCAATCCCCTGGAACGGATATACGCCATAGTCCTGAAAACAAAACTTCGGATTGAAATAAGAGATATCCAGGAGATAACAGTCCAGATCAGAAACCATTCCCTGGATATAAAGGCTTCTGTCTTTGTTAAATAAGCTATAGAAAACATGGTCAACACGACAACAAACCAGGCCCCCGTAATTGTCCGCTTTATTGAAAATCCTTCCTGTCCACGCCATGATTGATAAAGCTTGAACAAGGGGAAAATGGCAATTGTAAGGAGCAGGCAAATTATTACGGCGATTTGATATTCGTAAGCAACCTTCCAGGAATAAAATTCCAGCCTGTAAACAATAAGGGCGCTCAATGTAATCATCAATAGATCCACTATCCGGATGAATATATTGATTATGCTTGCGTATTCTTTTAACAGTCCGTTTTTCAACATATTTATAAAATATCCTTCTGTTTATAAATTAATTATTTAAAGATCGTACAACCTTTCAAGATCATCTTTGAGCCGACTGATGGTGAAACGATTTCTTGCCATATAACTGGCATTTTGACCATGCCTTTTTATAAGCTCTCTGTCTTCCCTGTATTTTTCAATATAATGAATCATTTCATCAATGGTGCCCGCAATAAATCCGTTTTCACCGTGATTCACAACATCCCGGTTTCCCACGACGCCGGTAACAATTGCGGGAAGACCGCTGGCCATTGCCTCCATGACGGAGAGAGGCATTCCCTCCCAGCGGGATGTCTGAACATAAATGTCAAGAGTGTTAAGATAACGAGGGACCTCATCACGTTTCACCCATCCGGTAACGAAAACGTTTGTACCTTCAAGGTGCTCTTTAAAGCCTTTATCACCATCCCCGATCCATGTAAATTGAACATTTCTTTTTTGCATCCTGCTTGCTAGCTCAGCAAACATTAGTGGATTCTTCTGAGCGCACAACCGTCCGGATGTTCCTATCCTCAAGGTGGTTTCTTTATACATTCCATATTCCTTGCAGTCGAACATCTCCCAATCAATAGCGTTTTCAATAACAACTACATTTTTTGTCCTTAATTGCTTACGGGCCACATCTCCTTCGCTTTTTGAACATGCGACTATGGTTCCGCCAAAACAAGCAGCCAGTTTTTCCAAATATTGATAAAAAAGCTTTTTGACTGGCCTGATCTCGTCATTAAGAAAATAAAAGCCATGCGGAGTGTAGAAAACCGCCGGTTTTGATACAATATTAGAATTAAATAACAGGGTTGCGCGTCCTATGAAACCCGCTTTTGATGAATGCAGATGCATGACATCCGGCTGAATAATATTTATGATTCTCCGAACAGCAATCAAGCCTCGTGCATCCTTGATTAAATTTACATTACGAGTCAACTCCAAAGGTAAAAAATGTGTATTTTCCGGAAAACACTCTTTAAAATCATCAGGGGTATCGTCTCTTTTTGAATAAGCAATATATGTCTCTACAGAACAATTCCCTAATGCATTAATATATGTCCGGAGCTGATTAAAAACACCACCCCCGAAACTTTCCACTACATGGAGTATTTTTTTCATATAGTTATATAGATTCTCGAGATAAAGGCAGGGCCGACTTTCCGGCCCTGCGCTGTATTTTTTTATGGCTTAAGCCGATATACGAATCTTTCTTCTGATCCCAGCAAAACCTAAAAGCCCAGCAACTAAAAGCAGGAATGTACAGGGCTCAGGCGTATCAGCATGAGAGAACGTGATTTCGTCAAAGGCGAAATATCCACTGCCATCATGAAGTATGATCTTTTGTGCGGGAAAACCGGTCAACTCAATATCCATGGAATGCCAATCACCAATTGGTATATATTCAGAGGCAAATCCCAAGAGGTTATCACTATTGTCATATGCCTCCAGGTACAGAGTGTTATTGCCTGATGTAACAAGCAAGGAAAAAGAACTAATGACATCATCGAAAATAAATATGGATTGGCTGAAAGATCCGCTATAAGCAATATGATCGCCAGGATGTTTGACCGGCGCATATGCTTCATTCCAGGTATCCAGTTCAACGGTCTGCTGAAATATAATACCTAAGGGAGCATATTGATCCGTGACAGCGACATTTCCGGATAAATCATCGAACCCGATTGTTGCCGCGTTTGCTATATGGGCGATTCCAAAAAACACTGTTACGACCAATGAAAACGCCAAGAACTTTTTCATTTTGCCACCCCTCTTTTTTGGATTGATTATTACCTACACCATAAAAAAATTGTGCCGCAATTTTGGATTCTCAAAGTAGCATTAATTATGCCTGCAACAGATATTGAATTTTAACTAATAATTTCAGCTAATTAAGAAGAATAAAAATTATGACTTAAAGGTATTTTTCATATACTATATACATAACGTATAATTTTTATGACAATATTCCTATGTCAATCAGGCAAAATATTAGTTAATATCAAAGCAATGGAGGCAAGTCCCCGAGAAAAGGGCTAGACTGTCTGTAATAAACAGTCTGTTTTAGGGATATGCTCAGGTAAATCTGGGCTTTATTAGAAGGGATGATTACGGAACTCTCTAATTAATGCAATGATCTGTGATAGTAATAAAATTTCAAGTATGTCACTTATAAATATAACTTAATTGATGATCTTAGCTTTTTAATCACATACAACATTCTTCAGAGATGTTTCACTTTCATCCTTGAGTATCAAAATTAAATGCCTACCTGCTTTAATTTTACTCATATAATTATCATATAATAATCCAAAAATGATTTTAATGCCTGAGTAATATTATTAAATTGATTGCTAATCAATTGGATTATGTAATTCCTAACCAGCTAACATAAAGCAACTATACGAAAAATTATATATACAAATAGCAATTTTGTCAACCTTGAATTCAAGTTGTTGTCAGTAATTCTGATTTTGTCAAAATAACCTTTTTATGATTAATATTTAGTTTAATGAGGCTAAAACATATTAAAATTAAATTTGGTTATAAGGTTTGATGGGGTCATAACCCCGCGGCCCCCAGAATACAATTGCCAAGAATTGCCGGGTAAAAAATGTCTTATTTGAAAATCCTGCAATTATAATATAAAATCCTAACAAATTCGAAGTAACTAATTAAAAATGAATAATAATTTATAAATCATAATGACTGACTTCTACATTTCAAAATCCAGAATACTGTCAGGGATCCAATGTTCGAAGCGGCTTTTTTTGGAGATTCACCATCCTGAGCTGGCAGAAGAGCCGAATCATCTGAATCTGAAATTCCATATGGGACTTCAGGCCGGAGAAGCTGCCAGGAAATTATATCCCAACGGAAAGATGATCCTAAACAATGATGATTTATCAATCGCTCTGGAAGAAACCCGGTATCTGATTGGGAATTTTCCGGATTTGCCCCTTTTTGAAGCTGCCTTTGAACATAATGGGATTTTGATAAGGACCGACATAATTGAAAATACCGAACAAGGATACCGGGTTGTGGAAGTCAAATCCTCAACAGGCTTTAAGGATTATCATCTGCTGGACTGTGCGGTGCAGTTCTGGGTGATCAACAATGCGGGTTACCCCATCGAACAAATTGAAATTGCCCTTGTGAATAAGGATTTTATCTATTCCGGAAATGGGGATTATAAGGATCTTTTTATCTTCGAGGATGTTACGGAGGCCATCATTCCGATCCTGGAACATATTCCGGCCTGGCTGGATAAATATCAGGATGTCATAAAAGGGGACTTACCTGATATAAAGGTTGGAAAACACTGTCATAAGCCTTTTAAATGTCCCTTTTTCAATCATTGCTTTACGGAATTGCCGGAATACCCTGTTACAATTCTGCCCCGTGGAGGCAAGATAATAATGGAGTTAGTGTCCGAAGGGATTTCGGATATCCGTGATATCCCTGAAGACCGCTTGATAAAACCTTTACACCAACGAATCAGACGAACTACCATTACTGGCGAGCCGGAATTGGCTCCGGAGATGGCGGAATATCTTGGCTATCTCCCTTATCCCCGCTATTACCTTGATTTTGAAACCATCCAGTTTGCAGTGCCTGTATGGCCGGACACCAGTCCATACAATCAGTTACCTTTTCAATGGTCATGTCATACGGAGGAAAAATCCGGGCATTTGAGGCATTCGGAGTTTCTTGATACAAGCGGAAATCCTCCTATGCGCCCCTTTGCAGAAAACCTTCTCAATACTTTGAGAACTAAAGGCCCCATATTTGTTTATAGTGGGTTTGAGAAGAATAATTTGAAGAAACTTGCTAAAATGTTCCCCGATCTCGCACAAGGGATATACAATATCATAGAGCGGCTGGTCGACCTGCTGCCTATTGCTCAGAAGTACTATTATCATCCTCGGATGAAAGGTTCCTGGTCTATTAAGGCTGTCCTCCCGACCATCGCCCCGGAGCTTGATTACAAAAACCTGGAAGAGGTACAGGACGGGACAGGAGCACAGATAGCCTATCTGGAGGCAATACGACCTGAGACACCCAAAAAACGCCGCGATGAAATAGCTCATAGGATGTTAGAATACTGTAAGATGGATACAATGGCACTGGTAAAGATGGTGTGGTTTTTTTCAGGGGAAAAAGGATAAAAAATGTACCTTTATGAAACGAGCGTTAAATTATACCATACAGACGCTGCCGGTTTGTTATTCTTTTCGAGACTTTTTGAGATCGCTTATGACGCATACCAGGATCTGTTGGAAAAGTCCCGATTGAGTCTGTCAGAGATCCTGAAAAACGAGCCCTTCCTGACCCCTGTTGTTCATGCTGAAGCGGATTACAGGATTCCGCTGGAGGCAGGGGATCGTATCCAGGTAAGAATAACCGTGGAAAATATAGGCAGAAGCTCCTGTACTCTTCTGTATGATATTGTAAAAAACAATCAAATCGCCGGAAAGGTTAAAACCGTTCTTGTGAGTATAGATAAAAGGTTCGGGGAAAAAACTTCCATCCCTGAAAGGTTAAAAGAGATCTTGATCACTCACCTGGAAGATTAAAGTCTCTGATTCCTACTTTCGTTCTTTTTGTCTCTTAGCCATATGTCGAGAGGCAGGATAATGCCCTTGCCACGACCTCGAAATAAGGTAACCGGATCTTCAGCACACATAGCTTTTCTAGCAAAACCAATCTAAAAGCCGGCCTTTTCAATCCACACCAACAGGGCTGTTAAGGTTATGGCAACCGGAATGACAACGAACCATTGATTTACTTTAAATAATTCCGGCAGGGTAATATCACCAAAATCGCCTTTATTTAAGATAGTCTTTTCCAAATGCGGGTAGATTGCGGCAAATATCCAGGTACCTATGAACATCCCTATAACTCCCCCGAACAATGCGTCAAGAGAGCCTTCGCCAATGGCCCCCATCATTGTCCCCGGACAATAACCTAGCAAGGCAAACCCTACGCCGAAAATAAGCCCGCCAATTACTGATTTACCGATAGAACCCGGTTTAATACGCAGTTTCGCCAAGCCTATCCCTCTTAGGAAATAAACACCCAACATCCCTGTTATCACGGCTGAGAGCATGACTTTGACAACGGTAAAATCGGTTAAAAGCAACTGGCCTATAATAACATCATATTTGGTTACTTGCCCCTTTTGTAATAAAAACCCGAAAAAAATACCGAATATCAGCCCAATCACCAATTGAATCCCTTTTTTTACATGCAGGTTCTTTAACATGGATAATACCCCCCTTAACCAACAAAAACCTTAAAGATGAGCATCGCAGTCACTATGCCGCCTGCAAAAAAACAAATGGATGCAAGCCAACTGCTGACAGCCAGTTGAAGTGTTCCGCTTATTCCATGTCCGCTTGTGCAACCTCCTCCCCAGCGCGCCCCAAAGCCCATTATAATGCCGCCTGCGAGAGCAACAAGCAGCCTCGGGCAAATGAGATGACCGAAGGTATAGGCCCATTTAGCAGGCACCCATTGTACATGAAACTGTCCTGAAAGACTCGCTGAAATGAATGCTCCAATAACAATGCCAACAACAAGCATCCACTCCCAATCCACTGATGGAACGAATTTCTTATAGTAGGGTTTATCCATTACAGCGGCACCGCGAAAAAGTCTCTCAATCATCCCGCTAGTATGCGAATAGGCCGTTGAACATGCAAGCTGCCTGTCGGATATCAGAAACGCCAGCCAGCTCAGAATACCTATCCCGACACCTACTATATAAGGAGACCATTGCTCCATACTTAGCCATCCCATATTATTCTCCTTTTTTGTTCCTCTTTAGCCAAACCTCTTACTATAAAAGGGAAGGTTTGAAAGGAGGCTTATTTTCATGTCATGACACCATTAAACGGCCAAGAAGGTTTACTATATTTTGCTCCCTAAAAAACGCGGCCCATGAGATATAAAACATACCGGGCATTCAGGGGCATAATCGGCTTTATTATAGCCTGTCATTCCTCCGGCCAGATTTAATACATCTTTAAATTTGTGCTGCTTCAATATACTGGCCCCCAGACTCGAACGATGTCCTGTGCTGCACGTCAAAACCGTAGGCACGTCAGGGGTTAGTTCCTTATAACGTGTTCTGAGATCGGCTACTGGAATGTTTATAGCGCCCCTTATATGAAATTTTTCATATTCAGATGGGGCGCGCACATCAACGAGCACAATTGCATCAGAATCCAAAGTCATGGAATGTAGCTCCTCTGCAGATAGTTGTCCAACATGGTCAGCAGGTAAGCCTGCATTTGCCCATTGGAACATACCACCATCAAGATAGCCTTCAACACGATCGATGCCGACCCTCCTCATCAAAAGACACGACTCTTCAGCCTGGTGAATGTTATCCGTTATCAATAAAATAATTGCATCTGGCGGCAGTATCCATCCAGCAAATGTGGAAAAATTCCCGCCAAGGTCTATGTGATAAGTCCCGGGAATATGTTGACCACCGAACGAGTCATAACTGCGAACATCCAGCAGCACACTATTTCCACCCTTTGCCCTCATGTTAAAGGCCTCGGGCTTCAGGGCCTCAAGAACAGGGAGATTATGTAAAAGAGCAGGTCCATCCCTATTAATAGCGCTGCAGCGGCTGAAATGATCAGGGGCCGGGGGCATGTCTGTGGTCAAGGATTCTATAAATGATTCACGATCATCTATCAGAAGAGAGGCATTATATCTTGTTTCATAGCCAATGGTGCTTGTTCTCTTAGCACCCATGGCCCTGCCGCAAAGTGAGCCTGCACCGTGTGCAGGATAGACCTCACAAAAATCAGGGAGCCTTAGCAATTTATTATGTAAGCTGTCATAGAGGCTTGATGCCAGGTCCCGGGCCATGCCGGGAAAAAGATCAGGCCTTCCCACATCACCGACAAAAAGCGTATCACCGCAAAAAACGCATACAGGTTCATTCCCTCTGGCTTCATCCCTTACAACATAAGAAATATGCTCTGGTGTATGTCCCGGTGTTTCTAATACGCTCAATACCATATCCTCTATTTTAAAGGTGTCTCCTTCGGAAATCCCTATATGATCAAACTTACATCCAGCCGATTTAGGTGCATAAATCGATGCCCCTGTCTTTTTCGCGAGCTCAAGATGTCCGGAGACAAAGTCTGCGTGGAGATGGGTCTCCAGGATATGGGTAATCTCCATATCCATGGATTTTGCCGAGTCCAAATAGATTTGTACATCACGCCGCGGATCAATGATTGCACAGATATTAGTACCGCCAAGCAAATATGAACTATGAGCAAGCCCCTTGACGAAGAATTGTTGGACTATCATAAAGATCTTTCTCCTTCTTTGTAATATATTATTTAACCTGAAATAGCTTTAACTTTAATATCTCCAGGTTAGACTAAAGTCAATGCTATCCTCACTAAGACCTGATTCAAGGGTAACCGGCTGGCCATTTATAGCTATACCGCTCTCTTTAACCTCCTTTTTAAAGGCATGCATATAACCTGCATGAACATCAAAATTTTTTGTAAATTCGTACCCAATACCTAATGCTAAGTGACTTTGGACTATGGCCGGAAATCCTATAAACCTGAAGGTCTCATAATAGTAAGTCGGCATTGATTTTCCCTGCACCTGGATATGATTAAGAGGGTCAGGATTATTAGTATCATATCCTACAAAATTATCATGCATCTCTATCGGATTTTTGCCATAATTGAATCCGGCCCTCAGGGAGAGTTTCTGTGTTGGTTTAAATTGAGCACCAAAGGAAAAAACCCATTGGTCCTTCCAGCCAAACTCATTGTATCCCTTTGCATTTCCCCAATTTACCCATTTTCCGTCCATCTCAAGCAATAATTTATCAGACATCGGATGAAGGGCTACACCCACACCAAGCTCCTGCGGGGATTCAAGATCCAGATTGTCTCTGCTGCCATCTCCATCAAAATCTGTAATATTTTTATATTCAACCTTCTGTGGGGTTATATAAGTGGCGCCTAAAGATATAAGGTTACCTAATTTATACACGGTCCCCAACTGAACACCATATCCGTAATTAAAGGATGCCCCGTTTCCAAGGTCAAGATTTGCATAATCAATATGGAGAGCCAGCCCAAGGGAGAACTGGCTATTGGGCTGATAAGCTACAGCAGGGGCAAACTTCATTATCTGTAACTGGGTGAATTCCCCGGCAATTAGGGGAGAAGTTCTATCTTTCCCATTGGGATCTTCTCCAAAATCATAGAATTTGGATTGGTCAAGATCCGTATCCCGATAATCCACCCCCAAGCCGCTTATTCCATAGGCAGCCAGACCAAACCGCCAATATGGCAAGCTTTTATTGATTGGGGTAGATAATCCAATGGCAGGGATACCAAATGTCTTTCTCTCACTATCTGCCGCATATGTTATGCCACCTAATTCAATCTTTGCATTCACCTTAGGCATAAACAAGGTCCCGGCGAAATTGAATTCTGAGCCCGGGCAGAAAGGAGAAAAAGACATTGCGGCAGGATTGGCAAATACCGCCCCTATGGCATCCTGAGGGGCCGCTATTCCGACACCACCCATTGATCTGGAATTGGGGCCTACTCCGATCAAGTTGTCACCATTTGTCGCAAATACAGATAGAGGCCAAATGATAATTAAACAAAAAATGGCCAAAAACTTATATGTCCTTGACATAAAGAATCACTCCTTCACTAAGGTATAGATTATCGACTATAGATTTACCTGAAAAGAGAAAACATGAATGTCCCAATTGCTTTATTATTGTTTTTTGAGTTGAGGATAACGCCGGAATGAAGATTTTTATCAATAGCATCGCCTCCTCAAGGGGAAAGGTTCTAGGATAATAATATTATTGAGCAAATATTTGAAACAGAGCTTAACAGATTGATATTAAGAAAATAGTATGAGATAAAAGCTATCTTACTTTCTTTAAAATTTTTTTTCAACCTTAAATTCTGATAGTAGCGTTATTGCTGTAAATCTAACTAACTAACTATTCCTATGTTTTATGTAGCTGATAGCTCCAACATAATGATTTACAAATTTAAATATTGTACTGAGATTATAAGGGATTTATGCCGATAAATATAAAGGATTTGTAACATTTTTGTTGTCTAATAATGAACAGTTCTTCTGCTGATTTAAACGACTTAAATGTTACAAGGAATTAGACTTTCCTCAAAAAACGGTATCTGAATAATGGAATCTGGAACAGTCACGAAAAATCTAATGACACTGGGTGAAATCCTTCTAGCCAGCAAAAAGATCAAACAGGAGGAACTGGACAAAGCCCTTACCGAGCAGAAAAACTCTGGGAAGAAACTTGGAAAGATCCTGATTGAAATGGGTTTCATGGAGGAAGAAGAGGTTTTCAAATTTTTATCCCTGCACCTTCGTATCCCTTTGATTGATCTGAGCAATTTTGAGATTGATCATGATATCATAAAATTGGTGCCTGAGAAGATAATTCGAAAATATCTTGTATTTCCCATATTCAAAAAATTCAATGTGCTGATTCTGGCCGTAGTTGATCCTTTGGATGTGGATGCCATTGACAATGTAAGTTTTATTACCCGGTATGAGATAGAACCCGTCCTTTGTACAGAGACGGCCATGAGGGAATTTATCGATCAATTCTTTGGCAAAATAGATCTCGTGGAAGAGACCCTGAAGGGTATCACCAATGAGGAATCCTTTGAATATGTGGAAGAAGAGGAAAACAATGACATCGAA
Source organism: bacterium (assembly GCA_049472335.1). Lineage (GTDB taxonomy): Bacteria > SZUA-182 > SZUA-182 > DTGQ01 > JAFGSM01 > JBLIRM01. The sequence continues at coordinate 20,894 of JBLIRO010000029.1, read as the reverse complement.
GAAAATAAATTACGGGATATTGCCCTTGACACACCGGTAATCCGCTATGTAAACAATCTTATAATTCAGGCGATACGGGAGAGTGCCAGTGATATCCATATAGAACCGGACGAGAAGGTCCTGAGGGTGAGATTCCGGATTGACGGGATACTTCATGAGATCCCCTCCCCTCCTAAAAAAATGCAGCTTCCTATTATTTCAAGGATCAAGATTATGGCCAAAATGGATATTGCGAACATGCGTATCCCGCAAGACGGCCGTTTTGATGTGAAAATAGATGGAAGAGATGTAAGCCTTCGTATTTCAACCTTTCCTACATTCTTTGGAGAAAATGTGGTCATCCGTATACTGGATAAAACACTTTCTAATTATGGGATAGACAGCATCGGACTCTCTCTGGATGACCAAGAAAGACTTGAAAAAATCATAAAAAAACGCTACGGCTTCATCTTGGCAACCGGACCAACAGGTTCAGGCAAGACAACTACCCTTTATGCCCTAATTAAGTGTATAAATTCTGTAGAAAAAAATATTGTTACCATAGAGGACCCCATAGAGTATACCATAAGCATGATACGGCAGTCACAGGTAAATACAAAGGCGGGTCTTTCTTTTGAGACAGGGTTAAGGGCCGTCTTAAGGCAGGACCCGGATCTGATTATGGTGGGAGAGATCAGAGACAGGGAAACAAGCTCTATTGCCATACAGTCGGCTCTGACAGGACATATGGTGTTTTCCACACTGCACACGAACGATGCGCCTTCCGCGGTGACACGTCTTATAGAAATAGGCAATGAACCCTATCTGGTGGCTTCTTCTCTCTCAGCGGTCATTGCACAACGCCTGGTAAGAACCATTTGTGAAAAGTGCAAGGAACCCTACACGCCTTCTCATGAGTTCTTAAAAGATGTGGGAATTTCACCTCAAAAGGATTTTTCTCTATATCAGGGCAAGGGTTGCGATAATTGCAAACAAACAGGTTTTAAAGGGAGAACGGCCATCTCCGAGATTCTTATTATTGATAAGGAAATAAGAGAGCTCATAATGGAAAAGGCATCCTCGGACAAGATCTTAACGGCCGCCATTAAGGCGGGTATGAGTACAATGAAGGAAAATGCTTTTGCTAAGGCTGCCCAGGGGATCGTGGATATAAATGAGGCAATGAGCGTAATTAAAACAGATTAACAGAGATCCCAATGATCACTTTTAATTACAAGGCACAGACAGAGGACGGATCAAAGATTTCAGGCACCATTGTCGCCAATTCTTCCAATACGGCAGCCATACAACTGGAGGAACTTGGATATATCCCGCTTTCTATAACTGAAAAGAAAGATGGGTTTCTGCAAAATCTGGATCTCGCATTTTTAAAGGTTAAAGCCGAAGACCTAATATTTTTTACCAGACAATTGCGCACCATTATAAAATCAGGCATTCCGCTTCTATCAGGACTTGAGGCCATTTCGGAACAAACTGAAAATAAAAAACTGAAAAAGGTAATCTCTGATGTATGTTGTGAAGTAGATCAGGGAAACAGTTTGTCCTCAGCCCTTTCCAAATATCCAAGGGTATTTTCCGATGTTTATCATAATATGGTCCATACAGGTGAAATGGGCGGCAATCTAAAAAGCATTCTGGAGCAACTCATCCTCGTTCTTGAATTTAACAGGAAGACTACGGATAACCTGAAATCCGCCATGCGTTATCCATTAATGGTCATAATCGCCCTTTGTACCGCCTTTTTCTTTTTAGTCACATTTGTTATCCCAAAATTCTCCAAAATATTCGCAAGCTCCAAGATGAATCTACCCTTTCCCACACGCATTATGATCGGAACCAACTATGTCGTTCAAAACTACTGGTTCCTTCTCATTGGTGGTATCGGGCTCGGAGCGATTCTCTTCTGCCTTTATATTCGAACTGAAACAGGACAAATTACATGGGATCGTGCCCGATTAAAAATCCCCATCCTGGGGCCTGTGTTTTTAAAGATATACATGTCCAGGTTCTCATATATGCTCGAAGCGCTATCCCGAAGCGGAGTACCCATTGTGCACGCTCTGGAAACCGTGTCCGGCGCCATAGGAAATGAGTATATTGCAATAAAGATAAATGAAATGGCAAAAAAATTAAACGCGGGGAGAAAGATATCTGATTCTGTCAGAGAAAGCGGGATATTTCCCCCATTGGTCTACCGTATGATTTCAACCGGAGAGGATACAGGCACCCTGGATGAGATGCTACATGAAGTTGCTGAATTTTATTCAGGAGAGACAGAATATACGGTGAGCCGCCTCTCCTCATATATAGAGCCTGTTTTGACTATAGTTTTGGGCATTATGGTCCTTTTTATGGCTTTGGCAATATTTTTGCCATGGTGGGATATGATAAAGGTCTTTAGGGGAGGATGATGAAAAAGTCTAAAAGTTTCAAGATACGTCTTATTGTTAGCGTCCCGATCATATTCCTGGGTATAACATTACTTACAGCTAATCTGATCTATTTCATGACTATGTATTATGTAAGAAATTCCATTCCCCTGAATATGAGATACATGCTCGACTCTATCTCCCTTTTTCATTTGAAGATATGGGTAGTGATATTGGCCCTGTTTTCGTTTCTATGCGGATTCTTTCTGATTTATGCCATAGTCCGCCCGATTCAAAAACTGATCAGTAGGGCTGAAGATATAAATTGTTATCTCAATTCTTCCAATTTAAACAACGAGGGGGAGATCGAATATTTTTATTCAATCTTTGATGAGGTGTTAAGCCTTTTGAAATGCAATTTAAAGGAAAAGGAGATGAGGGTTGCAAATCCACTCCTGAGCCGATTGAAGAGGGCGGATCAACTGGCTGTTCTGGGCTTTATAGCGGACCGAATTGCCCATGAATTCAGGAACCCATTGGGTTGCATCCAGGGATTTGCGGAACTTATGAAAAAGGGCATTAAGGATGGGGACGCCAAAAAGACTTACCTTGATACCATCTTACAATCCATTAAAAGGATGAATATGATGGTTGAAGAGCTTATCGAATTTTCCAAACCCTGTACGGATATATCTGAATTCAGAGATATCAACCAGATTCTCAGAGAAGTGGTCCAGGAGGCCCAAAAAGAATTCAGTCACAAGGGAATAAAGGTGATTGAGGAATTACAGGAAGACCTGCCCCCTGTAAAAACCAATCCTCAAAAGATTTATAAGGCGTTTTTAAATATCCTTAGAAATATGCTGCAGTTTGCCAATGATGGAGAAGAGATCCTTGTAGATTCTTCCGGCACAGCAGGAGGCTTCGTCTCAATGGGTTTTATCTCTATTCACTTTACTAACAGAAGATCATATATCACTGCCGATGACATCTGTACACTCTTTCTCCCTTTCTCTGTCATAAAAAAGCAGAAGATCGGACTGGGATTGTCTATCGCCCAGCATATAATCGCCGCGCATAGCGGAGATATCTGGGTTGAAAATGATCAGAAATTAGGCACCACTTTCATAGTCGAGCTACCAGCCTCAAAAAATGTTTCTCCTCTCTGTAAAAGAGGAGAATTGGTTTTCCAAGGAGAAAATAAATTATGAGAGAGAAGATCCTGATTATCGAAGATGACAATGGCATGCAATTCTTTCTCTCCGAAGCCCTTAAAAAACAGGGCTATGAAGTCTTTCCCTACCCGGATGCCGAACAGGCCCTCATTTGGCTGGAAAAAGAGACTTGTGATCTCATCCTGCTGGATATAAGACTTCCTGGGGTCGATGGCATAGAGGCCATTGATCTCATTCAAGAAAAAACCGATTCCGCAATTATCATGATGACTGCCTTTGGAGAAAAAAAACTGGCATTAGAAGCCATCCACAAAGGCGTCTATGACTATTTCACCAAACCCTTTAAATTAGAGGAAATGGAGCTGACCATAAAAAGGGCTCTTGAAAAAAGCAAGATAAAAAAAGAGCTTGTTCGGTTAAAAAAAGGCAGTATAGAGTCCATGTCCTTTCCGGATATCATTGGTCAGGGTAATATGATAAAAGGGGTTTTAAGGCAGGTTGCCAGGGTGACGGATACTGATTTTACGGTATTGATTCTAGGGGAGACCGGAACCGGAAAGGAGTTGATTGCTCAGGCAGTGTTTGAAAACAGTCTAAGAAAAGACAAGCCCTTTATCAAATTGAATTGCGCGGCTGTCCCGGAAGGGCTTCTGGAAAGCGAGCTCTTCGGCCATGAGAAGGGTTCCTTCACCGGAGCTATCGACAGAAAAATCGGAAAATTCGAACTGGCGAACAAGGGGACGATTTTTCTGGACGAAATTGGTGATATGAGCCTTTCGACACAACCTAAGATATTGCGAATCATACAGGAGAAAGAATTCGAAAGGATCGGCGGCACACATCCCATAAAGGTTGATGTCAGGGTTATTGCGGCAACCAACCGGGATCTAATCAATGAGGTTAAAGGAAAAAGATTCAGGGAGGATCTATTTTACAGGCTCAATGTGTTCACCATAATTTTACCTGCCCTGAGAGAGCGTAAGGTTGATATTCCCATATTGAGCAACTTCTTTCTGGAGAGGGCATCTCTTTCGTTTGGCAGAAGTATACCCAGGATATCCAGAGAAGCCATGGACATACTGATGAACTATCCATGGCCCGGTAATGTTAGAGAGCTTAAAAATGTTATCGAATCTGCCATGGTAATGATGGAAACTGAGGAAGAATTGATCAAGCCTTCCCATATCCCTCTCTATATAAGGGGACTGCCGGACAGTCTCTCTTTCCGGTTGCAACAAAACTCAATCTCGCTGGATGATGCTGTCTCCAATTTTGAAAAGGAGATGATCATCGAAGCATTACATAAAACAAAGGGGATTCAGGCGCACGCGGCTAAACTGCTTGGTATATCAGAAAGAAGCATATGGCATCGTTTAAAAAAATATGGCATTCAAACCGAAAATATAAAGGAGCTACAAGAAATGTAGCTTGATCTTCAAATTGTGTAGAGAAAAAATGGCTGAAAAAATCTTCTCACTTTTTATTTTTCTTTATAATGTCCCTGTTTATAAAGGGAATGGGCATTTTGGATGCTATTTGAGATGATGGTATAGAGATTGCACAAAGTATGGTTCTGAAAAGACCATATCAATGGCACAATTAAACAAAAGGGGGGAACATATAATGATCAAGAAGATTGGTTGCAGTCTCAGAAAGAATCAGGGTTTCACCTTAATTGAGCTGATCATGGTCATTGTCGTCCTGGGAGTCCTGGCGGCAACAGCCGTGCCAAAGTATTTTTCCATTAAAACAGAGGCCGCTGATGCATCTGCGAAAGGGATTACCGCCGCCCTCAGGGGTGCGGTGAGTGTTCTTTATTCCCAGAATTTAGTGGGGGGAACAAACGGGGCGGCATACAACATGCAGGATGTTGTGAACAACGCCCAGGTGTCGGGAGTGGATAGCTCAGCATCTGCCACAGACTCCTTTACAGTCTCTATAGGAGGCAATGTGTATGGCTGGGACTGGACAGCCGCAAATCTTCCCACAACTGCAGGTGTTGTCGCTGAAAATACCGGATTCTAGTAATCCAATCAAACTGTTTTTCAAACAAGTTAATTAATTCTGTATCCTCTGTGCTCTCTGTGGTTTAAAAAATTACCACAGAGGGCGCAGAAATCATTTTTAAAATTTATGCAATTTTTATCTAGTTTGGTTAAGAAAGAGAAATGGGATGTCACCTGGAGCTCAGGATTTAAAAACACACTGATTTTTTGTGTATTCCTGGCAGTCTGTGTACTGTATTTCAGAGATATCTTAAAGGGTGGGGTCCTTTTTACCGAAAGGGACCTGTCCATCTTTTTCATACCGCCAAGGAAATTATGGACCGATATGGTGAAGATGGGGAAGATCCCTTTATGGAACCCCTACTTCTCTTGCGGACAGCCCTTTTTCGCTTCCCTGCAACCTGGTGTCCTTTATCCCTTAAACCTTCTACTCCTTTTTTTCCCTTTTGATTATACGTTTAATATAATCATTATTCTGCATTTTTTTATGGCAGGATGTTTTTCCTATCTTTTGTTGAAAACATTAGGGGCAACTGATACGGGAGCTTTTATTGGCGGAAGCATCTTTATGTTGAGCGGCTATCTCCTTTCAGTGCATAATCTGCTCATACATCTTCTTTCAGTGGTATGGCTTCCCCTGGTCCTTTTGAGTTATCATAAACACCTTAATTACCGGAAAACCAGGTATCTGATATACACCTCAATCTTTCTGGTCATGATGTTTCTTGGAGGCGCTATCGAGATCCTGTACGGCACCTTTATATTGCTCTTTATTCTCATTTGCTTTCCGGACCCCTTCGGGACCGGAGTCACACCCCCTACATTAAAAAAACGATGCCGGGGGCTTTTCTTTATCGTCCTTCTCTTTATTCTCCTTTCCGCTGTTCAGTTGCTCCCTTTCCTAGAAATGGCCTTTCATTCCATACGGGCAGGGGGGTTGAGTTATAAAGAAGCGGTCACATGGTCTCTGGACCTTAAGGATATGATCCAGTTCTTTATTCCTGATCTTTATGGATACACACATTCAACACAGAAATACTGGCAGAACCAAAGCTGGCTAAAAACCATATATCTGGGCATAATACCTTTTGTCCTGTTTCTCTTCTTTTTGACAGATAAAAAAAGGAAGGCCCTGACGCTTATCTTGATCATGGAGCTTTCCCTTCTTCTCTCTTTTGGCGGGAATACCCCATTATATAGATACCTCTTTCTTTCTTTACCCTTTTTCAATTCCATCCGGTATCCGGTCAAGTTTCTCTTTATCTTTATCTTTTTTCTTTCAATGGGGGCTGGATTGGGATATGATAGCCTTTGTCAACAAATCATGGATCGGAAAAAAACTGCACAAGTAATTATCAGAGGCATTCTCATCGGAAGTGTTTGTACCGTTTGTGCGTGGAGCCTGATCAGCTTATATCAGGGTCCTGTACAGGCATTCATGGAGGCAAAAAGGATCGCTCCGCCGGATTACAATTTCTCCATAATAAATATCCATAATGTAAAACGTTTTTTACTCTTTTGTTCACTGTTTGGACCGGTTATGGCCTTTGGGTGGCGCTATGTGAAAAAGAAAAGGGCCTTTTCCCTGGCTGTTGTTTCTCTGCTGATTATCGATCTCTTCTTTGCAAACCGGGGATACTACCAAAAATATAATGCAGAGGAATATTATAAACCTTCAGAGACAATCCAGGTTATAAAAAAAGAAGAATCCCTTTTTAGAGCAAAAACAAAACCTGCCGTTTTTCTATCCCCTTTGGAACCGGACCTTCACAGTCAGAAAAAAATAGAACCGTCCCCTTTTCCAAGAGTGGCAACGGCGCCTAAAACACGAAAGGAGTCGATAAAATATTCAGGGACCTTTTCCGATCCAATCAAAGTGGATAAGGAAAAGATCACGCCCGGTTTTAATTTGCTTCATAATATATATAATATCAATGGCGCGGAGGTAATCCGTCTCGGAAATTACGAAAAGATAAACTCATTGATCATGAAATCTCCGAGGCCTGACAGCACCAATTTATTGTCATTGCTGAATGTGAAATATCTCATATCCAAGCACGAGATGGATTCAGAGGATCTGGAGCTTTTGGAGATGGTGGGAAATAAGGAAGACCCCGAAGGTTCATTACGAATATACAAAAATCTCCGTTGCCTGCCAAGGGCCTTTTTGGTGGAGGATTTCCAGGTGCTCCGTTCAGAGGATGAATACAAAGAGATATTACGGAGTAAGGAATTTTATCCAGATCGAATAGTCCTTCTGGACAAAGCGCCCTTTCGGGAAGCACCAGACTCAGGGAAAACAGACACAGATGAAGAGGGTAAGGATTCTTTATACGTAATGATCGAAGAAGAACGCGTTATAATATCCGATTATCAGCCAAACAGGATCGAATTATACACTTTTTCGAAAAGGCCGAAGATATTGTTTCTGAGTGAGACCTATTATCCCGGCTGGGAGGTATATATAGATGGGTCACAGGGGGAAATATTACGGGCCGATTTCGCCTTTAGAGCGGTGGCCCTGTCTCCGGGACATCACAAGGTGGAATTCGTATACCGGCCCATGAGCGTTATTTTGGGTCTGTTCATGACGCTGTTCACAATCTGTGTTATCCTTTTATCAGGGATTAAAAACACCTCGTCCCCTCCTGGTCCACATGGTTGTAATGAAGGGATTCAGAAATGAAATTATCCATAATTATGCCTGCCTACAATGAAAGATATACCATAGGGGAATGTGTCAGGCGGGTTTTTAAAGCGAATCTGCCTGAGGGTATCAGCCGGGAGCTTATTATTATTGACGACTTTTCAACGGACGGGACCTGGGAGATCATTCAAAACCTGACACATATATATAAAGACCTGAAGATATTCAGACAAAAGCTCAACCAGGGTAAGGGGACGGCCATAAGACGCGGTATAGACGAGGTTACAGGTGATATTGTGCTTATTCAGGACGCGGACCTGGAATATAATCCAAACGAGTATGAGAAGCTTATAAAACCCATATTGGACGGAGAAGCCGATGTTGTATATGGCTCCCGTTTCGTTTATTCCGAGGCACGGCGTGTACTCTATTTTAAGCACACCCTGGGGAACAGATTCCTGACATTTCTATCTAACTGGTTTACTGATCTGAATCTCACGGATATGGAGACATGCTATAAGGTTTTCAAGACGTCTATAATAAAAAGCCTGCCGCTCAGATCAAAAAGATTCGGGTTTGAGCCTGAAGTGACATTAAAGATTGCCAAGAGAAACGCACGGGTCTTCGAGGTACCCATTTCCTATTTTGGTAGAACGTATCAGGAGGGTAAAAAGATTACCTGGAGGGACGGCCTTTCAGCCCTGTGGGTTATAATAAAATTTTATTTCATAGATGATATTTACAAGGAAAGGGATAAAAGCATCCTCTTTGCCATGTCAAAAACCCACCGTTTCAATAAATGGCTTGCCTCCTTTGTCAGACCCCATTTAGGGAACATTATATTGGAAATAGGCTCCGGCATTGGGACAATGGCATTGGAGCTGTTACCCGCTGAGCATTATACCTGTTCCGATATCGACCAGGTTTATATACAGACATTAAACAATATATTCCTGAACAGGCCGAATGTGGATGTAATCAAGTTAAATATCGAAGATGAGAATGATATTGACAAGATCAAAAAAAGATACGACACCATATTATGTATCAATGTGTTGGAGCATCTGGAGAATCATGGTCAGGTTCTGCAAAATATACATAGCTTACTGACCAAAAAAGGTAAGATTATTTTAGTAGTGCCTAATTCTCCCCGTCTTTATAACTCTCTTGACAGGGTTTTGGCCCATAAAAGACGATATAAAAAAAAGGAGATAGAAGAGCTTTTAGCTGAAAAGGGGTTTGCCGTTGAATATTTGAAAACATTTAATAAAATCAGCTTTCTGGCCTGGTTTTTCAATGGCAACATACTTAAAAGGAGGCATTTTAGTAAAATACAGCTCAAATGCTTTGATTTTTCTGTCTGGTTTTGGAAGAGGATCGATCCCTTTCTTCCCTGGCCGGGACAATCAATCGTAGTTGTGGCGGAAAAGACCTAGCTGTTGAGATTAGATAGCTTTGTAAAGGGTCATTGAAGGGGACGATGACCCTTTTACGAGCTTATCAAATTTATAAAAGGAATCGGTGAAACCATGAAGAAGACAATTTTATGTATTGACGACCAAAAAGAAATCCGTGATCTGCTCTGCGACTATCTGGGCTCACTGGGATTTAACGTCATTACTGCAGCGGATGGAGATGAGGGACTTGAAAAGGCCTTGGAGGAGCAGCCCGATCTTATCTTTCTGGATATAATGATGCCCAAAAAAAACGGATATGCTGTATTGAGGGAATTGAAATCCAACTGTAAATTATGGGACATACCCGTTATTATAGTATCAGTGCAATCAGGAATGGAGGATATGTGTCAGTTGGAGGGAGCTGACCACTTCTTCTCTAAAGGTTTCAGATTGAAGGAGATTGCGGAAGCGGCAGATAAGATCCTGCATGAAAAAGGTCTGGCCGCTCATTGATTACGGATTACGGATAATAATGATAAAACAAAAAAACGGCTTTACTATGGTAGACACCGTTGTAGTGATCTCCATAATGTTTATATTTTCCACTTTAGCAATAACGAGGATCACTTCCTATAACACAGTGAAGCTGTTTAGCGTGGCAAACAAACTAGCCATGGACATAAGATATACTCAGCAACTGGGCATCAGCAAACAGAAACAATGCGGTCTCTCTTTCGATCCGGGCAATGACAGCTATTTCGTTTATATAGATACTACCACGGATAAGGCCACCGATCCGTTTTCCCGCGGAGCTCTGATTGTAAATTACCAGACGGATCCTTATTATAAAGGTGTGGATCTGGTAAGCACCAGCTTTGGGAACAAATTGATATTTGACCAGGTGGGAAAACCGCTCGACAGCTCAGCAGTAAGCCTGGCTTCAGACGGACAGATTGTCCTTCAAACCCAGGGGGAATCCATGACAATAACCATTACGCGAGATACCGGAAGGGTTTCCATACAATGAAAGCCTATGCTGGTTTTACATTGATAGAGGTAGTCATATTCATCACAGTGGCCTCAGTGGGCTTTTTAATCCTGTCCGCGTCTTATTCCGGTATTTTAGAACACAGCGCGATAGGCGAATACCTGAGTACTGCAACGGTTCTTTGTGAGGGGAAAACGGAGGAAATAATGGCCACCCGCACATTTGATACTATTTCCAATATATCTCCCACATCCTTTGATCCCCCATTTGACGCTTACACATATCAGGTAAACTGGTTTTACGCGGATTCCGGGAATCTAAATATAGATGCAGGCAGCCCAACGGAATATAAAAATGTTCGGATAATCGTTGATCACGATTGTATCGAACCGGTATACATGACGACTATTTTGACGGATTAGTAATGGATTATTCAATTAAACAAAATAAAGGCTTTACACTAATCGAGATCCTGGTCACCCTGGTTGCCATGACAATACTATTCGGTGTCGGAGCACAGGTTTTGAATACCGCATTGCTTTCCTGGCACATAGTTACCCTTCGGAAAGGCATGCTTTACAACAGCCGGCTGGGTATGACCAGGATGCTTCATGACATTCGTCACGCGGATATTACAAAAATTACGACATTCGAACCTGTGCATTTTGTATTCACTGATATCAACAATAACCCCTGCGACTTTGAGCAGGTTGGAACAAACCTTTTAAAAAACGGCAATATTCTGGCTGACAGCCTGAAAAGCTCAAACGGCCTTCAATTTACATATCTGGATCTCAACGGTAATGCGGCAAGCGCCGCTTCCGCCATATACCGTGTCAAGATAAGGATCGACTTTCAGAAGGGAGGCCAGACCTTATCCTTTGACTCTGAAACAAGAATCAGAAATCTATGAAAACGGATAAAGGCTTCAGTTTAATTTTGGCTGTTTTTGTTTTACTGATCCTTTCACTGCTCATACTCTTTTCAACATCCATATTTTCCACGGACATTGAGGTCGCCCTGGACTCTTTACGCTCGACCCAGGCCCTTTTCCTGTGCGAAGGGGCCTTGAATTACTGTATTAAGCATGAATTGATAAATGATCCCGATTGGTCGGACAATACTGATACAATCAATAAGCCACTCGGCAGGGGCACCTTCTCTATTCACTATGATCCCAATCAGACCACAACCACACAAACAACGGTCCATGTGGTGGCTACAGTGGATGATATCACCCGGAAGATTTCAAGGAGTTTTCAGGCCGAAGGGTGGCCTGATGAACTCGCTGATTTTCCTTACAGCCTCTATACATCCGCTGATTTAAATATAATAAAATCAACAGGGATCTTCATAGAGACACCCTATGAGACGAACAATCCCAGTGTTCAGTATATAAATTGTGATTTTGGCTACTATGCGGGTATCGCCGATACCACAATGTCCACTGACTGGATACTATCCAATGTGTCCGGTCAGGTGTATACAGGGATCATCTATGTCAATGGAAGTGTGGAATGGTCCAAATGTATCAATATGACTGTCAACGGCACAATCATTGCCACAGGTGATATTATCATCGGAGGATGTGACGGTGTTACAATTATCCCTTCAGGGAATTATCCGGCCCTTGTATCAGGCACATCCATCAAGATACAAAAAAGCGGAGCCGAAAAAAGCCGTAATCTGGATATCCGGGGAATGGTCTTTTCGGGAGGTGATATATTAATTTCAGAAGGCCGGATTCCCTTAATGACCGGCATCCTTTATGCGAAGCAAAACATAGACATAACAAAAACCGATGATTTTCGGATCGATGGGAGCATAATCGCCCAATCCTCGATTACCTTTGATACATGCGGCGGAACGGGACCATATATCAACTGGGGCAGCAGGGTCCTGGATGAACCCCCGGGATTTACATGGAGTGGAGGGGGGATCATCATAAGCGCATGGGAAGAGGTCTACTAAAACGACCTTTTTTCTAATCCTTCTAACCTGCCTTTTTGTGATAAAAAAACAAGAATTTGACGATATAAAATCTATAAAGGGTATATCTATATCCTTATATATAATTCCATAAGTACTCATGAAAGAGTCTTTTCCTATTGAGGTATATCAGGTGTTGAATGCAGAACTCAATTCATTTTACGGATGGATGAGCGGCATATATAAGGTCTTTTCAGATAGATTGAAAAAGGCCCATAAATTCCAGCTCAACTCTTCAAAAACCCAAATAGGTTTGGACATTGGCAGCGATTCAATTAAGCTGGCGGAAGTAAGGATAAAAGGTGAATCCGGACAGCTTCTCTATTATAGAATTATTCCTGTTTCCCATTTGAAAGGCAGATCCCTTGAGGAAAAATCCGCTGAGATCTCGGAAATCCTCAGGTCCAGTCTAAAAAACAGGGATAAGGTCCCTATATTTACAGCCATTTCAGGATCTGATGTCATTATTAAGAGTTTCAATATCTCACACCTGTCCGGAAACAAATTGAGAAACGCCGTCTTTTGGGCAAGCAAAAAATATGTCCCTTTCCCATTAGAAGAGGCCTATTTTGACTACAGGATCATAGGAGATATTGAAGAAAGGGATATAAAAAAGAAGGAGGTCATGGTTGTCGCTGCCGCAAGGCAATTGATCCATAACACCCTTAGTATTTTTGAAAGATCGAGATTGAATATTTCAGGGATCACCGTGACACCATTTGCATTGTGGAATTTTTTAAAGTCCACAAAAACGGACCTTTCAAATATCACCTTGATTGATATCGGGGCCGAAAATACAACAATTGCCGTTTTTCAGAACAATTCACTGAAGTTTGCCAGGGAGATCGTAACTTCCGGTTACAGCATCACGGACTCCATTGCGTCTTCAACCTCTTTATCCTTTGAAGAAGCGGAAAGATTAAAAAAAGAGTACGGCCTCTCAAAAAAGGCCTCGCCCGATGGATTAGATACAGCCGTAATCCCGGTTGTTGAAAGGCTTATCAATGAAATCCAGAGGTCCTTATCTTTTTATAAGGATAAGCACCCGGAGTTTACTCTTGAAAAGATTTATCTGACAGGAGGCACGGCAAAGCTAAGAGGATTGGCTCAATGCATGAAGAACAGGCTGAACACAGAGATAGAGGTCTTAAATCCATTCGACAAAATGGAAATGATATCTCCCCTGGATTCCGAGGATTTCGATCAACTGGCCCCTGTATTCACTAAGGCGATAAGCCTGGCATTAAAAACAGATGAGGGGATTGATCTTCTTCCGCCAGAGACAAGACATCAAAGGATCATAACCAGGCTGCTTCCCGTACTGAGGGTTTCTGCCGTGTTCATAATCCTTTTTTGTTTCATCCTGTCTTTGGATATCCTGGCCCGGGTGCATATCAAAAAAAAATCGTTAAACCTCTGGGAATCCAATATGCAGAGGCTGAACCATTTGCTGATGAGTCCCGGACAAATTCAGATAAAAAGTGATCGATACAAAATCATGCAGGAAACATTGGATGAAATGGAAAAAAAAGAGATCATAGATCCTTACATATTGAAGGAGATGACCAATATTATTCCTCAAAATATTGTGCTGGAAAATTTATCCGTTTATTCCCCTGAAGAAGCGAAAGAACATAAAAATGAATCAAGGGGCAAACAATTTCGGTTAAAAGGAATCGTATGTGGAAAAGAGGTCGATTTGGAGGTGGACCTGCTGCAATTTTTAGTCAAATTGGATTTTTCGCCCTTTCTCAAAAATCCGGTTTTACAGAAAAAGGAAAAGGATATATTGGCGGGTAGGGATATTTTAAGATTCACCATATATTGTGATTTAAAATTATAAGATTTTGAACCAATTGGGGGGGGCTCTAAAGGATGAAAGATGAAATTTAATATCTGGGGGAAAACAGCTATTTTTATATGCGCAGGATTCGCTGCACTGGTTGTATGGTATACGTTCCTGTTTACCCCTAAAAGGAACAATTTTAAAAAAATCAGCGAGAAACAAAAACTGATTCAAACACAGTATAACCAGCTTTTGGAAAATTACTCTTTAGCCATGATGGGGTCCGCGAAAAAACTGGAGATCTCGAGGAAGTGCATACATATACTGGACAATCTGCCCTGCAAAGAAGACATTACCTCTGTTTTATCCCGGGTAATAGAAATAGGTCAAGGAAAGGATATCAGAATCATTTCCATAAGTCCCCATAATGTTTCATTTTCCAAAAATAATAATGAGGATAAAAAGACTCAACTGGAAAAGATAAATCTCGATATTACCCTGGAGGGAGGTTTTATAAATATGCGTCAATATTTGTTTGAACTCATCGATCTGCCATTTTTTGGCGGATACAGCAAAATAGATATCGAGACCTCAGAAGAGATCTATCCGGAAACAAAGGCAGAGATTACTTGTATACTTCTCTTTTTAAACAATACTGCTTAATTATATGAATTTTAGGATTAAATTATTTTTAAATGAAAGCCCCTAATAAATATATAACAATAATATTCATTTTATCAGTAAGTTATGGAATTTATAACTTGATTAATCCCTCCGGTAAAAAATCGTTTGATTCATGGGATACCAAAACTGATCAGGCCCTGGAATTGTCCAAGAGCCCATTGGAGCCGGGAGTCAAACTCAAAGGGAAATCCGGACCTGAATATGATATGGATAAGAAGGATGAAAGAAAAATGCTTCCATGGGGAAAAGATCCCTTTATTTTCCCTGAAGGAATGGACCCTTATAACAGAAAATCCAATAAAAAGGCAACCCCATTACCCGAAAAGAAAGTGAAAAAGGTGGTTAAAAGGAAAGAAAAGCCCTTATCCGTGAAAATTACCTCCATATTAATCAGCGATGGCCAAAAGGTTGCCACCATTGATAGGGCCCCCTATGTGGTGACCGTTGGTGACTGGATTGAAAATCTGCAGGTCCTGGAAATATTGCCCGACCGAGTGATTTTCGGAGGTGAAGGGAAAAGACAGGAAATTTTAATGAAATCCCGGTTAAAGGTATCCAAAAAAAGCAGGGGAAAAAATGAACCTTAAGAGATTTATAATTTTTATATTGATAATTTTATTTTGTTTCGGCTGCACAGGCATACAGAAAAATAATGAAAATGGATTGGCCGGGACAGAAAAAACATTATCCTTAAAAAATGCATCTCTATCCGAAGATATACCGCTTTTATTAAGGGAAGATCCGGACAACTTCCCTGAAAAACCTGGAGAACCGGATTCGACAGCCACTGTTGCATACATAAACGAGCCAGAAGAAGAGAAACAGGTCTTCCTGGACATGGATACAAACAATCCCCAGGAGGAGAAGCGATATTACATCAGCATGATCGATTCAGACCTTAGATCCGTTCTGTTAAGCTTCGCAAAAGGGAGTCAGTACAATATCATATTGGACCCTAATGTCAATGGGAGAATATCCCTGGATCTCAAAGATATCTCATTGGAGGATGCCTTGGACAACATCCTCACTCCCGCAGGTTATGAGTACAGGAAAGAAGGGAATCTTATCTATGTATCCAGGCCGACAAAAGACACAAGAATATTTACATTAAACTACCTCGCTACAATAAGAGAAGGGAAAACCATCATAGAGGCAAAAACACCCGGTGGTGTGGACGGGGATAACGCGGAGCCCACGAAAGTCACCAGCAAAGACAAGGCGGACCTGTGGGATGAGATTGAAAAGGGTATGGAGCATTTGCTCTCTGATAAGGGGAAATTTTTTATAAACAAGATGGCATCCATCATTATTGTGACGGATTATGCGAAAAATCTGAAAAAAATAGCAGAATTTTTGGAAACCGTGGAGGGCACCATTCAGAGGCAGGTGCTCATAGAGGCCACCATTGCTGAGGTAATGCTTTCAGATGATCACCAGACGGGCATTGACTGGACCTACCTGGTGGGGAGAGAAACCAGTCAGAGATTTTTAGGGGATAATACCAGATTTACCCTTGATACGACCGGGCTTATGTCCTCCTCGGTTTTTGAATTCAGTTTTCTGTATAAGGATGTGGATGCCCTGCTCAAGGCCATATCCGAGCAGGGAAAGATGAATATTATCTCCAGGCCCAAGTTGACCACCCTGAATAACCAAAAGGCAATTATCAAGGTGGGAACCGAAGAGGTCTATTTTGAAAGGGAGACAGAGACAACCACTACAGGCAAAACAGAAACCTATACCGCAAAATTCTTTACCGTGGGGCTTCTTTTAGACGTCACCCCGCAGATAAGCCCTGAAGATGAGATTACACTCCATATACATCCGGTGATCAGTGAAAAGATAGAAGACAGGCCATATCCGATCGGGGGGGGCACAATACCAATCGTCAATATCAGGGAATCCAGCTCTGTTGTTAAGGTAAAATCGGGGCATACAGCAGTTCTGGCCGGTCTCATGCTCGAAAAAGATGTCCGTAATGCCAGCGGAGTGCCTGTATTAATGAAAATCCCTCTACTGGGAAACCTCTTCAGCTACTCTAAAAATGAAAAGACAAAGACCGAGCTGGTGATCACCTTGACCCCCCGGATTCTGTTTGGTAAAGAGATGGATGAATATAGAGATGAAACGCTTAAAGAAATGTCAGATTTACAGGACTACCGGCCCCGGCGAAGGCTATGATCTGATAATCTCTAATTTGATAACCTTAAATTCGAATCTTTCTAAATCCATTATATTAATAAAAATGTAACAATATTGAAGGCAGTGCAATGACACCAAGGAAAGATTTCTATTCTCTTCCCCTGGTGTCAATTGATTGAGGGAATAATGGACTAAATTTCGGGAGCAATATCCTCGTCTTTAATCATTCTTACTTCCTCAACTGTAACTGAGCCTTTTCCAATATAGGCATGGGCCCAGGCCTCAGCAGTGGCATACACCTCGGTCTCTGTAGAGGTTACGACCACAACTTGCGCATAAACCGATAATGTATGGGAACCTACAGGCACATCAGGCGCAATAAAATTGAAAGAATTAGCGCTCATTGTGTCAAGGATCAATTGAAGATCTTCCGGAGCAATACAATTGGGATCATCGATGACTATATACCCGGTATTCGGATCAATACAGCCTGTCAAATCACCTGCAAAATGAGCGATCAAGGTTTGCTCTCTCCGCTCAAAAGTAACACCCTCTTTTTCTGGCGCAGGCGGGCCATTAGGATCCGCCATCATCCCCGGCAGTATCGGGACACCATCCATCTCAACCTTCACATACACAACAGCTTCCGCCACTGCTTTAGCTCTGTCCAGTACTTTGCTTGACACATAAGTATCGGTCGTAAGTCCGCACTCAAGCGAAACATCCACAAACAGGTCCTTTGCATTCGCGGTCTTGATATTATTTTCCATAATCTTTACCCATCCGGCTCCTGCATCAACCTGTTTAATATTTCCTACATTAGCGGTCACTTTAGCGGAAGGTTCTGCAAATGCATTAACAAAGCAAAAAGATATTGCTATTATAATAATTATACTTACACCAAATATCTTCTTCATTTTAAAAAACCTCTTTTTTCCTTAAGAATTATTGTCTCGAATTTGATAACATACTTTTCAATTGCACTGCCTTCCAAAAATTCTCTATATAAACACCTCCCTCTTGGAATTGTATGATGTAAAAAACTGAAGAAGAAAAAACAAACCTAAAAAATCTTTGGTGTGAAAATCAAAGATGAAAAAAAAATTAATTAAAAAATTAAAAAGTTTTTAAACCAAAATCTATGAAAGAATATTAATATAAATAATTTTAAGCCTTTCTAATTTTTTAATCCTCATTAATTCTTTGTCAATTCAACATTGTTGTTAATCAAACGAATAAGATCTAAGTACTGACTAATCCAAATCTCTTTTTACCTCTTTGGATTAACATTATGTAATAATTCAAAGATGTAAACAGAAAAATGAAAAACAACTGAAAAATTTCAGTATAAAAATTTAGTTAATTTTTAATTGGAAAATCTAAGAAGTGAAATAATATGTTAAATTATATCTTATATTATTCTTTTTTTCAACCTCTCTCTTTTTTTAAAAAATGCAACTTCTTATATTGACAATGTTTATCATTGATAATTATACTTTTAAATTAAAAAGTGATGTTGTTTAATTATCCTTTCCAATAATTCAATTTTATTTTAAAAAAGTAGAATGATAATTTAATACCCTGAGGTAGCAGAGAAAAAGATCATAAATTTCAAGCATAAAGAGTACCAAAAATATATTAATGTTTTTATATTGTTAAAAAATTTAGATCAACGAATTTAGATTAAATACTATCTTATGAAAAGAGACCCTGATTCTTATTTTATATGATTGAATTTTGTATGAATTTTCCTATAGTATATATCAATAAATCAAGATAAAAAATATAATTAAAACTTATAACTATAAATATTGTAATGATAAATCGGCTTTGTATGCTTTTCCAAACAATTGGAAAAAGGGGAAAGTTTTATTTTTAAAATGCAAAATACAATTTGCAAAATGATTAATAATGAACTATAAGTAATGAAGAATAAATAAAGTAAAATCTCAAATAGTTGTATTGGCAGAAACTAACAAAGAAGGATCAGTTAACCAAGGGGTGAGCTGATATAATCTTCGAAACAGGAAGTACAGGAGCCACGGCAGTTATATAATATATTTAGCAAATTTTAACAATTGCAGGGAATCAGTAGATGTAGATAGCTTTGCAATTTGTGTTTTGCAATTTATATTTTGTATTATTATGTCTAGATCTGTTAAATACATACTCATCCTATTTATCATAATTACTTTGACCTATAGTATGGTTATACCTGTTTTCAATGCCCCTGACGAACCTTTCCATTTCGAATATATACAATTTTTAGCAAAACACAAAACACTTCCCAATCAGGCTGTTGAAGAAAAGTCCATCCACTCGGAAGGCTTTAATCCTCCTCTCTATTATCTTATCAATACCGTTTTTCTGCGTTTGCTTTCACCTAAAAAGGCTGCTTCGGACATACAAATACACAATTTTCAGGATATTTTAAATTTTGGACGAAGTCCGTACAAAATATTCAGGAGCGACATCTATCCCCCCCTGAATCCCGATTATATGAAATGGGGCAAGGGTAAAGACAAAAATATGTTCCTGACCACCAGGGAGGACAGGTTCCCTTTTTCCGGCTCTATCAGGGTAATCCATCTATTGAGGATTATTTCTCTTATCTTTGGAGCACTCACAGTCTTTTTTATCTTTAAAACTGCCCTGATACTTTTTCCGGAGAATAAAAACATCGCCCTTCTTGCGGCTTCCCTTTGTGCCCTTAATCCCCAATTCAATTTTCTGAGTGGGTCACTGAATAACGACAATCTGGTGATATTATGCGCGACAATATCCATCTGGTTTTTAACCAGACTCATAGTCACAGAGAATGATAATCAAAAAAAGATCGTGGCCTCTCTGGGGATTTTTCTGGGTATTTGTCTAATCACCAAATTAAATATCTCTGGTTTTGTGATAGTTGCCATCTTAGGCATTATATATAGCTCACTGGTTAACAAACCTAAAAAATTACAAAACCTGTCCGTTAACCTTCTCCTGTTTTTAGGTCTTCTGGTAATAATAGCCGGGTGGTATTTTATCAGAAATGCTAGTATTTACGGGCTGGAAGATCCAATGGGCTGGGGATTACAGGCTATTCAGAACCCGGCACTGGTTATGCGTCCCGAATTAAGGGCCATGTTCTTTAAAAAATTATTCTTTCAGAGGCTTTATACATCATTTTGGGGGCTCTTTGACTGGCTGACCATACCGCTTACCAACTGGATGTACTGGATATACGGTATTATCAGCATCATGGGTATTTTGGGTCTTGTAATTATTTTCGTGGAAAAATCCTATCCAAAAAGGACAAAAATCTGTCTGCTCCTTTTTCTTCTGGCCATTCTTATATCCTTTGCCAGTCTTGTCGCCCTGAATCTCAAGTTTGTTTCTGCCCAGGCCAGGCTAATCTTTCCGGTAATGGCAGGGATTTGTATATTTATGGCATTGGGTATTCATACTGCCTTTAAGTATCTCTCAAGATTAGCAAAAATAAAGACGGATATATTCATTTATGCCTTCATCGTTTTTCTTATCGGATTGAACCTATTCGCGCTCTTTGGGATCATCTATCCGGTCTATCGATAAACCCGGATCTTGCATTTGAAATCTATTACTACTTGAAACGTAATAGTTCACCACGGAGTTCACCACGGAGGTGATATGATAAAGTGTCAGATTTTCCCGGGATGAGTATAATTTTTTATTAACAAAAAAATTTAA
>JBLIRO010000028.1:0-58511 GCA_049472335.1 bacterium | reverse complement strand
AATATACCCTTCTTTATGATTATTATTCAAACTGGGGTGAGGCCATGACCCGGTTCTGTCTTAAGAATCTGACATTGGATTATGAAGAGGGGGACAAATATCTTTATTACCTAAACGCGGATACATTTCCGGAAATCATACATAATCAAATATCTACAACCGATATAGAGGAGGGATATTTGGAACTGGGACGTAATATAGGGCATCTTTCCTGTAAGTATTTCAAATTCGTTGCAAATACTCAAATTGAAAACATCAGGGCCGGTTTGACATCACAAGGTGAGATTTCCCCTCTTACCCTCTTCGTACCCGATGAAAATTCAACCGGAAATCCAATATGGGACCCTAATATATGGCCATCTACCGGAATGGAATTTGTTTTGGATGAATTTGGGCCCTCAGGCACTTATCCAAGGGCATATCTGATTATAATAAATCCGGACCCGGACAATGATAACTGTCAATACTCTCTGACAACCGATATTAATACACCCGAGCTTCAAACCCCTGTTATTCATTATCCTGTTTCCGGGCAGGTTATAACCTCTAACTATGATTATCAACCCTTTAAAGTTACTCTATCTATAAATAATCTCCCAAACGATCCTCTAAATCCTAACAGGGAACTGGAATATGTCTTTGAATTATACAAAAACAATAACTCTAACCTGGTGGATTCTCAAATCATTCCGGAGGACCATAACAATCCAAACGGAACCACATCATGTCAAATAACGTTAAATGACCAAACAGGAGCAGGAGGCCTCTATTACTGGCGTTGCAAGGCCAGAATTGTCAATTCAAACGACAGAAGTCTCTGGACACCCTTGTCCGATTTTTATGTAGATTCTTCGAAAATCCAAAATCCTAACAACAGACATCAATATCAACTATTTGATACTGAAATGACATGGATTGATGCTTATGCTTATTGTGAAATTTTAGGAGGGCACCTGGCAACTATCACCTCCCAGGATGAGGATGATTTTGTTTATAGTAATCTCGGTATCGACGGTATAAATATTTGGCTTGGCGGAACTGATGAAGAAACAGAAGGAGCCTGGAAATGGATAACAGGTGAATCATGGAGCTATACCAACTGGGGTTCAACACAGCCGGATAACCTCCAAAATGGGCAAAATTATCTAAGTTATTTTGACTCTGAGCCAGGCAAATGGGACGATGATGGCCTACCGGGATATAATAATACACATCCTTTTATTTGCGAATGGAGTAATTACCTAATCACCCTGACAATTCCCAAAATTGCCACAGAAGGAAATGGAATTATTACAGAAGGTGGAATAGTAAGCGTGGCATCAGTTCCAGATACCGATTTGGTGTTAAACTTGTCTTCAAATGATCCTTCCGTGATTCTTCTACCTGCCACTGTTACCATTTACGCAGACCAAAACTCTGCAACTTTTGATATTAATATTTTAGATAACTGCATTTTTAATGATTCTCAAATTATGACCATAACTGCCTCAGCCTATGGTTATATTTCCGGTTCAAACACCATTCAAATTGCCGATAACGATGTCTTGATTGAAATGAATCTGCTATCAGGGTGGAGCATGATCTCTCTTCCTGTGATATCATGTAACATTTCTGTCTCTTCAGTTTTCCCTGAAGCCAAAGTCGTCTATGGTTATGAAGAGAACCTTGGTTATTACCTTATAAAAGAAGACGAAAATATTATAATTGGAAAAGGATACTGGATACTATTAGATCAAAACCAGAAATTCAGCCTCACCGGACAACCTATACCATCCTATAATAAAACGATACATCACGAAGGATGGGCTATGATTGGGGGATGTACATCTAACGCCCGGCCTATCACTGACAATTGCAATATAGGTGTCATTTATAAGTATGTTAAGGGAACCGGATATCAACGGGTTCTTGAATCAGAGGATCTTGAATCCGGGCAAGGATACTGGATATTGTTTAAAAATGTTGAGGATCAGGCAAGTCTAACTGTTCATGGTGAATGGCCCGGAGAAGAACCCAGTTCTACGGAATTCATTTCTGCATCTCCCCAGACCATTGCGCTCATATGTGCCCGGAACAATAATCTGTCTCCATATAATTTGTGATATGTGACAGGAAATTGGATTACTCACGAGTGGGTATAAATCAAACCATGGTATGAAATTAAAAGAGATATCTTTATAATCTTAGCTATTTGTATTTAAGGACGGATCTTATCCCCTTCTCGAATTGGATTTTCCCATCGTAATCCCGGAAAACGACCAAAGTCGCCATCAGCAGAGCAGAGTATTAGCCCGTGCTCAATAGCTAGAGCAGCCAAATGAGCATCTGGTACTAAATTGGCTCGTAAGTTTTGGCTAATCAAGAGGGAGGCCAGAATCTCGCGATGGCGGTCAGTAGGCTGAGGAAGCCAGACAGTTGGGCAATCAAGCCATTCTTCTACCTGCTTCCATGCCCCTTCTATTGTCTCAGGCTGTTCGAAAATGCGTGGATTGGTTACAAGGCGAACAAATGCAAGTATGCTGGCCCAAGGCAATCCAACTGTTCCGGTTCCATTAAGCTGTTCATCCAGCCATATTCGGGCCTTTTCATGATGTAAAAAGCTGGTAACATGTGCATAAATAAGAAGGTTAGCGTCAATTAAGATCACTTAAAATCCTCGCCTTCAGCTATGGCAAGTGCTTCCGAAATATCATCAAGGGTGCCTGCCAGACAGCGGCCTAAGGAGACTGATTTTGTTTGATAAGGTTTATCACGCCGTGAGGGTCTTATCATCTCCTGCAGACCCCGACGTAAAGCCTCATTGACCAAAACCTTGAAATTAACCTTTTTATCCTTGCGCAATCGCTCAATAAGGGCAGAAATATCATCATCTAATGTTAGCGTTGTTCTCATACATCAAAACATAACATAATTGATGTCTTGATGTCAAGACCAATAAACATTCCTGCACAGCTCACAAGATTTGGTATACTGTCCCTATAAGACCAGGGAAAATATTTCTCCGAAAAGCCCTTATTCAACAAAGGAGATACGCTTTTGCTTATAAACTGATCTCTTAACTTAATGACATTGACTTAATATTTAATAGCTCTCTCTTACAATTTTTTTTAATCGGAATAATTCAAATTCTAATTCATTTAAGATCCTTGGAATGTACTTTATTACTTCTCTGTCATATTCCTTTGTTTTATCTTCTAATTAGCTGTATGGTTTTAGATAGGTATTTTCATGGCGTTATTATCCCTTTTAACTTTCCGGATTTTTTTTTGCAGAATCTAAAAAAATTATTAAATCTAAGGGGCAGAGAACTGACCAGGGGGAATCGAGGGGAATCCATAATTATATGGTGGCAAAATGTTATAACCTGGGGGCATTCTGTATTGAAATCCAGTGGCAGGGAATTGACCAGCAGGAACCGTTGAATATTCGAGAACATAAGGAAGAAAGCTACTATAACTACCTGGAAAGGTAAATATAAAACCTCCATAAATACTTTGAAGCCATTGAGACCATAAATATGGAGAATATGTGCCCTCGGGATTATCCTTATCCTGTTCAGGGGAAGGGATTGCCTTAGATTCACGGGTATGTCACGGGGACGGTTCTGGGGATGTAACGGGGACTAGGGATGTCACGGGGACTTTCTAATGATAACATTAAACGATATCAATGGGAGACCTATTATAATAAATTCGGGGAGGGAAAAAGAACTCTCTGAATAACTTCTGAAATCGAGGACGTGTTATAGGGACATTTCGAAAGCGCCAGTCAAAGCTGGCAAGGAGTAGTGGATGAGAGAGCCCCACATGGAAGGAGTAGCGATCCACCATGGCCCATAGACATGCGTCGGCTCCCAATGATGTGGCAGCAAAAGGGTGATAGATTTTTTTTTATAAAATGATGAGTCCATTATTGAGAAATTAATAAGTGAAGGGCTATTGAGAATAATTGTTATACTGCATCTTCCAAAATTTGCCAGACTATTTTTAGGAATTATCTGATAAATGGATTGACATCCTTTTTGGCTATCTTTATGATTGGAAAAGATAGCTTGGTGGTACAAATAAATAAAAGGGAAAATAAGATGTCAGGAGGGAATGTGTGAAAACAGAAAATAGAATCGGATCTACTTCTATCGAATCCAGTAATTCAATAGCAGATGTTCGATAACTAAGCTTGGCCATGGCGTTGGCTATTCCTATGACAATAGCCCGTTTGGTAATTATTCTAGCCCCTTCAGCCTCTAATTGATCAGCAATTTCTACTGCCTTTTCATGATATTGATCTTTTAAGGAAGATAAAGCATGGATTGTTTTATCCATCTTTGTCCTCTAACTATTTTAAATATTACAAAAATACTGCTAAATTTAAATCGGATAACAGGCTTAAAGAATGTTTGAGTCAAGGTTTTATGCTATACATTCACTTTGGCAAGCTGCTTGGCATTGCGCAAAAGGAGGCTGATAATGGAGCAAAGAGGGGGGGGATGTATTTCCTCGCCCTATAGACAATGTTTCCCATTCTCACATCCATAACCATGTTTGGCTGGGCCTTCATTGTTGTCTGGATTATCCCAAACAGGGAAAGGGATGATCCTGAGGAATACGACTCTGTTCGGGATGCCAAACCTCTCGAGGCCTGCGGTAAATTCCTTAACCCTACGGCATTATGCAAAAATGGTCCAAATGTCTTAGTGGCTATGAAAACCTTAGTGAATAAAAATCGCATCTTATTATTTATGTCTTGATAAAAGTATCTTAAAGAGAGTATATTAGTAGTATGAAAATTAAGACATCTATAACCTTGTCTGAAGATCTATTGAAAGTAATTGATCAGAAATCAAAGCACTATAAAAATCGTTCTGAATTTATTGAAACTGCTTTGAGGGCTTTTATCACTCAGATGCTTCGAAGAGAGCAAAACGCCAAAGATCTTGAGATTATCAATAGGCGTGCTGACAAGCTTAATCAAGAAGCGGAGGATGTTCTCACTTATCAGTTTACCTAAATCTTTTTTAACAAATTTTATCGGTACGCTTCCCCCTAAAAAAGTTTACGCTCTCAATCAAGCCTTACGTTTTGCTCTTGATATTACAGATTAATTTTATAATTGAAAGTCTTTCTTGATTTCTAACAGGATACTTTCTTATGTCCGGTGTTCGGTTCGGTCACGGGGACGGTTCTAATGAACAACATTAAACGATATTAGAGGGAGACTTATTATGATAAATTCGGGGAGGGACGAAAAACTCTCTGAATAACTTCTGAAATTGAGGAGAGGGTTTCACAATGAGAAGTTCAAAGAAGCAAAGAAGTCAAAAAAAGAGTAATCATAAATATTTGATAATTATCGGAAGAACAATGCCTCCAAAGATTATTAATACGACAAGAAGCCCCCACCAGAGGGTTCCGGCGGAGCGTGCCATGGCCCTGAGTGAGCACTCTTTTGCAACCGGAAGCAAATAAACAACATCATTGAAGGAGCCATGGATGAGGGCGGTTTCTTCTCCCGCTTCAATGGCTACGGGCGATCCCCAGAGTGTGTCACCCTTTGCGACTTTGTCCCAGATAGGCCTGCCAGTAAAATAAGAGGTAACAATATCACCGTTTCGGGCATCAACAATATACAGATGATTATTGAGCGATGCAGCGGCAACGAGCGCTCTGTCACCCTGATTAAAAAAGCAGGGCGCGGAATAGACCTCTCCTCCCAGGGCCCTCTTCCACAGCAAATCTCCGTTTTCGGCTTTAAAGGCGTACAGGAAGTAATCGTGCGAGCCCACATAAACGACCTTTTCATCATCAATCTCGCCGATGCAGGCAGTATTGTCTATCCAGTTTCCCGCCATTTTCTGCCACACCTCTTTTCCCTGCCAGGCATCGACTGCTATGAGGTTTCCGTATTTTGAGCCTAAAAACATAAGGGGGGGCGTGGTCCCGGCTGTAATTACCGGCGAGCCGAAAACCTCGTGGGGCATCTGAAAACTCCATACATGTTTCGGGATCTGATCTGAAACATCAAGGCATTGAACCAGGCCTTTGCGGGCTGCGATAATGATATGTAATCGATTGTCTTTGAGAAAACCTACTGGAGAGGTCAATATGCCGGAGGTGACTGGTTTTTTCCATACAATGTCTCCATGTTTCATATTAAGGCAATAAAGCCACCCCTTTTGCTGATTTCTTGCGATGGATTTGTCATAGGCAAAACAGGCTATATACAATCTATCCCCGCTCAGGAAAGGGCTGGAAATATGGACATCGCCCAATGTGGTGGACGGAGGGACAAGCTCCTTTGTCCATAATTGACGTCCGCTAAAGGCCGCATAGGCATAGACCGTTCTGTCTGTGGAAGCCCAGAAGACAACATCCAGGCCGTCAACCTTGCAGATTGCAGGGGCGGTTGCTATCTCGCCGTTTGTAATCTTCCGCCACACCACCCTTTTATCGATTAAATCCAGGGCATGCATTGTTTGATCATATCCGCCGATGAAGGCCATTGGCCTTCCGCCTACTACGGTAAGCGCGGGTGAGGCCCACACTGCAAGCCCCATTTTATAGCGGCGCCCGCTTTTATAAATATAATGCCACTCCCTTAATTCACCCTGACCGTCATATTTTATGGATGCCCTGCCCTCCATATTGCCGCGCAGGGCAACCCAGTCCTCACATAGGGCCATCGGAGGCAAGGCATAACATATAAGAAAAAATAGCTGTGTTATTATTATCAAACAGGATTTTTTGAATCCCCGCACCTTCTTCTCCAGTCATCCTTTATGGTAAAGACGCCATTGGGACAGGAATCCACGCACCTCATACAAAAGTGGCATTCATCAAGGTCTATCCTTCCGTCCTCAACCGCCTCAACCAGACAGACCTCGCTGCATTTCCCGCAATGCACGCATTTTGAAAGATCCGATTCGATTCTACGCACACTGTTTTTTGCTGTCCATGAGATG
The DNA here is from genome assembly GCA_049472335.1 of bacterium. Lineage (GTDB taxonomy): Bacteria > SZUA-182 > SZUA-182 > DTGQ01 > JAFGSM01 > JBLIRM01. The sequence goes on along the minus strand of JBLIRO010000028.1, from coordinate 51,553 downwards.
ACATATCGCCAGGGGCACAGATATCTGCACCAGACATTCGGTATGGTAAGAACGGCAAGCACTACCATAACCGTTGACAGAAAGGATGCGGGATCGTATACCTTCGCGTAGCCAAAATGCACGGGAGAGGTGATCCTTACGCTCATTATGGCTCCTAAAACAATAATAATAAAAGAAAGCACCCTCAGTCTTCTTAATCTCCTGTCCCACGCTTTCATCCGGAATGTCAGGACAAAGAGCAATATTATCAACACCTCTGACCAGTATATGCTCGAATCCTCGAGAAAAAACATCCTCGTCACACTCAGACGGTACATCCACAGCAAAAATATCAGGGCTATAAATATGTTGAGTGAAAGGACCTTCCAGGAGAAGGGGTATCCCTCAATCCTGCGTTTGGTATTCCATTTACGTGTAAAAAGACCAGCGAATTCCTGCAGGGCACCCGTGGGGCACATCCAGCCGCAAAAGGCCGGGCCAAAGAGTATGCAGGTTACGAGTATCACCACAGGCACCGAACAGTAATAGAGGGCGATTATATTTTCACGTCCGATTTCATTGAGCCCGCGATGAAAATTCCGTATCATGCCAAATACACCGAGGCAGGTAAAAACAACGAACAGAAAAATCCCTATTCCCAATATCTGATTGAGATGTCTCCAGAGCTGCCGCCGTTTTTTGGGCACAAAGACAGGAATAACGGCTAAAAGGCCCAGGGCAAGGATCGTCAAAAGCTCAACATAGCTGCCTTCCATCCCCAGAAGGGCCTTTTCAACCAGCTTAATATTGCTGAATATTCCAGCCAGTTTACCTTCAATCAGATCAAGCCAAAAACTCATTAAAACAAATCCTATTCTTTGTCCTTATTCCTTGGTAATGATATGCATGGAATCCTCCGGCCAATCCAGACAAACTGCCTTGCCGGCATGGATATCGGTTGATTTATTGATAGATGAATGAACTGTCAAGACCGCATCTTTATTGACAGCTATCTTTAATTCAAGATATTCGCCGAAATCTTGCAGGGCACTCACGGTACCCGCCACCTTATGGGGATTATCACCGGATACAAGCCTTATCCTTTCAGGGCGTATAATGACCCATCCATCATGAATATTCGGCATATGAGAAATCTTGATATCACCCCACGGCAATTTTACCGAATCATCCTTGAATGTTGCCTTGAATATATTCCAGCCTCCAAGAAATTCAGCCACAAAAAGGCTTTCCGGCTTACGAAAGAGCTCAGCCACGGAACCGCTCTGTAAGATCCTGCCGTTATTCATGACTGCGCATACCTGAGCCACACCCCATGCCTCATGGCGGTCATGTGTGATATGTATGGTGGTTGTCTGAAGATCATTATGGATCATCTTCAAGATATTCAGCATCTCTTTACGTCCGTTATGGTCAAGCATGCCTAAAGGTTCATCCAGCAGAAGGAGCTGAGGCTGTATGATCAGACTCCTGGCTATGGCCGTCTTTTTTCTCTCTCCGCCGGAAAGGGTATATGCCGATTGCCCGGCCAGTTTCCGAAGGTTAAATATTTCCAGATACTTCTCAAGACGGAGTTTTCTCTCTTTATGGGAAAGCCTTAAATAGCGAAGTCCAAATGCTATGTTTTCCGAGACCGTGAGATGAGGGAATAGATCACTGGTCTGGGACACATAACCGATTTTTCTCTTATGCACGGGTAATAGACTGATATCATGGTCATTAAATAATATTTGTCCCCTGGCCTTTGTCGATATACCCGCAATGCTCTGCATAAATGAGGTCTTACCGCACCCGGTGGGGCCAAGAAGCGCCAGATATTCCCCCTTCTCCATTTCGAGAGAGACAGGCCCCAGTTTAAACCCTCCGAATTGATCCTCTAATTCATCAATCTTAAAATACATGCTTAAAATATATACCTGTTAAAACAATTCAGATTTATACATCCCCGGCATCATTCTGATACAGAGCTGAAGCAAAAAAAACATTGCAATGGAAAACAACAGCAATGTTGTCACCAAAGGAGCGGTCTCCACCAGCCCCAGGCTAGTAAAGCGATTATAGACCGTCACAGGCGCTGTTTCCGGATAGGGGGCAATAAAAAGAACCGCGCCGAATTCCCCTGCAGCCCTTGCCCAGGCAAGCAAAGCGCCTATAAATATGCCGCGGGAAGCAAGGGGAACGGATACCCTGAAAAATGTGCTAAAGGGTGAAGCCCCCAATGTACGGGAACTCTGTTCAAGGGCGGGAGGGACATTTTCAAAGGCCGCAATGGCCCCCTTTACGATAAAGGGCATTGAAACAAAGACCTGGGCCAGACAGATTCCCAATACAGTGGCATCAAAACGGATTCCCAGGGTATTAAAAAAGAATTCCCCTAAAAACTGCTGCTTGCCGAATACGCGTAAAAGGGCTATGCCTGCAGCTGACTGCGGGATTATGATGGGAATGTCTATAACGGAGAGTAAAAATGCCTTCCCATAAAACTTTAAACGGGTTACCGCGTAAGCAAAAGGTGTGCAGAATAAAGCCAATATCCCTGTCGAGACCGTAGCAGTGATTGCAGTAAGGATTATGGCCTTTCTGATCTGGACTATCTTCAGCATATTAATTATGTTGCGGGGATCTTCCTCCAGGATTAAAACAAGCACCGGGAGCAAGACAAAGAAGACCAGGAGAAGCCCGCATATCAAAAATAATAACAGCGCCGGGGATAAGGATTTCCGGGGAATAGAAAATATTATTTTCAGGGAAAAAAACAAGATCAGTGCTGCCTGCCAGGCATAGGGCTGACAAAATGAGAACGCAACCACAAGGGCTCCAAAATAGGCAAGCATCTTAAGGTCCCAGGCGGTTGCCGCAAGGCCCATTAAGGCAAGAAGAAATATTGCCTCGGCATTGTTCATTTTAACTATAAAGATAAAAAAAAGGAGAAAGTAGCTGGATACAAATATGGTAAAATATGATAAGGGCAGAGATTCGAAGATCCTTATACCCACATAGAGAATAAGGATATTTGTCAAAAGGATTGCCCCGCTTGTAAGTGAATCCGGAGCAAGTCTCTGACCGATCAATCCATGACTGGCTATCAGCAGGATGATGCCGGATCCCAGAAGAAGGTTCCCTTTCCCCTTATATAATAATATGGCTACAATGCATGCCGCAGCAAGCAGAATAAGATTAAACAGCTCGAAAGGACGGCTCCAGTGTAGCAGGCTAAGCAGTATATGCAAAAACAGATAGAGGATAAAAAGAAAGGGCGGGATAATCCTTTGCAGTTTTCTTTCCCGTTCCGAGATCATTACAGAGACAATGAAAAAGATTTAGATTTGTCGCCAACCGACCCTTTAATACCGGATGTTTTTAATCTCTTAATTACCAGAGGTATAACATTTAAAGGTCCTGGGTATACCCGCATCATCCTCCACATCCTGAAAACTCACCGCCACGCTGCTGCCTGATGTGTTATTTACCTGAAAGTGAATATGCCCTGTCATGCTGTTACCCACGTTACCTACGGTTGCCAATGTATCCCCCTGATCCACATGCTGGCCGGCAGTTACACTGACGCTGTTTTGCTCAATATGAACATAGCGCGCTCTGGTGCCGTCAGTGTGCTCAACCTCAACAAAGTTATTCGGTGAGCTTGTGCCATAGCCTGTATGCGAATCATCAAAACCGGCACGCACGCGGCCCTCCCGGGCTGCAACCACCGGCGTCCCGCATGACAGCCGAAAATCCCAGGCAAATTGCTGGTTACCATTATGGTTCTTTCGTGAGTTATTGCCCTGCACGATCCAGGCGCAGGTCCCGTTAGGATATGGCAATTTATATGGCGAAGAAGCGCGATTCGGGTAAAGACCGGTATTGATGGAACCACTCAGCCATATCCACAGGACAAGCCAGATTATAATCCACAAGCCGTAAGTGATACAGCCGGTTATGAGAGGCTTTCTCCAACCCATAGGCCGGGAATAGTCACCTCCTGATGAGCCAAGGGAGCCGCGCACAATATAACGGTACAGGAACCAGACGGTGAAGCCGACAAAACTGCCCACAAGACCCGCCCAGTGAAAGAGCGAGGCCAGCCATGCCGGACCACAGGCGGCAAAATAACCCAGGCCTATCACCCAGGCCGATCCTATTGAAAGGATGGCAAAGGTAAAAAATAACTTACTTGACCATACCAGACAGGCATCGCGTTTGCTGCTATTTTCTCTAACCATTGCAGCGGCGAGTGTAATGGCATAGATAGTCAGGGCAATGAAGGTTCCCCAGACCAGCAGAGAGATAACCGCGGCAATAATCATCAAGGTCTCGCCGGTAAACCCGGCAAATGATACACCGAACATCATGCATGCAAATGCCAAAAAAATGATGTGAAAAATAAAAGAGAAGATACCTGTAGTCTTCATAAACAACTCCTTTTATAATAGATGTGTATGAATCCCTTATACAAGCATGGGCACAGTATGCAGATGAAATTATCTGCGATAGGTTATAAAAAATTAATATGTTACAGTGCTTTATTGCAAGAAAAATTATAGAGAAGAACTATGCCTTTGTCAACTAGGATATTGAAAATCATCTGAACTCTTCTTTCCCATTCCGTGACAACTAAAATCTCCCTGAATAATCGGCATAATCCTTAAACATTGTATAGTCTTTTTCTTCTCCGTAAAATCCTGGCCTAAAGAAGGTAAAGCCATGTTTTTTAAATTGAACGGCATGGTTATCCATAATATACCGGATAAACATGATTGCGCCATTTTTATTTACAGCGTTGGATGGTATGCTGAGGCTCATTGTTATGGGGACGCCCTTGATGTTTACCTTCTCTTTCCCGCCATCCTCCAATTTTTCGAATGAAACCTCCGCTCCGGAATGGAAAAAAGGTCAGATCTCCTATATTGCCTTTATTTCCTTCTCTATGGGGTTTGCAGGATAAAAAAAGGAAATGGAAATAGAAATAAATTAGAATATAATGAATCTTTTTCCCATCCGTTTCATACATCACTTCTCAGTGATCAGGCAACAGTTTACTACAAATCTGTTGGTTAGCCTTTGAACTATTGTGTCTTGTCTGCCAGCCATCAAGGCCCATCCTCCGGAAAACAATGACGAATTTCCATGTTATTACCATTATCGATGATTAAAGATGATTTTTTTACATATTGCTTTTCAAACCTTAATTTTTTAAGTAATATGTATGAGGGTAAAGGGGATACCTGCGGAAATTGATACACTGTCAGAGAGATTCTGTTATATAGTTGAAATTTAGGCAATTATATTAAAATTTGACATACTTTTGGGATTAAGAAAAAAATTTGACAATCATTTTTTTTCAGTTATAATTTGATATAGATCTTTGACATAGACCTTTTTAAAAATACTATTAAATTTCGGTCTGTTGTTAAAGCTATTTTCTATATTCTAGTTACACCTCTTAATATCTCCACTAATTATTTACATTATTATATATGCCTTCCATAGGTAAGGAATCCGCTTCTGAGTTTTTGCCTTATATCCATAAGACTGTATCTCTTCCCAAAAGATGGCTATTGGGAACCTATTAACGTGCAATTAGCCATAAGTATTTGGATTATTAACCTGATAAATTCGTTTTTCGATTTAATCGAAAAACCTCACAATATAGGGGAGAATTTTTTATTATTTGATTCAATAAACTATGTTAACAGAACCTTAGCCCTGCAATAATTTTGTTAGTAAGTTGTAAGAAGTTTAAACAACAATACATAGTATGTACATCATTCAAATGGATATCCTAATTATTTTTATTATATAAGGTGGTTTTTGATTAGATTTTTTTCTTGTTTTAAAACAAAGATATTAGGAGGTATTCAAAATGGTTAATAGAATCATGAAAAAGTGGATTGTAATACTTCTGTTTTTTATTCTTGTTTCAAGTGCTTTCTTTGTTTTTATTTCAGGTGCTTATGCAGATTATACGATTGTTGTTTGGGTGGAAGGATATTGGGAGGTACATCCTGGTCATTGGATAATAACGGGAATGAATAAATATTATGATGCAGAAGGTAATTATCATGAAGATGAAATATGGGTATGGATTGATCCAGTAAATGTATGGATAGAAGGTTATTTTCAATATGTTGATGTTCCGGGAAATTCGTCAACTGATCCGGCTAATATCCAAATACCAGGTGTAACAGTCTTGGGGCCACTGGACGAATTCCCACAAGAATTGCAGGATATTCTGGATAGTATAATAGATGACGTTATATCATTGGATCAATTAAAAGATGATGCTAAAGCGATTGCTGAAGCCAATATTAATAATGGTAAAGACAATGAAAATGTGAACAATGGGACTCCATGTGGTGATCCAATAAGACTGGCAACAGGTGATTATGTTTTTAATAAGGAAGATTTATCTTATGAATATATTAATAATAAAATCAATATAAAAGGAAGTTATCAGACCCAGGTAATGAATAGCCATTCATTTGGGGTGGGATGGTCGTTTAATTATGATACCCGTGTGATACGGGGCATTAATCATAGTGCACAGGTATTGTATAATGCCACACTGCAAAAAGCAGAAAATGTCAATTCTATCTATAATAATGCTTTGTCAGAATATAATTCAAAACTGAATTCAGCACAAACAATCATTGATAATGCAATGGCAACCAAACAGACTATTGAGGCCACAATAAATTCTCTTCAAAACCTATTGCAGCAATATCAAAATGAAGAAGAAATAGCAGCCGCCATTCAGGAAGATCTGGATTTAGCCAATCTGAAGCTTAATCAAATAAACTTATTCATCCCTATGGCAATAAATGCTAAGCAAGGAATATTGAATAGTTATTCGATAATAGAAGAGATCAATGAAATCAAAACAGATTTGGAAGAAAGGGTTGAGCATGCAAAAAAAGAGCTGAATCTATCAGATCAAAATGAAGATCGAAATGCCCATGTGTTTAATGCCTCAGATCCGGAGTTTTTTATCAATACCGGAATTGATACAATCACGTTTATTGATGAACAGGGTATATCTCATATTTATAGTATTGATGAAGAACCAGATTTTGATTCAGAAGTTTATTATGAAAATGGGCAAAAAAATTATTATCCCACAGGATCAACTACAACCGCATTACTTCCGAATGATGATATATTAACGCTCTTATCAGATGGAAGATATCAATTAACCAGAAAAGACAAAACAAGATATCTATATTCATTTTATGGACAATTAGAAGCGATTGTTGATCAGAACAATAACATAATAGACTTTTTTTATAACGATGAATATGAGTTGATAAAGATAAGCGACGGATTTTTAAGATTGGTTTTGTTGGAAAGGGAAAATGGAAGAATAGTAAAAGTAATTGATCCCAAAGGGCGGGAAGTATCCTATGAATATAATTCTGTCGGACAGATGATCAAAGTGACAGATGCGGAAGGTCATGCGATCAGTTATGAATATGATACGGATAACTATTTAGTAAAGATAATAAAACCGGATGAGAGCTATAGGGAATATATATATATTCTGATAGGGGGCAAAAAAGTTGTATCTGAAACTATAGATGAAGAAGGGAATATAGAACAATTTAATTATAATCCTGAGCTTAAATATACAGAGTATATTAATCCTTCCGGAATAATAGAGAAACATTACTTTTCAGATAACAATTTAACAACTGGAATTGAATATGCTGATGGCAGCTATGTTTTAATGGAATATGACGAAGATAATAATCTGATTAAAAAAACAAATGAGCTTGGATACTCCTGGCATTATAAGTATGATGAAAACCGGAATCTGATTGAATCAACAGATCCTGAAGGATATACTGAGAAATGGGCATATAATGAATTTAACAAGATCAGCTATTATACTGATAAACAAGGTTATACAACATACTATTCCTATGATCTGAATGGGAATAAGACAGGAATAGCATATCCTGACAACTCAAAAGAGACTTTTATCTATAATGATAAGGGTCAATTGATCCAGTCCTTAGATCAATTGAATAATATAATATACTATTCTTATGATTCCTATGGATATCTCGCTTCAGTTACAGATCCTGAAGGTAATACTACTGAGTATGAAAATGATATTATAGGAAATGTAATTAAAACAAAGGATCCTGAAGGATTTGAAACCCATTTTGAATATAATAATGATAACAAAGTAATAAGAGTTATTGACAATGAAGGAAATTATGAAGCCAATGTATATAATAACCGTAAAGATTTAGTTGAAAAATCGGATAAAAATGGAAATACAACTACTCTTAAATATGACAGGCGTCACTTACTTGTTAAAGAGATAAATGCTTTAGGAGAAGAAATTATTTATTATTATAGACTAGATGGTAAAATGGTTGAAAAAATAATTGAAGGGAAAAACAAAACAACTTATGAATATGATATTCGAGGGAACCTGGTAAAGGAAGAGCAGGTAGAAACAGGTGTCATAACTCAATATAAATATGATAGCGCAGGCCAAATTATATTTGAGATCGATCCCAAAGGGAATACAACCCAGTACAGTTATTCAAAAACTGGTCAGCTTAAAAGTATTACAGATCCGGAGGGAAATACTGAATATATTAATTATAATCCTTCAGGACAAATAGATTCTAAAACGGATAAACTAGGTAGAACAACTTATTATAAATACGATAATCTGGATAGGCTTATCAAGGTTATCGATCCTGAGAATAATGAGATAATAAATACTTATAATGCGAAAGGAAACCTATTATCAATTAAAGATAAAAATGGAAATTTAACCCGGTTTTCTTACGATAAAAATGGCAGATTAATTCAAATAATCGATGCATTGGGAATTGAAGAATATAATAAATATGATAAGCGAGGATTATTGATCGAAAGAACGGATAAGAATGGGAATAGATATTATTATGGTTATGATAGTCTGGAACGTTTAATTGCTAAAACCAATCAGTTAGATAATACAAGGATATATTCATATGATAGTATCGGAAATATTTTAACAATGACAGATGAAAATAGTAATACTACCATATTTCAATATGATGGGCTTAACCGTTTAATAAAAAAGATCGATCCATACGGAAATTCAACTTCTTGTGAGTATAATTATCTTGGTAAAGTAAGCAAAATAACTGATGCATTAGGAAATGAAAAAGGATTTATATATGATGAATTAGGACGCCTTGTTGAAAAAAAAGATCCATTGGGTAATAGCAAAAAATATATTTATGACAAAAATTCTAATCTTATTAAAATCTTGGATGAATTAAACAGGGCAACCATTTATTCTTATGATTCTTTAAGTCGTTGTATTAGTGAAATAAACAATCTGGGAGAAACTTATACATATCAGTATGATTTGGTTGGAAACCGTATTGCCGAGATTGACGCTAAAGAAAACCAATACAGTTATAAGTATGACAATCTGAATAGACTGGTAAAAGAAATAAACCGTCTCAATAATGAACAAACATACAGTTATGATCGTAATGGTAACCTAATTAGTAAAACAGATTTTAATGGTGATACTACCATTAATGAATATGATGCTTTAAACAGGCTCATTAAACGAACTTTTTCTGACAGCACGGAAAAAACATTTACTTATGATCCTGAAAACAATATCTTATCAGCAACAAATGAGAATAACCACTTTGAATATATATATGATGAACTGAACCGTTTAGCAAGAATAAAAGATATAACAAATGATAAAGAAATAAATTATACATATGATGCTGTAGGAAACCGTATACGGCTTTATTGGTTAAATAATGAGAGAACCATTTCGTATACTTATGGCAAACTAAATGAACTACTTTCGGTAACAGATACAGAAGGCAAAACCACCTATTTTGAATACGATAAACTATTAAGAGAAATAAAAGAGATTCAACCGAATAACATTATTACTCAAAGCACTTATGATCCTTCAGGACGCGTATTATCAATAAAAACTGAAAATATTCAAAATGGCCCTGGAGTTGACAAGCAATTAAAATCCTTAGCATATATTTATAATGAAGCAGGAGAGTCCATATATCAGATAGATAATGAGGGGAATATTACAGCCTATGAGTATGATGAAATAGGGAGGATCAAAAATGTCTATTATCCATATTCCAGCGATAAAAAAGAAATAGACCTTAAAGAAAGGATTAAATCAGGATTAGAAGAAGCAGAATTTGAACCTGCTTCATTGAATATACCCTGGGAAATAGAAGAAAAAATACAAGAAGCATATTCTTTAATAGCAGTAAAAGATCCTTATATAAATACGAATCAATATGTCTGGAAAGAGACCTTTGTCTATGATGTTAATTCAAACAGGCTTTCTAAAACGAATGGATTAGGAACAATAGAATATAGCTATAATGAAGAAAACCAAATCTTAAACTCCGGGAATAGAGAATATTTTCATGACCTAAATGGAAACCTTATTAAAGAACAGCTAGAAGATATTGAAGCAATATATTCCTATAACCCTGACAACAGGATTAAAAACATTTATTGTGAAACTGAGGGTTTCCTTGGAGAAAATGAAGTAAATGTTGAGTATAGCTATGACCCATTTCTGCGAAGAAGCTCAAGGGTTGAATATAATATTGATAATGAGTTAACCGAAGTTAATTATCTCTATGATGGACTAGGATTTAATATCTTAGCTGATTTTAGAGTAACAGAAGATGAAAATCAAAAGGGCAAATTTAGTCCTTTAAGTGAATATATTTATGCAAACGGCAATCTATCAGTTCGAACAGATTATTCATATAATGAAAAGATAAAGCCTAAGGATAAATATTATCATACTCAGGATATTCTTGGTTCAACAATTCTAATTTCGGATCCGAATGGACATGAAAAAAAGACCTATTCCTATGATGCCTTTGGTATAGCTTATCAAGGTGATTTGGATGAAATAAATGAATTTGGCTACAATGGCAAGAGGTATGATCATCTGGCAGAGCTTTATAACTATGGATTTAGGGATTATAAGCCAGAAATCGGAAGATGGACAACCATTGATCCTGTAAAAGATAGGAAAAATTGGTATAGTTATTGTTCAAATAATCCTGCTAATTTGATTGATCCATTGGGATTATGTGGAGAGGAAAATGATCAAGATCTTTGGACAATTACAATAGGTATAAGAGGTGCACTTGGAATAGGGGGTGAATTATCAACTGGACTTGTAATAAATCCAAATAACTTTTGGGATAGTGGTTTAATTATTGAAGGTGGACTTGGTGTTGGTGTTGAAGCTTCAATTAATATACCATTTATTAGTGATTGGATAGAGGGATTAATAGGGGCAGCGGCTAGTACAATTGATCTTTCGGAAGATAAACCTAAGTCTACTTCGGATATTGAAGGTTTGTCAACCAAGTCGACTGTATGTGCAGGAGTAGGATTTTCAATGGATTTTGAAAGCAATCAAGTAACAGGTGTTGAAGTATTAAGTGCGGGAGGAGGAGTCTATGCTACATACACTGAAGTAATAACAATTGGTGAAGTTACGGAGACTGTTATTAATTTTATACTTTCTCCATTAATATATCTGGGTATGTTAAATCCTCTTGAGTTAGATGAAAAATAAAAGGGATGTCAAGGGGACGCTGATGACAATCTTTGGTTCCGGTTCCCTTTCAACCTGTCACAGGGACGGTTCCGATGATAATCCTTCAAATACAATAAGAATTTGTTTTATCCGGATGAAAGTATAGGTAGGATTTTGCTTTGAAGTGTGTTTTCCTTAACAAAAATTGACAATATCTATTGAAATCATTAACAATTCAGAAGTGCTCTGATTTGATTTAAATTATTTTTTAGCTTGATGGTTTATTCAACAGGATATTAATTAGTTATGAATCCATCAAAAAACAATCAGTTAATCCTTATTATTACCACACACTTTTTAAGAAGTTACTTAACCTTATTTGAGGAAGAGATGACAAAGGATTTACTGAAGATGCCAATATGACAGCTTCCGGTGATTTTATATCACTGGAGGCTTTTAAAATATATTTACTTGACATTTAGAGCAAGCAGTTATCTATTTTTTATAGGTCTGAATAGCAAATTAAGGGTGAAACAAAACCCTTCTTTCCAAGTTTGGACCAATCCCCAGTCTTTTCAACCAAAATGCTGAAATGCATCTAATCATGGTCTAACTTTTATTTAATAAGGGAGGAGACCAAAATGAAAAAGATTTTCCTTAAATCAGATACAATCCTGATTATAAGTAAGACAATCCTGTTAATATCTATATTATCAATGTATGTTTTATCAGGGAATTCGGCTGTGGCATTAACAATTAATCTGCCTGATGGATATTTTGCGGATAAGTATATTACAAATATAGACCCCGTATCTCTGGCATTTTCTCCAGATGGATCACTTTATGTGAAACATTGGTACAAGTGCGACTCGCACATAACCAGGTTTAATAGTAATGGTACTTATGAAACTATAGCGGTAATCCCTTTAGCTGAAGGGAGAGATCAGGGGCCAATTGTATTAGATGCTGAAGGTAATATATACATTGCGTTATACCCTAGTAGAGTTTATGAAATCGATTTAAAAAGCTCAGAAGTAAAAACTTTCGAGTTTATCAACTCTCATGGCGCAATTGGTATAGATATAGGACCCGATGGCAATCTATATGTAATGACAAACAGCGATGGTTTAGTTTGGCAAGTCAATCCTGATACCGGAGAGAGAAAAATCTACACCGACACAAAAATTTTGGGGAGAGGAACAAGCATTTTCAGAAGTCTTCAATTTGATCCATCTGGAAATTTACTCTCATCTTCAAGCAGCTATCCTTATTGGGAAATAATAAGCATAGATCCTTCAGGTGAAATATCATCTTACCTTGGAGATCCTGGTTTTAGATTATTTAATCCAGTAGATATGATGTTTAATTCAGGAGGAAAGCTTTTCGTTAGTTCTTTGGGAAAAACCCGAAGAGCTAATCAAACTAATTATACCGATGCAGCAATTTGGCTAATCGGACAAGATCGGTTTCCAGAACTTTTTGTAACATTTTTAGACGATTCAGTAAGCAGAGCGCGCTTCATAAGCCTGGCAATAGATAATAGCGATAACCTCTACTTTGGTTCAGGTGTAAGAGATGCGGATTTTTCAATTTCCAGGATTTCAAATCAATCGGCAAGCCTTAATCCGATAACCTACCAAGGTCCTACAAAAGATTTCATATTTTTGAGAGGAAATCAAGAAGACTCAGGAGGATGGCTATTGTTTTCCTTTGATTCTTATGTCGATGAAGGTATTCTGGCAGGTTCAGGCCCGGGAAATTCAGCTCCAATGAGGCTAAAGGCATTCAGGAACATGATCGAATCCAGCATAAACCTTCTTTGCGAGGGGCATCTTGATGAAGGTATAGAACAGTTGATGGATGCTTATAAACACATTGACGGTCTGCCTAATCCTCCCGATTTTGTAACTGGTTTTGGATCAGAAGAAATGGCCTTTGAATTTCAAATGATGATAGAAAATTTAAATGGTTGTAAGTAAAACGGGCATAAAAAATCAAATGGAATTTTTCTTAGAAATAACCTTAACATTTATTGAAGAAAGGGCAAACCAAGATGAAGGTGAAATACTAACCAAGTTAACTTGAAAGCCTTATTCCGGAAAGAAGTCAGGAACTATAGGAGTCAGTATTCAGTTTTAAATTTTTCTTCTGACTCCTGGTTCCTGACAATTCCTGGCTTTTGACTTATTAAGCGTCCAAGTGTGAACAAAATTCTTGATTATAAGGCACTGTTCCTTTGATAATTTTTTTAGGGGATCACGGAGACTTTTGACGATGTTCTTTATCCTTTTTCCCCTTAGAAACTTGCATTCGTTATTTTGAGTCCGGATATATTATAAAAAGGCCCAATTCCCTTTTCTAAGTATCATTCGACAATAACTGTGAACAATGGATGACTACGACCACATCAATCTGCTCTGGTTTTATTCTATAGATGATCCTATAAGACTTTTCTATCAATTCACGGATATCTTCTCTATCATATTCAGGCACCTTACGTCCAGACATTGGATGATTTTCTATTTGTTCTGATCGCCTCGTTATCCTATCAACCGTTCTTTTCGCATAGGTGGGTGAATTTAGGGAGATGTATTCATATATTTTAACGAGATGCTTTATTGCGTTATCTGTCCAGTGAACCCTCATTCAGGCAATCCAAATTTTTTGCGGACTTCTTTAACATCAACTGTTCGTCCGGCATCACTGTCTTTTATACCTGCCTCAATAGCTTGGCGAATATAAATTCTGTACATCAAATCATCCCATGTCGCTTTTTCAGGTAAATCCTCCAACAGACGATAGGCCTTTTCTTTTATACCTTCTGATTGCATATCAATCTTCTCCTAATAAAAAGTATTTACAAACCCCTAAGCCAAATTTCTTTAATTTTAGTAAATATATCATGCTGTTATAAATATAATATACCATTTGTTTTGAGAAAAATCCAAAAAAACTACCCTTCTGTGAGAATATGGTAACCGCATAAAAAAATGCAAATATAATAAACCAATCAATACCTGTTACTGTTATGTTAAAAGAATCCTCATCTATAATCTACTCGGGTATGGCCGCACAAGTGGTCTTTCATTTTTGCCGAGCCTGCTGAGCATGGTTTCGTCCTGATTCATAGAAAACCGGTAGTGGTGTATTGATAGGAAATCATTTTACTCATGAGAGAGTATAAATCAAACCATGGCATAAAATCAAAAGAGGTATTTGAATAATCTTGTAAGATAATGAAGTTCTTAAGTCCAATAGTTTCATAGAGGGTCATAAAAGCAGGAAGAATACGAACGCCATAAGAAAAATGACCGCTTAAGGATTAGTGATGAGGCTCGCTCTCATATTTTCGCCCTGGTCTCCGATTTTCCAAGGCTTTGACGAAATCCCAAAGTGCCCATAAGGGAGAGGAAAAGGATTATGCGATTAATAATAGAGGATGTCACACTCATAAAAGCCAAAGATATTACCGTAAAGGTCCGCTTCAAGGGTGGAGCCACAAGGACACTCGATGTGCCAGCTCCTAAATGGAGTTGGGAAACATGGAAAACCCCTGAGCCCATTGTCAGAGAGGTGGACCGACCCCTTGAGGTATTTTATTATATACTTAAATCACTACCATACCTGCTTAGCAAAGCTGGGACCACCACTAAAAGTGGTGGTTTAAGGTATTAAAATTAATATGTTACACTGCTTTTTTTACAGGAAAAATTACCGAGAAGAACCATGCCTTTGTCAACCAAGATATTGAAAATTATCCGAGGTCTTCTTTCCCGTTTCGGGACAACTAAAATCTCCCTGAATAGTCGGCATAATCCTTAAGCATTGTATAGTCTTTTTCTTCTCCGTAAAATCCTGGTCTAAAGAAGGTAAAGCCGTGTTTTTTAAATTGACCTACATGGTTATCCAGGATATACCGGATAAAAATGATCGCGCCGTTTCTATTTAAGGCGTTGGAGGGTATGCTGAGGCTCATTGTTATGGGGGCGCCCTTGATTTTTACCTTCTCTTTCCCGCCGTCTTCCAATTTTTCGAATGAAACCTCCGCTCCGGAATATTCTACTTCCATTGATCCCAGATTTATTTCCTCTTCAAGGGGAATATATCGGATATCATAGTTTATGCATGTACTTTTATAAAGGAAACCATATTCCAGGTCGCCGGCCTTGAGAAGAACAGCTAAATGGGATACATCATCAACAACCTTATCGCATTTTACCTTAAGCCGTTCTGCAAGGTCCGGGTTATTATCCTTAAGCTTCCATACAAGAAGCGTTCTGTAGCCAACGGGTCCCAAATTTTCATCCACACGCCCGAAATTTATATCATCATCCAGCAAAACCGCAACCCAGTCTTTTTCAGCCTCATCCACTCTTTTTGCCCTGATTCCCACACCAAGCACCATTTCGTCATGGGCGAAATCAAGCCTCCATGTGCACACAGAAGAAGCTATCTCCCTGAAAAGACGGCTGTCGGCAATCATCATCAAGTCGCATTCACGGCCCAGCTCCGCTACTTTACGCAGGACAACCTGGCTGCCGCTTGCCTCGGTACGAAGCCGGATACTTAAATCCCTTTCAGAATCCGTGCGTATTGCATCTATTACAGGAGAAAAACATGCCGCATGGAAAAGGGTCAGGTCTCCTGTACTGTCTTTATTTCCTTCTTCATGGGGTCTGCAGGATAAAAAAAAGGAAATGGTTATAAATAGGAATATTTTAAATATAATGAATCTCTTAGCCTCCATTGGCTTTCCTTTGCAGCTTATTACGGGCGCAGATTGCCGCTCCAAGGGCCGCCACGGTCTGAGGGTTATCAGGGACATAGAGCCTTTTATTCAGATTTTCTTCTATCGCCTTTATAAGTGCCCGGTTCAGAGCGCCTCCCCCTGTAAAACAAAAGACCTCCGCCTGCCCTACCCTGCGGATCATAGATGATATCCTCGATGCAACCGCATCGTGAGCCCCGGCAGCGATATCGGATTTATCCACGCCGCGGGCAAGAAGGGATATAACCTCACTTTCCGCGAATACGGCACAGGTGGCGTTCATATGAATCATCCTGTTTGAAGAAAGCGCCTGTTCCACAAATTCCTCATAGCTTAAATCCAGCTTATCAGCAAGCATCTCAAGAAAACGCCCGGTGCCTGCCGCGCACTTGTCATTCATGGCGAAATCCTCAATATCTCCGTCTTCGTTGAGGGCAATGATCTTTGTATCCTGTCCTCCCACATCTACAATTGTCCGTATCTCTCCATATGGAGATTTTATAAACAGCGCCCCCAGGGCGCATGACTTGATCTCGGTAATAACCATGTCTCCAAACTGGGCAAGGCGACGTCCGTAACCCGTGGTCGCGATAGCCTCGATATCCCTCTTATTGACGCCACTTTGAATGCAACATCTTTCAAACACTTCATCTGCTGATTCCGCTGGGAGGCTTTTATTGTTTATAACTGCCTGTCCAAGGATAGTATCTTCTTCCAAAAGCACCGCTTTGCTGGTTGTTGATCCTATATCTACTCCGGCAGTAATCAATTTCATTCCGAATCCTTATTCATTGAAAAAATTGTAAAAAGCTCACTGAGGAGTGTCGCCTAAATTGCTTCTCAGCCCCGTTTCTATTCTGATTCCCAGTTTTTGGGAAGCCCTTTTGTAAGATCATGCGAGATATCTTCATCCTGAATACAGCGACAGGCCTTTTGATCAAAGGTAATCCAGACACCTTTCATACTTTTAGCGAGTGAGGCATAGGTTGCGTCATAGCCTGTAAGACCTTTTTTAACATATACAGAGGCATTTTTAGCCAGATCTTCAGTCATCGGCTGCCTAAAAATACCTCCATTCAGGATGGGTATCATACCCTTGATAAAGGTATTATGCCCTGATGGATGAACCCGACACAAGACCGCATATACCTCAAAACAGAACAACTCAGGAACCGCAAATACTTCCGGCATCTCGATAACCCTGTATAAAATGGTGTCAGCATCCTGACTGTTTTCGTTTTCTAAAAACCATCTGATGGCCACTGATGCATCGATAATCCAGATCATTTGGAATATCCTCTCAATTCCCGAAGTATATCAATGCTTTTTTCGGCATTCTTACTTTTCAGACGCAAATCCTTTATTCTCTTAAAGAGCTCCTTTTTTTGTTCCTCAGCCTGAAAATCCAGGAATCTTTCTTTAAACTGCTCAGGTGTTATAAGCACTGCCCTGATTTCTCTTCCTTTGCTTAGCAGAATAGGTTCTTTTGTTTTAGTAAGGGTATCAAGTATCTCCCCTAAGTTGTTTCTGACTTTGAGTGCATTTACCGTCTTCATGAGTCTCTCCTTGTTTATATTTATCAAATAAATTTGCTATACATGTCATGTGTATACATATATATACATATATAATTTTATACGAAAAAAAATTTTTATTCAAAAAAACTCTTTCAGACTTAATAAAATCTTCAAAATATCATGCTTCCTGATTATTGGATTTCCCTTTATAAGTTTTTGTCTTTTCCGATAATCCCCCTGCATTCGCGTAAAAAGGTCATAGAGTATGAGTATACAATGATTCGAAAAGTTATTTTTGTCAACTTAGCAAATTATACTATTTCCCGGCATAAATGAAATATGTTATCATACCTGAAATAAGGATATAACAAATGAAAAGAAAAGAGATATTACATACTGTCCCTCTCAATTACAATGAGCATCAAGGGGTGCAGGGAATTATAGATGAGATAACAAAAAGATATCCGCCCGTTAAAAAGATAATCCTTTATGGATCAAAGGCCAGGGGTAATTTTGAGGAGGATTCAGACATTGACCTTTTGTTCATAACTGACAATGAGCCCTCAAGATCTCTGAAAAACCAGATAATCGATGTTATTTACAATCATGAATTAAAAAACGATATTGTAATTTCCGCCATCATTATAAGTGAATCTATATTTAACAAGCAATTAAGTACTTTTTTAAGGAAGGTAAAAAGAGAAGGTATTGTTTTATGGTGGAGAGAATAAACAAAAGAGAGGGCAAGATCCTTGCCCGGGATGAATTAAAAAGGGCTTTGGACGAGCTCAAAGGAGCAGAGATCTTACAGGATAACGGCCTGTATTTTAAAAGTGTAGTTTCCTCTTACTATTCAGTCTATCATGAAGCAAAGGCAGCACTCTTATTGAAAGGCGTAATCCCCAGGAGTCATGAATATGTTGAGAGGATGTTCAATCTCTATTATGTTAAAACAAGCGAGCTTGGGATTGATACTGGCAAGATCATAGGGAGGCTCATGAAATTAAGGGAAGAGGCTGATTATTATCCTGAGTCTGTCTTCAGATTAGAAGATTCCCGGGAGGCCCTGGGATTGGCAAAATCTTTTGTTGAAGCCATCCAGGGCAAATTGGGAGAATCTTTAACCTGATCGTATAGGAATGGCTAAGTTCCCATATGCCGGTCTTCCGGACGACGAGATGACCTTTTACGATACATCATATATTAAATTTAAATTGTCTCTAAAAATGCCTCTATTCTTACCCTTAACTGTTCCGTATCTTCAAGGCTATAGTCCGTGCGAATATTGATATAAGGTATTTTCCTGGATTTTATAGTCCTTTCGATCCTGAAATTTTCAATATCAAAAAGCTGGCAAAGCCGCAGGGAATAGTTTACCACGCCATCCGCACGAGTCTCATCAATAAGGTCCAGGATACGGTTAATCCGTGTTTCCTGGGAAATAAAACAGGGACAGATGGAGGCATAGATGTATTTATTAGCGAGCGCCCTTAAAAGCGAGCGCTTGCCTCTTTCATCTATCACCACAGGGTCATAACATGCCTGAGCCCCGGTGCAGAGGGTATCTGCTATGATATCCGCGCCGCATTCCTCGAACAGATTAAGTATTTTAAAATTCGGCCAGTTCATGGGAGCCCCGGTAAGTATCAGCCGGGGACGAAGACTTTTACGCTCAGGTATACATTCCCTGATCTCATCCCGTACCTTAGTGGCCTCTTCATTCCATTCAGACAGATCCGCAATACGGGAAAATGATACCTGAATTATCAGAAAAAGGTCACTGATTGACAGGCATCGAGGGTTCCCTATACGGATCTTTTGAATCTCACGCACCAATAATGACCGCCTTTGGCTGAGTTTCATAATCCTTTCCAGGGATCGCCTGGACAGCCTTTTCTTTGAGAATTTTTCAAGAAATTTAACCAAACGTGAAATCTCAAAAAACGACTGTTTTGCATAACGCGCGTGATTCTGTTCAGGGGGCAGGTTGAGCATAAAGGTTGGTTTAATGTCGTTGAGGATTTCTCCCAGCTTGCGTTTAGCATCACAACTGGTTGGCAGGATAAGGAGATCACACGAATTTGCCAGGGAGTCTTTATTGATAAAGACACCAAAGGATGCCTTGGCCAGAGGGCATATCTCTCCGGACAGGATTTCTTCCCCTAAAAGCGCCGCAGCATTGTTTCCGCAATCAAGGCGAACAGGTTCCGCCCCGAGCGCCATTATGATCTCCTGTGGAATTATGTTGCAGAAATAGCCCACCCGCGGTTTTTCCTTTTTTGGAGAATCATGATTATACATGAGGTCTTCAAAGTATTTTATATTGGAAACCCTGGGCCCCCGGGAAGACTGGGTGCGTATTTGCTCCTCTTCAATAAAGCGCTGTTTTTTCAGGTTCGCGGGATTATCCGAAAAATCCTGCGGGATCTTATACTTGTCGTCAAACTGGTTATCCATTGGCCACTTTTCTTGCGTAATCGGATTCCATTATCCTTTGTCCGGCAAATTCAAGCCGCAGGCAGCCATCCTGCGGGCAATTGTCAATGCATTTCAGACAATAAATGCAATCGAATGAAGATACGTCCTCTTTCACCATCTCTTCCTGCACAAAATGGATATCCATCGGGCACACTTCATTACATACACCGCACCTATTGCATTTTTGAGCATCTTTTTTCAGCGCCAGCAGGCCGCCCCTGTTGAATATTCCGCCAACCATACCCATTGGACAAAAACGGCACCATAAACGGCGGGATGTTGCAAACCCCGCTAAAAAAAGCACCAACAGCAGAATGATCCCTACCCTGAAAAATCCAAACAACCACTCCATTCCCGGGAGCGGAGAAATCCCCTTTATCCCCTTCGAGGCTATGGGGCACAACTGTTGTCCCGGGCATATCTTGCAAAAGGGATAAAGAGGAATTTTACACCCCCAAAATTTGCCCTGTTCATCGATATGGGCATATGCCTTGGCGAGAATCAGGCCAAATCCTCCCAGAAAAAGGCCGGAATATAGATATGATAATTTGACAGGCTTTGAAGGCTTCATGTGAGGCAATTTCAGCCAGCGGCGGACCGTGTCAAAAAGGTCACCCAGTGTGCTCAGGGGACATATCCATCCACACCACCACCTTGCGCCGATATAACACATGATCAAGAGTGAGAGCAATGCTGCCAGTGCGATGCTGATAAGAGCAACCATAGAAGGGTCACCGTCTCTGACCTTAAAGAGATCTATTTGCATGATCCTTTGAAAAAGCTCCATGGGACAGCCCTGAACGTATCCTCCATCGGCACTGAAACGGCAGGGCGCGCCGGGGAGATAGCTTAACCGTTCATGATGCCTTAATACAGGGACGGTTTCAGTGATTTGCATGATATCAGGGACCGCATCCTTCCGCCTGGCGAGCATCTCCTTGTAATCAGTATAGTTTTGACGAAAGGCAAAGCCTCCGTAAATTAAAATTATGAATACAGTGATCCGGGTCAGCTTTCTAAAGGCATCCATGGATAAAAAATACTGAATGAAGACTAAGAATCCTAATACCCCGGTAATCAGATATCCAGGGCGTATGAGAAACCATTTAAAGCCAGTGCTGGCCGGAGATTGTTTGTATTGCACTATAATATCAATGACCGCAGCGGCAATGCACAGAATGGGGAACAATAAAAACAGCTTATACCATCTATTTCGCGGTAAAAATATCGCGGGAATGACCAGAAGGATAACTACAGGAAATAATGGACTATTGAGCCGCATCAGCCATTTTGCCAGGCCCGGATTTTGAATCGACAGATTATAGGCAATCCATAAAAAAGCCATTGCAATAACTAAAAATGTACCCCGCCGTAACCTAAAAAGCTCCCTTTTATAAAGGATTGCAATAAAAAATAACAAAAACAGCAGAAAAAATGGAGATGAAAGCGGCTCTATTAAATAATAGGCGGGAAAATTATATAAGGCTTTCATTTTAAAAAGGCCTTTTTAAAAAAGAGCAAACCAAAAATCAGGGCCATAGGCAACAGGTACCAGATATAATATGTATCAGCATAATCATCGACAATTACATCCACCGTAGAGAAGTAATCCCCGCCGCCGTCTCCTTCAGTCCTCTCCTCCAGGCCAAAGGTTTTATAGATACCTTTTCCGGCCTTATAGATATGAATCTTATCTGCCTCTTTATTTTCAGAATTAATATCGTCCCCCCATACTAAACGGGGTGATCCCTTATCGAGCAGATCTTCACTGATAATAAAGGAAATTCGCAGGGAATTTATCTCGTCGTTATCAAATTCAGAATAGTATGAAGATTTTTCAGCGATTACAGGGATTGGATTATTCGCACCGTCATAAAGGGCCATGTTGCTGATATTTTTTACTGAAAATGAGGGAGAATTGATTATTCCGACAACAATTACCACTTTGCCGGCATCGGTTAGCTCCGGATTGTCAACCTCCAACGCGTTGTAAAAGAAGTCATCAGCAACAGGTTTTATGGAGAGCAGCAGGCTTTTTTCATAGGCTAAGGCATGAATGTTGAAAAAAAATGACAAAATGAATGCGGAAAAAATAAATACCGTCCATTTTCTGATTTTTTTTATATGATCATATTTATATGTTTTGATCCAGACCATTTTTTAAAAAATTCGCACTATTCCAAAATAAAATTAGCGAATACGACAGGGTCCATAAAGGATGATTTATTGCCCCGCCAGTATGTCCAGGTAGCATCCTGAATCCTTACCAGATTGGTATAAAAGGATTCCCTTCCTTTAACGTCGAGCAACTTAAATGGTATGGCAACCTCTGCCTTAGTGCCGTTGAATATGGTTATAACATCATTTGAAACCTCTCCGTTTATCTTTACATCCCTGCTCTGCAATTGAACAGAAATCGTTGCAGGCTTTGTTTCGTAATCATTACTGATGTAAATATTGGCGATATCTTTTTTACTTTTATCCTGAAAATCTATAAGGCAATAAAGAAACTCATCATCATGGGCAAAACGAAAGCGGGTCCGTATCATGGAGCTAAAATTCTCGAAGTACTTTCCTGTCTTTTTGTACTCATAGAGAGAAGTACAAAGGAGCGCCTGCTTCCATTCCTCGCTATTGACCTTTCCGTCGATTTTAAGCTGGGCAGCTCTCTGCGGAATACTTTTTGTTACCATGGCATCAGTTATATCAACCGTCTTAAAAACCATACTTTCGTCCTGTCCATTGTAAAGATGTAAACCTATCTTATATTTTCCCTGAGTAGTCCCCTCTTTCCTCTTCAGCTCTACTTCGAAATATTCCTTTTGTCCGTTCCTGTTGATGGTTTTAAGATATGGAAAACTTCGCCAGCCGGGCGAAGGTGTTACTACTGTATCAAAATCATCAGTGATTATCCCGAGGCGTATATCTACAATATCCCTATCCATTGTGTTTAGCAGATAAACCCTGAATTTAGCGCTTGTATTGATGCGAAGCTGATCATCCCTGATATCCACCTTTACAGCCAGATTATCCTTTGCCTGGATAAAAACATCATTGCATAAATGGGCGCTTGTTAATACAGAATATAAGACTAAAGATATAATGACGATAGTTAAAAATATATTTTTTTTCATAACGCTATTAATCATTCCTTGTCTATGCCTCATCTTACAATATAAATTCCCATAATGCCAGAAATTATATTAAAACTCTTTGTCAATTAAGCCATAAATCATCATTTCAAGCCCTGACCCCGCTAGCATTGAGAAAAAAACCCATCAATAAAATCCTTTACAATTCCCGGAGAAAATAGTATCCTTATCTTTAAGCTGTTTGGTTCAATAAGCCTTTATGGAGACCATAAAATGGAAGAAAAAGGGAAATATAAGGTATGAATCATGGCGGAAAGAGATTCAAGTCATTATTTAAAAAATGGATATACACCCTTATTTCATGCTTTCATAGAAAGACATAAATGGCCGATTTTAGGGATTATTCTTTTCCTTCTTTTGTCATATCTTCTTATCTTTTCCAACTACAACCATCTCCATGCCGATGCAGGAATATTTGGACGAAGCGCTAAGATATTTTTTGAGGAAGGAAGAATCGACGCAAGCGGTGCCGCCCCGGCCCTGTTAGGTCAATTATTGTTCACCTACCCTTTTTTCCTTATTACCGGCTTTAATCTGAAAATGATCCATATCACTGTATATGTGGTTAATTTTTTACTTCTTTTTGCCATGTATCTTCTTTTATTGGAATTTAAGGTCAACCCTTTTCTCTCTTTTTGGGGGGCATTGACCCTTCTCATAAGCCCTATTTCTCTTGTGTTCATTGATTGGTATTTGACGGAACCTTTTTTTATGTGCTATCTCGTATTTTCACTTTTATTTTTTATTAAGGGTTTAAAGAAGGATAAGATTGTTTATCTTTACCTGGGAAGTCTTTTTTGTATATTAGGTATCCTGACCCGGCAATATGCCATATCCATTCCGGGCGCCTTAGTATTGATAGTGATTATTTATCATAAAAAAATCAATAAAAGGATGTTCCTGAACTCTATTGCCGCTTCGCTGCTTCCGGTAATCACAATAGGGGTCTTTTATCTCCTGCTTTCTTTTGCCAAAAAAACACAGGCAGAGACTCCTTATGCTTATAGTTCGGCCAGATCCGCCTTAAATTCAATTCTTACAAATCCTCTCGATTTTCTCTCAATGTTGTACTATGGGAGTTTATATTACCTTCATTATATTCCTTTATATCTGGCCCCGCTCTTTATGGCCCTATATGTTTCATTTATAGCAAGCCCGGAAAAGATAAAGAAGTTGTATTCCAGGTCGGGTATTCTAATCTTTTCCATTGCCTATGTATTAGCGGGAACATTCCTTCTATATTCGAAAAAAGGCCAATTAATGCCATATATACCTAGTATATTCCCAATCGGGGCATTACAAAAAATCTTTGACATTTCTTTATTGGGCAGAGACCGAACAGCATTAATACTCACTATTTTTTCAGGATTCGGAGCAATTATACTCCTCATAAGCATATTAGGCGCTTTCTTCACAAATATCTCAAAAAAAGAACCTTCAATCGAAAAGGGGAAGAAATTAAATAAAAAAAAGAAGAGGGAAATAAGAAAAATTGAGGACAAAAAAGAAGAAAAGAGGATAGATTTAGCCGAGAAATTTTTCTACTTATGGGGGATTGTCTATGGTCTGACTACGATAATTCTCTTTTTAAAATATGACCGGTATATTTATCCTGTTTCCATTTTAATGGTCTATGTCATATTAAGGCATTTTTCTTACAATGAAAAATGGAAGAAGACATTTATAATCATATATGTATTGTTTTTCACTGTATTTATTTACCCCCAAATCTCCCGCAATTTAAACCTGGGTCTGGAATGGGAGGCATCCCAATCTTTGATGGATGAGGGAATTTCTCCCAATGATATAAACGGAGGCTTAGGATTTAACAATTTTTACAGCCTGGTTTATATAGATAAATTATATAAAAATTTTAGAGTAAAGAGGCCCGTCAATTGGCAGAAACTGCATCCTCTTGCCAACTTTTTTGTGAGCGGCGAACCTGGCTTGGAAAAAAAGAGAAAAGACATTATTTTATATAGAACCTATCATAAAGAAAGGCTCTTCGGCCTTTTAAAAAGAGAAAAATATATATATAAAAGAAAAGAGGGATTTCAACAACCGATTTTTTTGTAAACCTTTTATTAAAGAATATTCTCCAATGGATTATTGGATAAAAGGTTCAAAGCCTTGAGATTATTATTGTATAAGTAGTAAAATATTAAATAGTTAAATCCCTTTTATACTTAATATATTGTTTATTGTATGTTGTATGAATTCTGTCTATAAAAAAATTGCAGGTGAAAATGATATATCTCATTACAGGTGGCGCCGGTTTTGTTGGTTCATCTCTTGCTCTCATTATAAAACAAAAGTATCCGGATTCACGGATTATTGCCATTGACAATCTCAAAAGGCGGGGGAGTGAACTTAACATCCCCCGGTTAAAGGAGAAAGGAATCGAGTTTATTCATGGTGATATAAGAAACAAAGAGGATTTAGAGGAGATTGGAAAGGTGCATACCATTATTGAATGTGCGGCAGAGCCTTCGGTGCTCTCAGGATATGCATCTTCCCCGGATTATCTGGTGAACACAAACCTCATGGGCACGTATAATTGCCTTGAATTTGCCAGAAAACACAAGGCCGTTTTCATTATTTTATCTACCAGCCGTGTTTATCCATTCAAAACGATCAATTCTTTAAATTTTTATGAAACAAACGACAGATTTGAGCTGGATCATCATCAGACTGTCAATGGATGCAGTGAGACAGGATTCACGGAGGATTTTCCATTGGATGGTCCACGTTCTCTTTATGGTGCCACAAAGCTCGCCTCAGAGCTTCTGATTCAGGAATATATGGACATGTATAATCTCAAGGCCGTGATTAATCGGTGCGGCGTTATTTGCGGCCCCTGGCAGTTTGGAAAGATTGATCAGGGAGTCATAGTCTTATGGATTGCAAAACATTTTTGGAAACAAGAGCTGAGCTATATAGGATTTGGTGGCACAGGAAAACAGGTGCGCGACATCCTGCACATAAAGGACCTGTTTCGATTGATCGATTACGAAATTCAGAATATCGATAAGGTAAACGGAGAGATTTTCAATGTGGGTGGAGGAAGGGAGATAAGCGTATCTTTAAAAGAATTGACCGAGTTATGCCGGGAACAGACTGGAAAAACCATCACGATTAACAAGATAAGCAAGAATAGACCGGCTGATGTAAGAATATATCTTACTGATAATGCAAAGGTGACCAAAATGACAGGATGGGCTCCAACCATTGGTGTTAGTGATATAATTTGTGAAATTACGGAGTGGATTAAAAACAATGAACAGCAACTTGAAGGGATCTTAAAATGAGGGTAGCACTGATAACAGGATCTGCAGGTCTTATCGGGAGTGAAGCCGTTGAGTTTTTTTCGAAGAGGTTCGATTTGGTCGTGGGCATAGACAACAACATGAGAGAGGAGTTCTTCGGTCCCGATGCTTCAATTCTGTGGAACAAGGAAAGACTGGAAAAAGAGATAAAAAACTATAGACACTATACTGTAGATATAAGGAATGAAAAGGATGTCGGGGGCATTTTTGCTGAATACACAAAGGATATTAAACTCGTTGTGCATACGGCGGCACAGCCCAGTCATGATTGGGCTGCAAAGGATCCTCAAAAAGATTTTACAGTGAATGCAAACGGCACGCTCATATTGCTGGAAATGACCCGCTTGTATGCCCCGAACGCGGTTTTTATATTTACCTCCACTAATAAAGTGTATGGAGACAGGCCAAACACCCTCCCGCTTGTTGAGCTGGATACCAGGTGGGAAATAAAACAGGATCACCCTTATTACGAAAACGGAATCGATGAGCAAATGAGCATTGATCAGTCAAAACATTCTCTTTTCGGGGCAAGCAAGGTGGCAGCCGACATCTTAGCGCAGGAATACGGAAAATATTTTGGGATGAAGACGGGGATCTTTCGGGGGGGATGCTTAACAGGGCCAAAACACAGCGGCACCCAATTGCACGGGTTCCTCAGCTATCTCATGAGGTGTGCCATAACAGGTGATCATTACACGGTTTTTGGATATAAGGGCAAGCAGGTGAGGGATAATATCCATAGCTATGATCTCGTCAACATGTTCTGGCATTTTTATCAGAATCCCCGGTCAGGGGAGGTTTACAATGCCGGAGGCAGCAGACATTCTTGTTGTTCTATGCTTGAGGCCATAGAAATATGTGAAAAAATCACAGGCAGGAAACTAAGCTGGTCATATACCGAAACAAATCGTATAGGGGATCATATCTGGTGGATAAGCGACGTCTCAAAGTTTAAAAAGCATAATCCTGACTGGGAATTTAAATATAACTTAGAGGATATAATGAAGCAGATATATGAAGGTTTTACGGCAAGGATATGAAGCTTTCGATTGTCATTCCGGCGCATAATGAAGAAGGATGTATTGAGCCTACTATAAACAACCTTTTGGACATCCTGAAAAAAGAATCCATTGCTTTTGAGATTTTGGCTATTAATGATAATAGCTCAGATACTACAGAAGCAATCCTTCGAAGGTTATGCGATCTCCATGCCGAAATAAGATATCTGAATAATGCCTATTCAAAGGGATTCGGCTTTGCAGTAAGGACAGGGCTTGAAAACTTCGATGGAGATGCTGTCGCGATTGTAATGGCAGACGGATCTGATGATCCAAAGGATGTGGTAAAATTTTTCAGGAAATTGGAGGAAGGCTATGACTGCGTCTTCGGCTCTCGATTTATCGAAGGCGGCAAGACATATGACTACCCTAAACTTAAATTTGTCATTAACCGGTTAGCCAACCTGTTTATCAGGATGCTCTTTGCCCTGCGATATAATGATACGACAAATGCCTTCAAGATGTATAGATATGAAACTATTCAGGGTCTTAAACCCCTTTTAAGTCATCATTTTAATCTCACAGTTGAACTGCCCCTGAAAGCGATTACACGGGGATATTCATACGCGATATTGCCTAATTCATGGACAAATCGTAAAACCGGCGAATCAAAGCTTAAAATAAAAGAAATGGGAAGCAGATATCTTTTTATTGTTTTGTATTGCCTTATCGAAAAATGGCTCTCAGTCGGTGACTACATGAAAGACAAACAGAATTAAAAATCAAAAGCCTTATCATGATCCTCCTGGCTGTCGTGTATATCCCTGCGTTTAGCGTTGTTCTGGAGATTACGCGCCCGGGGCTCAAGGGTTGGGGAGTATCATTGGTATGAGCCTTATACCCTGGGCAGTTGGACAGATTCTGAAATCGCTTCCGGCAGACCGTATATTAAAAAAGCATGCAGGGTAATTGTTAATAAGTGGATGGGTGGATATTAAAAAATGCTGGTAGGAGGACTACGATGTTTGGAAAAAGAGTATCGTTGTTTAAATTATTCGGTTTCGAGGTACGCCTGGATCTGAGTTGGTTGATCCTTGCCGTTCTTATCACCTGGACACTGGCACAGGGAGTATTCCCCCATTATTATAAAGACCTTTCCAAGGCCACATACTGGTTGATGGGGGCCGCAGGCGCACTGGGTCTGTTTATCTCCATCGTATTTCATGAATTCTGGCATTCCATGGTGGCAAGAAGAAATGGGCTGCCCATGAAGGGAATCACCCTTTTCATATTCGGGGGCGTAGCTGAAATGGGTGATGAGCCCCCCAATCCCAATGCGGAATTCAAAATGGCCATTGCAGGGCCTGTCTCAAGCATCGTCCTGGGACTAGGGCTATATGGGCTGGTTTTCCTGGGAAAGGGCATGAAATGGCCAGATTCCTTTAATGCGGTCATCAATTACCTTGGATTCATAAACCTTCTTTTGGCCGGTTTTAACCTAGTCCCGGCCTTCCCCCTGGATGGAGGCCGTATCCTGCGCTCCCTTCTCTGGAAATGGAAAAATAACCTGCGGTGGGCCACACGAATCGCTTCCAATATCGGCTCCGGTTTCGGGATCTTTCTCATCACCATGGGCCTGTTCAGTGTACTTGGGGGTAATTTTATAGGTGGTATCTGGTGGTTTTTAATAGGCATGTTTTTAAAGGGGGCCTCGGAGACCTCCTACCAGCAGGTCCTCATCCGAAAAGGATTGGAAGGGGAAAAGGTACGAAGATTCATGAACTCCGAACTGGTTACCGTGCCACCGGACATCTCAGTGGAAGAACTTGTAGACAGATATATCTACAAACATCATTATAAGATGTACCCGGTACAGGAGGACGGCAAACTGATTGGTTGTGTTACTATTAAGCAGATCAAAGAAATACCGGTGGATGAGAGAAAAAAGAAAAAAGTCGCAGATCTGGCAATGAATTGTACCCAGAATAATACTATCAGTCCGGATGAGGACGCCATGACGGCACTCTCCAGAATGAACCAAGCCAAATCCAGCAGATTGATGGTGGTGGAGAATGGCCGGCTGGTGGGCATGATTGCCCTCAAAGATATGATGAAATTGCTGTCCCTTAAAGTGGACCTGAAAGAAACCCCATAGGAAAAAGATTATTTGTCCAAAATTAGACTTACCTTAGCACAGGGTATCGGCAAAGTCATTGTTAGGACAAAGGGACACAAAACTTAATTAAATTAAAACAAGTATTGTCACATTAATTTCGATTAAATATAATTAAGTATTGTGTCCCGATTAATCGATTAATCTTCTGAGCTTTTTGGTGACTTTGCCGATACCCTGTACCTTAGCACTTTCGGCTTGCCATTACCCATAGTATGATTTATACTTAAACTATATAAAAAAATATGTTAAATAAAATCCTAAAGGGAGAAAGTGTAAGGAAAAAAGGTAATAAAAAAGAATACCAATCCATTAGTTCAAAATAAGTTCCTCTAAAACCTATTCCACTACCCTTAACATTATTGATAAAAAATGGAAGGCAAATCAAAAAAAGTTGAAAAACAGGTCTATCGTTATAATATTCTCAGTAACCGGTACGTCCGGCAAGGGACAAATTTATAAAATTTTACCTTAGGGAATAGATCATTTGGCAGGATCTTTTTTTATAAAAAAGGGCTGTTATGAATAAATCCATTTCCGTTCTGGTTATCGATGATTCCGATGACCGAGTTGATTATATTATAAGCCGATTCCGAGAGGCATGTTATGAACCTTTTGTGGAATGTATTCACAATGCCAAAGCTTTTAAATCGGCCCTTTCCGGACGAAAATGGCACATGGTCATTGCCAATCCTGATATGCGGGACTTCAATGTATCAAAGATATTAAGACTCCTTCAGGATTCAGTCTTGCCTATGCCTCCTCTTATATTGATGCCCAAAACAAGTTGTCTAAAGGGCACCAATGATCAAGAGCTGTGGCCAGGGTTTCTGCCTTTTTTAGCAGGGTTTTACCTTGAAAAAAACTCATACCGGCGCGCAGGATTCATGGTGGACGTAACAGGGGATAACAGGGATTCATATGCGAATACGGATGACTTATCGGGGCATTGTTTTAAATCGCTAAAACATTCTAATGAATTGCTACGGCAGATAATCGACTCCAGAAAGATAACAGAAAAAATGGTAAAGGAAAGCGAAGAACGTTTCAGGGCACTGATCCTGAATGCCTACGATTTAATAATCTCTACAGAAGAGGATGGCACCATAATCTATATGAGCCCTTCGTCGGAGATGCTGCTCGGAACCGCTCCAGAAACTTTTTTTAGGACCAACCTGTTCATCTATTTCCATCCCCTGGATGCAGAAAGAGCAAAAAAACTGCGGCATGATTTCATAAGGCAATACGGAAAGAGTATGGAGGTGGAATTCCGTATCAAACATTCAAACGGAGACTGGGTGCATTTTGAAGGAATAGTTACCAACCTGCTTCATCGTCCAAGTATTAGGGCGATAGTAATCAATGCACGGGACGTGACTCATCAAAAAAAGAGAGAGAAGGAACGTGAGGAGATTCTAAGCCAACTTCGGGAATCAATAGCCACCACAAAAAAGAAGACCTTCAAGTTAAAAGGTGTTATCGATTCTCTGCCCATTCCACTAATGATTTACGATAAAGACAATAAAATCTCATTGGCCAATGAAGCAAGCAAAGTGTCCCTTGGCTTTGATCCCAAGGGAATGGACCAATCAGACATCCTTACTAAGGTCTTTTCCAGATTGATTACTGGGGAAAAAACCCATGTAGAGGATACGGTATCAAAACGGGCAGTGAAGGGTGAAATTGTAAAGGGAATAAAATATTTGTTTCATACCCCTTCCGAAGATGAAAGGGTCGCTTTATGTTCTGCCTTTCCAATCCGGTTTCAAGGCGAGATCATTAATACCGTGGTGCTTTGGGAAGACATAACCGACCGGGAGAGTTTGAACAAGGCCCTTAAACAGGCCAGGGATGATCTGGAAAAAAAAGTTGTCCAAAGGACTGTCGAACTCACAGAAACCATTGACCTGCTGAAGCAGGAAATACAGACGCGCCAGGAAATTGAAAAACAACTCCAGTACAGCAATGAATTGATGAAAAAGATCTTTTCAAACGAGCATATTTTGATTGCTTATATGGACACCGGATTCAATTTTATCAAGGTTAATGAGGCCTATGCCCGGGCTGACAGCCACAAACCTGAATTTTATCCTGGCAAGAATCATTTCCGTCTATTTCCAAATGAAGAAAATGAGCGGATCTTCCACCGGGTGGTCATGACCGGCAAACCATATACCGTTTATGCCAAACCCTTTAAATATTCCAGGAACCCCGAACGTGGCGTCAGCTATTGGGATTGGAGCCTGCAACCGGTCAAAAACGAATCTGGTATGGTGGAAGGGATAATATTATTTCTGGTGAATGTAACCAAGAGAGTTGAGGCTGAGAAAAACATGACCAGGATGCAAACCGAGCTGATACGGTCCGAACACCTTTCCGAGATAGGTAAACTGGCATCCACCATGGCACATGAACTTCGCAATCCCCTTGCAGTCATTGAAACTGCATGTTTCAACATCTCCCACAAGAACAGGGATCCGGCCCTTGAAAAAAACCTTGCAAACATTGAGGAATGCCTGGAGGAAAGTAACCAGATAATCAACAATCTCCTTTTTTATGCCCGAAGGGGATTGCCTTCAAATGAAATGTTTCCCATTTGTGACCTGCTGGGTGAATGCATTGAACAGGCCAAAAAGAGATACAGGACCAGTAAGGTTCGCATTAAAAAAAGGTGTACTCTCCAGAAGGATATCAGGATGGAGGCTGATCCACTCCAGATGAAAGAATTGTTCGGAAATATACTCAGTAATGCCCTGGATGCCATAGGAAAAGAGGAAGGAAAAATCTCTGTCAGTGTGGTACTGGAAAATAACTCATTCATCCGGTTCAGTTTCAAAGACAATGGTCCGGGGATCCGTAAGGAAGATTTGGAAAAGGTTCAAAATCCCTTCTTTTCCACCAAATCCAAGGGTACAGGACTGGGGCTAGCTGTATGCCGTCAAATTGTTGATCTTCATGACGGGAGAATAAAAATCAAAAGCAAAGAAGGGGAAGGGACCACAGTGACCCTGACCCTTCCCTTAAGGAAGGGAATATGATGCCGGGGAAAATTCTGATGATCGACGATGATCGCAGGCTGTGCGAAGAGCTGAAAGAGACCCTGGAAAGGGAGGGATATCATTTCTCATATTCAATGACAGGGATTGAGGGCATAGCACTGCTTGAAAAAAATCGATTTGACCTGCTTATCCTGGACCTGAAACTGCCCGGTTTGCACGGACTGGATATTCTAAAAAAGATCAAGCAGACCGATACCCTTACAAAGATCCTCGTTTTTACCGGCAGTCCTATAAACTGCGATATGTTGAAGGAAAAATTCATCCAAGAAGAAGAGCTTTTCCAAACGGCGAATGCAGTTTTGAACAAGCCCTGCAAAATGGCAGCGATGCTGGCCAGGATCAAAGAGCTTATTCCGCCATAAAACCCTTCTGTTGACCCAGAATTAAAAAGGGGGAGCAACCCTATCCAGGATACTCCCCGCCTTTTTAATGGACTCCGGCATTAAATGGTTACTTTAATTTAATTACCACCATTTTTCACTCCATGCCCAAATAGGTTTGCCCGTATTAACCTCCAGGTAAAGGGAAAGGCTATAATTATCCTTCCCGTGCTTGATGGAGGTCTCGGTGTTTGAGACATCTGTTGCCTTAATGCAATGGATTCCGTTTACCAGGATATCTTCCAGTGATATATCCGAATCCATGCCATTATCCAATAGCAGGATGTATACCGCCTGGTTTGCCCCTTCGATTGAAGCTGCCACATACATCTTAGTATTAAGATTCGCCATCCGGAGAGTTGAATCAAAAGGCGGGATAATGGTAGCAAGCGGAGAGATTAAGCTGCTTGCAGGATTATATAATGCTCCCGCGGAAAATCCGGATACTAGGTTGCCGAAAGGATTCAGCAGCCGGCTTTTGGGGTTTTCAGACAAATCGGAAGGTTGCTGCGGTGATATATCCTGATTGTCCGATCCTTCTCCACCCCCTGCAAACAGGGCTGAAGTATCCCATAACCATAACGGTCCCATTCCTGAAAATCCTCCTCCTAAAGTTTGGATTCCCGGGAACAACATACCTGGAAAACCCATTCCCGATGTCACGGAGAGGATTTCAGGGAAAAGCCCGGTTATTGGTAAACCCATTGGCGGATAATTTAAGCCGGAATATGGAAAACCTGCTGCCAACAGAGGATTGAAAAGATTTGCCAATCCATATGGATAAATTGAAGATTCAGGGTTAACCGATTTAGTATTCTGAATATTGCCGGCGGGATTTGCCTGATTATTGTTACCAATCCCTGTATTTGTGGTAGCATTATCAAATCCGGAAAAAAGTCCGCCCAGGCTATAAATGCTTCCTGCTGCAGGATCCCACGGGAAAACAGGAAATAAACCATTAACCGAATTTCCAGGGGACTCCGGGGATGAATCTTTGTAAAGAGAGTTTAATGATTGGTTTGAATATCCATAAATTGGATATGCATAATAGGCCCCGGCGTTTAAATTCACCAAAATACAAAGGATTAAAAATGCAGTCATAAATAAGAGGATCCTATATTTTATCATTGCGTGTTTCATTGTTCTTCCTTTCTTTCAAATTAAATCTTCCATTAGTGAAAAGAGAAGGTTTTAAATAACCTTTTCTATCATTGATTAGAATTTCATAATAATGGTCTTATCCGGCACAAAATTTTATTTCGTAAAAGTCAGATAAAAATGCTGAAGAGTGTCCTTATTATGGAATTATTTTTTTAATTTTTTGAAAGTGCAATTTATATTCCCCCGCATAAGATGAGCGAGAAAATATTATTATTCGCTAATAAACTAAAATACTCAGAATTATTATGCTATAATCAAGTACTTGAACATAAACAATATTAAACAATGCAACATAGTGTATTATATATCCAATTTATTCCACTAGCCTTGATTGTCACATAAAAAACAATAATGTTATACAAATTGATAAAAAATAATTATTAATAAAAAGATACATTTATTATAATAGCCTTTATCTCTTATAAATAATTATTATTTAATTAAGCTATTTCTATTGCATGATGTTGCATAAGTATTTTTTGTACAGATCCTTGCTTTATAACTTAATAACTCAACCTGTTTGGTCAAGGATTAATGCTGTCAAGACTGTTCTATTGACAATTGTTACAAAACGGGATATATTAAAAATGAAGCTATATAAACTAATATAATTAGTTATCCTAATCGGAAATAATTTTGTTCATTACAATAATTTTCATCTGAGCTTTAATCCAAAAATCTACGCTGGACCAGCGAATTTTTTGATAGTGTTTCATCAATATTTTCTTTAACATTTTATTAAATTAACTAACCGGAAAAAAGCCAGGTTTCAACCTAATAAGTAATGGAATATCTAATATGGCTCCTATAAAAATATTGCTTGTAGATGATGACCAGCGTTTCAGAAGGGAGTTGGTCGAATACCTGGAGGATTATAGCATCATACAGGCGTCCAGCGGCGAGGATGCCTTGAGGTTACTGGCTCAGCCCAATGAAATAGACCTGGTTATTCTGGATGTAATGATGCCTGGTTTGGACGGCATCCATGTCCTTAAAAGGATAAAGGAAATGTCTCCCGATCTGGGTATAATCATCTTGACCGGATTCAGCTCCAAGGATATAGCCATAAAAGCCTTAAAGGAGCATGCTGACGACTATGTTGAAAAATTCCATCAGGCGGGCCAGATAAAGAAAAGCATCGAGAAGCTGATAAAGTCCAAAAGGGGCATTTTGAAAAAAAGCGATTCCGGTATAAAGGGCAAGGTGGAAAGGATAAAATACTACGTGGAAAAAAATTACGACAAGAATTTAAATCTCAGCACTGTCGCCGAACTTGTTTGCCTGAGTCCAAAGTACGTCAGCAAAATCTTCAAGGAATACACTGGTATAGGA
Source organism: bacterium (assembly GCA_049472335.1). Classification (GTDB taxonomy): domain Bacteria; phylum SZUA-182; class SZUA-182; order DTGQ01; family JAFGSM01; genus JBLIRM01. The sequence goes on along the minus strand of JBLIRO010000028.1, from coordinate 15,637 downwards.
TTCAACGAGTATCGATTGAAAATCAAGGCAGAAATGGCCAGGGAGTTTCTGGATAAAAGTGAATATAATATCAATGAATTGGCCATCAAATTGGGATACAATAATACTGAATCCTTTATCAAATCATTCAAAAGATTTACAGGTATGACCCCAGCCAAATACAGAAAACGAGATATGAACTCATCAAAAACAGCTCCATCCAGTAGAATGTCTTTTAGATAAACTCGCAAAAACAATTTTTTCCCTTTCGGGTCACATTCCCTTTTTAATTAATATCTTAGGATGAAAAAATCAAAACCCGGGAATCTTTATGGATTGGCTTTCTTTTATATTTAAAGGCCATTTAGCTTTTTTTGCTAAATGGCCTTTAAAAGCTTTCAATCCTTAAAGGATTGAAAAAATATGAGGGGGGGTTGATCAAAGGCGTGCAAAACCTTATTAATATAATATATTATATAAAAATAAAATAACAATATCCTTTTTCCTCTTTTTTTTGATTATTTTCCACTTTTAATAACCTTATGAAATTCAGTTTAAATGAATCAATGCATTTCTTTATTTAAGATTTAAATTCTTTAAAAATGAATGCTTCTTTTTTAATTGTTAATAAATAAAAATTCCCTGAAATAAGCCCGCGATTAAATATAACAAACGGGATTGGATTATGGCGGCTATATTACTTTTTATGGAAAAATATCAATAATTTGAGGAAAAATAACATTTTTTTCCAAAAGTATTCGCCTTAAAATAATAAATATGGAATATGGTTATGATGGTGAAACATATATCATATTAGATAAAGCCTTTAATAAAACAAGCATATCTGAATATGCAAAACAGATATCACATTTAACAAAGCTGTTTAAAAAGATGATCATATATTAAGTAAGAAAGGAGTATGTCATGCGAAGATCAATAACCATTCTTTTTATAGTCTCATTGATATCATTTACTGTGCTGTCATGCGGAATGCAGGGTTATGAATCCTCTATGGTTTCTCCCGAACCAAAAACCGGAAAGGTGACCGAGTCTGTCAAAACTCCCGAGGAGCCACCGAAACCAGAGCCAAAAACCGGAGAAATATCAAAATCCGGCCCAGAACCCGAAGAGGCGTCAAAGCCGGAGGAAAAACCGGTAGAGGAAAAAGAGTCTGAAGAAAAATACATGGTGGAAATAGTCAATTTCAGATTTTCTCCGGCGACATTGAAGATTCAAGCAGGCACAAAAGTTACCTGGATAAACAAAGACAGGACATTTCATAGCGTAACCAGTGATGATGAACTGTTCAGCAGCGGCAACCTTGCTAAGGGTTGGACTTTCAGCTACATCTTTGAAACGGAAGGAACTTATGAATACCATTGTGAACCGCATTCCTATATGAAGGGTAAGGTAATAGTTGAATAATGGAAAGTCATGCCCCCCTTCATCCGTATTTTTGAAAGGAGAATATAGACCATTCACCGGAGATCAAAGTGGAGGACCCTGATAATGATATCATTCCAGGAAAGACATTTTTTCAGTTATAGCTGATTCACCCTTTCTGCTCCCAAAACGATCTTTTTACCTGAATACTCAATCCAACCCGGCCCGGCAATCATTCCTCTCGTATGTGATATTTTCTTAATCTTTATTATTTTTTCGATTTCAACAAGCAGGTACATTCGAACATGAGATTCCGAACCATTACAATCTCTTATAAAAGTATTACCGTCCATTTTCGGTATTTCCTTTTTTTGGAGCAATCGAGTCTCCAATTGAAACCCTGAACCATTTCTACTATTCCAAACCACAATCTTTATTGATGAATTCTCCCAAAGATTGGCCATGATTTCGGAACAGGAACAACATTCCAGCACCAACTCTTTTCCTGACACTGCTATAAGTTGATCTGCATAAGAAATACAGGGAATCCCTTGACTATTGACAGTTACTATAAAAATATGCCAGTCTTTCTTTGATTCACCAGTCAAACTTTTTAAATCGGGCTTAAGCATTTTAACGGCCTCCTCCTGTCTAATTTTTATAACAGATTTAAATCCCTCTACAGGACAAAAATCTCCAATATATTATCCAGGTACTGTAATATATTATTTCAACACCTTTTCTATCTCAAAGATGAGTTGTTTTACCTTGAAAGGCTTTATCAAGCATGCCTTGATTTCATGAAATTCCATGGCCTCTTTCATATTGTCGCTGGTCCAGAATGCGCTCATGATAATAATGGGAATGTAATGGGTCTGCGATGTATGTGTAAGGATGTCTGCGATCTGTAATCCGCTCACCCCTTCCATTTTAAGATCAAGAATGATTAAATCCGGTTTTTGCTCAAGGCTAATATCCAAAACGGATTTACCTTCCTGAACACATATAATTTGATATCCGTATAACTCCAGGCTCTCCTTAAGCTCTCTTAAAAATTTCAGATTATCATCCACAATCATTATCTTTTCGACAGACATGCCCTTTTCCGGATAGCACCAATTTTGACAGAAGGATAATGCAAAACCGTTCTATAACAATCTTATTTTTTAAATCATGACTGCTGCTTATTATCTAAATAAAATAATATATAATTTAACATTAGAAAAAAATCGGTTGTTTCCACTTTTTTTTGATGTTTTTCCTTTAATAACCGTGGACGTTGTTGACTAAGCTGACTTACTGTCTGAAATTTCATATCTGGAGTGTTTCTGACCTGGATGAGGCTTGACCGGTGGGACCAGTTTTTGTAAAAATGCTCCCCACCACGGCTTTGTAAGTTTCTACAACGGTTGTCAGTCTCCAGTAATATTAAGACCCGGTCCAGGCTGCAGAATGTATTGCCTCATTCGTAGCTGATTCTATAAATGGCCCCTGCCTTGTCGTCGGATACCAGAATAGCACCATCCGGCATGACATGTACATCCACGGGGCGCCCCCATGCGAGACTTTCCTCTAACCAGCCTTCAGCAAAGATTTCATAAGATACAGGGCTATTGTTAACCATCCTGACAAACATGATACGGTAACCGATGGGAATACTTCGGTTCCAGGAACCGTGCTCTGCGATAAAGATCCCCCCCCTGTATCTCTCAGGAAACATATCCCCCGTATAGAAACGCATCCCCAAGGCTGCCACGTGGGGCCCCAGATCGAGTTCCGGAGAGGTGAATTCCGAGCAGGGACTATCATTATATTCCGGGTCCTCAATATCCTTTCCATGACAGTATGGAAACCCAAAATGCATTCCCTTTGAAGAAGCATGATTCAATTCATCCGGCGGTTTATCGTCACCCATCCAGTCCCGCCCGTTATCAGTGAACCATAACTGATGGTTTTCAGGATCCCAATCAAATCCTACACTATTCCGTATCCCTTCGGCAAAGATTTCCAGACCGCTCCCATCAGCATCCATCCGCATTATAGTGGCATATCGTTTATCCTCCCGTAAACATACATTACAAGGAGCGCCTATGGATATATATAGCTTTCCTCGGGGCCCAAAGCGGATCACCCGCCATCCGTGCCATGTGTCCGAAGGCAAACTGTCATTTACTACCACCGGTTTGCCCGGATTTTCCAGGGAATCATTTATATGGTCCCATCGCAATATTCTGCTTATTTCCGATACATACAGGGAGCCGTTCCTGTAGGCAATCCCGTTGGGAGTGTCGAGATCTTTAAATAGTGTTATCACCTTGTCGGCTTTATTATCATGATTCCTGTCCGGGATTGCGTATACATTCCCAGCCTTTCGTGATCCTACAAAAAGAACCCCCTCCGGCCCCAAACACATGGATCGGGCATTTTCTGCATCCCTTGCATATATTTCTATCTTAAATCCCTTGGGAAGTTTTATCTTTTCCAGATTTTTTTCAAGGTCGAAGGGTGCAGGCAGCAATCCTGTCAGATAACCGGGAGGAAAAAAAATATATAATCCTACAAGGATAATAACGATGACCAGTATGATATAAATTAATGACTTTGACTGCATAGTAATCCCTTCCATGCCACAAATGTGCTTATGCAGTTTATTTTATATTATGAAATTTAAAGAAACGGCCGATTTAATCTGTCCGAAAAAACTGTAGCCCTTGGGATGTTTTGCCATTTTTCCGAAAGATATCCAGAGAGTCTTTATCTATAATCCGGATGTTTCCCAGTTCAAAGGCTGAGACAGCCATTCGAAAAGTCATCTTGCTCACAGGGCTGATCAATATGACAGGTATAGGATGGAAATGCTGAAGCCTTTTCAGAAATCCGATTCCTCCGGATCGAGGATCAAGGATGTCCATGATGAGCAGGTCCGGTTTAAGGGATTTCACCATCTGCCTTGCCTGATGGTCGTCCCTGGCCATACCTACAACTTTAAATCCCTTGCCTTTTTCAATTTCATAACGTATGGATTGCATCTCGGAATCTGAACAATTAACCAGCAAAACCCTGATCCCCGGTCCGGTCGACATCCCCTTCCTCTCCTTATCCCTGAAGATATCCAATATGTTTTTCATGTGTAATTTGTTCATGACGTTATCCTCCTCTCCATGGGAATTACCTGCCTGTCTTATATGGATAGCTTTTTCAGTGACTCGCCATGAATGAATTCTACGAAAACATTAGTAAACTTTTATATTTTTATTATAAATAATTTTTATTGACTATCTAAGGCCTTGCTTCCTCCATTTATTGAAAAATTTCCTCATCTTCAAGCGAATTCAATTATTGTTAATAATAAATAAAACTGGTAAAAGCACAGGAAAAGTATTTGTTCATCCTTGTAAAAAAACAGATAATTTAATATCAGATGCTCATCACATACGAAAAAAATTCAATAAAAAGCGGAAAAAGGTCAATATTTTTAAATTTATTAAGCTTATAATATATATAAATTTTTTTTGGTTTTATATGAATCTGAGAACGTCCTGGCTGTTGTTGATACAGGGTGCAACTGATGTCCAGGATTTTACCATATTTGTTCCCTGTAAAGGGACCTCGTTCAATTATTTTCTGATCATGTGGTTAAAAGGTGCAACCACCAGATGATTCTGTAAATGTTTTTAAAAAATCAGAAAATGATCAGACCCGGTTTCCAGCTTAAACCGGACGAAAGGAAAGGAGGTGATAGGGGGAAAAAAAATAATAATATAAAAAGGGGATTTAATTAACTGTTTAGTCAAAAATTTAAGAAAAGAGGGGTATTATGAGAAAAAAATTATGGAATACATTATTAATAAGTTTTATTATAATTGTATTGATGGGAATTTTTTGTATAGAAACAAATGCCCAACTCAATTTATGGCCAGCAGCTATAAGTGATCCCTATGCCAGTATCTTTTCAGGATTTGGTGTTTTGCCTTCCTTTGGGGGCACCTTTGGTGTTACCTCTCTCTTTGGGACCCCGGGGTCCTTCCTGTACCCTTCATATACTTATGGCCTCTTTGACTTTGATGATTATTATTGGTACTGGCAGCCATATCCATATGATTTTTATCCATATGAACCATGGGAATGGGACCTGCCGTACTTTGGTGTTACTTCATCATTTTTCCCCATTTATACCGGGCCACCCTGGTGGGCGTCAGCACTTGCATTCTTGTAATGAATTTGATGCCAGGAGATTAAAATACTGTAAGGTGAGTAAATAGGATCAAAGGTGATCTCCGGGAATATCCGGGGATCGCCTTTGTAATAATAAATCAGGGATCCATAAAAAATATTGCCGGATCTTTTTGATTTGTCAAAAAACATCGGATATTTCAAATATTCTAAAATTCAAAAGACCGGAAGAATTATCTGAATTACACATCCGGCCATTTCAATCACCTACTAATGACATTCATTTAGTCTGTAACGCCTTTATCACTTCATCACTATCTAATATCTGCGCCCCTTTTTTCCTCATTTCCTTAAGCGCTATGTCCACATCCCCCGAATTCAGGTCAACTCCTCTGGTGGCATCCCGGACCACGGTAACCTGGTATCCCAGGTCCAGGGCATCCAGGACAGTGAATTTTACACAGTAATCCGTAGCCAGGCCTGTGATATAGAGATGTTGAGCCCTTTTTTCCTGCAGGTAACAATCCAGGGTAGTCTTATGTACCCGCTGGTTGTCGAAGAACCCGCTGTAAGAATCCACTTCCGGGTCGGTTCCTTTCCGGACGATGAAATCGTCCTCCTTCACATCCAATTCCTCTCTTAGCCTGGCCCCCTGCGTATTCTGAACGCAATGGTCCGGCCATAAAACCTGGGTCGTTCCCTTGACTTGAATCACTTCCCCCACCTTTTTATTATGATTGGAAGCAAAGCTAATATGATCCTTCGGATGCCAGTCCTGTATGAATACCACGGTGGCGAATAATCTCCTGAGCCGGTTGATAACCGGTATAATAAGGTCTCCTTCCTTGACTGGTAAGGCCCCTCCCGGACAAAAATCATACTGGATATCCGTTACGATTAGGCAGTTCATGTTTCCTCCCCTTTCATCCCAGATCTTGTATTTGTAATCTACTGAGACTGCAAGATATGGGTTTAGGTAAAAATATTCATTATATATCTAAAAGTCAATTTAAAAAGGTTCTGGTTATCTCTTTCTTTGGCAAGAGGGACAATAATAGGCTGTTCGGCCAGAGACCTTTAACTTTCCAATATCACCTCCGCACAACGGACATTCTTCTCCATCTTTTCTCCGGGGAAAAAGCCAGGAATGAGGCATTTTAGATGGATTCGCTTTTTTTTCAATGGCGGTTTGTAAAATCCTCTTCATCTGCTGAAAAACCGACTCAAGCATTTTATCATCCAACCGGCCGGAATTGGTTTGGGGATGTACTTTTGCCTGAAAAAGTATCTCATCCGCATAGATATTTCCGATCCCTGCCATAATCCGTTGGTTCATCAGGGTGGACTTTATACTTCCCCGTCTTCCCGAGAGTGCATCTTTATCATTCCAAAATGAATGAGCAACCACCTTTCATTATCCATCTGGATAAAAAGATACTTGCCATGGCGGCCGGTATTTTCGAAAGTGCGGCCTTTTAATGTACCATCCAATTTACGGCTACTTACGCTCTTTAAAATCTTTTTGTTTTTTACTTCCACATCATCAATCCTTTGGTATAATGAAGTGGCATCAGTATATTGTCTAAACACTTCCACATCCGGCAATTCAGGCATAATCGTTCTCACATCCTTCCAGGGTCCTTAATATCAATTCCTTTTTCATACTTTTAATTAAACCATAAAAAACAACCATAGTAAATCGACCTGTTTCTGCTTATTATTTAATTTTTTTTCTCATGCCCTATTCTTCATATGTTTTGAATTTTTTTAATGATTAATATTTATCAGCAGCACTGCTAATAATATATAAATAAATTTTTCGTGGTTAATATTTTTACTTTTATCATACAAGAATTGCTGTAAGAATAGCTTCTTAAGTTGACAAATAATATATAATAATATTATAGTGAGTAAACTTTAACTTATTTTCAATGCTGCTTGCCGGCTTACATGATGCGGTAATTAAAAATTCGGATGGTGAAACCGCCAGGCTTAACAAGGGCTTCCAGTCTTTATCCTTATCCGGGGGAGTCTGGCCCGAGACAATTTAGGTTAATTGGGGTGCATTTTGATAAGTAACTGAATGATCAAGTCGTCTTTGCCGATGGATACGGCATGGTTATTGGGCGATTGACAAGAAACAATTTTAATTCCCGGTATAAACCCTTCCTTTTTGCAGCCGCAATAAGATTTTTTAACATATTAGATTTTAGCTTACTGAGGGCGTTTAAATTTATATTCATAATTTCAGCGACTTCCGACGAATCCAGTCCTTCTACATAAATCAATCTAAACAAGTAATGATGCCTGGGATGAAGCTCTTCACATATACTTGATAAAATCTCCCTGAGGTAATTTTTATTAAACCGCATGGAATGGTCCCTTATTTGAGAGTAATTTCGATTCTTCTCCAGATCGACAATTCTTCTTTTTACCCTCAAAAAATCCAGCGTTACACGAAAACTGATCTCCCTTAAATAGGCCAAAAAAGAGTATTCATTTTCTCCCTGAAAATTTTTCAACTCTTTACAGTTATTATCCGATAAGGTCGAAAAAACCGAATTGAATACTTCCCCTGCTTCACCGTTTTGAGGGAATGCGTTGTATCTACTCAATATTTTATTGATATAAAGATAAATATAACTGCCATACTTCTCAATAAAGGTATTCCAGGCTTCTCTATCTTTGATCTCACATCTTTTCAGAAAATCGAAGAATGCATCATCCTTTGCCATACAAACCACCTGTGTTATAGTCATTAAAAATGATTTTTAAAACCGGTAATTACCCGTTTCCAAAACATAAATTTAGGGAACGTAGATATCATAAACAATCAATCATCGTAAGTAAATATTTATTTACCTATAATATCATACGTCAAGATAATCTGTCAAGCTCATTTGTCAAAGGGCTGACTACAAACAAGGCAACCAATTATCATAAATTGAATGCTGGCTAAAAGTCTAACTAACAGCCTCCATAAAGACAGTATTAACAAATCAGTAAACAGGATAATAAGCCGGACGATATGGAGAATACACGGGATATCCTGGTGGTTGAGACAGGGGATATGGACCGCCAGGATAACCTTGTGGTCGATATAAGGAATATTGGCCGCTCCAAGGATAATTAGCTGGCTGATATGGGGGATATGGGCCCCAAGGATAACTTTTTGGCTGATATGGAAGATATGGGCCTACGCCGGGATTACTATATGTAGGATATTGGGGACCGTATGGATTGTTTATACCGCCATACATACCGTATATACCATATTGAGGGCTGCCAGGGCCGCCATAATAACCGCCGCCATACATGCCATATTGGAAACCGGCAGGGCCGGCACCATATCCATAATAAATGCCTCCTGGGCTGCTACCATAAAGACCACCATACATGCCATACAAACCACCATATAAACCACCATATAATCCACCATACATACCACCATACACAGAGTAATACGGAATGGTAATTTTTTCGGTGACATGAATATACGAACTTGTGAACTCTATAGATGTATCGTTGGAAAACTTTCCGTTATCATTTTGAAAGTTAATAAGATTACCCCAATTACCGGCATCCCTCTCCCAACTCAAGTCATCAAAGTAGTCAGAGTCAGCCAGGGCGATATAATATAGCTGGAAGTCCTCGCCGTAAATACGTATTTTATTGATTGTTGTATCATCATCGAAATTGTAGCTTATATCGCTATTTTCATATAAATGCCTGGACGATAGAGAATCAAAGGATTTTGACTCATAAATCCTTCTAGTGTCATCAAAATAGTAATCTTCCTCTTTTCCAATTCCAACAACAAGCCGGTCTTTTTCTGAAGTATCATATTCATTTTCATCATCTCTTGTTCTAAATACAATCGAAAACTCATTTCCATCATCATCTTCCATATAAACCACAACGTCATAAGTTTTTTCGGCTTTGATTTCCCATTTGATGAACTGCGCGTCATCAGCCGATTCATCGATGTCGTCAAGTTCAATCCATGGTTTTTCAGCCATACTCCGGTTGGCCATAAAGAAAAGACTAAAAAAAACAAACAGGCCTATTCCCAACACCTTCAAACACCTTATCCTTTTCATTATGTTCATCATGACTCCCTCCTTTAACTCTTTAATTTTTATCCATGTATATTCAATACTAAAAATCTTCAACTCAGATTGCTCCTTTTAATAACTGAATACCGTTGGATCATCAGAGAAATGAGTCCCCAAAATTAAACATTCGTAAAGGGATAAAAGACATTGTTTATAATCAATAAGAAAATATCTGATGTCCGAGACATATTTTAAAATCACAGCCCTTTATTAAAGACGAATTTGTAAATATCAATAAATTTATCGAGGTTATCAAAGGATAATTTTACTTAAATCTAATACTAATCAGTTACAGTAACATAAATCTCAATCGTCCCTGTATTATCATCTTCTCTATTTATGCAATCAATTTTGATGGTTGTCGTACCAAGACCAATAGCTTTGAAGATCCACTGCTCAACCCCATCTTTAAACACTGGATTCAACCATCCATTATTATACCAATAGCCGGGAAACCGTTTATCACTAATTTTTTTTACTACATTTTCATCAAGCTCACCCTCATCAAGTTCCCATTCGATATCAGCATCATAGTTATCCCGGTAATTAGGTAGAATAAAGCCTATGGTTTCCCCTTTATCGACGATAATAGATTCTCCATCATCAGGCATCTCTAAAGTTATATCAGTATCCTCAAGATCCCAGTTTAAATTCCAAAGGGCATCTGAGGCATATGGATTTTTGGTATTATCATGACCGAAAAGAGGCTCATCATAGCTATAATATGGTCCTTGAGGCATACCGCCAACGGAAAAATAATTACCAGGCAGAACAGGTGCATAAAAAGAAGGAAATCCCCAATTTCCTATAGATAGATTACCAAAACCACTTATTGATGGTGAATAAAAAAAACTGTTTGGCATGCCTCCCAAGGATGGAATAGCAGGTGATGAATTAAATATAAAGCTGGGTGATAATTCGGATGATAAACGGAACTGAGACGACCAGGACTGCGGAATTGAACTGTATGATCTAAAATTTCCTGGGATGTAAGATTGCAATCCCCATTGTTGTCCATATTGACCAGTTGGATTAAACAATGAAAAATATCCGGGGGTGTAAGATTGAAATCCGGATAACTGTCTATATTGACCATAAAAATTGGGATACTGAAAGAACGGGAAATTTACTTGGGCATAAATTATTGAACTAATAAATATTAAGAAAACATTTATTATTGTAATAATTACGAGCTTTTTCATGATCTCTTCCTTCTAATAAATTAGAATAATCGAATATTATACTTTATTAATTATCATAACAATTATCCTCCTTTTATAACATATTATACTATTTTTCTTTCAAAAATATCTAGACGCTATTATTTTCTTTTTGATTACGAAAAACAGGAAAAGGGGACAATTCCTTTTTTTGATTAAAAGATTTGATCCTTGACTTCCCCAAAAACAACCGATTTATTTTTTGTGAAGGACCGGACAGATATAAAATCTTAATCGATCCAGGGACGAGCCTGCTTAATGTGTAACTCATCTTCCTGAGTGACTTTGAATTCAATATCCATTGCAAAGCTCAGATCATTTTCAGCAATATGGTAAACCTTTCTAAAGTGTTCTTGAATATAGGCCATTGCACTGATAAGTTCTTGTATATGATTATCACTTAACACATTCTCTCCATTTCCCGTTTTATTTGAATGCCGAATGGTCACAATTTCATAATCGATTTGCCAGTTTGAAACCGGAATCCTTGCCACCAGGAACTCATCCGGAATAGATTCTTCTTCAGGATTAGTAACCAAGTCTTCTCCGACCTGAACATTCACATAAAATCCCTCCCAATTCGGATCAAAAATATTTTTGGTCACTGCCACACCATTTGCGATCTCATTTTTGTAATTATGATGAACAAGAACACCCATCGCTGCCTTAAAATGATCAATGCGATAAAAATCTCTTTCTTCAAAAGCCCGATAAGTCCAAAGGCCAGACCATACCTGCCGAATAGTATTAATAAATCGACCTTCATCCGGTTTATGAGTATAGGATTCATAAAGACCGGCACCGTTAAATCCTTCCAGATCTTCATTGTTTGTGCTGGAACGGGCCCTAACATCTCTATTGTTATCACGATTTCTGAGGTCATCATAAACCTCTTGCAGTTGATTATCCATCCACTGAGGTGCTTCACCCTGCTTTATTCTCTTTCTGAAAGCAGCAAGAGCTGCCTGACGAACCTGGGGATCATTTTTAAACACCTCATCAGCTAACATATCGGCTGCTTCCTGATAAAAATTGTTGTATTTCATAAACTCATCATAAAAATAAAAGGGCACGGCAAAACCATCAGGGACCATTCCATAAGGCAGGAATTTTGCGAGTTCTGCAACATTGGCCGCTTTTACACCATAAGCTGAAAAATCTGACGCATTTATACTATTCAGTGCGGCTATTGTTGTCACGCTTAAATCCCTGACAGGGGATTGAGGCAGAGATGGACGGATTGATTCAAAAAAATCATCAACTTCCTTCTGATTAGCCGCTTCAATTGCAAATCCATCGGAAGTTATTTGAAAATGTACATATTGGCCAACAAAAGGTACGATCTCGGGATGGGCTGAGGCATTTTTTATATATATGTTAGGAGTATTGTTCTGTTTAGCCTTCAAATTAATATGTGAAAGTGGAGTCTGGGGTGTTTCGGTAATAATTCCCGCCACATGAGTCAGATCATTTGGAGCGGTTTTGAAGATAACAATATCTTTGGCCGTGACAACCTCGTCACTTTCAATAATTCTAAGGAGACCATATGATTCCCCAATGTTAAGTGGACTGTAAGCTATATTTTCGAAGAGATCTTCACTGCTGATTGTTTTTACATAAGAATTTTCATATTTGAATTTCTCTTCTTCAAACAAATTTCGTTGAATCTCTCCAACAGCATGATAAGCGATGTGTGCCCCTGCAAAAGGCATTTTATCGGTTATAAGATCATAGGCAATTTTTACAAATTTAAACCTCACCGGATCACTCGGCCAAAATTCAATAGCATAAATCCCCTTCTCGCCGGTTTCAAGCTGATAATTGTCATACGCAATAATAGAGCCGGCAAGATTTTTACGGTTGTAATCAGTAAAATATGTTTGCGAATTGAATTTATACAAATCATTGTAAATTTTCAAAACATCTCTGGCAAAGGTAAAATGATAGGTATGTTTTTTGGTATTATAGAAATAAACAGCCGGATTATCTGTATCTACCCCGACAACCAAAAATTTTACTTCTCTTACATTCAAAGCCCCGGGCACATCACTCATACAGGCCATAGTCTCGAACATAGCCAAATCATGAATAATAGTAACTCCATCTTCGGGATCTATCCCTCCATTATCTGAATACTCAGCTTCTATCCGTGAATACTCTGATTTTCTCCCTGAATACCAGGGCACTATCCATGACCAGTCATAATATGTTAACGATGGAATAACTCCTGACCAATTAAACTCAATGATTCCAGTATCATACATGTCTATCATTGGCCACAGGCTTGTATTCATGACTCCACCCCAAATAGCCCCACTAGGATTATATAAATACCATGGAGCAATAAAAGGCTCAACAAACAAATAATTACTACCTCCGTCACCACACAATGACATATTGTCAGACCCTGTGTTGTTTGTCCAAAAGCTATTGTTTTCAGCAAGAATATTCCCAAATTCATAAATACCTTTACTTAAAGGAAGAAAGGAAGTATTGATTATATACTTGTTAAAATCTTGCACGTAATACTGCCAATTCATAGCTGTATTATCCCTCATAGCATTGGTTTGCCATATTACTGATTGGGATAATGGTGAGTATGATCGGTTCAAATCTTGAAAAATTGCGGGATTATTCGGTGTTATGTAATTCAACAGAGCCAGTTGCCCATAGAAATCCTGGCTTCCCATACATATGTTTTCATTTTTAAAAAATCCGGCGAAAGAAAGGATTACTATTAATAAAAATATTACCTCAACTTTTTTCAACTTAAAGCACCTTTAACGATCTGCATAAACAAGGACATTAGCCGGGATTGAACAATTCTCTTCCAGGCACAACAGTAACCATTTTAACACAGACTTCCATTCAGATATTACAAAATAGTGCAATTTTAATACCAGGAATTATATTTTAACATAGTATAATATACGATACTTTATATAGTGATTTCTACCGTATCCATTGGATCAAAATTACCCAGATGCAAGGCTTGGAATCAATTACATATATATTATAATAGACGTAAAAAATTTTGATTTTTTCCCTTCTGTTTTTTTCAAAATTTTTAATGTTTTTCAGATATTCCTTAATAGGAATTTGTAAAGTTAAATTTTATAACGCCCTGCAGGTTTTCTCTCCCGGCCTTCCCCTGCATTTATTAGTGCAGCATTCTGAGTCATTGGTACATAAAGATCCGACCGGTAAGCATGAGGTAGTACAATCAGGATCAGAATAAAGTGTACAGGCAGGACCGCAACAGCCATCTGACAGACCACACTGAGGCCATGAGTTGTCGCATAAAGCCAGGCAGGTACCTTCATTGTAGCATGTATCAACAGTACACTCATTCCCATCAGAGCATTCTCCGTTTGTTGAACAGACAGGTGTGATACATTCACCATTACAGCAGATGCCCGTTCCACAGGGAGTATTGTCCGGCAAAGAGGTACTTTCACAGTAAGAATCAACAGTTCCGGGATTAACACAACTGTCAACGGTGCAGGGATTTGAATCATCACATTCTTCGTTTGATGAACAGGTAACCACAGGCCCATAGAACAACTTTACAGCCGAATCCCCTATATAGCTGTCACCATATTTAATTCTAAAATAGCCACCGGAATCACCCCCCGGATAACCTTCACCCCAATCAGTACCCCAGCTATTTTTACAGATCCAGCATTGATTCGGATCTTCCCATCCGATTATAATTACCGCATGGCCACCTAGATATTGCCCCGATAAATGCTCGTATATTCCTCCTTCATAAAACCTGAAGTCATCATAGACCGCCATCCAGCAGGGGACGGGTCCGTTTTCATTCAGAGCTTCTTTAATAGACGAAACTATATTGGATATCCATTCCCATCCGGAAATCCTTTCCATAATTAAATCGCCTACACCGGTACAACTTGGTGGGCATGGATCTGAGCTGTCAATACACCTTCGCCCTCGATAATAATAGGCCCCATCACTGGAATAAGGAACACATGCCGTATTAGTCGTTCCTGTATTAAGCAAAAAAATACATGCCCTATCAATAAATCCACCGCAACATCCATTATTGCTATTGCTACAAAAGACCAAATATTGTTCTGAAAGATTGACAATAAGAGCCGGATTTTCAATCAAAATCTGTGATTCAAAGCCCCCAACTGTCGCAAAGGCCCAGCAGCTCCCACAATCCATCTGATTCTTTACAGGTGTTACATAATTGATACCATCCTTATTCCGCCAGTCAAAGGATGAAGGCAGAGACGCACTCTCTGGATATGGAGCGGCCTCCTCTCCAGCCGGTCCCGGTTCATTTACTGCGGTTAATATTGTACCGCACAACATCCTGGCCTGTTCAACAGGAAGCCTGGAAACAGAAGTCTCACCAGCTATCCATCTGGCGCCTTTGGCCTTAATGGCGGCATTTATCTTAGCGATTTCGCTGGCTTGATCGGGGACTAATTGTGCATTTGTAGATGATAAAAATGTGCACAAACACAAAAAAATAACAGGGAGGGAGATTATTAAAATCTTTAGTGGGTATTCCCTTGACTCAAGTAGATACAAGATATAGTATTTCCTTTTATAAGCTATATACTGATGAGGGGATACTAAATGATACAAGAGAATTATCCAAAAAACTTTGAAGAATTCATTAATCGATTTCAAACTGAAGAAGACTGTTTTGACTATATTGCTCAGATCCGATGGCCCGATGGTTTTGTTTGTACACGCTGCCAATACTCTAAGTCTTGGAGGACGAGCCGTAAT
>JBLIRO010000027.1:0-58734 GCA_049472335.1 bacterium | reverse complement strand
GCGTGGTCAGATCTTCCAGGATATCCTCCTTATATCTCTTATGCTTAAGGGGATGGCTGTCTATGATCTCCCCTCCCCCAAGGGTCGTTATGGGAGAATATCTCCGGATTACAAATCTGTCATGAGGCATCGCAGCAATCTTCTCTTCAAGCCTGAACTGGACAAGACATGTCTGCCCAGGTTCCAGTTCTTCCCTGTCAAGGAGGATAACCCTGCCAAAGATCTCCGTTGTGCCTGTATGGAAACGGATGCGTGTCCTGTTCTTTAAAACGGGCACACTCTCGAGCAGGGTAATCTTAGCATCAAGGAGATACTCCGGATCCATAAGGCCAGGCTGACATAGTAAATCACCCCTTTTTATAATCTCCCTTTCCACCCCTTGGAGGTTGATGGCCGTTCTTTGGCCTGCCATGGCAACTTCTACATTTTCATTGTGAACCTGAAGGCCCCTGACCCGGGCCTTTATCTGCTGAGGCAGCACCTCCACCGTATCCCCGGTCCTTACCTCGCCTGATAGCAGTGTACCGGTTATAACTGTACCAAAACCCTTCATGGTGAATACCCTGTCCACAGGCAAACGAAAAGCACCTTCTCCGGTATGTTCCGGAAGGTCCTTAACCATGTTAATTATGGCCTCTTTCAATTCATCCAGGCCCTTTCCTGTTATGGATGATACAGGGATTATGGGCCCCTGGCTGAAGAATGTGCCATTAAAAAAATCTTCAACCTCCTCCATGACAAGATCAAGCCAGTCCTGCTCCACAAGGTCCGACTTGGTAATGGCTATCAGGCCCTTTTTGACTCCTAGAAGACGGCATATGTCAAGATGCTCTCTTGTCTGGGGCATAATACCCTCATCCGCTGCAATGACCAGCAGCACGAGATCCATACCCACGACACCGGCTACCATATGGTGCACAAACTTTTCATGGCCTGGGACATCTATAATCCCAATACGTATCCCGTCCGAAAGATCAAGATAGGTGAAACCCAGCTCAATGGTTATCCCCCTGGCCTTCTCCTCCTTGAGCCTGTCACAGTCCACACCTGTGAGCGCCTTGATAAGCGTTGTCTTTCCATGATCTATATGTCCCGCTGTACCCAGTATTATGTGTTTCATAAACTATGACCTTATTAAATTCCTGAATGACTGAACTCTTAAATGTCCAATAAAAAATATAAATCCCTTTAAGCTGAGGATATCATTTAATTAATAATTCATTAACAATCTGTTCATATAATCTTACAAGAATGGAAACTTCTTCCTCCCCTATGGTCCGGAGATCCAACTTATAGGCGCCGTCCTGGATCCTCCCTACAACTGAGGGAGAAGACCTGCGAAAAGCCTCATCAAGGGCATCTACGGAGATCCTTCCTTTTTCAAATCCTATAACACAGGTAGGTATAGACTCCCCGGGGAGCGCGCCCCCACCCGCATTTGAAACATCTTCCAGGATACTTAGTTTCATCAATCCCCTGTTGACTTCCTCAAGGGCGGCCAAGCATGCCTTCGCACGCGATTTTACCTCGTCAAAGGTGAGGTTCATCATCTTTAACACAGGAATGGAAGATATATAATCGTTTTTCTGATAAAGAAGAAGTATCGCCTCCAGGGCAGCCAGGGTCAATTTATCTATCCTCAGCGCTCTGGCGAGAGGATTTGACTTTACAGGTCCCATGGCAACATGCCCTTGTGTCAGAATGATGCCCGCCTGCGGACCACCGAGGAGCTTATCCCCACTAAAGGTTACCACGTCTACGCCTGTTGACAGGATTTGTTGAATGGTAGGCTCGCCCTTTAAGCCAAAGGTTGAAAGGTCCGAAAGATTTCCGCTTCCCAGATCTATCATTACAGGTATGTCATGCCTTCTTCCTAATTCAACCAAATCCTGTAAAGAGACTTCCGCGGAAAATCCCATGATTCTGTAATTACTCGTATGGACCTTTAAAAGAAGGGCTGTATGATTCGTGATAGCTCTGTCATAATCAGAAAGGTGAGTTCTGTTTGTAGTTCCGACCTCTCTCATTACAGCTCCGCTTTTTCTCATCACGTCCGGGATACGAAACGAGCCACCAATCTCCACCAATTCCCCCCTGGAAACAATCACCTCCCTACCCTCAGCCAGGCTGTTCAATGCAAGAAGCATGGCGCCGGCATTGTTATTTACTGCAAATGCTTCACGGGCGCCTGTCAGACGCAGCAGAAGGTCCTGAATATGAACAAACCTCTTCCCCCGCTTTCCCTCCGAAAGATCATATTCCAGATTTGAATATCCTTTTGCCACCTCTTTGATCAGATCCAGGGCCTCGTCCGGCAAAGGCGCCCTTCCAAGATTGGTATGGATGATGATCCCGGTTCCATTTATGACACGCCTAAGGCTGGTCTTCTGAATGGAATCAATACGTTGGATCACCCGGCCTACTGTTTTTCTCAGCACCGTATCCTGATCAAGTTGATCTTCCATATCCGTGACATCTTTTCGGATCTCATCCAGCACATCCCTGATTATCATAAGAATAAGCCACCTGGGGAAGTAATTAAGCAGTCCCTTAATCTCGGATGTATTCAGAACCTTATCAACCGAAGGGATCGAGCGAAGGTTCGACCTTGAATGAGCTGTTTTTTGCGTCATGATTTATCTTTACATCTTATATTTCATATTATATTTTTCAAATTCTGTAATATTCTAGTTGCCGGAAAATCCGCGCTTCTTTTTCAAAGCAAATTTTTATTGTCTCAGCAATTCCAACACATTACTTCTATAAATAATGATGCCATGGAACCCTATTCGAAGTCAAACTATAAAATGATTAATAATCAATGTCATTGAGTTAAGGCTTGTGGTGGATTCATAAAAAAGTCATTTTGTTGTCTCCGGGCATTTTTAAAGGCCTTAAAGCTTCCTTTAAACAGACTTCGCAGATTTGACCTTGCCTTTTGCAAACAGTTACCGTATCATTAATTCAATAAAATAATAACGGATAACTAAACTCATTATTATTGATATAAAAAGGAGACCCCATGGATCCGGAAAAAATTATGGATAGTTTATTCAAAGAATTGACTGAGGATTTAAAAGCTATGTCAAAAGCCAACACATTAGAGGAAAAGATTAAATACAGCCAAATAGTAAGCAATTTATGTGATTCATTAGGTGTTTTTTTAAATTTGGCAAGCGATCTGATGGATATGGACATAGATGAATAAAAATCATTGTGGAAAGCCTCAGAAAATACGGTAAAGCTCCGTTCAAAATAGCTGTCATACATGGAGGGCCGGGTGCGCCCGGCCAAATGGCCCCGGTAGCCAGGGAGCTATCTGCTGATTGGGGTGTTCTGGAGCCGTTTCAAAAAGTGACATCTCTAGAAGGACAAGTCCGGGAGTTGAAAGAAATCTTGGAGGAAAACGGAGAGCCTCCCTTTACACTGATTGGCTCATCATGGGGGGCTATGCTCAGCCTTATTTTTTCCTCTCGCCATCCCGGATTTACAAACAAGATAATCCTTATTGGAAGCGGGGCCTATGAAGAAAAATATTCTTCTAATATCCTTGAGACCAGGTTAAACCGTCTTAGTAAAACAGAAAGGATGGAAGCGCATTCCATGATGGAAGCTATTAATAATCCGGCAATTAAAGATAAAAACATACCCATGACCGTACTGGGAAGGCTTTTTATAAAGTCCGATTCCTATAATCCCTTGTCTATGGACAGTGAGGTACTGGAATGTCAATACAATACGTATAAAAATGTCTGGAAAGAGGTTAAGGAGCTACGGATGAGCGGAAAACTTTTGGATATGGGTAAACAAGTCCAATGCACGGTAGTGGCTATACATGGAGACTACGACCCCCATCCTCCGGAAGGGGTTCAAGAGCCCCTTTCCCTTATCCTAAAAGATTTCCAGTTTTTCCTGCTTAAAAATTGCGGCCATTACCCCTGGAACGAAATGGAAGCCAGGGGTGAATTTTACAGAATCCTTAAAGATCAATTGTGTTAAGTTCACATGAAAAAGTCATCCATCAACAGATTTAATCAAGGATTATAAATGGACATTAAAAATCCTTTATTTCCAAACACCTATATAGAAAAACTTCAGTTAAAGAGGCCTGATTCCTGTTTTGAATGCTGCCTTTGTTTATCCGATCTTTCTTTCCTGAATCTAAAAGAAAAAAGAAGTCTTTTTTTGCATCCGAAAGAGCTTGCTTATTTTGATTCCCTGCGTTTCGAACGACGGCAAAAAAGTTTTCTCTTAGGAAGGTTCTGTGCAAAACAAGCACTTTCCGCGTTCTTACAAGAGTCTGATATGACGGAGATTTCCGTTCATCATGGTGTTTTTGAGCACCCAATTGTCCGACATTCAAAAGGTAAAGTTGTTCAGATCAGCATATCTCATTGTGATCATTGCGGAGGGGCAATTGCCTTTCCGGAAGAACATCCGATGGCCATCGATCTGGAAAAGATCGATCCCAGGAAAAGGGATGTAATTCTGACTCAATGCACACCAGAGGAATTTAAATTGATTCAATCCTTACCAATTCCGGAAACAAACCAGCTTACCCTTCTGTGGACTGTAAAAGAGTCGCTATCCAAGGTTTTAAAATGCGGGTTAATGACACCTTTTAAGGTTTTCGAGGTAAAGGAGGTTAAGTCTGAATACGATTGCTTCTTCTGGACTTTCAGGAAATTTGCCCAATACAAGGCCATTTCCTTTGTGATAGGGAAAACGGTATGTTCAATAATTACACCTAAAAAAACAGAAGTGATGATTGATATAAAAACGATAAAGGAAAAATTCCAAAATTCCGGTTGACTTTAGAATCCTTGGACAGTCCTTCATCTTCAAAAGGCTTTATGGCCGGAATGCTTCAGGGTCATGATAGCATTTATCATCGCAGTTAGGCCCTCCTACTTCTGAACAGGTAAAATCGTGAAGTATGACGGTCAACCCGGTTTTAACTTCACCACTTTTATCCGAGTCTATTTCCACAACTCTAAAGGTCAGGATTACATTATATGTGTAAAAAGCCATGCCGTCTATAAGTTCAGCATAATAAACAGGATTCTCCAGGAAACCTCTTTTTTGTTGGGTGTGCATTATGGGGATTTCTAACATAATACTATTGTTTGGATCGACAGTCTGCCCAAGTTCCAGAAAACGGGATGCTAAAGATGGAGTATTTGAAACGGGTTCGTAATCTATGAGCACATTCTCAATCTCAACGCTGCTATAAGGTATTTCAGAGTCAATAGGCGAATAAAGTCCCGAATTTATAGTTATATTAACAGTATCAGGGAATGTTCCATTAATATCACACGGATCATTTAATCCATCATTTGGATCCTCTAATTTCCATACCATAATGTCGGAATCGAGACTGGTTGTTTCGCAATCAGCAGTAATAATTACCGTCTCAAAAAACTGAGCACCACCACCTGATGAGCCGCAACCACTTATCAAAAAAACAGAACAAATTATTAGATATAATATCTTCCTCATTCTCCTGTCTCCCAACCTTATTTAATTTTAATATGTTTTTGTCTCATTAAACTATATTTTAAGCATTAAAAGTATACAAAATTTAATTTTAATATGTTTCTGTCTCATTAAACTATATTGCAAGTGTCAAAAGAATCCAAGACCAAAATTATAATTGCAGACATTTTATCTAGTTAGACGATATTTTCGAATACCTTATCATATTATTTATGGTTAAATTTGTCAAAGACATTAGAAATGATTTTTTATAAAAAATTCAAATGGTAGAAAAACGTGGCTATCCCTTTTCAATTACTACTGTTGTAGTAATGCCACCTCTGATAGCCACATTCAGTTGAATTTTTATTTTATTAGCCCTGACGGCGCCATTAAAGTCCTTAAAAATCTTGTTCGCTAAATGTTCATGAAGTATGGGAACGTCCCTGTATGCAAGAAAATATTCCCGTAAGCTTTTCAACTCAGGGATCTTTTTCTCCGGTACAAAGGTAATTTTCACCGTATAGATATCCTGAATACCCGTCATGGGACATAAAGCAGTCAATTCAGCATATTCATATGTTACCTCTCCACCTTCGTCATAAAGAAAATCTATCGTTCGTATCTCGGGCATCTTCAATCTCTTGACCTTTTCCTGTTGCCTTTTTATTTCCTCATTACCCATATCCTCGATTCTTCTTTTAAAATCATGTTTGTTTTTTTTCATATTGCAGTTTTTTCCGGTTTCCTCACCTTCTATGGCGACCATTCTTTTATACATAAATATATTTTACTCCCTATTGTATATTAAAGCATAACCCTAAGTTATATCTTAAGATAAGCCTTTGGATAATCACTGAAACCATATTAACATGTTAAGTCCCTAAAGTGACTAAAGTTTCAAGTGTTTAAAATTAATGAAGCCAAATTGTTCATCCTGTATTTTTATTAAAAATCTACTTGTAATTTGCTAAAAAAAATAACTTCCCCTGCGATTAGGTTTTTATTTAAGAATGAAATTAATTTTATAAATACAGAAAATATTTTTTTATTATAACAAATATTTACAAAATTAGACAATTTTAATTAAAATCAATGTCATTAAATTAAACATTTAGCATTCGATTATCTTATCTTTCCTTTAATTCATTCCTTTAATTCATTTAATGTTTTTTTTATTTTTTCAGCTATATTCTTATATAACAAGTTATATTTAACTTGACTGATAGCGTTCAATATTGAAAGATCATAAATACATATGCTTTGAGGATTTAAAAAGAGATTGCATAATTAATTAGATAATTATTTTAACAAAATTTATTGAATTTCAGATAATAAGTAAACTTAGTAAACAACGTCCCCTAAATACTAAATCCCTTATCGAGCGAAGCAAACTTTAGTGACTTCCCAAAATGCCCCTAATTGACGAAATGTCTTTTTACGAATCCACTATTTTTGCATGATGAGATAAAATTATGTTACGCCTTGGATAAGGCAAATTCTATGTGAACCAGGTTATTATTACTACTTTGGACAAGATGAGATGAAACATGTTACACCCTGAACGACCTCTGCTCCCGCAGCATCAGAATCCGCATTCAGGTCGGAATCTGTTCCTGTTATTTGAGTGCCTGATCCAGGAATGATAGCCTCCTCAGAGGGGTTGCTTTCAACACCATAAATATTGTAAGCTGCAACCTGGACTGAATAAGTCACTGATGGATCAAGACCGGTCAGAAAATAATATGTAGTATTACCTACATCCAATTTAGATGTAGTTGTCTGGGTACTGATGGGATTTGTTGTTGTAGAAGAGGTTTGATTTGATGAAGAAGATGATGAACTTCCGCCTCCATCCATGCCGCCGCCTTCTGTCCTGTCCCCGCCCTCCGTTCTGTCTGTGCTGTCACCCGAAGAAGAGTCTCCACCTTCACTATCCCGCATATAAAAGGCATCTGATGTATCCCCACCTTCAATCAAAGGTCTGATACTTCTTGTCGGCCCATAATACAGATTATAGCCTATGGCATCCGCACTTTGATTCCACTGTAAGTTGGCGCCCTGATTCTGTATGGTTACGATCAAAGAATTTGGCGGTGACGGCGCCTGGCTTATTCCTCTCTGTCCGAAAGTTTCCTTAATCGATTCCCTGTTCGCGCTATCGTATGTCACCTGATCCACAATCAATACATTCACCAGAAAATCCAAATATGTGGTTGGTGTTGCCAAACGGGCAAAATGGAAAAGCGTATCCGCAATCCGGATACCCGCGTCGCCATTCTCCTGCCGTAACGCCTGTCTTAAATCCCACATGGCTCCCGAAAGTATCAGACTGCTCTGGTAAAGTTCCAGTCCGTAATTTTGTATATAATTGAGGTCATTTTCCAGATTTCTTACACAATCGTGATCTATCCAGAATCCTCCATCCGCGATCTTTGAATCGTTTGTGATTGTGCACGCCCAATAATCGGAAAATGCCTCATGCATGGCATCAAATTCCGAAAACCGGGCAATGGCCGCGTATGCCCCTTCTGCTATGCTTCTGCTCAGAGTATCCAGATTGCCATAGATACTATCCGTAACTGCATGTGAACATTCATGGTAAATAATATCTGCGAAGTGGGCAAAATTGCCGTATTCAAGCATATCCCCTTCACCAAAAAAGACACCCTCTCCTGCAAGCCAGAAGGAATTGGTATATTCCTTGTCATAACGGATGGTAATGGGAATGGGAAAATAATCTGCGGATTCCGTCCAGAAATAAGGATCTATCTCCTGTATATAACTGACCAGCCGGTTTGCATGATAGTAAACATTGATCTCATCTATGTCGGACAGGGTGTTAATGGTTCCCATCTTTGTGCTTACATCATAATCGGTCACCCTTGTAAAACATAGATCCTGACCTGTGGCCCCTGAATTAACATCACTCTTGGTGAAGATCACATTTGCCCCGTCCTCATTAATGACCTTAAAATATTTTCCGTTAAGATAAGAATTGATAATATTTTTAGATGCCTCACCAGTGAATTCGAAAATCCCTTCCTTGTTTGTAACCGCTTTTGTGCTGGTGTACACCCCAATATCATCTATGTTCCAGCCACAGTAGCTAACGTAACCGTTTGTCGGCCCCATACCCCATCGCAGGAAGATATTTTCTCTTCCGTCAGCCCATTTGGATATATCATATAGAATAAGTCTCCATCCTGCATCGTATATATTCTCTTCCGGGTTTTGCCAGATCTTCCACCATGTGGATGTCGGGCCGTCAGCGATCTCGAGCGAAGCGCTGTCAGCCTCTGATCCCTCTACGCCCAGCCATCTCCAGAATCTGAGGTATATATCATTCTTGCCTGAACAATTTATAGGATTAAGTGTAGTGAGATACTGAGGAGACCACATATTAAGGGGATAGTAGCCATTTAAACTAAAACCGTAAAAATTGTTGCCTGTATGTGCCTTTTCCGGACCCGGCCCACCCGCTCCTCCCAGGGGATATGAGGTTGGCTGTCCATAATTCCAGGCATAAGGATCTGCGGGATTGGTGCCAAGCCAGCCCGGATTGGTATCCAAAGGCTGATACATAAGGGGCGGACTATCACGCAGACATATAACATTTAGGTTTGGCAGGTTGACTTCAACAGGATTGTCACCGGAATACCTGGGAAGCACCTGACCCTTGACCTGGCCGGAGATCAGATATCTGCCGAGGTCCTTTTTGGACAATATCAACCCTGTATCCGCATCGATGATATATTGCCATTTTTGTATTGGCTTGGGATATTTGAAATCCAAATTCCAGGCCCATGCAAAACGGATCATCCCGTTATCCTGAACCGGATATACTACTAGCTGTTTTTTAACAAGATCGAAATCCAAAGAAGGGAAAAAAGCCGCAAGATCATTCCTTGCCGTGGTGATTGCCGTCTCTGCTTCAAATCCTCCCGCTTCGGGCAGCAGGTCTACCCCGGGAAAATGGTTCATGGTTATGGACAGGACCTGTCCGTTTTCTGACAGGATAAAAGATATCTTGCTCCCGAATACCGGAATGCCTCTGTAAACCTGCCCAAAATCCACAAACCACATCCCCCCCCGATGAGTAGATTTCTGGTGTTTTACCTCGTCAATGCTCAGATTAAAGATTTCTTGATTCTCACGGATGAAAAGAATGCATGCATTATTAATATCCGTATCCCCCGTAAATCCCCTTGGTAAATCTATTTTGATATTTCCGTTTAATATCCGGTGAATATCACCGGAATCAGACCTTCCTATTACATCTACTTCGGAACCATATTTTTCAAAGAATCCCTTCCAAGCGTTATTCGTTTTTAATAGTTTTTCAGGATTCAGGGTTACAAAACCCTCAGATGCAGTATCTTTATCAACGGTTTTTGCCTTCTGCCTTTTTTCAGAAGGCATAAGCCCTTGAACGACTATAGGAACAGATACTAAATAGACCAAGGCTATCAGGCTGATCAGGAATTTTACACAGTTTTGTTTAATATATTGACAAAACATATAAACTCACCTCATTGGCAATTCATTCCCGATTATTAAAATAAAATCAATTTTAGGCAAAGCACCGAGATTATTAACTATTTTTGCCAATTATATAACTTCACGACAGCAAAATATGCATATAGGATACCAATAAAAATATAGATTTAACTATTTGTTTTGTTTGATTTTTTAATCAGTCAAAAAAAACTATAAAGGCAGGATGTTCAAAAAATGACCCTTATATGCCAGATAATTGATCTTTTTAGGCAATTAAATAGTGTATGGCAATTAAACAGTGTATGATGGTTTTACTTTAATAAGAAAGGATTCCAATAAAGCAGAACACCTTGTGGTCAGATCCCAGCGATGTTTGAAGGGATTCTGAATACGGTGTAGCATAAACTAAATCCGAAGAATCACTTTCAGCACGATATTCATTATATGCAGATACCTTTAAAACATAAGTAGTCCCATTGGTTAAACCTTCCAAACGGTAGCTTGTAGTTAACCCGGCATCCCTCCTGACACTGGGATCTTCTCTGTCACTGGCGATATCGTTTTCCGTTCGGAAATAGACGTAATATCCTTCTATTTCGTCAATATCGGGATTTTCTTTCCATTCCAGATCAATATATGTGTCACTCGCCTTAGCCACCAAACCGCTTGGCGCAGTTGGAGCCCTGCTTATTCCCCGAAGGCCGAAGATATTCTTTAAAAGCTCAACATGATCTCCAAAAAAGGAAATCTCGTCCTGCAATAATACATCTATCAAAAAGTCCTGAAAGGTAGTAGCCCCTCCGTAACGGGCTAAATGGAAAAGGGGGTCTGTGATATCTTTTCCCAATAATTCCCTGGCTTCCCACATCGCACCGGAAAGAATCAGGCTGTTCGCGTATGCATCATCCCCATAATCATCCGGATATTTAAATTCATTATCAAGATTTCTTACATATTTATGTCCGATCCAGAAATCACCGTCACCTACCATTGAATCATCATTTATTGTACATGCCCAGTAATCGGAAAATGCTTCGTGCATGGCATCAAACTCGGTCACAAAAACGGGGCCTGTTTGCTCACCATCTGTGGTTCTTCTAACGGATGTAAGAGGGGGCATAAAAAATGAATAAAAGCTGTCTGTCAGGGCATGTGTATATTCATGAAAGATAATATCGGAGAAAAGTGCGAAATTTCTGTATCCGTCAGCTCGGGAATCTCCCTCTCCGAAACAGATCATGTGTTCGGGTGACCAAAACGCGTTCTTATAATTGTCGCCATACCGCACGATAACCTTTATAGGCCCCTGGTCATCCATGGCATTATACAATGGATCGACTTGCTTGATATAATTCAGAAGCACATTCATGTGATAAAAGGCGTTTAATTCATCCAACTCATTAATAGATGTCTGATTTGTGTCCCAATTTACAGCTATTGGATAGTTAGGATCGGAGCTTATGCCGTCAATACGATAGATCGCCGAAGAACCATCTTCATTAATAACATTAACATGGCTCCCTTTAAGCAAAGATATCAGGGTGTTATTCAATACTCCTCCTGTGTCGGGAAATTCGAAGTATCCGTTGGGATCGGTAATTGCACTGAGGCTCTCATACAATCCGATATCATCAATATTCCAACCACAGAATGCTCCTGATCCATCAGTCGGGCCCATTCCCCAGCGAATGACAATTTCCTTTCCATCTGACATTTCTGAGATGTCAAAAAATTGAAGGTTCCACCCTTTCCATATATGCAGAAACCCGTCATAAACCCCGTCTTCGATCTGGCTGGTGCCATTGGCCCAAATGGCGGTCCAGGTCAGACCTCCATCACTTGATACCTCTAAAGTTGCCGTATCATAATCCGTTCTGTTACCTTCATCTGTTTCCCAGTACTCCCGTTGAACACCAAGCCAGCGCCAGAAGGTAAGGGTTATCCCTGTTTTATTTGTGCAATTTATAGTGTCAGTAAACAGATATTTTGGCCTCATTAGATTCGTATAATCTCCTGAAAGATTATAGCCGAATACATTTTGACCTGTATACCCATTATCAGGGTCCGGACACCCTGCATGTCCATAAAGATTTATATCCTGGGGCACAGGATCTCCAAATTCCCACATCCCTTCACGTCTCCATCCAGGGTCAGTATCCAGACTGTTTTCATAAACAGGCGTGTCATGATTGAGCAAATAAACATCCTGATTGGTAAAGGGAACCCATTGCAGCGGATCGTTAAAATATTCAGGCAGGATCAATCCCCCTACCCTGCCCGTTATTGCAGGCCGATCTAACCGGTAGGCCAATATGATCTCCCCTTTGTCGGCGTCCACAAAAACTAACATGCTTTTACCGGACGAATCTGAAAATACAGGCACCTGCCAAACCAGAACATATTCTAATTCATTTTCCATAGGCATTGGAAGCACAAAAAGCTCAGGATCACCCGCTTTCTTTCCTCCATCAAAAACACCTAATTCCTGCAAGGCAATAGTTTCAGCTTCATTGTTAGAAATAGAGGGATAAGGTGAGACAGTGATCCCGGGAAAGGTGTCCCCTCCTATCAAGAGAAGGTTCCCGTTTTCATCAAAACGAAACTGAATGCCACCCCCATATACATCAATACCTTTATATATTTGTTTGAAACGACAATAAAAGATCCCACCCCTATAGATTATTCCCTCTAATATCAGGTCTGCAGGCTCTATCTTGAAATACCCTGAATATTCTTCAACACAACCAAGGGCAGTTGATCGAATTTCTTCCTCCGTTACCGTTTTCCCTCTCATCCTGAGAGTTTTATCCTGTCTGGGCGCATAAAGGCGATGAATCGTTCCCCATGAATTCCATAGGCCTATCCATTCCGGTTTATCATCATCCAGAAATCCTTTTAACCTAACATTGGAGGCTCCTTCAAATCTACTTTTAGGATTATTTGGGCGGAGGTTTCTTTCTGAAAGGTTCAATGGCCTGTTCTGAGATTCCGGCAGAAACGCCCTTGCTTCGGGTGCAACAAGAACCAGCATGAATACTATGCTCAAAACATAACCTAACCAGTAACCCTGTCCTCTTTTAGACTGAAAAGGAAATACTACCATTTTGAAAACTTCCTATTTAATAGATTGACCATTAACCACAGATTCAATATAACTCAGATTTGAATAAACAATTCAGTGCATTATACAAACCAAAAAACATTTTTTTAAAAATCTTTAATCATCTATATACATGTCCGGACATAAAGCTTCTTTTTTAATATCGGCAATTTTGACTGGAAAGAACTAAAGGCAGGAAATTTAGTATTGCAATATATTTTTGTTCTAATCTTAGCGCTTTTTTTAGTAAAAGTTGCTAACTTTTTTTACCTGTTTCCGGTTTTTCTTATCGACCTTTTCTATTAACTATCTGTTTTTCAATAGTTATTAAACCTGGACACCTTTATGGCACATCAGTTGCTTTTACATTCATCAGATAGAAAAGGATTGGATATAAAAAAATTTCAAAGGAGTAAAAGAAAAATGTTAAAGAAATTTTTGAATAAATTCTTGGAAATTGAATTTTATGAAAAGATTATTATCATTTTATGCTGTTCATTCAGTATGCTCATCTTTTTTCTTATGTTCAGACATGTGATATAGAGAACCAAAATCAATATAGATCGAATTATATCTGTCGGATTTATTATTTGATCAATATATTTTAAAGGATTGAGCAAAAAATGATTAATTTGACCCTGAAAAAAAAGATCATAATCTTCGCGATAGCACTAATCTTATTGATTATAGGATGTTTAACAACCGGAATATTGGGATTGCATAGGGTGCAGATTTCAAAGGATGAGGCAGAAATAGCGGTTAATATACATGACAGCTTTGACGAGTTAAGGATCTTATTTGAACAGACTTTAATGGGACCACATGATTACCTAATCCAGGGGAAACAGGATGAAAAAGAGACATTTCTGGAAGATTATGAAAACATCCTAGATAAAAAAGGCAGGCTTAAGAGTTTGATCGTGGATCAGAAAAAAAATTACGGCCGGGAATTTGAAGAAGTATTGGGAAAGGCAGAAACCCAACTTTTAATAATAGAAAAAAAATTGCCAATGTTTAAAATGAAGGTCCTGGATATTTTTAATGTTGAGACTCCGGATCAAGATCCTAGGGTCGGATTTTTTATGGAAGAGTTGGATTCTTTTACAAGGGGATTAGAGACTGACCTGAAAAATGAAGGAATGGTATTGACAGAATTGTCCCGTAAGGCGATGGATCGAATCCATACCATCCACTCTCGCGTATTGACCTTACTGATAATATTCGGAATGATCGCCGTTCTGGTAGGGATCATAGTAAGTTATTTTCTCATAATAAGCATAACAAAACCTATAGGCAACTTGATACGTGTCACCAGGAAGATCAAGGGCGGCGACCTTACAGTGAGGGCAAGAATAGAGACAAGGGATGAAATTGGTGAACTGGCGGATTCATTTAATGAAATGGTAAGGGAACTGGTTGATACCCAGGAACGCATCTCCACCATCCTGCATGGCTCCGGAGATGGCATGTGTGTTATTGACAAAGACTTCAATATGCTTCAGGTAAACAAGCAAATGAAAAAATTGACAGGTATGTCTGCCACCGGAAATATGGAGTCAAAGTGTTATGAACAATTCCATGGTGAGCTTTGTCACACAGACAGATGCACTCTTAAGCGTATTATGAGGGGTGAAGAATGGGTTGAAGTTGAAACCATAAAGGAAACCAGAGATGGCCGGAAGATACCTGTGGAGCTCATAGCAACCCCTCTCAAAAAAAGAGGTGAAATCGTCGGGGTCATTGAATCGTTTCGTGATATAACTGAAAGAAAAAGGACCGAAGAGGTACTGCGCCAGAGCGAAATAGCAAAGGCGGACAGACAGAGACTTTTTTCCGTGCTGGATGTGCTCCCGGCCCTTGTATACCTTCAATCACCCGACAACACAATCCCCTTTGCGAACCGAAAATTCCGAAGGCTCTTTGGTGATCCTAAGGGAAGACAATGTTATAAAATACTTTACGGAAACAAAAAACATTGTGCGAAATGCAGGATATCAGGTGTGCTGACAAAAAAAAAGGCGCAGAGATGGGAATTGACGGCTTCGGATGGCAGGACATATGAGATGTATGATACCTTGTTCACCGACATAGACGGTTCACCCATGGTTCTGGAGCTTGGCATTGATATTACGGAGCGCATCAGGATGGAAAAAGCGAGGCAGGAGGCTGAACGTCTTCTGGAGGACCAAAGGGCAAAGGCGATTCTATCAGACCGTCTGCGCTCTTTGGGTGAAATGGCAACAGGGATAGCTCATGAGCTAAATCAACCCCTTCTGGGAGTCCGCGGGCTGGCAGAGCATATTCTCATAGGGCTCAAAAGGGGCTGGAATATCTCGGAGGAAAAGATCCTTAAAAAGATTCAATTGATAATTGATCAAACTGAAAGGATGACTCATGTAATAGAGCATACCAGGATGTTTGCAAGGGGGGCTGACAATTCCGAACTCATACCCGTACAGGTTAATGATGTAATCAAATCAAGCATGGATCTCATTGACGCACAATTACATTATAGAGGACTCGTCCTGAAATGTGAGCTTGCCGATAATCTGCCAACTGTCCTTGCTAATCCCTTTTCTTTGGAGGAGGTGCTTCTGAACCTTATAAACAATGCCAGGGACGCGGTAACGGCACAGACAAACGGTGACCACACAAAAGAGTTTCCGCAGATCATAGTGCGAACCTGTTGGGGGGAAAACGGCTCAAAAGGCTCTGTAAAGATAGAGGTAATCGACAATGGTCCGGGCATTCCAAAGGAATTAAAATCAAAGATATTTACACCTTTTTTTACAACCAAGGACCCTGATAAAGGGACAGGGCTTGGGCTTGCCATATCAAAATCGATCATTGAAGGCCTGCATGGCAGGATCAACATTAGATCGAGCGCTGGTTCCGGCACAACTGTAACCATAGCCCTGCCAACGATGAATCGAAATTAGTGTGAAAAAAAATGATTAATGAACATTCTTTGAAAATTCTTCTTGTCGACGATGAAGAAATCGTCCATCAGACCCTGAGCCCTTATCTCCAGGATTCAGGGCACGAAGTCAACAATGCCCGTGAAGGGTCCATGGCTTTAAAACTGATAGAGGGGAAGGACTATGACCTTGCCCTTATTGATATGAAAATGCCCGAGATGGATGGATTAACCATTTTATCGAAGATTGGGGAAATCAGGCCTGAATTGTCTTCGGTTATTATAACCGGTCATGGAAATATGGAACTGGTTATTCAGGCTTTAAGATTGGGTGCCGCAGATTTCCTGACCAAACCGATCAAACTGCTTGAACTGGATGCGGTACTTGAAAAATCTACTCGAATCAGGCATCTTCGTCAAAGACAACGCCACCTTAATGAAACCATCAGAGGGATTCAAACATCAGAGGATATTCGTCTCAGGAACCGATGTCTTGTGGGAAATAGTAAGGCAATGAATGAAGTGCGCAGGCAGATCCAAATGTCGGTGGAGGCTGGATGCGAAACAGTCCTTATTTCAGGAGAAACAGGCACAGGAAAAGAGATTGTAGCCCGTGAAATCCATTTTAGAAGCGGAGGAGACGAAAGGCCGTTCATTGCCGTAAACTGCCCTGCTCTACCTGATACGCTTGTCGAGAGTGAGCTGTTCGGCCATACAAAAGGGGCATTTACAGGCGCCACTATAGACAGGGCAGGATATTTTGAACTGGCTGACGGAGGCACACTCTTTCTGGATGAAATTGCAGACCTTTCAACTTCTGCGCAGGCCAAACTTCTCAGGGTGCTGGAGACGAGGAATCTCAGGCGGGTAGGCGGATCAAAGGAAATAAATGTCAATATCCGTGTGATTGCAGCAACCAACACTCAACTTGAAGAACTCGTGAAATCACAAAGATTCCGCAACGACCTTTTCTACAGACTCAATATGTTTACAATCAGATTATTACCGCTGCGTGACAGACGTCCGGATATCATCCCGCTTGCAGAACATTTCCTTTATGCCTACATTACGGGCCGGGGGCTTTCCATTAAAGGCTTCTCAGAGGAATCTAAAGATATGCTGGTCAACTACGACTTCCCCGGAAATGCCAGGGAGCTGCGCAATATAGTTGAACGGGCGGCTATACTTTGCCGGTCCGGACTTATTGAACCAGGTCATATCGGACTTTTAAAAACCTCTCAAGAAATGCCATCTTACATACCCTCTTATATAAAACCTTCCGATGAAAAACAGGAGCGTCAGAAGATCCTGGCCGCTCTTGAAGAAGTCAAATGGAACCGGCGTAAGGCTTCCAAGGTCCTAGGCATTCCCTATTCGACTCTACGGTTCAAGCTAACAAAACTGGGCATATCCTAAATATGTTGTTTTAAGATTAATTGAAGGAGAAGACCTCTGTCAAGACAAGAAAGGCAAGAAAATAAAAAGTGGCACAGCTAAAAAGTTTAAGAAGTAAATTTTTATTAAAGCCTGGGAGAGATTAGAAAAGATAATAAAAGCTGTCTCTCAAATGTCCATAGCATGTCCAGGACTGTAAACTCGAGAATGCCAAAGATTTAGATATTTCAATAAATTAATTAAGTCCCGGTTTCTTTTAGGAATGGTTTTGCTGGAAGGGATACTATTTTATATTTTGTCTGTCTTTCTTTCTTCCTTAAATCATCAGCTATATCATTAAGATTATAATTAAATTTGGCTGCATGTTTTATATACTAGCCCCCTTTCCCCCGAATCAGGCCTTCAAGTGCAATTGTCTGGAATTGGCTACTTTTGCAGTAAAAGTAGCCAATTTTCTATTCTTTGTTTTTAGTCTTTATGTTTTTTATATTTTACAACCTATTGTTTTTCAGATGGTTTTAAACTTAACGACTTCTGGCACACCAGTTGCTCTAATAAATAATAGATGTGATTAATGATACGATTTATAAACCTATTTTTAAGGGGATAAGACAATGAACATCATAGATATAATATTAACATCGGTATTGTTTTTATGGGTAATTTTTTCGATTCCCGTACCCATTATTTTAGGATTATACCAATTATTTTAGATTACCAGATACCGATTTTAGTCATCTTGACAATCCAATAAACTGAATAAGGATTTACTGATCAACAAATCATGGAGACCTCTTCAACTACGAAGAGGTCTCAACTTATCTCATACAAGATCCAGGTGCCATATTTAGATACTCTTCATTTATAAATAATTGAGCCAATTATAATTTTATCTCAAAGTGATACCTTGAAGAGAACTTTTACATCGTTAAAAGAAAAGATATAATAAACTATAGCGAATATAAAACAAAAATGGAGGGGAGTATTCTAAGGATAATTTCTCTGAGAAGAAGATATGGTTTAGAACGAATTTGATGAACGATTTCTTGCGGATAAAGTGAGGCAAAAAGAATGAAAAGAAAAGATGAAATTTTACAGATACTTAATGCAGAGCGTTCTTATTTAAATAAGGCATATGAGGTTAAAAACATTGGTCTTTTTGGATCATATTCAAGAGGAGAAGAAGGGCCGGATAGCGATCTGGATATTCTTGTCGAATTTGACAGGCCAATAGGATTTTTCAAATTTATCGAATTAGAGGATTATCTCACTGAAAAATTAGGAATAAAGGTAGAGATTGTAACAAAAGATGCAATAAAGCCTCTGTTAAAGCCTTACATTATGAAGGATATCATCTATGTATAAGGGAAATAGAAGCGTTAATCTGTTCTTAAATGATATTATTGAAGCCCTCAGGAAAATAGATAATTATACCAATGCTATAACCTATGAAGAATTTATCGAGGATGAAAAGACAAGGGATGCTGTTTTGAGGAACTTGGAGGTTATAGGAGAAGCAGCCAAGAATATTTCAAGTATCATTAAGGAGAGATATCCTGATGTGAAAATGATCTCCCATCATTTAAACAGGAAATAAAAAAGATATCGGATGATTTTGGGAAGGAAGGTATTGGATAATTGGGAGCATTACAAAATTTAACAAGGAGGGAAAAGCCATGAAGCTCAGCGCAAGAAATGTCTTAAATGGCACAATAAAAAAGATTGTTACAGGGGCAATTAATTCTGAAATCATTGTAGACCTGGGAAATGGAATTGAGATAACATCCATCATTACTAAGGCTTCTGCTGAAAACCTGAAGCTCAAAGAAGGCAAAAATGTTTCTGCGGTTATAAAAGCAACAAACGTTATTATAGGTGTTGAGGAGGATTAAGGGAAGAACCTTTCTTTAGGTTTATATAGCCAGTCTATATAAAAACAAAAGGTAGGGGGCATTGCTGACCCCCGCCTTTTGTGTTTGTTCATGAGAGGCTTACAGTTTCATTTACAGGAAGATTGCAGGCTTTCTGTTATCTACGGATGTTCGTGAGTAAATACCTTCTGCCTTTGATGTAAGCGCAAATAATTGGTTAATTATCCAGATTGTTTTTAGGGGGTTGTCCCTGGCGGCTCAACCCTTAATTCAGCCTGATCAGCAACATTGTTAAGTTGTATCCAGTATCCCTTGCCGAATTCAAACATTTCTGATTCAGTAACCCGTTCATAACCGCTTCCCTGGACATATCTGTAGATAAACCCGATAGAGCATTTGTCCGATGAAGCCTTTGCATCCAATGTGCATCCCCCGATCATACTCCATCCATCTTCTGCTATCTGATGAGTATAATTTAGAATAGGCTTACCTGTCAGTTTAAGGTTTTGTGCTTCATTAAAAAGTATCCAGTATCCCTTTCCTGCTTCCAGATTCCCATCCGCCGGCACCCGCTCATATCCCACTCCCTTTTTATAGCCATAAACAACGGATGCATCGGGAAATAATGATGATACAGAGGCATTCTCCGGCATAATGGGAATCGAGATCATGCTCCAGCCGGCAGGGAGGTCCATATCCCTCGTAACCGGCCCATTCGGATCAAAAATCGCCCCGTATATGATTATCTTTTCCTGGTCCACATAACCCCAACCGGCCTCCAAAACATCTATATCCGTGGTCCCTTCAGGCAGGGGCAAAATCTTGATGATAGTGACGGTACGTGTTGCCGCTCCGGCATTATGATCCCATTCATACACATAGGGCCAGACAAGCTCCGGATTGCTTGAGTTAGAAGGCTGATCCGGGGGTGATGGTGTCTTTTGGGGAGGACCAATCGAAAAGGTCCTTCACCATCCAGCTTATTTTCCTGGGTCAGAATCCCGGGATCCAAATACGCCCCCTCCCTCCTTATGGCCAGAATCATCTTTAGTCCTCCCTGAACAAAAATGGGGTCACTATTGGTGTATACGTCGCACAAAGGAGCACTGTAATCGCACCACCCTCCAAACTCTTCATCAGCCTGTTCGTGATAATGGAAACTGGCTTCGGGATAAGTTCCTTTGACATGATAGAGCTCAGGGTCCGGCTCGGGATCTATGGGATGATAATTGGACCAGCCATCCGGGGCGTATACAAGGATTCCTGTCGCTGAATCCATCATACCAGCATCCTCAAGAAGGGCCTCTATGGTAACACCCGTATACTCAGCATAAAAATCCCCACTGCGGGAGGTGTTCATCAGCAGGAATTGTGTATGCTGTGGCATAGCCTCCAGCTCAGCCTTTGTATAAACAAGGTATCGACGATATTCCCGCTTCCATCATATCCATAGGTGTAATGGCACCACTGACAACTCCCGAGGGTGACATCCCGATTTTTACTGTCTTTATAGGTCCCTCCGCTGTGACATAGGGCACAATGATCGAGTTTTGTACCTGCCTTTTCCGGGTACACCACAAGAAATTTTCCAGAATCCGTTTCTCCTGCGTGATGATAAGCAGAAAAAGCTATTGAAGCTGAAAGTAAGAGCAAAATAACAATACATATAGCCATGAATCTCGTTCTCATGTCATACTCCTTTACAAATTCTCTTTTATAGAAGCATTAAACCGTTTTTTAAATACCTTCCTAATCACCTCCTTGCAGAATATTCATAAAATTAAAAAAATTATAAATAACGTTCCTTAAGGGTAAATTTCTGTATGATCAAATTAAAAATGTATATCGAAACGGGCGGTGGTAACATGTTCTGCTTCGATATAATCAATGTTTCCGTTTTTTGGGTCTATCCGGACACGTATCGGATCTGAAAAGTATGTATCTGTGTAATCAAGTATAAACCGGAATGTAGGTGTTATGATCCAGTTTAAAGCTATGCTATAGGCATCTGCATCTCCAACTGAAGAAAACGCATCAGGCATGATCCAGGACTCGTCACCAGAAAAATGTTCCCGTCTAAAGCCGATGCCAAGCATTCCCAGACGTCCCAGCCATGAATAAGAATTCTTTGGGGGACTTACGGGCTGAAGCATCCCATATTTAAACTCAGGCGCTTCCCCCGTTATAAAAATAATGATACTGCCGTACCATGTAAAAAATCTTGCCTCCCGTGACAAGGACCCTGCAGGCTCCAGCTCTGTGAATCTGAAATCCACATATTCCCCTTCCAACACAACAGGGCCAAAAGCCAATCCTCCATCAACAGCTAAGCGTCGACGTTCGTGAACGCTCTTCAAAACACCAAATTTAGTGTTTGCGTTCAGCTTATATATGCTGCGATTTGTGCCAACCATCCCGGCACTTTTGACCTCAAGACTGACATTTGCCAAGTCGATATGGGCATGGGTCCCTGAACCGCCTATATGAATGGATTTCATCCATCTTCCAGGCACGTTTTCAAAAAAAGAAAGAACAAGGCGGCCGGTGAACTCCGGGTCGTCGCTTTGACTCCCCCTGGAAGATCCATCAATACCATCACCATTGAAAATACCGGCAAGATAATGAAAATTGAAAATGCCAGCAAGATAGTTATCCGGTGGGACAGAACCATAAATCATCATCCCCACATCCCGGTTTGGAGAGAGATAGTATCCCATTGAACGCTCTGCAAAGAAGACGGCCTCATCCTGCGTCTGCCATTCCAGGCTGAAAGGCTCTTTAAATTGACCAAATTTCAAGGAAAGTGCCTGATAAAATTTAATATCTCCAAAGGCATCAAGAAGATTTTTCTGATCACTTCCCTGAAATTCCAGCTTCATCTGGTAAAAGATCAATCTATTTATCCGCCCGGAAAAAGATATTCTGGCCCGTCTGATGTCAAAGCGGCTGTCCTCCCTGCAAGCCTCTTCATAGTAACGGTAGTCGGCCTGTAAACTGCCTCCAACGGACAATTCAAACTCACCATAATCATTATCCTGCAAGGGATTCAAAACAGGTCTCCGGGATGAATTTTCCCCGTGAAAGGATGTGGGACGCAAACGGAAGCTGCCCTGATAAATTACCAATCCTGGTTTGCCATTTATATACAAATCATAAGCAGGGTATGCCTGTCCGGGACATAAAGACTTTACAAGAAAAATAAAAATCGACAATCCCAAGAATCGAAGCTGCAAATTAAACCTTTTTTGCTTTTCCGGATGTTTCCGTTTAATAAATTCTTTCTGATATCTCATGATGGCACCAAAATAGCTGGTATGGAAAAATCTTTTATGCTTGCACCAAGGCTGGAAGGCCCTAATACAAGTCAATGGATTTATTTATGGTATTAAGTGGGTTCTATACTTAAAGACAATTATTGCATATCTTAATAATAAAAATAAGAATTAAATAACTTAAAATATCTTATATTAACATATAGACATAGATAAGAACTTTGATTAGATGTCTTTATCCTATTATACTAACTGCTCAACTTCGGTGGAATCTTTTGAATAATTTCTTTGATAATTTTTGGAATAGTGGTATATTTTATAATGTATCTTAATTTATCAATAAACCCATAATAAAAAGTCATAATCAAGCTGATTTCGGACAACTCAATGAAACCAATAAAACATCTTGCGTTATTTATCACTGAAAACTGCAATTTATGTTGTGAATATTGCTTTGCCTCCACTATGGAAAAAAAGAATATTACGTTTGAACTCGCTCAGAGGGCGGTTGATTTTCTGTTTGAAAACTCCAAAGAAGAAGTTTCCGTTATCCTGAGTTTTTGGGGAGGAGAACCATTTTTAAGATTTCCAATGATAAAAGAACTTGTTATGTATAGCCTTGAGAAAGCCAAACTGGAAAAGAAGAAAATACAATTTTCCGTACCCACCAATGCGACTCTGCTCAATGATGAGATCCTGGATTTTGTTCAGGAACATAAAATAGCTATTTCACTCAGCATTGACGGGAAAGAGTTCTCTCAATCCTTTCGAAAGACGGCTGACGGTAAAAGCTCATTTCCGGTTATTCTAAAAAAACTGGAAATGATCCGCCAAAGGTCTCTGAATCACTCTCTATTTATCCGTAAAACGGTTTCACCCTCAACCGTTAAATTCCTCTATGAAGATATAATCTTCTTTATGAATCAGGATTTCAACAACATAGCCTTTTCACCGGTTATGGAGGAAAAGTGGTCTTCAAAGGACCTTCAAATCTTTGAAGAAGAACAATTCAGGCTTGCTGATCTCTGGATTAAGGAGCTTGAATCCGGAAATGATCTCACCTTTCAAATTTGGGACGAGATGTTTTCGATCAGGATTCTCCACAAAAAAGGGGACTTGACACAGAAAAAAAGGTTTTTTTGCGGCGCAGGCAGATCCACTTTTGCGGTGGATATATATGGGGATATCTATCCCTGCCACAGATTTGTCTTTTATGACAAGTCCATGCGCAGACAGCGTCTTGGCTCACTAGAACAAGGGATTACAGAAAAAGAACTGTATGAGTCATATGATAATATAGATGATGAAAAACTGCTTAAAAGGACAGAGCGATGCCAGGGGTGTCAATACTTTGACAGATGCCTTATGTTTTGCCCGGCAACGAATTATGCGCTAACAAATGATATCTATAAAAGTGATGAAAAGTTGTGCAAATTTCTGGAGATCACAGAGCATATCATGGATTATATTGAAGAGAAAATAGGCCGGGAGGTATACTTCAAGGAACATCTCAATCGCTCCTTAATGAGGATCTATCAATACAATCCCTTGTCCAGATTCGGTTTTTCTTTTTGGGAAAAATTAAATGAAAAGGACCTGAACAGAATAACACAGAAAAGCATGGAGATCCTGGACAAAATACAAAAGGGGAATCGATGCCTTGAAAAACCCTGAAAGGCTCATTAACAATCTCTTTTTAAGGATACTGGTCAATCATATTGGTTTTAAAATGTCCAGGTTCATAATGCTCAAATGGATACTTCCGAGCATTCTACATGAAAAGATGATAGACAAAATGGCCGGACAAGTGACAGGTTATTTTAAGACCTTTTTCCCATCACTGAGTGATGAAGAGGTTGAAAGAAAGGTTGACGAATTTTTATGGCATTATAAATATAAATTCTGTGAAGACTGCATTGTCCTGAACCTTAACTTTGATAAATCGCTTAAACTTATTGATAAATATACAATGATTGAGGGCAGGGAAAACCTCTTAAAGGCAATGGATAGTGGACAGGGAATTCTGGCCGTAGGATCTCATGTTGGCTCAATTCTATTTGGATCGATAACACTTTTCAGTATCTATCGGAATATTCCGAAGGAGAATTATCAAAAAATAAAAATATGTACTGAACCTGATGTGCCCAGATTTCCTACAGCCTTTCAGAGACTTGAAGAGGCATTAAAAAGGTTTCAGTTGGATATCTCCTTTATTAATACAAGAAGGCACAAATCTGATGTGGGTTGGGAAATGAGTAATGCGCTTAAGGCAGGCTATCTTGTAACTACTAATCTTGATGTATTGACTGGAGGAGGGAGCAGAAAGCAATTTAGATTGTTTGACAGTGTCCAGGTTTATCTACCTGCTATAGCTGGTTCTGTTAAGCTGGCCCTGCTTACGGGAGCTGTTATATTACCCTGGCACAATGTGCGGGATAAAGACGGAAGGCTCAGACTTACAATAGAAGAGCCTATCGGACCCTTTCCCGTGCCGGAGGGACAAATAGACGATCAATACCCTGAATTTATCAATCTATGTGAAAAATTGCGAGACATCCTTGAAGGATGGATAAAAGAGAACCCTGAGCAGTGGACTTACTGGGATCGATTGCATCTGAGGCTGGCAAAAAATGAGGGCCTATGATTTGATCAGTAATAAAACCGTCACAGGTTGTTTTTTCAGCCATAAAGACATCTTTTTAAACAGATGAAACGTTTTATAAGATTTTTTAAATATCTAAAACCATTTACAAAGGGTATTATCCTGCTCTTCATAACCATCCTGGTCACTGTGCTGATAAATATCCCTATCCCCCTCTTAGAAAAAACCATCATTGATGAAGCCATACCAAATGCAGACTTACACCTTCTCTTCGTGAAGGTTGGCACGATATTGGGACTCTATGCGATGCTACACTCTTTTAGCTATATCCGCAACAAAATGAGCATAAGAATAAGACAGAAGGTTTTAACACAGGTTCGTATGGATATATACGAACACCTGCAGAGGATGTCCGTGCAATATTTCTCCAAACAACAATCCGGGGCACTTTTATCCAGGATACTTTATGACGTGGGATATGTACAGAACCTGGTTAATGATGAATTCTTTACGATAGTAAGCTCCATGATAAAGGTAGTGGTTGTAGTTTTTCTCTTATTTAAGATCAGCACATTTCTATCCTTGCTTTGCCTATGTGTATTGCCTTTTCTGATTTTTATCTTTGTATTATTCAAAAAGAGGGTATACCTTGACAATAAAGAACTTCAGGAAACACAGGCATATCTTTCCGGAAAGATTCAGGAAAATTTAAGTCTAATGAAACTTATTCAGGCAGAAAACATTGAAGACAAAAAAGGCGAGGAGACCCTAAACTACAATAAAGACCTTGAACGTATAAGCATCAGAAGGGGGATGACATCAATTACAGGGAATTATATCGTATCGATGACCTCTTATTTGCCTATATTCTTAATCCTATGGGGTGTGGGCGGCTATCTGGCCATTCAAAGGGTCCTTACCATAGGCTCCCTGCTTGCATTTATGCAATATCTGTTTGGTGTGATTGGCCCGGTAACCGGCTTTTTCCAGTTCAATATGAACCTTCAGGCGGGCTATGCGGCCCTTGACCGCATATACGAAATACTGGACAGGCCCCCTGATATCAAAGACAAGCCGGAAGCCAGGGACATCACGGAACCCATTTCCGCCATTACCTTTAAGGATGTGGTCTTGAGGTTTCCTGACAGAAACAACTCCCAAATGATGGTGACAGCGCTGAATCATATAGATCTTGAAATCAAAAAAGGTGAAAAGGTCGGCATCGTGGGCCCCAGCGGCGGAGGCAAGACATCCTTGATCCATTTGATTTTGAGGTTTTATAATCCCTCCGAGGGAATGGTGTTTCTCAATGACCTGATAATCGATGCCTATAAGATAAGAAGCATCAGGGAAAGGATTGCCTATGTCCCCCAGGATGTATTTCTCTTCAATGACACCATACGGAACAATATAACCTTTGGTAAGGAATTCAGTGAACAGGACGTGGAGAATGCAATAAAGTTTGCTCATTTGGATGAGCTTATCTCGACCATGGAACAAGGTTTGGAATCAGTGATCGGGGAGCGGGGGGTCACCCTATCCGGCGGGCAAAGACAACGCCTGGCTTTGGCAAGGATATTTCTGAAGAAACCGGACCTGTTCATCTTTGATGAGGCCTTTTCAGCCCTAGATTCAAAATCGGAGTCATTAATTCAGGAATCATTAAAGGAGATAATAAAGGGGCGCACGGCAATAATCATTGCCCACCGTTTCTCTTTTCTGGAATTGGTGGACCGGATACTGGTCATCTCCGAGGGGCGTCTGGTTGAAGACGGACAATTCGATGAACTTCTAAAGAGAAAAGGGCTTTTTTATAAACTATATGAAACCCAGAAACTCGAGAGAACGTAATGATAAACCACGAAGAACACGAAGGACACGAAGAATGGATAAAATTCAAATTATAATCTCTTCGTGTCCTTCGTGGTGAAATAAAAAAATATGGAGGATACTATTTGAAACCGCAAATCCTTGTCATTGCAAAAGATGAAAACACAAGAGGCATGATGAAATCCTTTTTCTCTGAAAAGGGATTTAACCCCATTATCATCGAGCGAAATAAAATAATCCCGGAACAGCAGATCGTGGTATGTGAGGATGGCATAAGGTTAGGCGACACCGATATCATCAAAGGGACCGTGGCGGCAATCATCCTGGATTCCGGCTACATGTGGCCCAATCCCGTGCTGAAACCCTCCATGGAGATATGGGAAAAGTACCGAAATAATCTGGATGAATATCTCAGAAACGAGAGAGAATCCTTTTCCCTATGGTACAGCCTGCTTGAAATACTCAATGAATCCATACCGCTGTGCATAAACCCTCAAGAGGCCTTTGAAGCAGAGGCCTTTAAGCCCTGGGCATTGGAAAAACTGGGAGATTCCGGAGTGTCCGTGCCCATGATGATTTCAGGAAACGATCCGGATAAAATAGGCTCATTTATTGAAAAAACCCCTGGCCATTTTTTGGCCATCCCCCTTTCAGAGGATGATAAACCGGTATGGGTTACGGAATATGAGGTCATGTTAAAAGATCTGAACCGTATCCCTGTATTTCTTCAGTCATTATCATCCCGGGATGCTGTTCATGTGTTTGCCGTAAATGGGAAGCCTGTTGTTACCAACCCTGAATCCGCGGACATTTCTCATGTTCTTGAACAGATCCCCAAAATCCAGGAAATCTTACAGATGCCTTTTGCCCACCTTATATTCCGGCACTCCAATGATCTGGTGCTTTCTGATTTTTGCGCCTCTCCAGATATCGGTCTTTTTTCAAAAGAAGAACAGGGTATGATCATGGACGAGCTTTGGGGATTTATAGAGGAGAAACAATGATCAAAATCGGCATCTTTGGCCCTTCAAATGATCAGGAGGTTCAGGCCCTGAAAAAAAGATTGGTGAACCGGGGTGTTAAGCCCGTTGTCATTGATCTTTCAGGATTTCCCGAGGCA
The DNA here is from genome assembly GCA_049472335.1 of bacterium. Taxonomy (GTDB): domain Bacteria; phylum SZUA-182; class SZUA-182; order DTGQ01; family JAFGSM01; genus JBLIRM01. The sequence continues at coordinate 30,652 of JBLIRO010000027.1, read as the reverse complement.
TTACCCATTACAATAACCAGGGATGATATCATCATTGATGATAACAGCCTGTTTGATATCCGTGCAGCCTTTTTAAGGAGCAGGGGAATAAAGGTTCCGGAGTTTGCGAAATATGATGAAAATTTTATCGTTGATTCACCGGAGCAATGGAGAGTGCTATATTCACAATTCATTTCGTATATTCAATCGGAGATCAGATGCCAGAAGGTTCGAAACTCGATCCTCAAATCCTTTTCAAACAAAAGGCCCCTGGTGAATCCGCTGCTGAAAAACGACCTTCACCGCTTAAAAACATATCTCTTCCGTCACCTAAAAAAGAATGGCCTGCCTGTTCCTCCATTCATGATAGGGACCTCCCCGAAACCCTTGAAATGGTTTGTTGAGGAAGCCTTTAAATGTTCAAATGGCGCTGTCACAAAACCTTTAGCCGGCATATACAAGACCTTTCTTTGGGATGAATCGGCCTGGGAAAACCACAAATGGAATGAAAGAGGCGCTTTCTACCAGTATTACATAAAGGGGGATACCATACGCTGCTATGTGCTTAACGGTAAAGTAATCGCCTCCGCCATTATTGTCCACGGTGATACCGTTGATTCATCCATGAGCCAGACAGGGATTAAGGTGGTCAAGCTTCCGGAAAGGGCAAAGAGGATAGCGGAGCGCGTAACGAAGGTTTTAGAGATTCCATTTTGCGGTATGGACCTCATGAAGGAGGAAGATACGGGAAGTTACTATGTGATTGACTGTAACATATCGCCTATGTTCGTCAATTTTGCCAGACTGAGCCAAAATGATATCTCTGCAAAGATAGCTGATTATCTGATTGAATGCGCACAGTCAGGAGACAGGCCCAAAATAAAAGGATTGTCCTTGCTGGACGAAGTAAAAGACATCATAGAGAAAGATCCGGATATACGGAAAATGATCTCAAGAAAAGGCTTATGAATGAGTTAAAGGTCGATCTTGATCCTTTGAAAACCAGACAGGTTAAAAATAAATGTATAATATAGCTATCATTGGTCAAAAGAATGATGAGCATGTTAAATCCGTTAAGTATGAGCTTGAAAAGCTAAATGCCAGGGCCTTTATACTGGACTTCTTTAACTTTCCCAGATTCAATATGCTCACCCTGAACGAGGTTCCTGCATATGACGACATCCATATCCCTGGTGAGATCAATATAGGCGACGTAGATCTGGTCTTTATACGCAATTTTTCTGCTGATCCTTCTACTACTGGGAAAAAGATTGAAGATGTCAAAGATAAGACATTAAACGAAATCAGACTCCTTTCCCTACAGTTTAGTTTGGCAAAGATAATGGCAGACCACGTTCCGGTCATCAATGACCTTGGGCCCTCCATGTTCCACAGGCTCAAGGCGTACCAGTATTATCTGCTTCATTCAAATGGGATCAGTGTGCCAAAGACATTGGTGACAAACAACCTGCATAAAATACGCCGGTTCATTGTTGATCTGGATCGCCGGGTCATTGCGAAACCGAACATGAGCGGAGCAGAGGCCCTGATGGCTGATACGGTTTTTTTTGAGCAGAATCAGCATATCCTCCGATCCCGTCCTTTTATCTTTCAGCAATACGTGAATGGCCGGAGCTTCAGGGCGTATCTTTTAGGGGGAAAAATTATATCTATGGGAGAAATCCATTATGACCGAAGGTTTGTGGATTGGAGGGAGAGGGCAAAGAGTATTGTTGCCTATGAACCTGAAGAACCATTGAGAAGGCAGATAGAAAAGGCAGTCAGGACACTCGGCCTTGCCTATTGCTCTGTTGACATTGAATACGATGATTACACACGGAAGCACTATTTGCTGGATTTTAATCCTAGTGGGCTGTTTACAGGCTGGAGCAGATTGGTTAAAATGAATATGGCCGGAAATATAGCTGAATATCTGATCGAGGTCCTCAAAAGGGATGGCAATATTTGGCAGGATCAACTGGATCAATAATATAAGATCATTTATATATTATAAATACCTGATCATTAATATGCTAATTTTATAAAGGCAATAAAACCAAAGGAGTCAGAGATGACACAAAATAGATTAGGTAACCTGAATTCCCTTTTAGAAGAGGCAAAATCAGTTGCCCGCGAGGTGGAAAATGAAAAGATGGAGGAGAACGTGAAGGAGGCCCTTGCAAAGGCCACCGCGGATCCAATGTCCATCTATAAGGCCATGAAATGGTACCCTCGTTTTGTGGTTTGGGAGCTGACCCTTGCCTGCAATATGAGCTGTGCCCATTGCGGCTCCTCAGCCGGAGCAAGCCGTGCGGATGAGCTGAATCTGGATGAGATGTTGCGGGTCTGTGATGAACTGGGAGAGCTTGAATGCGAAAGACTCACCCTTTTGGGCGGAGAGCCCTTAATACACCCCCATTGGGAGGATATCGCAGCTCGGTTGCAAAAAAACAATGTCAGGGTGAATGTGATTACCAACGGCTGGACACTTCATGAGGAAGACCTTTGCGACAGGCTTAAAAGGGCCGGGCTGACCATCATCGGCATCAGTATTGACGGTCTTGAAAAAAGCCATGACAAGATGCGCAGGCCCGGGTCATTTAAAAGGATCGAGAAGGGCATGGACCTGTTAAAGGAACGTGGTATATCCATGGCGGTCTGCACGGTTATCACATCCGATTCCATTAAGGATCTGGACGGGCTCTACGATTTTATCATTGACAAAGGGGTGAAGGTGTGGCAGATCCAGATCGCCTCCCCTCTCGGGAGGCTGAAACCTGATGACCCATTGATTATAAAACCGGAGCAGATCAAAGAGGTGTATGACGTTTTCTATGAGAAGAGAAAGCGAAAAGATAATATCCATATCGATTTCGCGGATGACGTGGGATATTATCCGCCATGGAAGGAAGGCTATATCAGGAATACGAGAAAGGGCGGAACATTATGGGTGGGATGCCATGCCGGCATACAGATATTGGGGATTGATTCCAATGGAAATATCAAGGGTTGTCAGTCATTGCCTTCCACTCCTGAATATATCGAAGGGAATATAAGGGAGCATTCACTAAAAGAGCTTTGGGAGGACCCAAATAATTTCAAATACAACCGGCAATTCACCATGTCCCAGTTGAAAGGATATTGTGCAGAATGCAAATACGGCCCCCTGTGTAAGGCGGGGTGCAGCTCTGCTGCTATCTCCCATACAGGGAGCGTGGGTGAAAATCCCATGTGTATTTACAGGGTCATGATGCAAAAAGGGGTATGTTCGGCATAATGATCTAATGATAAAGGGCAGGAAAAGAATCTCCTGCCCTTGCAGGACTCGATTTCTTAATTAAGAAGAAGTATTCCAAATCTATGAGAAACAGACAATCTATATAGTTGTAAGTATCTCAAAAACAGAATGTGCCAATGATTCCGTGGTTTTTCTTCTATGGTAGGAAAACCTCCGGAATTAACCCTCCTCACTGATCCCATACAAAGTGGTAACATCTTCCTCATTGATGGCATATTTAGTAGTAGGATCTTCCTCGTTGATGGCATATCTGGTAGTAGGATCTTCCTCGCCTATTCCATAATAGGTAGTTATAACAGGTTGGTCCCAAAAAATACATGCATCTGCCGGAGAGCTCGCTTCCATCTTCTTAACCACAGCACTAATTATTTCCTTTAATTCTTCCCTGTTCATGGGGTACCTCCTTATCTTGAATCTTTTCAACTACATCTTTAATAAAAAATTTTTTTGCCTTCAATTAAATAGACGAAAAAAAAATTCATTTTCCCCTTAAAAAATTTTGTGGTATTTTAGCATTTTAGTTGTCTAAATATGCACGCTTCTTTTTCCTTGCTTCGTATTCCTCTTTGGATACGAGGAGGCACCGAAGGATATAGTTGCGCATGCCATGCAGAATAAAGGCCGGGTAAAAGGATCGGGTGATTATATTGGCAGTACCGATTATAGAGGAAAAGATGAACAGGTCCAGATATCTCATAAAACTTTCAGATTTCCATCCCAGATGAAGATGATAGGCTGTAAATATGAGACTGGATAAAAAAATAGCCAGGATTGGGCTGCGTAACAGATCCTTTAAATAAAAAAGCAAAAAATATCGGAAGATGGCTTCTTCAAGAAAAGATGTTAAAAAGGCGGTCTGCAGATAAATTAATGAACGGTTTTCTCCATAGACGGCAAACGAGTTGATGAAAAAGATTATGCCTTTTTTGACGGAGATTCCGGTGATGGTATAAGAAAGGCTGCACAAAATATGGCCCAGGATAATCCATAAAGGGAACAGGTACCAGAGATGAAAATCGGTTACCTGGTGATAGCTGGGGTATAAGATAATGATAGCGGCACCAATAGCAGGGATATACAGATTAGTAAAAAAAGACCTTTTTTGATATCTTTCAGGGGGAAAAAGACTCATTAAGCTGGGGCTATATGTATAATACTACATAGGATTAGTTCTTTTTTTACCCTAGCCATACAATTCTTCAATGGCCTGAAGAACAGCGTATACTGCATCATCGAGCTGCCCTTTCTCCCCTTCGCCCGCATTATCTTCCTTGCTAAGCACCTTTTTTCTCAATTCAGATATCAATATCTTCTTGTTAGGTGCCTTAAGTATATCAACCACCTGATTTACGATGTAATCTTTCTCTTCTTTCGTTAACGGCATAGTTAAACATTAGTAAAGGGAAGGGACAAAAATCCCTGCCCTTTCAAGACTCAATTTTTTGATTATGAAAACCTGTTCCAAATCTATTAGAAATAGATAATTCGTGTAGTTGTTAATATTTCAAAAACAGATTGAAATCCTGATTACTTGATTTTTTTGAGTACGAAAAATAACCTGCGGCATTAACCCTCCTCACGGATTCCATACAAGGTGGTAACATCTTCCTCATTGATGGCATACCTGGTGGTAGGATCTTCCTCTCCGATTCCATATAAGGTCGTTACCGGATCTTCCTCACCAATTCCATAATAAGTGGTTATTACAGGTCTATCCCACCAGAAACATGCTGCTGCAGGAGAGCTCGCCTCCATCTTTTTTATCACTGCGGCTATTATTTCCTTTAATTCGTCTCTGCTCATGGTTAACTCCTCTCCCATTGAATAATCAATGGATTTATTTATCTATGTTAATAGCCTGAGGAATATAAACTCTACCTCAGGAAGATTTGCTTTTTTATTATATCCGCTATGAATCGAATCCGTGAAAAACAGATTATTATATAGCTATATGTATTTCAAAAACAGATTTAGCATCTGATTCCCTGATTTTTCTTCTAACAAGACTGTCGAAAAATGCCATTTTTTGGAATTTTACAAAAATCATAAACAATTAAGTCAAGACGTTACAGATCCTAAAATCCTAAATTTTGACTTTTTCGACAGTTTCAACGTGAAAAATAACCTGTAGTATTAACCCTCTTCATTGATTCCATATAAAGTAGTAATAGGATCTTCCTCATTGATACCATATTTGGTAGTAACTTCTTCCTCGCCGATTCCATATAAGGTCGTTACGCCTTCATCGCGCCAAAACCATCTGCAATCCGACCAAAACAATCCGCATGCTGATGCAGGAGAACTCGCCTCCATCTTTTTTACCACAGCGGCTATGATTTCCTTTAACTCTTCCCTATTCATAGTATATCTCCTTTATCTTAGATGACTAATAAGATATTTTTTTCAAAGGTCAGGGTTTAACCTCAAAAATCCTTATCTATTCAAATGCCTCCTTTCTCCTAAAATTCCATAGATAAGGTATAAGCTGTTTAATAAAAAAGACGATTTTCTAATCTTTTAAAAAAACGATGTAGATCCTAAACTGCTTGGAAGGCAACAACCGTCGTGAATTTATATGCTGAACATATAGTCTTAAATCTGATCTAACAGTTCTATATTTTACGATAATTATATAATTAAGTATATAAAGATGTTTAGTCATTGTCAAGTAGAAATTAAATTACATCCGGTGGCATTGAAGTTCTGACTACTAATCCAAAATTGTTGCAGGTATGTTTATAAGGGTGCATTTCGACCCTTATATTCTGAATCCTCTACCATCTCCCTGAATCGTTTTATCTTCTCGTCATCAGATTCCAGCAGGAGCAGTTGTTATTAATATCAAAAAGGATAGCTATCGGCTTAAGTGATATAGCGTTTCGGCATCGGATCACCTATTTCTTCGATTTTTTTGGATGACTTCAGGGGCGAGCTTTAATAAGCTGATAAAATGGTTAATATGCACTTATTGTATGAAAGTAACGCTCTTCACATTCAAAACAAACCTCTGCATTTATATTTTTAACTATGTACAATCTGGCTTGAAGCCAATGTCATTTTTTCCCCTGTCACTATTTTCACATTGACTCCCTGGCTTCGTTTCATTCGCCGGTCGCTCCGTCCCTCCGCTCCCGCTCATTGCACTCAGCCAGCTCGTCATTGCTCAGGGTATGACCGGACAGGCTACCAACTGACTGAGGGACGAAGACCAGGCGGAAGCCGACGTTGAGGCTGCGATTGTCAGGCGTAGAGCAGCCCCGGTTCGCCGAACGACAGAACTGCGCCCCGTAGTTCCAGCCACCGCCGCGCAACACCCGGTTCGAACCATCCCCATCTTCTCCCCACTTCCCGTCATCCTGCAGGTCTACATAACTGTCATGCCATTTATCTGCGCACCATTCCACCACATTGCCGGCACAATCAAACAAGCCGTATGGACTCTGCCCGGCAGGGTAACTGGTCACTGATGTAGTCCTGCCTATATTCATTTCAAAATTACAGCGCTGCTTATCCGGTTCAGCATCGCCCCAGGGGAAGATGCGGCCATCCACTCCGCGGGCTGCCTTTTCCCATTCCAGCTCACGCGGCAACTGAAATGCACCACCGGTCTTTTCAGACATCCAGTTACAAAAGGCAATTGCGTCATGCCAGCTCACACATAGAACCGGATGATCTTCCTCCTGTGAGAAACCGGGATTGCGCCAGCCGGCACCTTTTTTATCTCTCCATGACGATCCGTCATAAACAAATGCCGATCCCTCCTCTTCCGCCGTTGTTTTATAACCTGTCACCTGGATAAACCGGGCAAACTGTCCAACTGTGACCGCAGACCGGCCGATAAAAAAGCCTTTGCTCAGCATGACCACATGAATATCATCCTGCTCACCCAGGATAAATGGACCGGGTGGGATATAGACCATCTCCATATGGACAGGTGCGGCATATATCAAACCACCGCGCTGTTCCAGCCCGGCCGGCAGCTTACCGTTATATACAGGTGGCTGCCAGCGGCCGTACAACATGGCATGGATAAAATCGCGAATTGCCTCATTAATGGTAAGTTTTCTGATAGCCGGTTCTTCATTGGCTTCGGTCTGTTTAATTAAATACTGAGCTATTTTATCGGCTGCATAATATTCCATAAAGGATTTATGGACAAATTTGAAGTAACCATCCCGCTCGTCATGGGTCAGAAATGTGCAGGTGCAAATATCGTTGACCATATGGGCTGCCTCTAAAAGGTCTTTAGTTTTGAAGAAGGAATCGGTCATGTTCTGCAGTTCTGCAATGGAGATACTCGGCATACTACGAGACAGGAGTTGCCAGGCCAGGTGACGCATAAAATCCCGCCGCTGGTCTATGATGATCAACTGGCGCACCTTGCCTTTGCCCCAGTCGCGTTTAAGTGATTTGTCGGTAAAGATGCGGTATAGCTCGGCCAGATTAATATCTTCAACAGCCAGCTTCTCAAGCAGATCCGGCAGGGCCTCGACAATCATCCATAACAAAACAGGCCGCTCACTCAAGTCCGCTATCTGTGGATTTTTTTCGATCATTCCCATAATGGCCGGTTTTAACCTGGCTGCATTGGCAGGATCGGTTTTGTGCAGCCGGATCGTCTGTCGATCCAAATACTGACCGATCTCCGGCAGGGTAAAGAGATTGAGCTTCAGGATGTCGTACCTGGGCAGGTCCCCGTTCATTTTTTTATCGATCCGCTTTCCTGCTCGTTGATAGGGATCATGAGGGGCTAACTCATGGCCAAAAGTGATCATGATATTTGTCAGGCTGGGGAAATAGCCCGGCCGTCCCGTCAGAATAATCTTGTTGGGCGGTTGGGCTAAACGGGCTAAAACACTGAAATTTTCATCGCGGGTTTGGGGATCTATTTTTTGCACCATCTCATCAAAACCGTCCAGGATAAAAAGTAATTTGCCGGCCTGAGCCCATTTTTCAAGGGCCTTAAAATCCGTCTTTACGTCCATCTTGTTAACAAGATAATGGGTTAATAGAGCCTTGTCGCCTCCATCAGCACCCAATTCCGCATACTCCTTTAGAGGGATATAAACCGGCAACCGGACCATTTCCCCTGTTGACGCCAGGGCTTTTTGTTGCTGATATCGCTCCAGCAGCCGATAAGTGAAGTGTTTGCAAAAAGAGGTTTTTCCCGCCCCGAAGTCACCCAGAATGGAGATATGGTGGGGGGCTTCCGAAGTTGCCAGCCAGGCCATGATATGCTTATCAATCAGGCCCTCTAATGGCTGCCATACGCTCTCTTTCACATCAACGGAGACTTCTGCGGTACCATGCCGGAGCGCCTCTTCCGGCTGAGGGTGCTGACGGGCCTTGTCCAGAGTCGCTGCCACGTCCAGTTTGGCACAGTTTAAATCAACATAGACCTCAAGCAGGTGGTTTTTGTCATTTTCAACCTCCTGCATAAATCTCCGGATATAGGGCCCGAAATCTATGAGGGATGCCAGCAGGCCGGCAGCGGTTTGCAAGGTAATATTTTCAGCCTGTGCCAGGTCCTGTGCGCTGGGATCGTAGCCGCCATTTGTTACAAACGCGGCCTGATCAGCACGGCCGCCATGGATAGCCCGTGCAGCCTGCCCGGCAAATGACTCGATGACAACCCGGTTAATGGTTTCCGTGGAAAATTTAACCCCGACCAGAAAAGACCGGTCTGAACCAAAACGGCTTTTTTCAGTCACCAGCAGGCAATCCTCATAACCGCAGTTTGTGTCTACCACATAGTCCATCATCCTGTACAAGCTGCTTACCTCGGTTATGAATGCGCATTGATCAGCCGGTGGCGCAGGAGGCGGATTAAACTGGACACTCAGCCTCTGGTTGATTTCATTGACAACAGCTTTTATTTCAGTGGTATTTGTTTTTATTTCCTTAAGGGTTTTTTTTTCGAAATCATCAGGGCGCTGGGCTATGCGAAGCATCTCAATCTGGGTCTCAATCAGTTTTTCTAAAAGCTCTTCACGTCTGGCACTTCTTTTATTCAGTTTATGGATGTTTTGGCAGATGTCGAACTGTATCACATCCAATTCCTGTAATCGCTCCGTCGCTTTCACAAATTCCGGCCGGATAGTAAGTTCTCCCACCCCTAAGCTGAAATCACCCAGTTGTTTACCCTGAAGATTCGCCGAAAGACCTTTGATGTTGATTGTGCGGGTTTTAACCGTAAAATACTTTTGGCACTTTGAATGGAAAATATCACCAATTCCCATTGTTTGACTCCTTTATAGTTTAAGATTAGCGTGGAGCGTTCGAGATAACGATCCGGTCACCCTACTAACACCACGCCCTGTCAGTACTTTTTATCGCCCTATTCAAGGCGAATGGGACAACAATCTGTTCAGTGGTAGCTATCCGGCCATACCCATGAGCTGAGGGACGAAGACCAGGCGGAAGCCGACGTTGTTATTGCGATTGTCAGGCATATTGTAGTTCCGGTTCGCCGAACGACAGTTCTGTGCGTTGTTGTTCCAGCTACCGCCGCGCAACACCCGGTTCGAACCTATGACTGATGCCCTTTTTTAAAAAGTTGTCATTACATGTTTCCTGAATCCCCTGGCATTGGCCTTTTCAGTAAAAGCAATAAGCGGAATTACTTGATTTTGATACTCTTTTTGTGACCAAATGTCTAAATTCAGATTTTTTTCATAAGCATGCAATTTTTTGCTATACCGAATCCGGCTCCGGTGAGCAAGACGTGTTTCATCAGGATAGATAAGATAGCCCAGGAAGGGCAATCCATGTGAATTTTGGTTCAGACAAAAGGGTTTCAGTGTTAATTTTAACCAGCTCTCTGAATAGCACTCCAAATGCCGGCCGGCATTTAATAAAACATCTTTATCGTTGTCCCAAATGACTATATCATCCATATATCGAACATACGCCCGGATATTTAATCTTTCTTTCACATAATGGTCCATTTTGGCCAGATAATGATTGGCGAAATACTGACTGGTTAGATTGCCGATTGGTACACCTCTATTTTCAGTAGTGAAGTAACTGTCAATTATGCGATAAAAAATCTTCAGCAGAATCGGGTCTTTGAATAAAGCCTGGAGTTGCTGCTTTAAAATAAAATGGTCCAGGCTATCAAAATATTTACGATAATCCAATTTAAGAAACCATTTATAGTGATTATGGTAACTCCTGGCCTGGTCAAGCGCCGCATATGTACCTTTGGCAACTCTACTGGCATAACTGTGGAATATCTGAACTTTTTCGAAAAAGGGGTGACAAATATTCATCAAGGCATGGTGCATAACCCGCTGACCAAACGGCGCTGCGCAGATTAGCCTTTTTTTCGGATCATATACAGTAAAATAATGGTAATTGCCGACGTCCACATCTGCCGAAAATAGCTGCTGTCTCAAGTCTAGCAAATTTCCCTGAAGCCGCCGGCCATAAGCAACCACTTCGTCTCTGTATGCCTTGCCTTTTTTAGCCTTATAGAACGCCAGATACAGATTATCCATATTGGCGATTTTTTCAATCAGATGTCCCTGTCTTTTCATCAATCTTCGAACCTTCAATAAAGTAGCGGGCATAACGCTCAATTTTCTTGTCACCAATGCCTTTTATTGAGCGCATTCCTGTTTCAGTAATGGCCTCCAGACTGGCCAAACCGGCCAACTCTTCATCCGTAAATATGGCAAAGGCGGGAATGCCCTCATCAGATGCTATCTTTTTACGGATTTCGCGCAATTTTGAGAACTTCTTAAAAGTGGCCTCATCCAACACATATCTGTAATCCACCTTGCCTTTTTTGTTGTCTGGAACAGGTATGGCGTTCTCAATATAACGGACACAAAAACACCAACTGGCACCGTTTTCAGTGCTGATAAACTGGCTCTGGACTTCCAGTATCTTATGACTCCTCAGAAAACGATTCATCTCACCCTCAGATGCACCGCTATCGCAAATGGGAATAGTAAACAGTTTAACTTGCATAAGGTTTGTTATTCCTCTGATCGTTGCAAACGTACATAAGGTCTTGAAAAATGTCCATAATTTTTATAAATGGGATGCTGCTCCAAATCCCGTGACTCCCTGGCTTCGTTTCATTCGCCGGTCGCTCCGTCCCTCCGCTCCCGCTCATTGCACTCAGCCAGCTCGTCATTGCTCAGGGTATGACCGGATAAGCTACCAACTGACTGAGGGACGAAGACCAGGCGGAAGCCGACGTAGGAATCGCGATTGGCAGGCATATCGTAGTTCCGGTGCGCCGAACGACAGCGCTGCGCGCTGCGGCCCCAGCTACCGCCGCGCAACACCCGGGGCGAACCCTTCTCCGGCCCGGCGGGATTTTCCACCGTGCCTTTCTGATTGCATTCATTATAATAGCCTTCACCATACCAATCCTGACACCACTCCCAGACATTGCCGTGCATGTCATACAATCCCCAGGCATTCGGCGGGTAGCTGCCGACCGGGGTTGTCTCTTCCAAATATCTGCCTTTGGGATGGTTTTTGTAAGGATAGTTGCCGTTATAATTTGCCTGTTCGGTGGTCAGATTATCACCGGTGTTAAAGGGTGTATCTGTGCCAGCCCGGCAGGCATATTCCCATTGTGCCTCAGTGGGCAGGTTAAATCGGCCCTTTCCCTTAACAAGCTCCGTGAGTTTATTACAGAAATTTACGGCATCGTGCCAGCTCACCATTTCCACGGGTCTGTTTTCATAATCATCCCCCTTTCCTTTAAAATGCGAGGGGTTTTCACCCATAATAGCCTTATATTGTGCCTGGGTTACCGGTGTCGGGCTGATCTGAAAACTATCCAGTTTGACTTTGTGCTGGGTTTCATCATTACGCCGATCAACTTCATTATCCGGGCTACCCATTGTAAACTCACCGGCAGGAATGGCTACCATGCGTAATCCTTTAATTATATGGTCAAGATTGGTTGCTTTATGTATGTCGGATATACTCGCCTCTTCCCGGGAATCCACCTCTTTATAGGTTTCTCTTGTTTCAGCCCGATATTCCTTATCCGACAGCCACTTCAGGCCCGGAGGGGAATTTAGTATGTTGTACAACTGCTCATCCTTTGCCAGAATTTCGATCAGATCGGTTAAAATTTTATCTTTATCTGTTTCGAACTTCTCCCTAAGTCTGCGGATTTTCTCTCTTTGGTTGTCTGTTTTGGAAATATCCCCTGTGTCCATCATATGAGCCAGTTTTTTACCATATGTGGCGAACTCTTCTTCTCTGGTTCGATACGTTAAAAGGTCAAGGAAATCCTTGTATTGAAGTTCACCCCTTGATATTCTATCCGAAAACGATTCATTGATCAGACCGGCTATCAGTCCATATGCCCCCTCTTCACCAGCCTTGCTTTTTGCGATTCTCCATTTGACGATTAGTCCATTGATCTTGCGGACGATTTCACGGGGATTGCGTCTACCCACTTCAGCGATCAATTCGAACAGGTTTTCTTTGGAAATGCCCTCAACCAAAAATTCTGAGGCCACTCCGGCACCTTCTAATAGATGGCGTATGTAGTTATGCATTTGATCAGGCCGGCGTTCCGGGACATAATGACACACTTGCACGATCTTACCAAGATATTCATTGAAGTAGTCAAGGTATTTGTTCATACGGGTGCGAAATTTCTCATCGTCATCTGAAGCGGTGCGGGCTGCTGCTAAAGGATATGCAGCCGCATACTTGTTGCGGATAAATTCCTCAATAATCTGGGGATAGATGCCCAGAACAAAAGAAAACTTGGGCTGATGAAGCACAAGCTTTATACTCTCCAGCAAACGTACAGCCTGTTCCGGAAAACAGCGATCCAGATCGTCAATGAATACAACAATCTGTGGCTTCTTGATCTCCGGATTATGGGACAGATCGCGCAACTGATCAAATGCATCGAAATACAGACTACGTGCCATCAATGTATCCTGGGTCACGGCCTCGTAGCGTTCTATCATATCTTTCATTGATGTGCTGATTTCCAGTTCGCCCAGCAGAGGCACACCCAGTTTACCTTTCATTGATATGCCATAAAGGACCGAGCGAAGGGCGTCATGCACCCTTTTACCACCACGCTCCATGATGCTAAAGGCTTTACTGGCAGCCTTGTCTGTTTTATCTTTGAGGGAGAGCCGTTGCCATTCTTCCCGCTTTTTTTTAATATCCCGGGCAATCGTGGCGATAAGCGGGACAATCAGGTGTTCCTCACGTTCGTACTGCCATGCGTTAAACCAAACCGCAACAGCGGCGTTCTCACCCCGGCCTTCCTTTTCAACAATCTCCTTCATTAAGCGCATCAAAGATGTCTTACCCGTCCCCCAATTGCCATAGATGCCAATTGTTATGGGACAATCGGTAAAAAGAGCGGCTCGAGCCAGAACGCCGGCAGCATGTTCGTATTCAAGATCATCTGAACGCTCGTATTCAAGAATCGGCTCGTCGCTCAATAATTTGTAATTTAGCTCATCCTTTGCCATTGTTTGCTCCAATCCTTTAGCACCAACCAGGCCTTAAATCTATTTATATTCAGGCAGATTTAATGAAACCTTTAAACGGAAAATTTTAAGAAATTACAACTTCATTTTAAACCCATTATTCAAATATTCTATAATACATCACGCCAAAATTTAAGTAATTTTTCATTCAAATTGTGACACTTAACTACTAAATTGTTTAAAATTCAGAATTCGCAATTCTGTATATATTCATAAAAAAACAAAACCTTTTTTGAATCGCTTGGCACAAATAAAAATTGTTCTACTTCCGAAGATAGCCGATTAAAATCAAGATCCTTACATTTTAACAAAAGCCTGTCTTTGAGATCGATTGTCTCTTTAAAATTCATTTTTGATCTTAAGTAATTATAATTTGGCTTTGTTTTTCCAAGCAAAAAAACCGTATCGTAGAAATCCCTTCCCATTGGGCGTTTGCGACTAAAGATTGCGTATATTTTTTGAGCCAATAGTATATCAACAGGCACAACATTTATTCTCAGAAATATATCAAATTTGTTTACAATGATTTTATCCGGGTGATACTCAAATCCCTGAGGTTCTGTGTCTAATTCAATTAATAACTTTTCATCTTTATGTCTTGATATTCCGGTTTTAAAAAGTATATCCGGAATCCTTATGTAAGATCTGTAGGCGCCGCTAAAGACATTCTTTGTTTCAACGGGATATCCTTCCAACTCCAGCCTCTTTTGAATTACTTTTATTAATTCCTTAAAATTTTCCTTCGTTAAACCTAAATTATCAAAATCCAGATCTTCCGAGAATCTATTATTTGAATGAATAATATGAGTAGCCGTCCCACCCATAAAAGACAATTTTGCGCCAAAGCTTGAATCAAAAACAGACTCAAGAATCTTATATTGCAAATATTCACGTAAAAGATTTTTTTTGAATGGTCTAAGATTTTCAGGATAAAAAGACTCTATCTGTTTCAGGTCAAGCATTTTTCATAAATTCCAAAAAAGATTTTATTCTATTTGACAATCGTTTTTGTCCAAATGTTTCTAAAAAATTATTAAACCTTTTTTCATTAAATTTTTCAAAAAATATATCCTTGTTTATACGCAGACTCACAAAATCAGCTTCTTCCCTTATAAATGTATTGATATAAAAGTAATCCAAGATAGCCTTTTCCATACAAGCCATCTTAAAGCTCTTATCTTTCCTATATTCAACAAGATCATAACCGAAAAAAAGTTGGGGCTTTAATTTCCTGTATGTAAATTCAGCGATAGATGTCTTGAACTTGTAAGTCCTTCGGGTAGAAACAGAGGTTATGCCAAACACGCTTTCCGGAATTAATCCATGCCAAGAAAGCGCCGTTTCAAAGGAGATATATGAAGGGTTGTAAATTTTATTTGCAATTTCAAAAAGAACATCTTCATTAAGTTCTAAATCAGAAAAGATATAGTACCCCTTAATTACTTTTTTTATAAATCCCTTATTCTGCCATTCATTTAGCCTTGTACGAAAAAACCGGTTATCAACCCTCCTGATATCGTTGAGGGAAAATACTGTGAAATCCTTTAATGAGTCTTTAAACTCAATATATTGCATTCCTGTTTCTCCAAGATACTTTTTTTAGTACTAATACGAAATATAATAATCATTTTTGGACAAATAAACAAGGGGGCTGTCGATTCTATTTTCGGGCAAATAACTTAGGGCGAGCGCTAATAACCGTCAGGGCAGATCGTATTTTGAGCGGATATGATCGGAGATCTTTCTTGTCAGGCGGAAGGCCTCTGTTGCTGCCTGTGGTCCGGACAGGCTCCCCAGGCCGCAGGAAGGGGTGATAATGGATTGAGCCAGTATGGTTTCCTGATCAAAACCCAGGCTCATCAGTCTCTCCCAGGCTGAATCCAGCTTGGCCAGCAAGTCTTCAGGGGTCTCTTTCCTGATCTCCGATTCATCGGTAGGCACGATCCCCCAGGCTATGATGCCTCCCCGATCCAGAAATCTGGTTAGGTGTTCTTTATACAGAAAGATGGAATCCATATATGAATAGGCGTCAAATGACAGGATGTCCGGCCCGCAATCCAGCAGCAATGACCAGTCCGTATTACCGCAGCAATGTATACCTTTTATGCTGTCGATCCCGGAAAATATCTCTTTAAATAATGAGAGCACTGTCTCCCGGTCCAGGCTTGTAAACGCGGACCCGAATGCTGCGAGGTAAGGCTCGTCAATAAACATGACAGGCACCGGATGTATTTTTTTCATGAGGGCCACTTGCCATTGGGCTTTTCGAAGGAGTTGTTTGTTCATTACATCTCTCAGAGTGTCATTATACAGGATGGATCTTCTGTCTTCCTGTGTCACCTGAAGCCCGAAGCTGACTGGCCCCGTGATTTGGCCTTTAATGGCGCATGCTGATCTCAGGTGTTCTTTACCCTCCAACCATTTGTATAATCCGGCCGCATATTCTTCGGAAATACGAAAGAGCTCAACATCTTCGGACAAAAATGTCTGGTAGAATTTCTCAAGCTCTTCATAAAAACCATCCTTCCCGTCATCTATATAAAAGCCTCCGTCACCTCGGACGATAAGGCCGGGCATATTTTCCGCATATTGATAGTACATATTCTCCAGAGGCGATCTTTTGGGAAGTTGCGGCCAAAAGGGGAAATCAGGCAAAAGGTCCCATACAAGCCGGCACGCTTCGTTGGGATCAGTATGGGGCAAACTCCCTATACCCGAAGCCAGGGCATTGGGTGTAAATTTATCAGATGACATAATTCTTTAGCCTCCCGATACCTCCCACCGCCACCTCTACCTCATCGCCGATCTTCATGGGCCCCACACCCGGCGGTGTCCCGGTAGCAATTACATCACCAGGGAGAAGTGTCATTACCCGGCTTATGAAACTTACAAGAAAAAAGGGAGAAAAGATCTGATTTGCTGTGGAGGAGCTTTGTTTCACATCTCCATTCAGGAAACACTCCACCCTGCAATTGGAAGGATCGAGATCCGTTTCTATGCAAGGGCCGATCGGACAAAAGGTATCGAAGGATTTTGCTCGTGTCCACTGTCCGTCCCTTTTCTGGAGATCGCGGGCTGTTATGTCATTTACACAGGTGTAACCAAGTATATATTCAACAGCCTCTGAGGGATCGATATCTTTTGTGGTTCTCTGAATGACCACGCCCAACTCTGCTTCATAATCTATCTGTTCTGAGAGGGGAGGATATTTTATGTAGTCACCCGGGCCGCAAACAGTGGTCCCTGGCTTTATGAATAGGATCGGTTCACCTGGTATATCCATATTCAGCTCCACTGCATGATCCCTGTAATTAAGCCCTACCGCCACAATCTTTGAAGGCTGGCACGGCGGCAGGAGCTTCACGTCCGATAATGACAGAGGATCACCCTGTTTTTCCCAGGATTCATAAAAGGTCCCGGAGATCCTCCAGATCCGGTCTCCCTCCATCAAACCGTGACAAACCATAGAATTATATTGAAATCTAACTAATTTGGACATAAAAATCAACCCCTTAAACCAAGCACGTCCTGCATGTCATAAAGGCCGGGTTTTGCCTTTGCTACAAACAACGCGGCCCTAACGGCTCCATGGGCAAACACATCCCGGCTCTGGGCGCGGTGTATCAACTCAATCCGCTCAGCGGGACCGCCAAAAATTACCGTATGCTCTCCCACTACGTCCCCTGTTCTTACTGCGTGTATGCCCAGCTCCTCGGTTTTGCGGGGGCCTATCATCCCTTTTCTACCATAATTCCCCGTTTTTTCAAGGTCCCATCCTTTTGCTTCCGCAAGTATACGGGCAAGCTTCATTGCAGTTCCACTCGGAGAATCCTTTTTAAGTCGATGGTGGATTTCGATTATCTCAGGATCGTATTCATTGCCAAGGATACTTGCAACCCGGCCTACAAGGGAAAAAAGAAGGTTCACTCCGACACTCATATTCGGTGAAAGACAAACCGCTATTTCTCTTCCGGCTTCCCTAAATTTTTCGGTTTGATTTTCGTCAATACCGGTTGTGCCGACTACGAGGGCTATTTTTTTAGCTTTTGCCATTTGAAGATGGGCAATACTTGCTTCCGGGGCCGTAAAATCAATGACAACATCAGCCCGGTCTATAACCTCGCCAAGATCCGACACTGCAGGGGCTGTCAGATCCGGGATACCCACATACTGGGCTATTCCCTTTTCAAGGACCGGATGTCCGGACCTTTCCACACCTGCCGCGAGTTCCACCCCAGGGGTATTTTGTATGGCATGGATGATCCGGCCGCCCATTCTGCCTCCGGCCCCGCATACAACCACATGCACACTATTTTCAGACCCTGTCATTTGTTTCTCCCCTCCAACCTTCTTAAACAATAATAAATATTGATCTTAAGGAATTATCTCTCAACCAATAAATTAAAAAAACAGCATAGACAATTCAATTTTTACATTAAGCCTTTATGAATTCATTCTAAATAATCTTATACATCTTCAATACTTCAGAAAGTTTTTCCCTGTTGGCAGCGCTTATGGGACATAAGGGCGACCTGAACTCTTCTTCAATCTTCCCCATCATGGCAAGGGCAGTCTTAACCGGTATGGGATTTGTCTCAAAGAACATGGATTGAAAAAGGGGAAAGAGGCTCAGATGAAGATTGCGTGCCTGTTCCCATGAACTATCCAGACAGGCGTTTACCATTTCTGCCATCCTGGAAGGAACTATGTTGGCTGCTACGGATATAACACCCATCCCCCCAATTGCCATAATGGGAAAGGTCAGGGCATCATCGCCCGACAGAACGGTTATCTTTGATCCGCATAGATTTAAGATCTCCGAAACCTGGGCAATAGAGCCGCTCGCTTCTTTAATGGCCTGGATATTTTCTATTTCCGCGAGTCTGGCAACTGTCTGGGGAAGAAGGTTGACGGCTGTTCTTCCGGGAACATTGTAAAGGATAATAGGGATATCCGCAGCATCCGCCACAGCCTTAAAATATTCATAGAGTCCTTGCTGAGTAGGCTTGTTATAGTAAGGAGTGATAAGGAGCGCTGCGTCAGCGCCTGACTTTTGAGCATGTTTTGTCAGCTCGACTGCTTCCTGTGTGCTGTTTGATCCAGTGCCTGCCACAACAGGCACCCTTCCCGCCACAGACTCAACCGCAATTTTGACCACCCGGTCATGCTCCTCATGGGTCAGAGTAGCGGACTCACCTGTGGTGCCACAGGGAACGATAGCTGAGATACCCTCCGTAATCTGAAACTCTATTAATTCTCTGAATCTTGTCTCATCTATTTTCCCATCCTTAAAGGGTGTGACAATGGCAACCATAGATCCTTGCAACATAGTTTTTCCCCTTCCTGTTACTTAATTTAAATTCATTCCAAAGCATTTTCATCCAACCAGAGTTCCCCGCTGCATACCACACGGGCCTCTCCCTCCAGCCATACCGGGCTGAAGGTCTCTTTCTTCCTCTTAAAATCTATTTTCAGAGGACATCGGCTCCTTGTCATAACTTCAACAGGTGGCGAAACAAGCTCAAGGGCGGTGGCTGCAATGGCGGAAGCGGTGGCGCCTGTTCCGCATGCCAGCGTCTCTTCCTCTACACCCCGTTCATAAGTCCTTATCATGAGAGAGCCCGGCCCCACAATCTTTATAAAATTCGCGTTCGTGCCTTTGGGTTCAAAAAGGGTATGATATCGTATTTTTCTCCCTAAATTCATAACATCAATAGATTCCGGGTCATTCACAAAACATATCACATGAGGCACCCCAACTACAAGGAAGTAGACATCATGATCGGAAATAACATCCGGTAATGAAATCCTGCCCTCTTGCGGAGAAAATTTTACGTCGCTAATCTTTATCTTTGCTCCCTTCTCTGAAACCACTGCCTCAATAAGGCCCGCCCGTGTTTCGAAACTCATTTTTTGAGGCGAAATCCCGTTTAAATAGGCAAAGCGTGCAATACACCTTGCGCCATTACCGCACATCTCCACCTCTCCGCCATCCGCGTTATAATATCGCATCTTAAAGGATGCAATATTCGAATTCTCCACAAGGATGACGCCATCAGCGCCCAGAGAGATACGCCTCCTGCAGATGGATCTTATGGCAGGTCTGGCAGGCTGCGGGAAAATCCCATCTCTGTTGTCAATAAGACAAAAATCATTGCCGCACGCGCTCATCTTGAAAAACGGGATCCGATCCATTACAGACTTTCCCCGCGTATTAAATCCTCAAATGTTTCTCTTTCCCTTATTACCCAGAACTCCGATCCCTCGACCATCACCTCCGCTGCCCTCGGCCTTGAATTATAGTTCGAGGACATTGTAAAACCGTATGCGCCGGCGCTCATGACAGCCAGGAGCTCATTCGGCCTTGGAACAGTCATGGGCCTGTCCTTTGCCAGGAAATCTCCGGATTCGCATATCGGCCCTACAACGTCTATTATATCCATCTCTCCTTTGCGCTTTTGAACCGGCAATATATCATGGTAAGACTGATAAAGAGAAGGCCGTATCAGGTCATTCATCCCCGCGTCGACAATTGCAAACCTTTTCACAGAACCGGATTTGAAATACAACACTCTCGTGACCAGTATACCCGCGTTTCCCACCAAAACCCTTCCCGGCTCCGAGATAATCCTGCAATCCAGGCTGTTAGCTATGGGCAGAAGTGTTTGTGCCCATTCCGAAGGGCTTGGAGGTTCCTCTTCCTTATAACGGATACCAAGTCCCCCGCCAATATCCAGATATTGAATCCTTATACCTTCCGCATTTAATCTTTTTACAAGCAAATGCAATCTCTCCAACGTGTCCCGAAACGGGCTGAGGTCAGTAATTTGTGATCCTATATGGGTATGCATCCCAACTATTTCCACACCTGCCATATCTCTGGCCTTTATGTATTCACGAAAGGCCTGATCCATACCCATACCAAACTTGTTCTTCTCGAGCCCTGTGGATATATAGGGATGTGTGGCAGCGTCTATATCCGGATTCACCCTTAAGGCTACAGGCGCAAGCTTTCCTGTTCCTTTAGCCACCTGGTCCAATAATGCCAGCTCGGCAGAGGATTCGCAATTGAACATCAGTATCCCCTTATTAAGGGCATATTCTATTTCTGCCTGTGTTTTTCCGACACCCGCAAAAACGATCTTCTCTGCCGGCACACCTGCCTTGAGGGCACGAAATATTTCACCACCTGAGACAACGTCGGCCCCCATACCTTGCTTTGCGAAAATGCCTATAACCGAAAGGTTGGAATTGGCCTTTATTGCATAGCAGGAAAGGTGATCCATCTGTTCAAACGCCTTTTCGTAGACTTGTGCGTGGTGATTCAATGTCCTGCTGCTGTAAATATATACAGGGGTCCCCATATCCTCGGCTATATCAACGACAGGGACATCCTCACAAAATAATTCTTCATCAATATACTGGAAATGATTCATCTTCTCTCTTTTTTCCTTTGTTCAACAACTTCCTATATTATAGGGATTTCAAATATTCTTCAGCCCTTCCTATGGCCTCTTTAACCTTTAAAGGGGATGTGCCTCCGGGTATATCCTTTCGTGCAGCGGCATCATCAGGTTCAAGATATGAGACGACATCCTCGTCAAAATGCTCACTATACACCTTCAGATCATCCACAGTAAAAGAGGATAAATTCCGGCATCCTTTATTCAATGCCTCCAGCACAACCCTACCAACGATATGGTGTGCCTCCCTGAAAGGCACTCCCTTTTTTACCAGATATTCAGCAAGATCTGTGGCCTCGAGGAACCCTGTATCCAGGGCCGCCCGCATTCGATCTTCAGCTAAACTCATTTTTTCAACACACAATTTGATAATAGAAAGCGCACCTTTAAGCGTATCCACCGTATCGAACAGGGGTTCTTTGTCCTCCTGCATATCCCTGTTATAAGAAAGGGGAAGGCCTTTCATTGTTACCAGCAGGCTCATTAAGTGGCCGTATACCCTTCCTGTCTTACCTCTCACCAATTCTATTAGATCGGGGTTCTTTTTCTGGGGCATAAGACTGCTACCGGTGCAAAGAGAATCAGGCAGCTCAATAAATCCGAACTCTGTTGTGGTCCATAGAATTATTTCCTCCGCGAAACGGCTCAAATGCATCATCAGGATTGAGGAGGCGGAAAGGAATTCCAGGATATAATCCCTGTCGCTAACCGCATCCAGGCTGTTTTCAGATATGGAATCAAAACCCAGTTCCCTGGCAACTGATTCCCTGTCAATGGGGAGGGTTGTGCCTGAAAGCGCTCCGGAGCCTAGAGGCATAATCCGGACCCTTCTGAGGCAATCCCCGAATCTCTCTCTGTCCCGCTTAAACATCTCAAAATATGCCATAAGATGATGCGCAAATACCACGGGCTGGGCCCGCTGGAGGTGAGTATAACCGGGCATAAGGGTTTGTATATGATCCCGGGCCCTGTTTAATATGGCTTCCTGGAGGGACCTCAACTGGTCAAGGATTCCATTCAACTCATTCATGATATAAAGCCTCATATCCAAAGCCACCTGATCATTCCGGCTTCTGGCTGTGTGGAGCTTGCCTCCGGCAGGTCCCAGTTTCTGGATAAGTCTGCTCTCTATATTCATATGTATGTCTTCAAGTGATGGATTAAAAGGGAACTGGCCGTTATCAAGCTCTTCTCTTATTTCTTTGAGGCCTCTGATCAATTCCTCGGATTCCCGTTTAGTGATTAAACCCACGAAGCCAAGCATCCTTGCATGGGCAATGCTACCCTGAATATCAAATGGATATAGTCGTTTATCAAAATCCAGGGATGAGGTAAACCTTTCTACATCCGGATGGGTACCCTGCTCGAATCTCCCTGACCAGGGCTTCTCGGTCTTTTCTTTCATTACTTCCCCATTTTAAAAATTAATCTCAAAAGACTTATAAAGGAGAATCCGATCCTTAATTTTTCATTTTTCATTTTGCATTTTGAGATTTTCATTTTTCATTTTTTTATTCCGGACCCGTCCCCCAACCTTGAGAGGCAACCCCCAGATCTGGCAGAAATATTCACCCGCCCTGTGGTCAAAGGCATCCTCCACCCCATAGGTGGCAAGGCTAAGGTCGTAAAGGGAATCAGGAGATGTTCTGCCTGCCGGGATACACTGGCCTTTGTAAAGCCTTAACCGCACCTCTCCATTGACCAGGCCCTGAAGCTTTTCGATAAATGCTGCCAGGGCCTCTCTCAGAGGAGAAAACCACAAACCATAATATACAATCTCCGAATACTTCAGGGCGATTGATTCTTTGTAATGAAATGTCTCTCTGTCCAGGACAAGTGCTTCCAACTCCCTGTGCGCGTGCCAAAGGATTGTTGCTCCGGGCGCTTCATAGATCTCCCTGGATTTTATGCCCACCAGTCTGTTTTCAACAAGATCGGACCTTCCGATCCCATGCCTGCCGCCGATCTCGTTTAACTGCTCAATAAGCCTTACGGGCTGCATAGCTTTCCCGTCCAGACAGGTCGGAATGCCCTTTTCAAATCCTATTATCACATACTCGGGATCATCCGGCGTTTCTTCTATTCTACTTACCATAAAGAATGTATCTTCAGGGGGCTCTACCCAGGGGTCCTCCAGTGCGCCACATTCTATGCTAATTCCCCAGAGGTTCTTGTCCAGGCTATAGGGCCTTTCCTTCGTCACAGGGACGGGTATATTATGCTTTTTTGCATATTCTATCTCCTCCTCCCTGGAGCCGAATTCCCACTCCATACTTCTTAAAGGTGCGATGATCTTTAAATCAGGGGCCAGGGCCATAATAGAGCAATCGAACCTCACCTGATCATTCCCTTTCCCTGTGGCGCCATGAGCTATTGCGTCTGCGCACTCAGAGGATGCGATGTTTACCAGCTCCTTGGCAATAAGGGGACGTCCCAGGGCCGTTGCAAGCAAATACTTTCCTTCATAAATTGCATGGGCAGCAAGCGCCGGAAAGCAAAAATCTCTCAGAAACTCCTCCCTTACGTCTTTAATGATCACTTTTGCCGCACCTGCATTATAGGCCTTATCTTTAAGAAGCGTCATGTCCTCGCCCTGTCCCAGATCCACTAAAACGGCGATTGTGTGGCATCCATATCTTTCTTCGAGCCATTTTATGATGACCGATGTATCCAGACCGCCTGAATAAGCAAGAACCACCTTATTTATATTTAATTTTTCCTTTGACACCCTCTATCCCTTTCATTTTTTTTTATCAGGATTTCAACAATGGCCTTTTGAACATGGAGGCGATTTTCTGCCTGATCAAAAACCACTGAATTCTCCCCTTCCAGCACCTCTTCTGTTATTTCTTCCCCCCTGTGGGCAGGCAGGCAATGCATTATCAATGCATCAGGCCGGGCCACCTTTAAAAGATCCTTGTTGATCTGGAATCCATTAAAAAGCTTTCTTTTTTCCTCCGCCTCTCTTTCCTGCCCCATGCTAACCCAAACATCCGTATATACAACATTTGCTCCCGAAACCACTTCTTTCGGATCTTCGGATATCCGTATCTTACTCCCCGATTCTCTCGCCAGCCCCTGAACACATTCAACTATTGCCTGATCCGGACAGAACCCATGCGGACACGCCATGCGCAGGTCCAAACCAATCACCCCTGCGGCGATCAACAAGGAGTGGGCAACATTATTACCATCCCCCACATAAGCTATAATGGCTGCTTCCAGGCTCTTCATATGCTCCTGTATGGTGAAAAGGTCACTCAGGACCTGACATGGGTGAAAAAGGTCCGTCAAGCCGTTGATCACAGGAATTTCAGCATATCTCGCAAGGTCCTCCACATCTTTCTGATTAAATGTTCTGACAAGAATGATATCCACATACCGGGAGAGCACACGGGCCGTGTCCCGGACAGGCTCTCCCCTGCCTATCTGCAGGTCATCCATATTCAGATCCAGGGCCAGCCCCCCCATTTGAAAAAGTCCTGTCTGAAAAGAAACCCTGGTTCTGGTGGATGGTTTTTTGAACATCATGGCCATTGTCTTTCTTTGAAGGGTCTGATGGGGTCTGCCTGCCTTAAGGTCTTTCTTTAACTCTTTTGCCCTTTGGAGGATAGCAAGGATATCCTGTTTTGTCAGATCAAGAATGGTCAAAAGGTCCTTCTTCATCAACTGAAATCCTTTATGGTTTCGGAAAATATATCCAATGCGCGATCCACTTCCTTTTGGGTTATGATAAGGGGAGGAAGAAGCCTCAGGACCTTATCCATGGTACAATTTATTATAAGTCCCTTTTCCAGACATCTTTTAACAATATCCTTCCCCTCACGATTTAGCTCTATCCCTATCATGAGTCCCTTACCGCGCACCTCTTTTATAAATCCGCAATCCCCGGCGATATCCCGGAGATCTTTGAACAGGATACTACTCATGCGCTGACAGTTCTCAAGGATTCCTTCCTTATCAATAACCTCAAGGACAGCCAGACCTGCCGAACAGGCCAGATAATTTCCGCCGAATGTGGATGCGTGACTTCCCGGGAGAAAGGTTTCTATGACCTCGTTTTTTGCCAGCATGGCTCCGATAGGGATACCTCCTCCGAGTGATTTGGCCATGGTTATGATATCCGGCTCCATATCGTAGAATTGAAAATTAAAGAGTTTTCCTGTCCTTCCTATCCCCGTTTGGACCTCATCCAGAATCAAAAGGATTCCTTTCCTGTCACATAAATCCCTCAACCCCTTAAGGTAATCAGGAGAAGGCACGTTTACTCCACCCTCACCCTGAATCGGCTCAACCATTATGGCGGTTGTATTATCGGTAACGGCAGCCTCCATTGCAGAAATATCATTATAAGGCACATAAATAAAACCGGGCAAAAGGGGATGGAAACCCTTTTGATATTTGGCCTGAGCGGTTGCTGTCAGAGTGGCAAACGTCCTTCCATGGAATGAATCATAGGCCGTTATTATCTCTATGCAGCCCGGTTTTGAACACTGACCATATTTTCGAACCAATTTTATCGCCGCCTCGTTTGCCTCTGCCCCGCTATTTGCAAAAAACACCTTGCCAGGAAAGGTTCTTGATACTAACTCTTTAGCCAATTGGGCTTGCTGGGGTATATGGAAGAGATTGGACACATGGATGAGCTCCCCGGCCTGTCTTTTGATGGCATCGACAATATAAGGGTGAGAATGTCCGGTATTATTTACCCCCAGACCACTTACAAAATCCAGATATTCATTCCCTTCCGCATCCCACAAAAGACAACCTTTGCCCCGAACCATCGGTATGTCAAAGCGGTTATAAGTGGGAGCGACATATTCGGTTGTTAAGTGAAGAATATCCTTATTTTTCATTTTTGAAGATTACAGTCCCTACACCTGTGTCCGTGAAGATCTCCAATAATAAAGCATGGCTTATCCGGCCATCTATAATATGGGCCTTTTTTACTCCATTTTCCAAACTCTCCATGCAGCAGGCAAGTTTAGGTTTCATGCCGCCCTGAATGACTTCCCCGGCAATAAGCTCTGAAACCTTATCATATGAGAGGGCAGGAACAAGTCTTTTTGTTTCATCGAGCACACCTGAAACATCCGTGAGTATAACCAGCTTTTCAGCTTTCAGAGAAGACGCGATCTGCCCGGCAACCAGGTCCGCGTTAATATTGAACGTCTCACCTTTTGAATCCACCCCAACAGGAGAGATTACAGGGATAAAACGTCCTTCGTCCAGTACTTCTATAATCCTTGGATTGATGGCTTCCACTTCACCCACCATTCCCATATCTATTATATTTTCTTTATTCTCCGCACCCTGAAGCCCCATCTTCCTTGCGCGAATCAATTCCCCATCTTTGCCGGAAAGGCCGACAGCACAACCACCCTGTTGATTTATCAAATTAACGATCTCCTTATTGATTCTGCCTACAAGGACCATCTCAATGACGTCCATGGATTCTGGATCTGTAATCCTCAGGCCATTCACGAATCTGCTCTTTTTACCCAACTTTTCCAACCAAGAGGTAATTTCAGGGCCACCGCCATGGACAATGACCGGATTCATACCCACATATTTTAAAAGGACCACGTCCAGAGCAAAATCTTTCTTCAGGCTATCCTGAATCATTGCGCTTCCACCAAACTTTATTACTATGGTCTTTCTAAAAAACTCTTTGATATACGGAAGGGCTTCGATTAAGGACTGGGCCCTTTTATGGAGACTTGAATGATCCATTTATTCTCTTTCAAACCACTAAAATATTATGAAGATTTTTTACCTGCTCAAAAACTTTGTGGTTTTCAAGCATTAAATTAAAGATTTTTCGATTTTTTACAAAATATAACGACTCAGATCTTCATCCTTGATTATGTCTTTCAGCTTCTCCTGGACAGACTGGGCATCTATGATTATGGTTTGACCGGACAGGTCCGGGGCATCAAAAGAAATCTCATCCAAAAGTTTATCCATCACTGTGTGGAGTCTCCTTGCTCCAATGTTTTCGGTCCGCTCATTCACGTACGCTGCGATGCTTGCTATCTCTGAGATGGAATCCGGAGTGAACTGGATATCGACTCCTTCTGTGAGCAATAGGGCAGAATATTGCTTTATAAGGGCATTACGCGGTTCTGTAAGTATTTGCACGAATTCTTCTTTCCCTAATGAGGACAATTCTACCCTTATGGGAAACCGCCCCTGCAATTCAGGAATGAGATCCGAAGGTTTGGAAACATGAAAAGCCCCGGCAGCTATAAAAAGGATATGGTCCGTTCTTACCAGACCATATTTCGTGGACACAGTCGAACCTTCAATAATGGGGAGGAGATCCCTCTGAACACCTTCCCTGGAGACATCAGGACCTGCCGCTCTTTCCCGGCCGGCGATCTTATCCAATTCATCCAGAAAAATGATACCGGATTGTTCAGCCCTTTTTATGGCTTCAGATACGACCGTATCCATATCAATCAATCTCTGGGCCTCTTGTTGTATCAGAAAATTTCTTGCTTCCGATACCTTCATTTTTCTTTTCTTGTTTTTGCTTGGAAAAATTCCGGAAAGCATATCCTTAAAATTTATATCCATTTCTTCCAGCCCCGTACCAGAGAAAATTTCAATCATGGGAATGTTTCTTTCAGTCACTTCCACTTCCACTACCCTGTCATCCAAATGGCCCTGTCTGAGCATACTCCTCAATTTTTCCCTGGTATGTAAGGATTCCTCCTCTTTTTCTTCATTTACTTCCGAAAAAAACTGTCCCTGATCAGCCGAAGCGGCTTCTACTTGGGGCTTCTTTACCCCTGAAGAGGGAAGAAGCAAATCAAGCAGTTTTTCCTCTGCCTGAACCTCAGCTTTTCCTTTGACCTTTTTGGACTGTTCCTCCTTCACCATATTAACTGAAAGATGAGTGAGATCTCTGATCATTGATTCTACATCCCGGCCGACATATCCCACTTCCGTGAATTTAGACGCCTCAATTTTTAAAAATGGAGCGTTGGCAAGCTTGGACAGCCTTCGGGCAATCTCCGTTTTTCCAACCCCGGTCGGCCCAATCATAATAATATTTTTGGGCATGACCTCGTCTCTTAGATCCGGGCTAAGCTGCTGTCTGCGCCATCTGTTTCTCAGAGCAATGGCAACGGACCTCTTGGCTGCATTCTGGCCGATAATGTATCGATCCAATTCAGATACAATTTGTTTTGGGGTAAGCTGATTCAGGGAGTTATCCAAATCAAACCTCCTCGATTATAATATTTTCATTGGTATACACACAAATTGAAGATGCGATCTTAAGTGAAGTCTCAACAATCTCTCTGGCGCCCATATTCGTATGCGCCACCAGGGCCTTTGCCGCGGCTACGGCATATGGGCCTCCCGAGCCAATTCCTATAATACCATCCTCAGGCTCGATCACATCGCCATTACCGGAAATAATAAAAGAATGTTCTTTATCCGCCACTGCCAAAAGGGCTTCTAATTTTCTCAAAACCCTGTCTGTTCGCCAGTCTTTTGCCATTTCAACAGCCGCCCTCGAAAGTTGTCCGGAATATTCATCCAGCTTTGTCTCAAAACGCGAAAAAAGGGCAAATGCATCTGCCACAGAACCTGCAAAACCGGCTACCACCTGATCTTTATACATCCGCCTGACCTTCTTTGCATTATGTTTTAAGATAGTATTCCCTAAACTGACTTGTCCATCTCCACCGACAACGGCTTGGCCTTCCTTCCTTACAACAAGAATAGTCGTGGATTGTATCATCCCATCCCCCTTCTAAGCCCTAGGATGAGCCTTGTCATATTCTGACATCAATCTATCCAGATTGATATGTGTATATTTCTGCGTAGTAGACAGGGAAGAATGCCCCAGAAGTTCCTGGATAATGCGTAAATCAGCACCTGATTCCAGAAGATGCGTGGCAAATGTATGCCTGATAGCATGAGGGCTTAATTGTTTCTTTATAGATATCTTTCTGCAATACTTTTTGACCAAACGATGGACAGACCTTTGTGAAAGCCTCTCACCTCTATTGTTATGGAATAAAGGTTTATTCCATGCCCTTTCACAAGTTCCGGAACTCAAATATACCTCTAACGCCTTTTTTGCTTTTGATCCGAAAGGAACAATCCTCTCTTTTTTCCCTTTTCCCTTAACCCTTATGATCCCTTCCTTGAAATCAACCATACCTTGATTTAGTGATACCAGTTCACCGACCCTTATACCGGTAGCATATAATAGCTCCAGAATAGCTTTGTCCCTGGGACCGGTGGAATCATTATCACGTGGTGCATCCATAAGGCTGAAAACCTCATCAATAGTCATAAAATCAGGATTCTTACGAACGAATTTGGGCGCTGAAATATCCTGTAATGGATTTACTTCCAAAATGCCTTTTTTATTCAGATACTTAAAAAAAGACCGAAGTGTTGAAATCTTTCTTGCTATACTCGCTTTAGAAAGCTTTTTCCTGAAAAGAGATGAAATATAATTAATTATATCCTGTGTCGCAACAGATAGTAAGCTAAAACCCGCCTCTGATTCTGCTCGATCTTTTTCAAGATTTTGAGACACATATTCTGTCCATTGCAGGAGATCTTCTTTATAGCTTTTTACGGTATACCAGGAGGCTCCCTTTTCGATCTCCAAATGATGTATAAACTGTTCTATGGCCTTAAAATGTTCCACTTTTTTAGTCTTTGATCTTATTATATCGCTTATCTGTGTTTTAAACGTTTAAGAGATTATTAATAGAAATTTATAGAATAAATGAATATTGACATGTTGTCAAACTTAATTTTTTAAAAAAATAAAAAAAGCCTGCTAATGAGCAGGCTTTTATTTTTATCCCCCGGCAACGTCTTACTCTCCCACCGATTAAGGCAGTACCATCAGCGCTGAAGAGCTTAACTTCCGTGTTCGGTATGGGAACGGGTGTGTCCTCTTCGCTATTGTCACCGAAAGAAAAATTTTATATTTTTGTCTTGAATGAACCTATCTAATCTTTTCAATCTAAAAAATATATAAAGGGGCGAAAGGGGTTGATTCTTCCGCCCCTCTTTTTTAAGTATGGTCAAGCCGTTCGACTTATTAGTACTGGTCTGCTGAACACATTACTGTGCTTACACATCCAGCCTATCAACCTTGTCATCTCCAAGGAGTCTTATTCCATAAAGGATGGGATATCTAATCTTGAGGTGGGTTTCCCGCTTAGATGCTTTCAGCAGTTACCCCTTCCGAACATAGCTACCCAGCGATGCCATTGGCATGACAACTGGCACACTAGAGGTTCGTCCATCCCGGTCCTCTCGTACTAAGGACAGATCCTCTCAAATATCCTGCGCCCACAACATGTGCCGCCCGGCCAGCCGAGACGCTCCGCGTAGGTTGGCTCGTCGGCGCCGGCCGAGACCGTGCCTCCGCCGACGGC
>JBLIRO010000026.1:0-59741 GCA_049472335.1 bacterium | reverse complement strand
ATATCGCCCGTAGTTCATTTAGTTAAAATTCATGTATATAAGATTAGAGATTTATCATACAATGGTGGCTCCTCCAAATTTATAAAACTTCATAACATCTCACCACAGAGGCACAGAGACACAGAGAAAAATCAAAAGACAAGCCCACCGCTCTGTAAGTTTTCTCATTACTCAGTGCCTCTGTGTCTCCGTGGTGAATATTACAAAGACACTTGTTTACCAAAGAAACTCCATCTCCACATCTTTCCCGGAAAGAAGGACCTGACGAGAAGGCTGAATCTTAATTTTAACTGAAATCGGTTTTACCGGGTCCGGTTTTTTTGCTGAAATTTCAATACATTCTGGCTTCTCTTGCTCTGTCTTCTCCCAAAACGCAGAAAAGGCCTTCTTGAGACCCTCTTCAAGCTCATCCGGCGTCATATCTTCCCTGAAATTATCCTTACACCACAAGAAAAAATGTGTTATCCGGGAGACAAAGAGCTGATAGGATAGTGAACCGCCTGCTATGTTCGCTTCGGATGGCGTGAAGACGATATCCTGATTGGGCATACTCATTAACGGGATGATACCCGCCTTTATTAATTGATGCATCCTCTCTTCGGCAAAAGAAGTTTCGGTTGGAAATGACTTACTTCCTTTCTCAGGGTGTAATGCCATATCTTTTATCCTGATATTTTTCCATTCTGTAAACCGGGTTGGCCACCCTGTCCTGGCAAGGCTTTTACTGATAAGGCATGAGAGGCCCCACACAGGGCTTACCCAGGGCAATACAGATTCATTAAAACGAATAAGGCTTGGGCTATTACTGCCCTGACCATATGGGTAACGGACCAAGAAACGGTTACAGGCTAAAGCCAGCCACTTAGCAGGTGGGGTTTCCTTTAAATGACGCAATTTGCCATAGGATGGTTCATCGAGATAATGAGGGATATAGGGGAGTCTATTCATCTGCTCCCAACTATCAAGGTGAAAAAAAGAAGGCCCGATCCAGCAAATCGCAGGTGAGAGTAATGTATCTGAAAAATCCGCGATTTTTTCCAAAAGCTCTATGCTTCTGGGAGAATTGTCAAAGGGAAGATCTATTATTATCAAAGATGGAATATCTATTATCAGGCTCGCCAGGAGCCTGTTTAATATTTCTTCCAAAGTATCAAGAGAAACAGGCACAATGTCCAGTGTGGATTCTCCCGGGGTGGATTCTCCGTCACCCATTCCTTGCTTTATCAAAAGCCCGAGTCCCTGCCAGGTTGATTCCAGACATCGAAATTCATTGTTAGAAAAGATGTGAATTAAGATATTTTTAAGGATGGCCTCTATTTGAGATGTTTCAGAATAGAATTTGTCTGAAGTTCGAGAACCTTCTTCCGGAAATGCAACCATCTTCAGGATGTTATCAATTGAGGTCGCGGGAGGTGATTCTGATTTTTGATGTTTGAGGGTAACTTTTATCGGCAGGTCCGGCCACTCCTGAAGATGTTTTGTTATATCTTCATCGGATAGACCTTTGCTCTTACCCTCTTCAATAAATTGTTTTGCGTCAAGCATATTTTTAAGAAACGGATTGTTTTTAATCAGATTATCAGGATGGAAATCTTTGAGGCTTTTTATGTTTAGTGTGATGTCACCTGACGTAGATAAATCTTTGGGAAGAGGGATCTTTAGTGAAAGTTTTAAATCCCCTATAATCTGATCGATGTTAGTTTTGTCAATCCTAACCGGGCCATGTGCCCAGGGCCCCTCATCCTGCGGTCTGAAAGGGGCTATAGCCAAAATTTTGAAAGGGACAGAAGGGATATCCATATATATAGCTCCTCTTAATTGTTAAGGGCTAAATAATACTTTTAAGACGCTTTTTCTATTTCAAGACGGTTTTTCTATTTCAGCCAAACGGCCTTCCCCAAGGAATCGAAAAAAAGGACCCTGTGGGCTTAAGGCCAAATTGTCATCCTTGTTTAACGATATTTCCATATGGACAGGACGCTGATTTACCTGAATCAATCCTTGTCCGGTGAGGTCTTTCACCCAATACTTATCCTGACTGTAGAATACCTGGGCTTGCCTTTCTAAAATTGAAGGGTGTTCAAGAACAAAATCACATTTCGGACTTTTTCCAATGGTAATAGGCAGTTCATTAAATGACCGAAGTGTAGGTCCGTATTGAATTATCAGAGGCACCTTCACGTTCTTAATCGAAGGCCCTATGGATTCTTTAGTTTTCATTTCTGATGAAGGTGTTTTTTGAACAGATGGCAGTATAGGTCTCTCCTGCACGGAAAAGATTTGAGATCTGTCCTGATCAGGAAATGGTACTGAGGTATCAACCACAATCTCCGCTTCCTTAATCTGAGTCAAAAAGCTGACCTTTGGCCCTCCTTCAGCAAACATCATGACATCTCCATCCTTCAAATAGGCTTCTGCGATCCTCTTTCCATTTACGAATGTTCCGTTTGTACTGTAATCAATCAACTTAAAACGGTTTCCTTCTCTTATAATCTCAGCATGCTTTCTGGATATAATAGCGAGATCGGCAGGAAAACAGAGATGGCTTGACGGATTGCGGCCGATAGAGATTATAGGCCCTGAGAACTCTTGTATTTCACCTTTCATAGGCCCCTGAATATGAACAAGCTGAACAGTAATATGTGGAGGAGACTTCATTTTATGGTTTTTTCATTGTTTGAGATTAAATACAAAAGATAAGAAAATCTTAAATCTTAGATATATATATACTTTAAATTGTATTTTTTTTCAAGCAGATTCCAAAAATTCTGGCAACTCTTATTTCAACAATTGTGTTATCAGGATTGCTGGGACAGTGAGATCAAAGGCTGAATAATATAATCAATAAAGTTTATAAAAGTTGATTGCAAACTGGATTTCTTTCCAAGAAAATGTTATTTTTCTCTTAATAATAGTCAACCGACATATTAAATGGATTATTGAAAATGAATTTTTTTGGCAAATCAAATCCTGGTCTTAGACGGCCTAATAATGAAGATTCTTTTATAGTGAATCACGAACTGGGTTTCTGCGTATTAGCTGATGGGATGGGTGGCGCTGCTTCCGGAGAGCTAGCCAGCCGTATCTTTGTTGAAACGGCTGTTAAGGTTTTTTCCAGAGAGGGAAATCAATCTGAACAGGAGATAATTAATTCGGTCCAATCTTCTTTTAGATTAGCCAATGAGAAAATCCTGAGCTATGCCAACGACAATCCTGAGCACGAAGGTATGGGCTGTACTGCCGAGCTATTGGCTTTTTGTAATCAAAAAATGGTGCTTGGTCATGTTGGAGATAGTCGTACCTATATCTTGAGAGAGGGATCGTTAAAGAAAATCACCGAGGATCATTCTCTGGTTCAAGATCAGATTAATCAAGGGCTTATTACGCCAAGTGATGCGAAAAAACATTCTTTGCGCCATGTAATTCTTAGAGCGGTCGGGATAAAAGATCATCTTGAAGTTGATATCATTAGAGGTAATGTACTGCCCGGGGATCTTTTTCTTCTCTGCTCCGATGGTCTGACAGATATGGTTGATGATGGCCTAATTCGGGAGATATTATCCAAATCCATCGACATAACTCAAAAAGCAGAAAAACTAATAGAAACAGCCAATTCATTCGGAGGTTATGATAATATTACAGTGATCTTATGCGAGATACCTTTATTCAAATGAAAACAAAGTCATTTTTTATCTTTGTTTTGCCTTCTCTAATGGTGGCTCCAACTCAATCTGCTATCTTTAATTTCTCCTTTAAGATGCGGTATTTTTTAATAATAAAATCAATAAAAAGTATCAACATGGCATTTATCTTGGCATTTTAAATATTGGATCATTTAAGATGAATTATGGTCGTTATCAAATAGTCAAAGAAATAGGTAAAGGTTCAATGGGAGTAGTTTATGAAGCCTATGATCCTGATATTGATCGACGTATCGCCTTAAAGGTCTTACGCGAGGACCGGGTAACCAGTAAGGCGTTTGTTGAAAGATTCCTGAAAGAGGCTAAAGCTATCGGAAGATTTTCTCATTCGAATGTTGTTACTGTTTATGATGTCGGCCAGGATCAAGGAACTATCTTTATTGCTATGGAATTAGTGGAAGGAAAGCCATTAGACAAAGTGATTCAAGGTAAAAAATTAGATATCAATGAAATAGTAGATCTCGCAATCCAGGTTGCAGAGATACTTGAGTGTGCCAATCAAATGGGGATTGTTCACAGGGATATTAAACCCAGTAATATTATATTGATGCCCAATGCAAGGATAAAGATAACCGATTTTGGTATCGCTCATATCGAAGACCCTTCCGGACATCAGCTTACACAAGCCGGAGAGATACTTGGCACTCCCGCTTACATGGCCCCCGAGCAGGTTATAGGCTGTCCTGTTGATGGGCGATCTGATCTCTTTTCACTGGGATGTATCCTTTATGAGATCACCACCGGCAGCAGACCTTTTCAGGGGAATAATCTAGCCGCCATTTTCAATTCTATCACTAAGGAAAATCCTGTTGAACCATCCAAAAAAAATCCTGAAATTCCAAAGGATCTTTCTCATATTATAATGAAATGCCTGGAAAAATCCCCAAAAGAACGCTTTCAAACAGGCGGAGCAATGGTTGATGCGCTAAACCGCTTTAAAACCACTCTTAATAACAAATATAAGAAAGAAGAAATATTCCCGAAACATAATAAGCTAAAAAAAACTTTCCTTTTTGTAATAATGACAGTCATAATAGTTGGCATGACGGCAGGCATAATAAAATTAGCATCCTTCTACTTTTTGACAAAAGAACCTACATCACAAGAGGAAATAGTGCCTCCTGCTCCGGGAGTACGCTCACTACGCATTGCCACACTTAACATAGAGAGCATTCCAACTGGAGCACAGGTTATTATTGATGGAGTATTGAAAGGTAAAACCCCTCTAAAGCTTGATCTCCCTCTAGGAAAACACGAGGTAAGGTTAACTTTACCAAATTACGAAGATTCGAAGGTCCCTGTTTATCTGGAACAAGAAGGTAAAATGCCCCTTCTAATAAGAATGATTCAAGCCGATGGGAAATTACCTTGAACCTAAACCCTTGGGTGGTATTCTGCTTAAATACAGGGTTCGTTTTTGATGTTTAATTTATTTCTTAATAATTTTGATAATTTTAAATAAGTTTCGCAGAAAAATTTGACTCAACAAGTAAACATTACTTATTGAAAATATTAGCATTTTAAGTTGAAAAGCAGCTCCAAATTCACTATACTTTACTTATGCTAAGCAATTAAAAACACTAAATAAAAGGAGCTGTCATGAATAGCTGTACATCATTTTCTCTCTCATTGCAAAAGAGATTAGAAAACCGGAAGCTAAATCTAGATTCAGAGATAGATCTTCAAGGCCTCATTAGATCCTTATTCAAAAGATTTCAGCTAACAACCTGGTATATATATGTATTTATAGCAGAAAAAAAGTCAGGTCATATCAAACGTCCCCTAAATTGTAAATTGGAAAAAAAATTACCAATATGAATATGATTTCATATTTTTAATGTCTGTGTATATTTTTTTCATATTTGCCTTATAATATAAATCTATAATAACTGCCCACTCTCTACTTAAAACCTCTTGTTTTAAAAGCACTTTCATTATTCAAGTATCATCTCATTGCTACAAACCAATTCAGGCATGAGTATTGCTGATAAATATAGACCATAGAAGTTTACAGGTTACCGGAGCTTCTGAAGTTTTAACGATCGGAAAGTGAAAAGGGGGGGAAATGAAAGGACAGGTTCGAGCTGACAGGGGCCTTTTTCCTACAGTTTGGTCTGCTTTTCTGAAGCGTTTTCAGATACATTTTTGCATTGTACTAACTATCTTTATAACTGTTTTTTGTTTTATCGGATTTGCCACAATACCATGCAATGGTCAATATGTCCCTTTATGGCTTCAACAATCCTACGCATTGCTTTCCATTCCGAGATTTATCCCGAATCAGGTGATTATCTATTTTGAACCAGGCACTAATCTGGCTCAAATCCTAGCGCTCTATACACTTTATGGATTAAAAGAGATCTCTTCAAGCCCCCTTTCAGGCGCAAGGACTGTTTTGACTTCGCCTCTTGTTGATCTTCAAACACTTATTGTTCGCCTCAATATGGAGGCAATCGTACTTTTGGCGGAGCCAAATTATATAGGAAAGGTCGCTTTTATACCTAATGATCCGTACTATCGTTATCAATGGAACCTACAGAGAATAAACGCCGAATCTGCCTGGGACCTTTCAACCGGTCTCGGGGTGGTTGTGGCGGTGCTTGATACGGGTGTTGCCTTTGAGAATTTCGACATATATGCTCAGGCCCCTGACCTTTCAGGAACAAGCTTTACTGCGGGGTGGGATTTTGTTAATGATGACGCATATCCTGACGATGATGCCGGACATGGCACACATATCACCGGAACAATTGCCCAGACGACCAATAATTTATATGGATGTGCGGGTCTTGCCTTTAAATCCACCATTATGCCTGTCAAGGTTATGGACAGCAATGGCAATGGCGCCCTGACGGATATCGTGAACGGGATATATTTCGCAGTTAATAACGGGGCCAAAGTGATCAATATGAGCTTCGGATTTGGAGACAATCCTACACTTTCTCTTGAAACGGCGGTGAATTACGCATACACCAACGGGGTTACCATGGTTTGCTCTGCCGGAAATAACGCCACGGATTTACCTAATTATCCTGCCTCTTACCCTGTTTGTATATCCGTAAGCGGTGTCCGCTATGATTTGACGCTTGGGGACTACTCCAACTATGGAGCGGAAATAGATGTTTGCGCGCCCGGAGGGGACTTAACGGTGGACCAGAACCTGGATGGATATCCAGACGGTATTCTCCAGCAGTCACATGATGGATCAAATTATACGGTTTTCAATCTGCTTCTGGGCAAAGGCACATCCTGGTCAGCGGCACACGTATCTGGAATTGTGGCATTGATGCAATCATTGAGCGGCGGGATATTGAGCCCTGATCAGGTTGATCTGATACTAAAACAGACAGCCCTGGATCTCGGGGCGCCGGGGTGGGACCAATATTATGGGTATGGCATGGTCAATGCCTATGCGGCGGTAATTGCTTCAAATCAAGCTACAATAGCTACAGCAGAGGCGATATTTTTATCATCCAGCTTACTGTCATCTAATCTGTTATCAACAAATCTGTTATTTTCCTCCTTACCTCAATTCCTGACGGCACAGACACAATTTATCAATCCCGTCCTGGTCAACCAGGCACAATCCTCGACTAATCCTATAGCAACCATCAATGGCGACCTGTCTACGCTTAACTCATTATTCACGGCATCATATCCTCTTACATTTCAAACCTATCCATTTTACTCATTGTATCCAAACCTGTTTGCATGGACCGGTTTAACCCAACAATTTACCCCTGCCTTGCCTGGCTACATAAATCCCCTGCCCTTTTCAATCCCTTTTTCTGCACTAACCGGAACGGACCCGCTTTTTCTGTTGAAAGGCCTGTACTGACACTACCCCTTCTCCATTTAAACTTGACAACATTATTAACGCTTTATATTATTAACTAGCTTAAATTAAGCTTGACACTTTAGGCAATTTTTTTTATTAACTTTAGACACTCAATAAATCATTAATGTATAATGTGGTTTAGAAAAGAAAAAAAACTCCAGCAGGTCTTTGACGATAAAAGGCTCAAGATTCCGGAAGGGTTATGGATGCGTTGTAAAAGCTGTAAAGAGATTATCTATATGAAGGAGATTGAGCGCAACTACGATATTTGCCCAAAGTGTGAGTATCATTTCCCTATTCCTATTGAAAAAAGGCTGAAGCAGCTCTATGACCTTGGAGAGTATAATGAATTTGACGCAAATATCAAACCGGATGACCCTTTAAAATTTAAGGATAAGAAAAAATATAAGGAAAGGCTCAAGGAGTATAAGGAAAAAACCGGATTGAATGATGCCCTTATCAATTCCCAGGGTAAGATTGGAGGACACCTTACTACCATTTCCGCCATGGATTTCAGATTTATGGGCGGCAGCATGGGTTCAGTCGTAGGAGAAAGGATATCCCGGGGGATAGAAAGGGCAATACAGGACAAAACCCCTTTCCTGACAATCTCCGCATCCGGAGGCGCAAGGATGCAGGAAGGCATGATCTCATTAATGCAGATGGCAAAGACGAGCGCATCTTTGACACGCCTCTCCGATGCCAGGCTTCCCTATATTTCTATCCTGACAGACCCGACGACCGGAGGCGTAACTGCAAGCTTTGCCATGCTTGGCGATATAATCATAGCCGAACCCAAGGCGCTAATCGGTTTTGCCGGTCCACGCGTAATAGAGCAGACAATCGGCCAGCAACTCCCCGAAGGGTTCCAGACAGCGGAATTCCTCCTTGCCCACGGGATGATCGACATAATCTGCAACCGAAAAAATATGAAACAGGTATTGATAAGACTTTTTGAATTTTTTGTCCGGAAATGACTCCCTCCAATGCTCTGGATTATATATATGATCTCCAAAGAATCGGTATCAAATTCGGTCTTGCCAATACAAAACTGATCCTGGACGCCCTGGGAAATCCCCACCGAAACTTCAAGGTAATCCATATAGGAGGGACAAACGGCAAGGGTTCCACCGCCGCGATGCTCGCGTCCATTTTAAAGGTGGCAGGATATAAGGTGGGGCTTTATACATCCCCTCATTTGATCAATCTTTCAGAAAGGATACAGATAAACGGATGTCCCATTTCCGAAACGGACCTCATAAAAGGGGCGGAAGACTTGAAACTAACCATCCGCGACATTCACTTCAAAGACTCGCATCCTACCTTTTTCGAGACTGTGACCTGCCTTGCCTTTTCCTATTTCTCCCGCATGGGGGCAGACTGGGCGGTAATCGAGGTAGGGATGGGCGGAAGGTGGGATGCCACTAATGTATGCAATCCGAACGTTACGGTAATCACTAATATATTAATGGATCATCAGGAGTATCTCGGCCAAACCCTTGGTGAAATCGCGGGGGAAAAGGCGGGTCTTATCAAGCCGGGATGTCCTTTGGTAACCGCGGTGACTCAGGAGGAGGTCTTAGCCGTTGTAAGGGAAAAATGTGAATCTGAGGGCGCCCCCATATATCTCGTGCCTGAACTGTATTCATGCGAATATACTCAATGCCGGGATACGAACTTTTTAAAAACAGGTCTTTTAATTGATAGACCCGCCGGGGGACAACAAATAAACATCAAACGCGCAGGCTATCCATACATTACCATTACACAACCCCTTCTTGGCGGTTTTCAGATTCAAAATACATTTCTGGTATTAGAGGTGATCCAGAGATTAAGAGAAATGAATATGGAGATCGATGATTACACTGTAAAAAAAGGATTGCTGGAAACAATATGGCCCGGAAGGATACAGATAGTCTCCCGAAGCCCTTATATGGTCCTTGATGGCGCTCATAATCCATCCGCCGCTCAAAGCATGGCTGAAACCATTCGTACACATTTTAGTTATGAAAACCTCATACTCGTGCTCGGGATCTTAAAGGATAAGGATATTGCCGGTATTTGCAGGGAAATCCTGCCTCTCGCGCAATATGTAATCCTATCCTCTCCTGAATCTGACAGGGCCGCAACCGCGCAAGAGCTGTATCAGATTATTCAAAACAATGGACTGGCCGGCAAGCGGGATATCCTTATCATACCACGCCTGTCTGAAGCGATCATTAAGGCAAAGGCATCGGCCAGGGGAAAAGACCTCATTCTCGTTACCGGTTCCCTTTATACAATCGGTGAAGTAATGTCACATTTGGGTATAAAGCCGTTTCAGCCGGAGGTAAAAAAGGCTGTGACTAATACGATCTGATCCATAATGCCTATAGATGCAGACAATTCGAAAACAGTAAAAAACGGACCCCAAAAAGATATTTTCACATTTATATTTAACTCCATCAGTGTTTTTTCAAAAATCTCCATCTGTCTCCCTTGTGTTATGATTTTTATCCTGTTCTTTCCTTTTACTATTATAGCTGCTGAAAACACAGTTCACCTGACCAGCGAGAGACTCGAATACCATATTCCGACCCGGAAGGTCTTTGTCCGGGGAGATGTCACATTGACAGAGGAAGGGTTCCGGCTCTATGCGGATAAGATGGAATTGGATCTTGCCTCAGGGGAAGGGGTGGCACAGGGAGATATCCGGATTTTTTTGCCTCAGGGATACCGAATGGATACGGATGTAGCTGAATTCAATATTAATACTGGTTGGTGGAGAATACAGGCAGCGGACATGCAGATTGAACCATCAGGCCTCATCCGTTTCGAGGAGGCTGAGAAAACGGACCCGAATACAATAAATATGATAAGGCCCAGATTCACTTCATGTCCAGGGGAAAATCCTCCCTGGGAGATAAGAGGAAGCAAAGGGATACTCAGGCTTGATAATTCCATGAAAATCCGCAGGTTATCTATGAGAATAAAGGGGGTGCCGGTCTTTTATCTTCCGGCGGCATATGTACCCATATGGAGGCAGGGAAGCACAGGCATGCAGCCGCCTGAAGCAGGGCATTCAAGCAGACACGGCTATTTCCTCAAAAACCTTTTCACATGGCCTTTTACCCGGCATACCGAGGGCCGTCTTTTTCTTGATTTTTTTACAAAAACAGGGATCGGACTCGGCGCAGGATGGAAACATACCCCTGAAACTGACAGCCAGGGATCAGAGGCAAAATTCTATCTTCTGCGCGAGGACAGTCCTGAAAAGATCCACGGGAAGGCGGACCTGACCGCAGACATAGGCGGCTCCGACCAAAAAAGAGGCGTCATCGATGTTCATTATGCCACGGAAAGGGATTTTGACCGGAGATTTTCATCCGATCTTGCCCTGAGAGATCTCAGAATCGGGGAGTCAAGGGCATATGTAACTCTGCAAAGGTCTGTTTTTGGTATCATGGGCGAGTGGGAACACAGAAGGTCCCTTATGGATCCGAATAATAAGTCAGATGTACACCTGTTGCCAAGGATAGTCTCTCATCTCCAGCCCACCCCTTTATTAAAGACTGCAAAAACCGGATATTCACCTCTTTTTGGTCTCCGGCTTTCCGCTCTTCACATGGATTGGGACCTGCCGGAAGGCAACCCTGAAGGCAGCGAATCCGGCGAAAGCTTTATTATTGAGCCGGGATTAAGCCTTCAGGTGCCTGGCAATCACTGGATGACCCTGAATACCCTTTTTTCAACCAGACAGACCTATTATCAGACAGCGCAATCTGAAGAAGAGGACAAAGAGGGTTGGTCCCACGCGTATATGGCTAATTTAATATTGACAGGTCCGCGTATATATAAGGATTATATGAAAACGGATAAAGGTCATAACGAAAACCCGTCCACAAAAACGGAAACTTACAAAGGCGTAAGACATTTTATGTATCCCCAGGTATCCTATGAATATAAAAGACGTAACGGAATCCGGCCTGCCTCGATTATGGATCTTGAAGGTGATACCAGTGAAATGAGAAACATCCGTTTTTTAATTATCACCAGGATCTGGGGGAAAAATCTCTCATCTGCGATACCTGATCAGCCTGCAATGGATCTGATCATTTCCCAAAACCTATATATGAAAAATGATTATATGAAAAATGACAGGCAGGCTTTTGAGATAAGGATCGATACAGTCCCCTACCCTCTTGTCCGGTTCAACGGAAGAGGAATCTTTTTTACGGAGAGAAGCCACGGAAGGGATATAGATGTGGACTTCAGTCTGGGGAATAGTGACAAAGGAAAAATATCCATGGGCTGGAGACATCTCCGGTATAAAATCAATGAAGACTCTGATGAAAGAACCAATCCATACGCTTATAATGAAAAGCTCAATACAGCCCGGTTGTTTATTACAACCCCTCCCTGGAAGGGATATCAGTTCGGCACGTCATTCATATATGACTTTGAAGCCAAAGACAGGATAATCGAGAAGAAATACTCGGTCTTTTATAAGCAGACATGCTGGAAGGCCAGATTAGGTTACATCAAACACATTGATGAGGATATGGTCAGGATAGATCTGAACCTTATATTTTAACAATGATTGTTAAAGACCATTTTACTACTCATAAAGACAACTATGAGGCTCAAAGGATTTCGGCTATAAAATGGATATAATCTCATTTGCTCTCCCGCGGAAGCTTATAGTCTTATGGATATTTCTTATTGTCTTTCTGTTTCTTTCCAGATCCCGCACCTCTTTTCCCTATGAGATGGACCTGGATATCCTGAGGCTTTTCCTGTCTGACAGGCCCAAGACCCTTGCTATGGGCGGGTTCGATCTGTGTTTCGAAAATGAAGATACGGATCTTTATCATCCGGCGAAACTGGTCTTTGTAGAAAAAAGCTATATTTCATATATCCTTGTGCGCGAAAATGTATTTAAGGATAGGGACGGTAAATGGGAAAACACCCATATCAAGTCAGAAGAAAATAAATTGACGGGGGTCATAAACTGGTCACTTGACGGATCAGTTAAGAAGACTGCTGTTGGTTTTCAGTACAGTCATGACAATGCAAGCGGTCATGCTTATTATACGAGGGATAATTTATATCTGGATTATAATAAAACGGCAAGAAATAAATTGATTACATTTGCCGTTCAGGCAGGTGATATTTTTTCATTGGGAGGAGGGATAGAAGATTACAAAGAAGACAGGAACTTTTTCTGGGAAGCGGAATTTAGGGCATACCCTTTTTTCAGTGTCAGCATCAGGGATTTTACAAGAAAATTCGACCTGGATCTGACCATCGAAGAGGATGATATTTACGGGCATGTTCTATCCACCTATTCCGAGGATGTTCTTGAATTTACCATGAAAATATATTTCCATAAATTGCTGAAGACTTCTTTTGTTATTGACGCAAAACACCTAGACCGCAAAACATTTCAATTATCGTGCGATATCTCGAAACGGTTTTGTCTCAAATATCTTCGTCAATACGGCAATTTCAATTATCATCAAGACATCTTTGTAAATGGTTCTGATAGCGGGCACAACAACGGCAGGGCTGAATATGGTCAATGGATCGCAGGGCTTACATTCAGACGGAATGAAAGGACAACGTATCACTTTGATTTCAAGAAGTTCCATTTCAGGTCTGATGGCGCGGGAATTGTGGAATCTGATGCTGTCTTGAGTTTTTGGGAAAACCTGCTGGCAGGAAAAAGGTATTTTAATTACAACGTGGAGTTGGAATCCAGACAATATCATTTT
This sequence comes from bacterium, assembly GCA_049472335.1. GTDB lineage: Bacteria > SZUA-182 > SZUA-182 > DTGQ01 > JAFGSM01 > JBLIRM01. Next base: position 46,449 of record JBLIRO010000026.1, on the reverse strand, counting down.
GGTATGGAAAGCAGATGGACTAAGAGGCTGACCATGCGGACCGGTCTTCAGTATATTGAGATTAAACCAACAGGTGTCCTGGATAACTGGACACCCTTCCCCTTTATTGGCATCGGAAGGCTTGATGAACAAATCAGAGAATTCTCTTACTACAAGATTACCCTTGGAATTCTTGCCCTGGGTTTAAGCTATCGCGTTAAAAACCTGGAATTCAGTTACGGCTTAGGGCAATATATCCTCCTGTCTTCTAAAAAAAGGGAGGATGAGGATATTATTTATGATGAACATAAAGAGGGTGAAGAAGAGAAGTGGTATAGAATCAGTTGGAATGATATCAAAGAGGCCTGGGATAAAATAAAGGATAATCCGGGAGGCACGCTTCATACCCTGGAGGCCAGGTTTTACTTCTGAAAAAAAAGGCGGCCCGAAGGCCGCCCTTTTTTGTATTATGGAATGCGGAATGGGTTTATACCATCCGATTACTTTTCAACTAAGATCATGGAGCCACAAAGAAAAGGAGCTTCTGATCTTCCATTGCCAGGAGATTGCCGTTGTAATACAAAGTGGCAGCGCTTTCCTCTCCTTCATAATCTCCGATTATCGCACCCGTTGAAGGATTCACCTTCAACAGTCCATCACTTCCAACCCAGAGGAATCCTCCGCCATGACTCAATTTATACGGCGGCCAGAATTCATGGTCGCTTAAATCAAGGAGAAAGGGTGTTTCATAATTGATCTCGGTTGTCTCCGAAGGATTAAATTTAACAACCCCCGCCCTTCTTTCATTGCTGAGATCCCAATATGCTATTCCCAGGTAGAGGTTTGTGCCGTCACTGGACAAATCACCAATTTGCGGATTCCAATCATTTGAGAAGTTTAAGGGTATAGTATTGGAGACCTGACCCTGGGTGCCGTTAATGCTTAAAACAAACACACCTGAACGCCAATTGTCTTCGGGGTCTCTGTATCCGCCGGATACCCAATGTTCACTGGAATGGAACGTATGACAACTAATAAATTCAACAGTGTTTGGATCGTACGTTGGAATTACCTCTTTCGTCTCCAGGATCGACCCGTCTGCCGGATTTACGGTAAAAATTCTGACCCCACCGGAATCGTAACTGTTCCTTAGAATCGAAAAATTACCATCTGGCTGCACCTCTATGTCCTCGGACCATTTCCATCCCCACATAATGTCATTGGGCATGATCAATGTCTTTGAATTATCGAGGTAAATCCACCCGTCCCAATCCGGAAAGCCATTCGGCAATATCCCGTTTAAAGTCGGGTCCGGGAACGCGCTTGTCGGCCTAAAGTCACAATAGACATATTCGTCATCATCTGTCCCGGGAATGCCGTCCTGACCTGAGCTTACTCTTGAATTTACCGGTTTATCGGCTGATTCTGACAGGGTGACATTAATGGGCACATCATAGCCGAGCGCAGGCAGGTCAGTCCTGTCAAGCGGATTGGTAAAGAATCTGGTTGCGTCTGCGTTAATTGTAAATTCCACACCATCTGGCTCATCTGTCGATTCAGCCCATAGTATTACAGTTGTCTCTCCGTCTGTAATATATTCTTTATATATGCCGCCTGCAATCTCCTCCGTAAATGCCACCTGACCGGCCAAAACCAATTTGGCGGCATCAAAGATCATGTTGATATCCGAATCATCATCGGGTATAAAATCATAGGGCCCGCCCCGATAGCAGGGTCTCATTGCATCATAATCATGAAATTGAATGCCATTATCATTGGGATCCTTTTGCGGGGCTAAAACCTGGCATGTTTCAAAACCGTCATTGAAGCTGATTTCAGTGTATCCCCACTCATTAAAGATAAAGTCATAGGCGCTCTCGGCCTTCTCTGCCACATCACGCAGTGCTGTAAGGGCATCCGCCATCTTTGCGGCACCGCCGGTTTTTAGTGTGAAAAATGTTGGCTTGTTGAGCTGGCTGAGCGGATCATAGTCAATCTTATCAAGCTCGATATTAAAATCATACGCTGTCACTATGTCCAGCACACACCTGATTCCGCACAATATTGCGTCAAGGGCGCAAAACTCCCCGTCATCAAGGATAATGTTCTCCGTTTCCGCTCCGCCTGTCATGGCCGGTGTTATGGTGAACTCATATCCTTTCCCTTCCACCTTACGCAGATTGGCTATCATACAATTGATCCAGGGCAGGATTGTTGAATCTATCAATGACTGGGCATCAACAGGGGATGGCGGCTCTTCAATCAGCCCCCTGGCTAGGACCTTCATCCTTGTACGGAGGGATCTCTTGTTCTTGGGGAGCTTGTTAAATAATGATTTAACCTCATTAACAAAGGGCAGTTCGCGATCGCCTTCAACCCCTGGTGAACCGCTATTGCTACGCAGTCTTTTCATGAGGGCTTTCTGCTGGGTTGCCTCCGGTGCCGTCAGGGTCATACCGTTTGGTGCGGTAATGGTTATCGAGGTCCCGGAAAAATTTTCACCCCCTAACGTCAATATTACGGTATTCGGATCGGGTGATCCTATATATGTCCACTCTCCGTAACTACATTGATAATCAGTGTTACTGCCTGATATGGTTAAATCAATTTCGCTGTACGGCGTGGCATGGATTATGTAGTAATCATAGCCGGTAAAAATCGTTTCAGGAGTATTTGCATCACTGAGTTTTGTGTAACCGTTAGAACCCGGTTCAAGGGAATCTTCCCCGCATAATGGGTTATTCCCTCCCCAGACCTCATAGGTACTGTTCAAAATCCCATAAACTATATTTTCAATGGTCGGCTTATAGGTTCCATAGGTCTCAAAAAGGCTTACGATATTAGGATCTTCAAGGATCATAATCATATCGGTCATTGCCTTACCGAAATTGGCATCCTTGTTATTCGGATCAATCACATAGGCCTGTTTGAATTTGGCATTCGCCCCTGGTATATCCTGTTGTTCAAGAAGCCCCATTGCATCGTTAATAAGCGCGGACACATCGGGAGGCGGGCCTGCCGGAGTCGTTGCGCATACCGAGGCGCTTTTATCGGACTCATTGCCAGCAATATCAAGTGCGGATACCTGATAGCAGTATTGTGTCTCCGAATCAAGTTCCGAGTCAATAAGGCTTGTTTCAGTGGTTTCCTCCCTTATTTTATCTCCGTCACGAAACACGTTATACCCTGCAACTCCGCTATCATCATCTATTGATACAGACCAGGATACTGTGATCTGGTTTTCATCGTCAGCGGTTGCTGTTACACCCGTGGGGACAGAAGGCGGAGTGATATCCGGACACTCAGGGGTTGTGGCGCTTGCGATTGCTATATCCGACATGTTCGCCTTGAAGTCAAATGCCCTTATCCAGTAAGTGTATTCGGTTTCGGCTGTCAGGTTGTTATCACTATAACTTATCACTTCACTTTTGAGCCAAACCAGTTTAACACCGTTTTTATAGATATAATAACCGGCCAAATCGTCATATTCAGGCGCTGTCCAGGTCAGGTTTATTTGATTACAGGTACTGGCATTCGCATCGAATTCTGCCGGGACAGAAGGCGGTGTAAAATCTATTATTATGTTTGAAGGAACATCAGGTGTTGTAGCACTGGCCACATCTGTGGGTGTGGATTCATTCCCGGCTCCATCTACAGCGGTTACTCTATAATAATAGGTTGTGTTGGCTGAACGGCCGGAATGGATAAACGGCGGGCCGGAAACCTTTGCCTTTAAAGCAGAGGTTGCGCATGATCCGTCACTGCAGGAATATACCTTGTAGCCCGCAATGCCTGTATCATCTGAAAAACCGGTCCAGGTGAGCTTAATCTCATCAAAACCGGTAGCTTCCGCAGAAAGCGTTCCCGGAACCGGGGGATCAGTGTCGAAGGGTAAAGCCGTATAAGCAGTAACAGTTATCCCGTCAGATGGATCACTCAATTCTGAGCAGTTTTGTGATGCGTCACACGCGGAAATCCTATAAGCATAGGTCATGGAGATATTTGGATCGACACAATCAATGTAAACTGTTGAGGTGACTGTCCCTACCTTTTTATCATTTCGATATACATTATAATATGCCTCGTCATTCGGGTCCGTTAGAATCCATGTAACGAGGATCTGCTTATCACTTACCCGGAGGGCCGAAGGAGCATCCGGCTTTCCGGGAGGTGTTACATCAGCTTCTTTGATTTTATCCGTATCGAGCGTTATGTTCGATGAGCCACCTTTATCTTCCACCTCATTTTCGAGTTCCGAGCCCTCTTGCACAACTATATTAAGGTTACCCGTTTCATCACTCATGTCAATTTCTGTATCATCGAGGATCTTATCAAATCCGGTTCCATCCGCATCAAAGGGATCTTCCATAGGATCGAAATCCAGCGTGCCGTCCGGGTCTTTAAGACCTACTGCGACAAATAGGTTTTCCAACACATCCATAACAACGGCCTTTATCAATCTGATATCCTCAGGATCAGGCAATGGAAGGACTTTTGATTCATCGGGAAAGTATTCATCGATGTCTATATCAGGATGATTTATTCTATACCATGCCTTGATAATCGGATCCGTGAGGGGATGAACATTGGCCGTTCCGGAACTGGAGGCATAGCTATACATCCAGCCTCTGACTGGATCATGGACCCTTATCAAAACAGGAAGGGTGAGTCCCATGTCTGTGAGATCAATATTTGTATATTTACCATTAGCGTCAGTAAAGATCAGATCTTCATTGATATTTCCGTCTTTGTCCCTGAACATGACTAAGGCATTGTCTAATGCTTCTCCGGTTGCTACTGTCCCGGAAAGTGTTTCGTTCTGAGGGGTATAAGAAGTACCCCCACTATCACCATTACCACCACAAGAACATAATAAAAAAAGAGAAAATATCACTAATACGCTCACTGTACTAACTCTAAAAAGCTTAGACCATAACCTTTTCTTACTATTCATTTCAATATATCCCCCCCTGTTTCTTAATGATTCATCCTAAAAAACGAATTTAAACAATGAAATTGAGCCTTTATTTTTATTAGATCACATCCTTTCTATGAATAAAGTTAATCCTTTTATTTAATAAAGGATATCTCCTCTTATGATCCTCTAGCTGAATTGTTGGCAAAATCAGTTTTCTTTACAAAAAATTTCAGGGATCTAAGGTATAGGATTTCATTGGATTAAAATTGAAAATTATATTGGTTCATTGGTTCAAGAGTTCTTCCTTCACAAACTTCCTGGTTCAATATCAACATGGAATTTAAAGTTTGATGTTATTTAAGATCCATTTTTTATGAAATATCAGATTGAAATCTAATATTTATGTATACATTTAAATATCGACAAAATCGTAAAAAATCATTGAAGGGGGGCATTGGCACTTTTAAACAGCCAAAACTTTAATATTAATCGAAAATAAAACCTAATAATTAATATGTATATATTATATAGTATATATTTTATGGCATATATTTTATGATAAGATGTATTATTTTTATGGTTTGCTCCTGATATAACCCAGAAAACATATTGAACACAAAGAATTCACTGGAAAGGCACAAAAATTGCTCAAAATCTTTTTTAATACTGTAAATGTTGTAGCTCCTGATACCTAGAATACTTATAGCTGAAGTTCAAAATGTATCGGGTAATAATTTCTCCTTTTATTTTTCGAAATGTTTCGATTTGCGATTTGAGTCAGGAACAAAGATTCCCTATTTAAGTTACTATTTGTTATTGTGTAAGGTTAATGATGTCTTTATTATCCAAACTCTTTCCGACAAAAAAGAAATTCGGCATAGGAAAGAAATTGATATCCTTCACAATGATCATGTTGACCCTGGTCCTTGTAATGAGTGTTGTGTCTTTATGGAGTGTTCAGCGAATAGGACATGATGGTGAAATAATCCTGAATGCCTCATCCTATAATTGCATGATCCATAACCTTCGCTTATCTTTTGAAAAGCTCATAATGCCGCCCCATGACTATCTTATATATAGCAATCCTAATGAAATCTTTAAATTTGAGAGCAATCTCAAAGAAATAGATCAAATCCTTTCTAATGTTACTGAAATGATCAAAACACACAAAGATGAATGGGATGATGGGAGAGAAAGATATCTAACATCTGCCAGTCAGGGAATAATAAATATAGAGAGTCTGGCTCACGAGATCCTTTATATTCCTGATCCTTTGGGGATTAAGGCAGGAAGATTGATGATAGAGATGGATGAGCACTCAGAGCATATCAGACAGGCTTTGAGGGAATTAATACACATGGGATTAAAGGATAAAAATTCCAGGATTATTCAATCCCTTTATGAGTTCATGATCTCCTTTCAGGGATTACTCATGCCCCCTCATGATTACTTGATAATGGGAAACAAAGCTGAACGGGAGAATTACAGGATCCTTCTTGCTCACCTTACCTCTGAAATGGATCAAATTCTGAAGCTCTCAAAAACGGGTCCATCGAAAGAGATCATCAATACTTTAAAAAATAATTTTGAAATGGTCGCAGGCCTGGCAAGCCAGATTTTAGCAATTGAAGATCCACTTAGATATGAAGGCGTCGAGAAAATGAAAAAAATGGACTTTATTGCTGAGCAAGTAGTCACGGATTTAGATACACTAATGGAATATTACAAAAAGGATGGAAAAAGGGCCAAAGAAATGGCAGATAAGATGAAAACCGCTTTGATGCATTTTACCATCCTCACTAGCCTTTTGCTGGTTATTGGGGGTATGATCGGAGGAATTCTTTTCTCTTCCAATGTCACCGGACCGGTCCGACAGCTTCTTAAGGCAACAATGAAGGTTTCTGCCGGCGACCTGAACCATAAAGCACAGGTTGATTCCAGCGATGAGATCGGGGAGTTGGCTGATTCTTTCAACCGGATGACAGAATCTTTGAGAATTTATCAGGAGCAGTTAATCCGTGCCAAAGAATATATCAATAACATTATAAAGAGCATGATCGACACCCTGGTCGTTGTGAATACTGATTATACGATCCGCACAGTCAATCAGGCCGCTTTGAGGCTTCTTAAATATGACAAGGAAGAGGATCTGGTGGGACAACCTGTTGAGAAAATCTTTGCAAAGAACGGCGCAAATATCAGAGGGCCTAAAACGGAGATGCTTATAAGGGAAGGTTTCACAAACTACGATGCTTTTTATAGGACCAGCGATAATGTTGAAATCCCTGTCAATCTCTCTGTTTCCATGATGCAAGACAAAGCCGGGAATCTCCTTGGCATGGTTTATGTTGCAAGAGATATGAGGGAAATACACAATCTTATTAATGAGCTGAGCCAGGCATACAAAAATATCAAATCCACTCAGGCACAGATGATCCAGTCTTCGAAATTAGCTTCCATGGGAGTGCTTGCAGAAGGTGTGGCCCATGATATAGCGAATCCAGTAAATGCTATAATTAATTACGCAGATCTCATTAAGGCCGAATTAAACCCCAAATCAGATCCTGCCAGTTATGTACAAGGAATACTCTACGAAGGAGAGAGGATCACCAATATTGTTCAAAATTTATTGGCATTTGCCAGGGTCGAGAAAAATGGTTTTAGCCCCTGTTACATACCAGATATAATAAATGTCTCACTTGCCTTTATGGATGCTTACCTTATCATGAACAAAATCAAGGTCCAAACATGCTATGATTCTAATTTACCCAGAATTAGAGCCAAATACAGTCAACTTGAACAGGTCTTTATAAATCTGATCCTCAATGCGAGGGATGCCCTTAATGAGAAGTATACACAGGCAAATGGAAACAAGCTCATCCAGATTGAAGTCAAAAAGATAAAAAAGAAGGGTATTCCTTATCTCAGAATTCTCTTTACAGATAATGGCGCCGGTATCGGAAAGGACAAGATTGGTAATATATCTGATCCCTTTTTTACTACAAAAAGGGATGAAAAAAGAACCGGACTGGGTCTAAGTGTTAGCTATGGGGTAATAGCAGATCATAAAGGCAGCATAGAAGTAAGAAGTCTTGAAGGCAGGCAAACCACATTTGTCATTGATTTGCCGACAGAGGATGGTTGGATGATACTGGAAGGATAATATGATCTTTTTTTAAAGAGGAATTAATGGCTATCGATATCAAAAGTGAGGTCAGCAATATTCTTGGCAAAAATTTTAGAATCCTCGAGATTTGCCGTTTAATAGAGATGATAGGAAAAACTGATTCTCCTGTCTTGCTTCAAGGTGAAAGCGGAACAGGAAAAGAACTTATTGCGAATGCCCTGCAGGCAATTAGTCCGCGAGCTAAAAAGCCGTTTATTAGGGTCAATTGTAATGACCTGAGTGAAACCTTTCTGGAAAACGAGCTTTTCGGTTGCAAGAAGAGCAGTAATTTAACCGGGTCTTATGAAACACTGAAAGGAGAGTTTGAACTCGCAACTGGGGGAACAATACTCTTAGACATGATCTGTAATATGTCTTTGTCCAGCCAGGCCAAATTACTGGAGGTCCTTGAAACCGGAAAGATTGCAACGGAAAAATCCTCAACTTCAATTAAGGTTGACGTCAGGATCATCTCCACTACAAATATTATGCTTAAAAAGGCCGCTCAGCAGGGAGCCTTTCTAGAAGGCCTCTTTATCCGATTGGGAGTTATAACCATATTTCTGCCACCCCTAAGAGAAAGGAAGGAGGATATCCCGCTCCTTGTAAAAAATTTCATCAAATTTGAGAATTTTGAGACTAAGCGACATATAAAAGGCATAAGCTCCGAGGCTATGGATGCTTTAATTGATTACGATTGGCCCGGAAACGTGAGTGAATTAAAAAGCGCTATCGAGCATGCTGTCATTATTGAAAATACTGACTCCATCAAGCTTCAGTCACTCCCGTATCATATATTTCATAATACATCCAATAACTCCTTCCATGATGCCGAAGACTTAAATCTAAAGAGAAAAGTCACAACTTATGAGCGGCAACTCATTCTTAGAGCGCTAATTAAAGCTGACTGGGTTAAATCCAAAGCAGCTAAGCTTCTTGGAATAGATCAACGTAATCTCGGTTATTTTATACGCAAGCACCATATATTGAATTCATAGGGGGACACAGTTTATATATAAATTTTTTTTCATATATTTCGCTTTCATATACCATATTACATGATATTTTATCTATATTCTTTCTGTATTGATTTGTGGTTAAATTACATTCATAAGATCTTTACCGTTGAAAAAAAGCAATAAAAGTATCCTGTAAAAAGTACTCTTTATATAACTTACGAATTCTATAATTATTCCATAAGTCTTTATATTAAAGAGAATTATTTCTGAAAATTTTCTTTATCTTAAAATAGTAAGCATAATATTTATAAACCTAATTCTGTATTAGAATCATAATGAGGCTAAAAAAATTATAAAAAATTTCTTACAACAAATATATTTTAAATTATATTTTTTATCATTATTTTATGATATGCAAAATATTTCATGCCTCATTGATTTTATGTGACCAAAATAATCTTTTAAAATCATATAGTTATAATATTATACAAAACAATTCAATAAACAAAGGATAAACCTTATAAAAGCAACAACAAAATTATTTTAAATAAACATTAAAATATATATAATAATTATAAAAATGCCATGGAACAAATTATGCTTGATAATTTTTTATTATATAAATTTATATTATCTTATTAGTATTTTTCCTGAACAGTTCTTATACCTTTTAAAACTAAAATGATAGCCTATTTGGATATTTTAAAAAAGCGTATCAACGAATTAGAATACTTAAATTCCAAACATAAAGAATCCGAAAGGATTTTAAAGAATGCCTTACTATATGCATACTTCGACATAGAAAAAAAGATAGAAGAGCGCACTCTGTATTTGACAACAATGAATAGCAGGCTTCAACAGGAAATTGCGGATCATATAAGAACAGAATATTCATTATACTATCGGGCTGAATTTGAGAAGCTCATTGCCACTATTTCCACAAATTTTATTAGACCTTCAAAAGAGAATATCCGTTTCAGGATAAAAAATGCATTGCAAAAGATCGGGAAATTTATCGCTGTTGATCGTGGTTACATATTCATCCTTTCAGAAGACAGAAAGAAGATCGACGAAATATTTGAGTGGTGTGCCAAAGGAATAAAACCGCAAATCAAAAACCTAAAAGGGCATTTTGTTGGCAAAGAATTTCCATGGTTGGCTAAAAAACTCAAAAAACGCGGGGTTTTTTTTGTTGGTGGTTGTGATTCCCTTCCGCCAAAGGCATATGCAGAAAAAGAATATTTCATGGCACATGGGATACAATCGATTGTAACGATTCCTATGTTTAATAATAGATCATTAATTGGATGCCTGGGTTTTGATTCGATTCGCGAGAAAAAAACATGGTCTGTGGATATAATCGTACTACTTAGAATTGTGGGAGAGATTTTTGCTAAATCTTTGAAATGCGAATGGAAGGGAAAAACACTCAGCGAGCACCAAGGCAATTTAAATCATGGCCCAAATATTGTTAAAATGAAAAGGGATCTTAAATCAGATCTACACCTCACTTAAAATATTAAATAGTGTTTATATAACCTTTAATTTTCAATCAAATATTAATGTTTAAAACACTGAAGACTCGCAAAAAGGTCATTAAGTTATCTGTATTGAATTCCGAGTACTATCTATCACTTGACAAAATCCATAAGATAAGGTAAATTTTTTTATAAATGTCAAGATGATAATGTTTAAACTATTTAATAATATTATTATAGGATAATAGTTTTATAATATCCGATATTTTTTACTTATTGGTTTACTATTGGTTTTGAGTTTTAATATCTCAACAGTATAGATTATCAAATAAAAATAGATTTCCTTCTGTTTTTCTTTTTCTCTTAACCTTTAGATTGTTCATTAGGGTTTAAATCCTTTTTATATGTTGAGTATATAGTTTAATGAGACAAAAACATATTAAAATTAAGTAAGGATGGGTAGGACAAACATGCGAAACATTAAAAAAACCATATTATTTTCTATAGCATTTACCGCTTTATTATTCCTGATTAGCTCATCATCCATGGCTCAGCTTTCATATCAGAATCAGGATTTTGAGTTATTTCTCAATCAGGCCTATCAAGGCATTATACAATCACCGTCATGGACGAACATATTCTTTTCTTTGCCCGGAAGCTGGACAAGCCAGCTTGCCATTATGCAGAGGGATCTAAATCTTCGGTCATCTTCCATGTCAATCCCTTTTATAAATGATTATATGGTGCCAGGAAACAACTTTTGGACTAATCAGTCATTCAATATCTTAACCCCCTGGACAACCCCGCCTGCAATTGGAAACGAAAACTGGGTTAATCAATTGATACCCCAGTCATTTCTTTTGAAACCCTTGACCGGTTTTCGGTTCGGTGATTATGGAAATCAAAATCTAAAGGCATACAGAGAATACCTCGGCATGAATCCTTTTTATTCATCCTTTGCCATGTTATCTTATATGAATCCATTTTATTATCCTTACACAAAACCAGCATCACAGAAACCTGTTGAACCTCCTGCCGGGGAGACGACAGAAACCATGGGATTGATGCTGCTCATAGAATTTGAAGGCGTGGAAGGCCTTAATAATTTTGTCTATGAGCTACAGGAAAGGGAAATCCCTTCATTATTGATAGTCAGCGCGGATTTTGTTGCCGAGAATTGTGAGAACATTAAGAAGCTGCAGGAATACGGTGTGGAAATCGGTGGTGTTTGTTCTCAGGAGCCGTTCTGGAATAAGCCTTACCAGGAACAGTTCGAAGCCATAAAAACCACCAAAGAAATCATAGAGGCATGTACGGGAAAACCCATGAGGATAATCGGATCGCGTTATTTCGCATATGACGAGAATACGTTACAGGCGGCAGAAAATCTAGGTGTTCCTTATGTTCTGGCAAGGGGGACCACCGGCGCGAGGGCAACCATATATAAACCCGAAGAATATAATGTCAGGATCTTCTCTGTTTCAAATGTCGCATCACCTAAATGGGGTACAGGGAGTTTATGTGACTATAGTTATTGGGCCAGAGAAGGCTCACCGGAAGACTTTGGCGTTGAACTGTTCGATGCCCTAAAGTATGACAAGATATCCCCGGTCTCCCACACTTATCTGGGAGGCCTTAAAGCGGCATGGAATGCACAATATATTGATTTCTTTGACAATACTGACGTGATATGGACTGATCTGGATTCCTTCGGAGAGATAGATATTACCCAACCCTTTTCTGAAATCCCTCAAAACAGGGAAGTCCAGTATACCACTCCCAAGCCCCTAATCCCTCTTGATGAAGAAGCCAATATAGATAATCCTTGTTCTATTGATGATTTTCCGTTCACCGGTACGATGGGCTTGATGCTTCTATCTGAGAGTGAAAGCGTAGTCGGACTCAATAATTTCGTTTATGAATTACAAAGCAGGGGGATACCGGCGTTACTGGGAGTAACCGCTGATTTTGCAGTCGAAAACTGTATAAACCTGATAAAGCTTCAGAAATACGGTGTAGAGATACGTGCTTCATACTCTGCTGAGCCGTTTTGGGACAAACCTTATGAAGAGCAGTACGAGCTGATGAGAGATACCGTAGAGACCATCGAGACATGCATAGGCAAACCGGTAAGGGCGTTTTCATCCCGGTATTTTGCCTATGATGAAAACACGGTAAAGGCCGCCGAAGCGCTTCGCATCGAATATATCCTGGCACGAGGGACCACCGGCGCGAAAGCGACGATTTACAAACCGGAGGAATATGACGTAAAGATCTTCTCTGTCTCTAATGTCGGATCAGAAAAATGGGGGACAGGGAGCTTGTGCGACATTAGCTACTGGTCCAGGGAAGGATCAACTGAACAGTTCAAAGAAGAGCTTTTTGATTCTCTAGAGTACAATAAAATCTCTCCGGTTTCACACACACATATCGGAGGGGCAAAGGCCGCGTGGAACGAAGTTTATCTGGACTTTTTTGACAACGCAGATGTTAAGTGGATGGATCTGGATGGATTCGGCATCGTCGATATTACTCTTCCCTTTTCGGAAATACCGCAAAACAGAGAAGTGCAATATACAACCCCTATTCCGCTAATCCCATTGGATGAAGAATCCGATGTGGAAGACATGCATTCAATAGATGATTTTCCTCTTATGGCGGATGTCGGAAATATGATAGTCTTCTTTCATAACGGCAGCGGGCCTATGTGTCTCGACTTTCTGGATTTTCTCGACACGATAAGTTATCCTGTGGAGGAACATCTCATTAGCGATCAGGGATTCTGGAACGATATGGCCGCGCTTGAATCGTTGTTCGGGTCCAGTGAAGGTTTATCCCAGAGTTTTGGCTATTTCCCGATCATATTCATCAAAGATAAGGCCTATTCCGGATTTAATAATGAGATCAAGGAGGCAATACTAGGTATGATTTAAGGCGTTCCCTTCCCGCACAAATGAATATCAGGAATGAATATAATGATTAGACTATTTGAGACTTTCTGAGACTTTAGCTTGACAAATGGGTTTTAGCATCTTCGATTATCTCGTTGTCCTGCTGTATATGGTGGGAGTGATTGTTTTCGGACTGGTGATCTCCGGCAAACAGAGATCCACGGCAGACTATTTTCTGGGAGGCCATCAAATCCCCTGGTGGGCAGTTCTATTCTCATTGGTAGCCACGGAAACGAGCACCCTGACCTTTATCAGCATACCGGCCGTTGCCTATGGGGGAAACCTGACCTTCCTTCAGATAACCTTCGGATATATCCTGGGAAGGACACTGGTGAGCATTATCTTTTTACCCAGGTATTACCAGGGAAATTTGACGACAGCCTACCAGTTTCTCGGTGAGCGTTTTGGTGACGGTATGCGCAACGTCACCAGCTCAACCTTTATGCTGACCCGTTTGCTGGCAGACGGTGTGCGTCTTTTCGCTTCAGCCATTCCCATCGCCATAATCCTCCGGCTGGCGAATTTCAAGGTTTCCGACCTTAATGTCTATTTTATCTCAATCATGCTCATTTCAGCAGTTACCTTCATCTATACCTTTCTGGGAGGGATCAGGGCGGTGATTTGGATGGACGTGATCCAGATGTGCATTTATATCGGAGGGGCTTTCCTGGCTGTGGGAATTATACTGGCCCGCCTGCCCCAGGGGCTTACCAGTGCTGTAGGTTTTTTGCAAAACGCGGGCAAATTAAAACTCTTTCGCCTGGGATTCGATCTGCCCTTCAGGGATTTTATTGCCCAACCCTATACCTTTTTTACGGCTGTCATAGGAGGAGGCGTCTTTTCAATCGCCTCTCACGGCACTGACCAGCTCATGGTACAGCGTCTCCTAACAACCAGAGATGTCCGGTCCGGTAAAAAGGCCCTGATCATAAGCGGATTTGTGGTATTCCTCCAGTTTTCTTTGTTTATGTTTATCGGCCTTCTTCTCTACAGCTTTTATAGCGGAAAGGCCCCTGCCCTTCTGGGACTCGCCACAACAGATGAAATCTTCGCGAAATTCATTGTGGAAGAAATCCCTTCCGGGCTGTCGGGCTTGATCGTAGCTGCAATACTTGCCGCAGCCATGAGCACGTTATCCTCTTCCATCAATTCACTGGCATCTTCAACGATGATGGATTTATACAAACCTTACTGGGGGAAAAACAATTCTTCAGAGAAAGACCTGAGGATATCACGGATAATCACAATCATCTGGGGGATAATCATTACCTCCTCAGCATTTCTCTTTGCCCTTCTGCAGCTTAATTCACCGGGACAACGCCCGGCAGTCGTCGAGCTGGGTCTGGGAATCGCCTCATACACCTATGGAGGACTGCTGGGGGCTTTCCTGTTGGGTATCCTTTCCAAAAAGCTCCGGCGTCTTGACGCTATTACAGGATTTTTTGCCGGGTTGATCGCTCTTCTCTTTCTGGTAAAGGGCCCTGTTCAGATCCTATTACCCGGGGAAGGCCTGACCATAGCCTGGCCTCTTTACACCATGGTAGGGAGCATTATCGTCATCGTAGTTGGTTATATTTCCTATATGTTCAGGAATTTATAATATCCATATTTTATATTCTATCAAACTAATAGTATTTGTAATCGCTTATATAGACTTGGAGCCAACGGCTTCACCCATAACAACCCATATAATTTTTATTATGATATTCCTTTAGAATATTTTATGTAAAATTTAGTGTGTAAAATTTGGTGTTGACAAAAGTTATATTCTTTGATATGCTTTTATTGTTCAAAAAGAAATTCTTGTTATTCAATCAAATATTCTTTCAAAAAATATATATATTAATCTGTCTTTAAAATTGATCTGCCGGATAAATTTTAAATGCAGGAACCAATTATCATAGACCTGACTATGATGAAGGAGTCACACCCTCATATCGTCTCTGGAGAGTCTCGGTTCATTCCACCCGAAATATAGAAAATATATAAACATTTTATAATTTACTTTCATCTTCATTATTCACGGTTGCTCTGGTTATAAATGGTTATAAAGAAGGTAATCAGATATACCCTGATTATTACCAGCAGAACATCCCTGTGGCTGTAATATATTGATGGCAATACCCAGGCTATTATAGTTTATTTGCTCACTTTTATAATAATTTATGGTATTGCGTAAGACCAGTCGGTTAAAACTATAGAGAAGGAGGTAGAATATTGAGATATTTATAATGATACAGGGGTGATGTATGTCATTTGATACAAAATTGTAAAGGAGATAAGGCCAATGATATTTAATAGGCGGAATTTAACAGGTTTTTTTGTATGTTTTTTTATGATTGTCCTAGCGATGGCTAGTATTCTGGTTCCGAAAGCAAGAGCGCAGTACACTACGTACCGCAACATGTGGCCGGCGGGATACCAATATGATATTTACGGGTACTGGGACAGCCCCTATAACTCAATTTCCCTCCACCATCCTGACTTAATAGTATATGGACATTATGGAGCGGGCTTGAATTATGCTGGATTATACGGATGGAATATGGGGCTGGGATACCAGACCGCAGGATCTTCCTCAAATTCAACACAAAGCTCAAACACATATTCCACTAGCAATTTTCGAAGCACGACGATGACGAATCCGCTCTTCGGAACATCGCAATCTTACATTCTATCTGGTTCGACCAACTTTAATCCCTTTTTGAGAGAGCTTAGTACCAGTACTTTCCTTCCTGTCCCGACAACTATATACATAAATCCGAGTCTATCTCCATATCCCAACAGTTATCCCGCCTGGGTCCACTAGTAACGGCCCATGACAGCCGTCTAATCGTATACTCTTCGAGCCGCCCCGCTCTGATGCGGGGCGGTCCTTGCTCATAAAGCCGAAGAGCTTTTGTGATAAGATTAATTATTGTTTTTCAGAAAGCCCATCCCTTTGGGTTAGACACGATAGCCGAGAAAATCAAATTCACTACAGGTCCTGTCAATCAATGTCTTTCCTTTTTTATAATCCATATTACTCTATAAATCTTTTTTAACCGCTGGACATAACATAATAGAGTATCATTCCATCAAATATATGATCATGGGGGAAATGCTAAAAAACAGTTCCCGCCTTTATTCCATAGATATCGGCCTCTGATTTTGGCTGGTAAACACCATAAGTATAATTAATGTCCGATCTTGAGAAACGCAATTGCTCATAAAAGAGGGAGAGATAAAACATTTTTATCCTCATTCCGAAAGGCTCCATATATATAGATATCTCTTTTCCGGGTTCTAATTCTATATCAGAGGGTCCTCCCTGATTTGACATATCAATAATCTCACGGTTAAAAAAAGGAATCCTTATTTCCAGATTTCCATATAGCTCTTGTTTTGACCTTTTGAAATAAATCATTCCAAGATCAATAATACCATATAGTATTGTCCATGATTCATCGTATCCGTGTATTTGATCATGATCCACATCAAGTTCTCTTAACCAGTATCGGAAGCCAAGTCCTCCACCCGGCTTAAAATAGGAATATTCCCCCAGTTGAATGGCAAATGCACATGTACCCTCAATCTTGGTACCCGAATAAGCTGTTTTGCTTTTATGAGGGGTTCTTTATTCATCTTGGAGATGCCCGTCATAATCTACCTCTCCAAAGAACAATTCACCATGCACGTCCTATTATTAGATTTAATCCGTTTTGTGTTCTTGGGACCCCACGAAAAAATCCTCCGATGCCAAAAATAGGACCTGATTCTAATAAAAGCCTGTCACCATTCTCATCAAATTCCCTCCATTCAAAACGTTCTATAAATGGATAAAAACCGCCACGAAACCTCCTTTCTGTTTCCATAGCGAATGTTTTCCTTGCTGTTTCTTGAGAGAATACTTTCCTTCCTGTTTCTGCAGGAAACTGCCTCCTTCCCGTCTCCTGGGCAAACACTGAAAATGCCATGAAAATTTGTAAAACCATAATGATTGACAATACATAAATTCTATAATTAATCTCTTTTTTTTTCATCAAAAAAATCATATACATATATCCATATAAGTATAAGTCATAACAATTCCCTGATCCTGAAACCTAAATCAGGCATTACTTTTTTAGATAATTTAAAATATTATCATCATTCAACATTGCGGTTACCGCTTTTGTTACTGCGCCGTCTATAGCCCTGTAAAGAGTTGCTGGTGATGCGTTATTCCCTTCCAAATCAACAGTATATCCGTCCCCTGTTTCTACTCTGAGGTTCAATATGCAACGTATGGCCCAAGCCCCCCAGATCAATTCAGCCTTTGTAATATTAAGTTTAAGCTCTTTGGAGGCGTCTTCAGTGACATTTATATCTCTTTTTTGTAGCTCAGTCCGGAGTAAGCTTACTGCAACATCTGTCCATTCTGTTAAATTACCCATCCATTTATGCCCCATATATTTACCAAGCAGGGTTTCTTTGTTATCCGGTTGAACATTGATTAACCTGATTGGCTGGCTGACATTCAACTCTGGGACCATCGCCGGATTTATAGGATATTCCCTTGGTACGTAATGGTGAGTACAGCCGCAAAAAACCACCAACAGAAAAAATATTATTGTTATCTTCCATTGTCTTTGCATATCAACGCATCCTCCTTATTTTGTTTATTTTGGTTCAAATGCTAAACCCAAAGGGCTTTAACCTGAAATTGCCGGACTAATTTATTACTTAGCCTTACATCCTGTAACTATGTTTCTTTATTCTTTGCACTAAAGATCAATTCTGCCTTACAGATCAACCAAAAAGAAGGGGAAACTATGGGGCAATAATCCTTTTATCTGTTTTAAATTCAAAACCAATTCAGGGCCTGCCTACCTTCTCATAATCCAATAATTATCAGAGAGTTACTAATCTTATAATTTTTTCTGCTGGTAATATTCTCTTAAGTATTTAAATCCCCCCGTTAATGGTCAGGGTTGTTCCAGTGATATAGGAAGCCTCTCTGGATGCCAGGAACAGCACACCATAGGCTATTTCTTCAGGGGCCGCGAACCTTCCCAGCGGGATCATCTTTTTATATTCGTTGATCCGAGATTCATCCAAATCATCAAGTAATTCCGTGGATATGAAACCGGGGGATACGCAGTTCACCGTTATACCATATCCTGCAACCTCCTTGGACAATACCCGGCTCATTCCGATCTGGCCTGCCTTTGACGCCGCATAATTTGCCTGCCCTTTGAATCCAAGATATGAACTGGGGGAAGTTATGTTTATGATTCGTCCATATCTCTTTCTGATCATATTCCTGACTGCAAATCTGGACATACAGAATGTTCCGTTAAGGTTGACATTTATAACAAAACGCCATGTCTCGTCGGGCATCATCCCCAAAAGCGAATCCTTTCGGACACCTGCGTTATTCACAAGCACATCGACAGATCCATTTTTTTCTTCAATATCATCAAAAAATTTTTCAACTTCATTATAATCAGTAATGTCCAGCTTTCGTAAATCAAGCTTTTTTCCATATGCGCTATTTTCTGCTTTAAACTCTTCGGCCTTCTGGTCATTTGAAGTATATACAGCGATCACCCTTGCATCCGCTTTCAGGAATGCCTTGGAAATGCTCTTCCCTATACCGCGGGTTCCGCCGGTTACTATTACCACTTGATCCCTAAAACTGAACATAGAGTCCTCTTTAATTTTAATATCTTAGTTGTTCACAAAAGCCTGAACAGAAAAAGAAGTATATATTTTCAAGCAACTAAATGTTACTTTATTTTTTATCCTGTCATAATTAAATTAAGGGAGAAAATCATCAAAAATTCACAAACCCTTTTATACTAACATAAGCCTGAAATCGCTCATCGGTTTCATCGTCATTGTCCTCTGAATCTTCCCTTATCCGCTGCGGCGCATAAACAAAACCCAGACCGGGCGCTACCCTCAAAAACCTCAACAGCTTTATGGAAAAGTTGACTTCAAAACCGGCCGCATTCATCCAGTATTCATCATCCATATCATAATCATACTCTTTTTCATCCCATGTTCTGCCGCCTTCATAAAAGACCTCTGCAAAGATCTGGTTGAAATATATGGGCATGGAACCTGTGGCGCCTCTAGAAAGGTTATAAATAGGGAAACGGTAAGACAGGCCCGCTTTGACGATTCTGTCACCGGTTTGAAAGTTTTCGTAATAACCGCGCAGAGGGATCGATCTTTCGATTCCAAAGGAACTCGACAATAGGGGAAAGCCAAAACCACCCAATCCAAACATCCTCTGAGCGGTGTGATCCCCTTCTCCATACCCGTATAAACAGGAGAGCTTCAACACATGGTTTTTTACCCAGGGATTCGAGATGTATTCACTCCATTCAGACATCAGACGGGTCTGGCAGAGGTCCCCTCCCAATCGATCATCCGTTCTCTCTACAGTCAATGCTACATAACGGCCATCCTCCACTGAATTACTCCTTCCGAAAGCAGTCCCGTTGAAAAATTCAAGCTTTGCCCATAAAGAGCCTTCGGATTGATCATTAAGGTCTTTCGTCTTTATATTAGTATCCTGATAGTCATCTCCGCTCTCTTCTATAAAGTCCCGGTCAGTCAGTTTATAGCCCAACTGTAAAGATATTTGTCGATCCCTTTTTATAAGCGGTATATCAACAGCCGTGCCGACTGTCCTTTTATCTTCCGCATAATCAAAACGTTCATCATCTTCGGATAAAACCAGATCGGGATAATTTTCCTGATATTGACTGGCAAAAAGGTGGAATATCGGATAAAATCCGCTATATTGATAGTGTATAGAGGCAAGATCACTGCTATATTCTGACTCCTTGCCCGCTAAGATCTTTAGATACTGGTATCCGGCAGGGTCTGAAAATACCATCCCGACACCTCCCATTACTTCTTCAGCACTGGCAGTCAACCAGGGGCCCCAGTAATCAAAATGGATATTCCTGAAAGAGGAATAGGGACGAAATACGGGTTCCTTCATTGAGGAAGACACATTACTATTCTCAGTATCTCGCGCCTTCTCCTTCCATTCAGCCTTAATGCCGGGCAATCCCTTTTGGGCCGGAGATTCAGGATTATAAGGAAGCATTGTAAGGTAATAACCTCTGCTGTCATACGCAGCCGCGGCTATTGTCTTTCCGTCGGGTGAAAGGTCATAAGCAAACAGCCCGCCAAGGACATGTGTAAGCGGGACCGGTTCATCCGGATTATCGAGTGATATCTCATACAGGTTAAACACACCGTTTTCATCGCTGCTGAAAATAATACTCTTATTATTACCGTGCCATCGAGGAAAGACGATTTGATGTTCCGAATGATAGACTGATTTGCTTTTACCCGTTTTCCTGTCAAATACAACCAAGTTGAAGCCTTCATCATCGAGGTTAAGGGCAAAATTATCATTTTGGGCGTTAACGTAAACAATTTGCTCACCATCGGGTGAGTATCTCGGGGTGCTGAAGTTTTCCTGCAATACCCCTTTTACCAAAACCTTTTCCTGACCGACCTCCCCTGCATCGACAAGGGGTATCTCCACAAGATAGCTGATTCCTTCATGCATGCTTACAGCAATAATGTTCCGGCCATCAGGAGAGATATCGATTGCCCTGTATCTTCCTGAGTCTGTGATCAGGATATCCTTCTGGGTTATGGTGTCAAAGCGACGCACTTCATACCAGTAATTATCTTTCTGTTGGATTTCAAGCCTGGTGTAATAAATATAACGGCTGTCAGGTGACACGCTCAGACTGGCAAAAGGCGCAGTTACTCGCACATGCGCAATCTTTTGCGTACGACGCTCTTCCGGGATATAAACATATAAACTGTCTCTTGTTTCCTCCTCATGAGCAACAAAATATACCCTGTCATTAACAAAGACAGGGGAACAAACCATAATTTGCCGGTCCGTTAGCCTTGGGACCTGTGTGAGTGGAATCTTTTTCAGTTCTTCAATATTTTCCCGCTGGACCTTTTGCTCATGCTGAAGCATTTTATGAACGATTACCTTAACCCTTTCCTTCATTATCTTTGTGGAGTGTCTGTCAAAATTAAACATAAAGGAATGGGCGAGGCTTTGGGCAAGGTCTCCTGATACATCGGTTTCTGAGATTTGATCATCTATATACTTAATAACCTTCATGCCATATAAATAAGCACCATTGCCATAGGGCCAATAAGGGATCTCCAGGTCCCACCGGTTATAAGGAAGGAGATTGCCCTCATCTACCGCGCAACGAAAAATCATATCCGGTATGGACATCCTCCCCCGGCCCGGAGGCACAAATTCAGTCTCAGCCCAGACTGCTATCCCTTCCAGATACCATTCAGGCGCCAGCATCACAGGAGATGCGGAAAAATAGAACAAAAGGCCGGAAAGGGGATCGTCATTTACAGGAAGCATTTTACCGAAAATCTTCGATAAAACCGAATTGTATCCATAGTGCATATCCATGCACAACACATGTGCAAGCTCATGATAAACGGTTCTTCGCAAATAGTTTCCCGGCTGAAAAATCATGGAGCCGGGTTCTGCCCCGGCAGCATATATGGACATCCTGTTATGAGGTATTGAAGATGCCCATCCGTTATGGGTATCAAATGAATCTATGAATAAAACATCTATACTCTCTTCAGGTGACCAGTTAAAGACCGATGTGAGAACCTGATAAGCCTCCTCACACTGAGAAGCGAGAGTACTGACTCCAAATCTCAGATCCTTCTGATATATAATATTAAAATGCTCGGTTTGGTATTTTCCCAGGTCTTCCGTTGTAGGAGTAACCGTCAGATATTCATAGGGACAAGCATAATTATCTGCAATCATCAATAGGGTGATTAATATAAGGAATACAAATGATATCTTTTTATATAATTTTTTCATAGTTATATTTTGTTAATTGTAACATTTTATTGTTTATAAACACAAAACTCCTTTTTCGGGTCTGAATGCCTCCCGGAGCAAGGCCTGATAGAATATCCAAACAGATTATATACCCTGTTCCGGGAGGTATTCAAAGATATAAAACGGTTTCAAAATCTTTTAAAATATTAGAATATGGCAAACACGCTGAACATAAACTCACAGGGTTTGATCTTTTCTTTTTCAGTATAGATGGAGCCCCAATAATCTCTTCTGGATCTTTTAAATTCAACTTCAGCCGAATCATAAGCCAGTTCGATTCCCATACCTACTCTTCTGGTCCGCAGGAACTCGACTCCGGCGCCTACAAAAATTCCCGCTCCATCACTTTCCACATAGTCGCCGCTGGCCAGATGAAAACTCGGACCAATGCGAAAATATGCCGCGGTATCATTCTGTGGCATAACAATGTACCGAAAATCCATTCTCAGGGGAAGATCAAAAAAATCCCAATCACCCAAAATGAGCATAAGAGGGCCAACACCGCCCCCTACCGCAAAACCTTTATCTAATTCCACATAGGGCTGAAACGAAAGCCCAACGGGTAATCCACTTACTTCCTCGTAACTGTAACCTTCTGTATCCAGGTTATCTTCATAGAGATCCTTGACATCACTCCATCCGCTTATATAAGTCAGCGCGACAGGGAAACGCCAATCTGCAGCTATTGCGGAACTAATAAAAGAAACGGTTATAACTATTACCAGAAAACAAACTACCATACCTTTCTTATTCATCATACTGTCCCTTTCTGTGAGAATTTAGTTATAAAATCCAGAATTATTCCAGTATCATTAAAGATACTTCCGAAATCTTGGAGGATTAAAAAAACAAACAATACCTTAGGGCTCGCTTTTCCAGAAGTGTTTGCTAAAAATGCCAATGTGCTTATTCTATAACTTTTTTGGCGTGTTTATCAGGTATTTGTAGTTTAAAAATTCTGCGAAATCCAACAAGAATAATAAAACCTGTAAATTTTCTCTAATTCATCACCTCCCAGCCAGTCATATTATTTATTAATCCTATTCCCCCCCACTATTATTAAACTATTCCCCCACCAACTAAATTAAATTTCGATATCTTAAAAATTTAGTAAATTAAATATAGACTAAACATAAACTCGCAGGATTTAATTTCCTCTTTATATGTATAGTAACGATAATCACTCTGATACTCATCATAAAATCTAATACGTCTTTCAGATTCTATTTCAGCCGAATCATAAGAGATTTCAAATCCAAAACCTAACTTTCTATTTCTTAAAAACTCAACACCAGTACCTACAAAAAACCCCGGACTTCCATCGTGTAACTTATATCCTTTGACAAAATGATAACTTGGCCCGAGACGAAAATATGCTGCAGTAGTATTTTGTGGCATAATGGTGTACCTAAAATCCAATTTCAGAGGGAGAACATAATCCCAATTATCCCAGATAAGCATAAGAGGTCCAAAACCAGCACCCACTCCAAACCCTGAACTGAATTCCACATATGGATTAAACGAAATACCCAAAGGGACAGTACTTACTTCATCATCATCGATATCTCTTAGATTATCTTCATAGAGATCCTTGACATCTTTCCACCCAGTTGAATAGGTGAGTGCAAGAGGGAACCTCCAATCAACAGCCATCGCAGAACCAAAGATAAAAACAGTTATCATTATTACCAGAAAACAAACTATCATCACCTTCTTATTCATTATACCGCCCCTTTCCGTCAGAATTTATTTATCAAATCAAGTCTCATCACAGATCCATCTGATATCCAGTCATGACCTTATGGCAAAAGCCGTTTTACTCAGCCCGGGCATTAAAAAGATCCTTTTGGTAACATCACTTAAAACTATAGAAAATCTTGTTATGACATTTAACAAGGCTCTTTGAAAAAACCTTTCCATCCTTGTACATTCTCCGATTTCCACAGATATTTTTCTGAAACCCGCTTTTTTCAAGATTAGCTTCAATGTATTGGGAGAAAAATCATAAAGGTGCATAGGGGGATAAAGCAGGGGGATATCCAGTCTGAAAAGTTTCGCTAAGCGGATTATTGGCTCTGAATGAGGGATTCTTAGCACGAGGAGGCCTTTAGGCTTGAGGATCCGATGAAGCTCTTTTAAAAATGACAGAGGGTCAACCACATGCTCCAGTACATAAAAGAGTGTGATTATATCAAAAAACTGATCCGGAAAATCCTGTTGTATCAAAGATCCTGTAAAAATCCTTTTGCCTAATTTTTTTCGCGCATAAGTAACCGCGTGCCCGGAAGGATCGACGCCAAATATCTCCCATTTTGTTTTATCAAAGCGCTCCAGGAAAAATCCATAAGAACATCCGACATCCAGCAAGCGCCCATTTGAATAGTTATGTAAAATATACTGATGGACCTCATCGAAAACAGGTCTCATCATCAGCTCCCACCTGAGGGGAGATCCTTCATCTTCAGGAAAATAGTGCTGATAAAACTCCATCAGGTCCCTTTCCTCCGGCTGAGGATTTACGTAAACAAGCCCGCAATCACAGCATTTTACGATTCGAAAGCCATTTTCGATGCTGATCAGTTGAGATCTGGAAGACCGGCATTGATTGCATCGGACATTCAAAAGGCTATTTCTTTCATTCCATCTTATATTAAATAAAGTATCAGGCATCATGTTTTTATGTTTAGATTACTACTATTATTCCAAATGGTTTCAAAATTATACCACTGATCAGGGAATCTGCGGATTATACCTTCAAATGACAGGGCAATCCGGCGAAGATTTTTTTGAACATACTCCGGAGAGACTTTTTTATCATAGTTTTCGTCTAAGATTAAAGGTTTACATATAATACCCTGATAATTCGAGTCTTTATTTTTGACTACAAAAGCAGGCAAAACAGTAGCCCCGCTGATCTGTGCCAGGTAAACAATCCCCTTGGGGAAATAGGCCTTACCTTGAAAAAAATCTATCAACTCACCGCCTTCCCTCAGATATCGATCAACAAGCATGGCCACCAATTCATTACGTTTCAATGCCTGAAGGATCTGCCACAGTCCATCCAGCGGTGAATGCCTTATTGTTATAGTCCTTATTTGATGTCCAAGACGATACTGCTGACGTATCTTGTGGACATGCTTATCCTCATCAGGAAGTG
Organism: bacterium; assembly: GCA_049472335.1. Lineage (GTDB taxonomy): Bacteria > SZUA-182 > SZUA-182 > DTGQ01 > JAFGSM01 > JBLIRM01. The sequence goes on along the minus strand of JBLIRO010000026.1, from coordinate 20,942 downwards.
TTACCACATTTACCGGTATACCTAAATGGCTGAAGAAAAGGGACCCTAATTCCCAATTTCCCAGATGGGCGGTCAATAACAATATCCCCTTTCCCCTATTTACCGCCTGATGAAAATATTCTATACCTTCGACAGAGGGAATGGCATCCTTTAGTTGTTTTGTATTCAGATAATAAAATCGGGCATAATCCACCAGATACCTCGCATAATTCCGGAACAATCGCCGGGTAATCCTTTTGACCTTCCAGTCCTGGCCGGGGAAAATTTTTCTGATATTCTGCTCCACATTCTGACGCTGCCTTTTTAAAATCCAATAATTAAGCTCCGCCAAACATGCAGCGAAAAAATAAATAAAAGAAACAGGCAGGCGCTTAGTGGAATATATCCCCCATTTATATACATTAGGCTTATTTAATGGGTGTTTAAAGCGTGAATTCATCTCAAATTCTAATGAAAAATATTTTTTACCAGGTTTCGATCAAACGGAAACGCCAGCCATGACAACAATGTCCCGAAAAACGGCAAAGGGTCATCCCAATCCATAATCTCCAGGGATGTTGTTTTAGGCTCCAGGAAACGAAAAAAATCCCAATCCCATCGTTTTTGCCGCAATTTGGATAAAAAGCAGAGAAGGTCCCCGTAAAATAGCCATCTGCAACGAATCCCCGTCTTATAGTTAAATACCGGAGAAACATCCCCCTCGGTCACCATCCTGTATAATAAATAAGGAAAATTGACTCCGGCCTTTATGGCAAGATGTAATGACCCCCAGAAACGGGGATTTAATTCCATCAGCTTCGGCCTTCCGTCCCTTGGGTCCAGCTTAAACTCAACATTAGCTATGCCGTACCACTTAAGAGATTTTAATAATTCAACAGACAGGTCCACTAGGCAGGGAAATTCCACCGATTCTCTTAAGGTACTGGCCCCGCCCTGTACAGGGAATTCCCTGACTTTTCTGTGCACAAAACAGGCCCTTGGAGCCAAGTCGTGGTTAAACAATAGCGAAACCCCGAACATCCTTTGTCTGCCGGGAATAAATTCCTGTATCATGGGCCTGGAAAATCTTTTACATACAACCGGATACTGATCCAGTAATTCATTTTTATTTTTCACATACCGTACACCATAAGCCCCTGTCCCATGTCTGGGCTTTATCACGGCGGGAAAATCAATATTTCCAGCTATTGCATGGAGATCCTGATGATTTTTCGGATAAAAGGTTTTGGGACATGGTATTCCTATGTCTTCGGCATGCCTTAGCAGTCTGAGTTTATCCGAAGCCAATTCAAGGGCTTCCACGGAAGGCAGCGGAACCGCCGTATAAGACTCAAATTTTTTTCTGTTCCGCGCAAGCAATATGGAGGTAAACTCCTCCGGTGTAAGGATGAGATCAAACCTTCTCTTTTTTACTAAATCCAAGAGGGAAGACAGGAATTCTTCAGGGCGTTTCTTAGGTGAAGGATAAATTATCCGCCTGGATACATACCTGGAGAAGAAAGTGGGAGACAGGGAGGTCCTTTCTCCCACGCTCAAAGAAATACCCTCTTTGCCGAGGGCCCTTATTATGGCAAGGGTCTTTCTCCAATACCCATCCGTGATTAAGATAGACCTATTATTGCTCGGGACCGTACCAGAGTTCATCCGCAATCTTTTTATAGGTAGAAGAGTAAGTATCCAGGTGTTCTTTAAACTCCTCCAACAATGTAAAAGCGTGAGCACTTGTGGGATAGGCGTGGTGATTCTTCACGGTTTCCCGAAGGACTTCAGGCTTATCTATAATCATGCACGGACGGAGCAGATTCTTCTCTTCTCCTACTCTTCTCCTTATCTCATTAAAAAACGGTGATTGTAAAACCTCGATCAGGGATTTCTCATTAATGTTGTCTACCGCAAAATGCGCGAACACGCAAGGCTCTACATCCCCATTGGCGTTTATGTGGAGATATTTTCTTCCGCCTGCCATACATCCATGCGTGATCTTTCCATCATGCCAGAAATCCACCAGAAGAATGGGATGCTTCCTGCGAAGGTTGATTATTCGTTCGCGCAATATCCTCCGTTCATTCGGTGTCGGCATGGAGGAGGCGGTCGGACATCCGCCGACGGGAAGATATAAAAAATACCAGCCATAAATGCATCCCTTATCAATCATCTTCTTGATAAATTCTTCTGAGGTAACAACGTCCAGATTCTGCCTTGTTACTGTAACCGAAAAGGCAGACAAGATCCCAGCTTTTTTCAGGAAATCCATGGCCTGAAGAACCGCGTCAAAGCTTCCCTCGCCTCTTCTGGCATCCGTCTCCCGCTGAAAGCCTTCAATGCTTAAGGAGATGGCCACATTCCCCAAATTGGCCAACGCAAAGGCGATATCCTGATTCATCAACAGCCCGTTTGTGAAGACCTGAAAAGCCATATCAGGGTGGTTTTCAAATAATGTCAATAATTCATGAATCCTCAGCAGGGGCTCTCCACCCAGCAAGGTAATCTGATATATTCCGATACTTTTTGCCTCCTTTATGATTTTATCCATGATCTCCATAGACAACGAAGGGGACCTTTCGTATTCAGCGGCAAAACATCCGGTACAATTAAGATTGCAGCGCTGAGTCGGGCTCATAAGGATGGACACAGGCGGCGCGAATCCATACTCCTGCCAGAATTGATATCGTTTTTGATATCCTTCCATGATAGAACCTATAAAGAAATTCTCTATTATTTTTTTACGTACCTGCGGATTAAGCTCCCGGATCAAACGCCTTGCTGCGGATACACACCCGTGATTGTCTCTGATCAGGAGGCGAATATATCTGAAGCCATCCTGATAGCCCGGGTCATTGATGGTCATGGAAAACAGGTCGATTATTCTGAGCAGGGCTTGATTGGAAAATTGACTGCCGAGATGCAAGAAAAGATCCGCCAGTTGCAAAGACGCCTTTTTTTTGATCGAATCAATAAGATTAGGCATATCCCAGTTATATTATCTCTTATTATTTTATTATTTTATTAAACTTATAGTAATAGTAAAACTTATATTATCCTATTGGAATCTCTTTACCGGTGCTCGTTACAAATTCAGTTATCGTGCTCACGGAGGATAAAATCTTTTCACCCTGAATGTTATCCGTGATCTTTATATGAAATTTTTTCTCCAGATTGACGATCAGCTCCAGCGCGTCGATTGAATCGAGGCCCAATCCGGATTCTCCGAAAAGCGGCGTATCGTCTCCAATCTCTTCCGGTGTTATATCCAGTCTTAATGTATGTATAATGAATTCTTTAATCTTTTCCTGTAGCTCCATTTTCCCTCTCAATAATCTTCTTTGCGGCAAGATATCCTGTAAGCATAGCCGGTATCACCCCGCCTCCCAACCCGGCCCAGTGGCCCACGATACTCATGTTTTTAAAAGGAAAATTTATCTCTTTCATCAACTGCATCTGGGCCGGGGAATGCTCCCAACCATAGGCAGACCCCAGATGATTTCCGGATATCCTTTCAAGGGTCAAGGGGGTCGCTATTACTAATGTATCAATCTTTTCCGAAATACCGGGAAAAAGACCTTCACATTGGCGGATCAGGCTATCCGCAATCCTGCCCTTGTCCTTATCTATCAGTGCCGTATTCTTTGTTCCAACAGGCAGATGAATAATCATAGTATTCTTTCCAGGAGGGGCCAGATCAGGGTCGTCAATGCTTGGTACGGCGATCCCTAGATTCTGTTCCCCGATGGAATCTTCCCCTGTATAGCTAAAACAGACATTCTCCATATTGTAAGTCGGGAAGTACCCTATGCTGCTGTATTCTGAAAATTTCCTGAAATCGAAGCTTGTGCCTATGTATACAATCAAAAAGGACGAAGAAATATGCAGCCTTTTTAGCTTTGAACAAAAATCCGAATGCAAATGCCGTTTATCAATCCTTTTTTGAAACAGATCAAGGACATCAATATTTGAGATCAAATGCCTTCCGATATCAAAGGTTTCACCCGATGAATTCATGATATAAACGGCACGGTTATTTATTATACCAATATGGTCTATTTTATTCAAATATACTATCCTTCCTCCGAATCCCTTGATGCTCTGCGTCAATCCTCGGGCCAGATTTTGTATTCCCCCTTTAATCCTAACCGCTCCGTTTAGATAGCTGACCAGAAGATTGCTCAAAGACCAGAATGAAAGATCCGAAGGGGACAGTCCCAAAAAGGTGCAATAATTTGAAAGCACTGAGGTGAGGGGATACATCAATCCAATGTCCCGCATAACTTCGGATACTGTCTTAGCTTTAAAGGGTAATGCCGCTTTCAGATCTTCGGTTGAAAAATCCTTTTTCCTTAAGATACTATTTAAAGATACCCGGTAAATGGAATTCATTAATTTGAATAATGTTTCAATTTGTGAGGAGCTATCAGGGAACAGGTCCTTCAAGATTTTTTGATACTCTGATGAATCTGGCGGGATAGCAACCCTGTGATCGGGGAAGATATTGAAGCGAACAGGATTGAGGGGGACAAGCTCCACATAGATCCCAAGATCCGATAGGATGGCTGCAATAACTCCTCCGGGTCCGAATTCGCCGACTGAATCAACACAGGCATCGAATGTGAATCCGTCACGTGTAAAACTTCGGCAGTAACCTCCGGGTTCGGCCTCCTTTTCAAATATCGCAACTTCAAATCCTTCTTTTGCAAGCTTTGCCGCACATGCCAGGCCGCCTATCCCTGCCCCGATAATACCAATATCAATTGATGGCATCTCTATTCCTCTTAAATGTCATTATTTTTCTTATTTCTTTTTCTTTAAATGTAATTTTTCTTTAAATGTGTTTTTCTTTGAATAGTCTTTTTCAAAGAATAAAAAAGTTTCTACGATTTTATCATTTTCACGATTTTATCATTTTAAAAAAAAATTTAGCATCAATCAGGGGAAAAAGCAAAAATATTTATTTTGACAAAACTTTTTCTACCATTTTTATAATGCATTCTACTTATGACCACTTAAAGCCGAATTTTTGACTACATTAAGAATTTGTGTAATCATAACATTAAATTTTGTAAACAACGGGATATCTAACCATCTAATATGGTATAACATGGTAAGGAAACAGGTTCAATTAACAGAAAAACAGGCTGATCTTATAAAAAAATTGGCAAAACAAAAAGGCGTATCCATGGCAGAGATTATCCGCCAGGGGATAACTACCCTTTTAAAAGAATAGCAGATGACATCAATAATAAATCATCCGGTGAAGTTTGGAAATTTCTATTATCTTCTGATGAAACTTTGCTCATTACAAATTATATAATATAAGTTCCCAAAAAGGGGAAAAGAATGCCTGATCCCGAAGAGATCATCTTTGAGAGTCCCGCTTCCGATCCGGAGGATAAAATCTGGCTTGAGCAGGGACAAAAACTGCTTGAAGGGTCCTTTGATGCTGTCCATGATGCTGCTAAATCCTTCCTTACAGGCTTAGAGATAATAACCGGGATTTATCTTGGCATCTTGGGATTTGCCGATTTTATTCCGGACAATATGAATTTTGCAGTAAAAATTATCTTTCTTATACCTCTCATTCTTTGGCTTATAGCTATCTATTGCACGCTCCAGGTTTTAATGAGCAAAAAATTGACTATAAATATCCATGCACCGGATGATATACGTGATAAGATACAACAGCTCTTGCTGGAAAAACAAAGGCATATGAAATGGGCCTTTGGCACCTTCAGTATTGGTTTAATAGCTGTTTTTTTACTTTTTATACTACGCGTCTATCTGTAAAGGATTCGTACAATATATAGACTATATATAGACTATATTTTCATTATGATTGGATAAGGGGCTAACCATCGGGGTACCCCACTGAAACAGGAGGCAGAATGCCGGTAACGCTTGATTTCCATATTGAAAGGGGCAAAGATGGAAACTTTTCGCTCCAGGTTTTTGAGCGCAACAAAACACACCCCCTTGCAAGGGAGGAGTTCTCCTATGAACTATCCTACACCACTGAATTTCAGATCTCACGTATGGATTTAGATACCAAAGATCCCCATGAACGGTTGCAGAGCATCAATAGTTTTGGCTCTGATCTGTATAAGAGGATCTTTACAGAACAGATAAAAGGCCTCTGGAATGAATACAAGGGAAAAAACGTTTTTTTAACCCTCTGTATTCGTATTGCGCCTGAGGCAAAGGAATTGGAAATCCTTCCCTGGGAGGCCCTCAATGACGGGGCTGAATATATCTCTACCGGGGCATGCACAAGCCTCACACGCCTTCCTCTCGACATATCCCCTCAGGACATTCTTCCAGAGCTGCCGTTGCCTGTAAAAATGCTTTCCCTGATCTCAAGCCCCCTGGACTTAGAGGAGCATGAACGCCTTGCTATTGAACAGGAGCAGGAAATATTATTGCAGGCTACAAACTCCCCTTCCGGGCAGGGGCGCCTTACTATTGAATTTGAAGACGAGGCAAAGCTTCCTGTGATAGAAGGAAGCATGGAGGGTGAATACCATATACTGCACTATTCAGGACACGGGATCAATCCCGGGGATGGTGGCGGGGTATTGCTTGAGGATCTTGAAGGGAAAAGGCGCCCCACCTCCGTAAGCGATTTTCTAAATGTTATTGAGAAGGGTGAAAAGAACCTGAGGCTTGTTCTTCTTTCCGGATGTCAGACGGCCCGAACACTCAATATCCGGGGTTTTCAGGACCTGGCACGCGGTTTTGTACGCCGTAAAATTCCTGCCGTAATAGCCATGCAGTTTTCCATCACTGATAAGGCAGGCCTCATTTTTGCCCAAAACCTTTATCCCCGTCTTATGGAGGGCCAATCCCTTGATGCAGCCCTGAGCGCCTGCCGCCGCATCCTTTTGCAGCATGATGAAGAAATCATCCGGGCGGATGCCTTTGCACCTGTCCTTTTCCTTGCCAATGCCCAGCCCTTGAAAACAACACTTTCAGATGTCACGAAAAAGACAACCCAACCCAAAATTGAGCTTAACTATTATCTTCCGCTTCCCCAGCTCTCATTCGGTTTTTACGGACGCCGCAAAGAATACCGCACCCTTCGGGACAGTCTTTTACACCGCAACCACCGTGCCGTTATTGTGCATGGAATAGGCGGCATAGGAAAGACCGCTTTAATCAGCCATGCAGCGGAGCGTCTGAGGTCCTATTTCAAAGGGGTATACGCCTTTGACTGCCGGTCAGGCACATTGGCTCCTGACACCATACTTCTTGAGCTTCACAGGTTCCTGGAGCTGCAAGGCATAAAATCCCTCGAAGGGCTTATTCACCTTTCCCTTCCACCTGAGCAGCTTGCAAGCTATGTCTCCCAGGTGCTTAGTGAATGGCCCCTGCTTATCATCTTCGATAATTTTGAGGAACAGTTAAAAGAGGAACAGCTAAAAGAAAAAGATGGGAGCCATCACATCGCTGATGACAACTTAAGGGCATTCCTCATGACACTTATAAAAACAACTGCCAAAGGCAGCCGCTTTTTGTTTACAACCCGCTATCTTTTCGACATAGACGAAAAGCGTATCGGCACCATAAACCATATCCCTTTGCACGATCTCAGCCGGCCCGAGGCACTGGGACTCATGCAAAAGCTGCCCCATTTAGCCCAGGCTGATTATCCGGACAAACTGAGGGCTTATAAAACCTTTGGAGGTCATCCCTATGCCCTTGTAACCCTTGACCGTCATTGCAGCCAGAAATCCCTCACTCAGGCACTGGATGATGCGGAAGCTATCCATACGGAACTGCGGGAGTTCCTGGCTATTGAGCTAAATTACTCCAAGCTTTCCCAGCAAAGCTGTGAGTTGCTAAACAGGCTTGCTGCCTTTAGAAGACCCATTGATCAATCCGCAGCACACTGGGTAATAGGCAAAAAGGTGAAACTCGATGAGGACCGTCTTAAAAAAATGGCCGAGAGACTGCCGGATGAATTTAAAAAATTACCGGATGCCGAATTATTACAGCTTTTGGAGAAATTATTGCCTGAGGAGCGCCATGCTGAAGGCATCGACCAGCCTATCACTGAATTGGTAAACTAGGGCCTTCTTGTTGCCATAGAAAAGGAAGATAGGGTGCTTTTAGGAGTTCATACACTCGTGCGGGAGTTCTGCAGGTCAAAGATTGAGGAAAAAGAATGGAATGAGTATTTAAAGGATGCCTCATCTTTTTATATGAATCACTCCGGGAACATTCCTGAGGAATATAAATCCCTGCCTATGGTTTTGGAAGAGGTGGATGCAGCAGAGCTGTTGATGGAGGCCTGTGAATATGAAGAGGCTACGGACATTATCGCAGGAGTGACCGAACTATTAGACCGGTGGGGTCTGGGCAGGTTTCGTGAATCATTGTATATCCGGATATTGCCTCATGTTGAAGGATTAGCAAAAGCCGGCCTTTTACACAACCTGGGTATTTTATATCAGGATCGGGGGGAGTATGAGAAGGCACTTGTTCAGTATCAAAAATCCCTTAAAATTAAAGAAGAATTGGGTAACCGAGCTGGTGTGTCCATCTCCCTTCACCAGATTGGCATGATTCATCAGTATCGGGGTGATTATGAGGAGGCACTTGTTCAGTATCAAAAATCCCTTAAAATTAAAGAAGAATTGGGAGACCGAGCTGGTGTGGCCATCTCCCTTCACCAGATTGGCATGATTTATCAGGAGCGGGGTGAATATAAGGAGGCTCTTGTTCAGTATCAAAAATCCCTTAAAATAGAAGAAGAATTGGGTAACCGAGTTGGTGTGGCCCTCTCCCTTCACCAGATTGGCATGATTCATCAGGTCCGAGGCGAGTATGAGGAGGCTCTTGTTCAGTATCAAAAATCCCTTAAAATTAAAGAAGAATTGGGAGACCGGTCTGGTGTGGCATCTTCACTTCACCAGATTGCCAGGATACATCAGGAGCGAGGTGAGTTTTCAGAAGCCTTTAAACTATTTGTATCAGCTCTTAAAATTTTAGCTGAGTTAGGTTCGCCGGATGAAAAAATTGCATTAAATAATTTGATTAAATTACGTCAACAATGGGGAGCAGATCTATTTGATGCTGCCTGGCTTGAGCAGATCGGCACTGAGCTTCCCGAAATTTTCAAAAATGAATCCATAAAGTAAAGTAATACTTTAACAAAAGAGGTATTTTATGAATGATATCATAAAGATAAGATGTAACGGTCCGGGGAAACACCTTAATGAGGTTAATTTGAAAGAATTATTAAGGGACGATATCGTTTTAAGAGAATACAAATCAAATGATGATTGTTTTGAAGGGATTGATATTCAAAATAGATATGTCAAAAAGTGCAAAAGATGTGTTGAAGGAGAAATCATTATAACCCGCGATATGATAGAAAAGGTGCTAAAAAAAACAATATGAACCATGCGTCATCCAGTTAGCGGGCAACTGGACTCATAATCACCAAATGTACTTGTCTTCTTAAAGTATTATATAGTACGAAAACCATAAGCAAACAATGATTATTTGATGTAAGAAGCATAATTTGAAATAGTATATATACAATGAAGCATTATAATGATATCCAACCTATAATAACCAACATTTAGCCAATACTAATAACCGATAATTAACACCAATAATCAACAATAACCAGCCATTGCTTTTTTTGTGGGTTTTTTATATGCTTTTAGAAAAATAATATTTATCCTTCTATTCCCTATCAATCCATAATATGGGCTGTAATATGGGATTTAGATATATTTTTCCAAAGCAATAATATCCAAAAAACAAAATCCAAATCCTTAAATAACAAATAGAAATGGGGACAATTTTTTAAAGGAGGTTTTCGGGATGAGATATTTAAAACATAAGCATTTCTTGATTATCGTAAGTATCATATGTGTTGTGATCCTAGCATATCTACCTAAAACATGGTCGCTTGAGCCTGCCCAGGAAGCTGAATATGAAAAGGGAAAAAAACTGTTATGCGAAGGCAAGCTGGATGAAGCGCTCAGCATCTTTACAAAGCTTTCCAAAGATAATCCCTCAGACCTGAGGTTAAAACTGGGTTTTATAGACACAACCACTGAGCAGGCCAGGGTTTTTAAAGAAAAAAATAACCCTGTTTGGAAGACAAAGATTTATGAGGCTTTTGGTGATTTAAAAAGGCTTTTTCCTTCAAATAAAACCTCGCCCGAGATTTTTCTGTCATTTGCGAAATGTTACTGGGTTAACAACAGACTTGAAAAGGCAGATACGTCCCTAAGGAAGGCCTTCTATTACAATCCAGGCTATATGGAGGCATACATCTTTCAGGGGACCATGTATCTCGAAGAGGGAAAGGCGCTGAAAAAAATAATCTCACCAGTACCAACTGATACATTAGACAGGGACCACGACAAATTTGAAAAATATTGCTCAAAGGCAAAGGAATCCTTTGAATCGGCCCTGGGGCTATCTTCTGAAAATAATGCTGAAACAACGGCCATGATCCACCTGAGACTCGGTGACACCTATCAGTACCTTTATAATAATAAGGAAGATGCTCAAAAGGAGTGGAACAAGGCTGTATCGTTCGCGCCGGATTGCATGTGGGCCAAAGAAGCCAAAGAGAAACTTAATAAATAGATTATAGATATAGGGATATATAATTATGAAAAAATTCATTTTGTTTTTAGGTGTTATATCTATTGTTTTGTTACTATTGTCGGGGGGCTATTGTTCCGCTCAGGATACCGCGGTCTATTATGCCCGCTGCAATCTTAAGGTAATAAAGGGCAATCACATTACCTGGATAAACTGGCAGTCTACACCAACATACATTCCGGTTGGGGAAAAAATAAGGATTGTCGATAGGGGCAAAAATATTGTAAAAATCGAGACCATTGAGAATGGAAAGGAATACACACTGGATATAGGCAACTACGGGGATATTTTTCTGGAAAAATTTATTACTGGAGAAAAAGTTGACATCAGTAAGTTCCCTGAAGAAGTACAGAAAAATATCAGGAACCTCGTTGCCAGGGTTGACATGACCAAGGAGCAGGTTTATATCGCCATGGGTCCTCCTACAAAGGTTGTGGATGGTAAGACAAACCGGATGACTTATGAGGATATTATAGATCATGATCTGTGGGTTTATGCACGACGGCGTTTCGGGAAAAACATCGGTGTTGCCTTTGATCCTAAAACGGGATTGGTAACCCGGACTGAAGGGATATGGGGAAAATAGTAATTTTTTACAGCCATAATTTCAAATCAAGGGCTGCTTTTTTAAAAAAATCTCCAAATACCTTCAGGATATTAAAAGGATTTAGTCTGTCATTTCTTCTGATTCTCCTAATATCTTCCTGTGCTGCTTCGAAGCTGGATCTTTCATTGGATTATTATAAAGGTCCTGATAATAGTTTTGAAAAATCCTGTGGGTTGACAATCGGCGTAGATGAATTTATAGATATGCGGCCTCAGTCTATTACCAGTGATGAGAGAAAATGGCTGGGGTTCATTCCGGGTGTTTTATGGATCGATTTTATTTCAGAAGTACCGGATATCTCTACAGGATTTACGGAATATAATTCAAAGTCCTTTACATTGGCCTTCTCCCGTGCCATATACAATCACATTGAACGAACCGGAATATTCAAAAAAGCCGTATTCCTTCCCATTGACAGATATGCCGATATAGACTACCGCCTGGAAGGGATATTGGAGCGCACTTTCCTTAAGGAGACAGGATATTATTATGGTTCCGGCTTTTACGCATGGATGACCAGAATCTTGGGATTGCCTTATGTCTCTTTTGAATTAAGCGTTTTTTTAACTCTAAGGTTGAGGCGCATGGACACTAACGAGGTTATCTGGACCTATACAATAGAGGGTAACCGTACCGATAAATACTATAATATCTATGAATTAACAAAAGGGAAGGAAAACAAGCATATCTTATCCTATAATCTTTCAAAAATCCTGGAAGGGCAGATGCCGCAATGCCTTGAATCACTTAGGAAAGCTATATAGGCAAAAGCAAGAAAGCAAAAAAGGGGACGGATCTATTTTTTAGAAAAAAATAGATCCGTCCCCTTTTTTGTTTTCTTTTTTGTTTTTTACCTGAGCAGATTCCATAGAGGCCCCTGATAGCCCAGACTTTTCAAGTGGTGGAAAAGATTCCGGGGTGAACGGATACCTAATCCCGGGACAATCCAGTTTCTTTCCGCGCAGGCATGTTCTGCAATAATCTTACATAGCATATCTTTTCTTTCCCTGAAATAAGTTGAAAAATAGAATTTGGGATCGAGCAAAGAATCATCTTTATCGATTATTCCCTCTTCAGAGGCTATTTCTGCGAGTAAGGTTGAAGGGTAAATCCTTATCCCTGCTAAGGCTATAACCGCCGTTGGATTCAGGCGGCGGCATAACTCAAATGTTTCCTCCAGGGTTTTCTCATCCTCGTCCGGACCTCCGAATATGAGATAGTAAGCGTATTTAAGGTCCACTTTCCTGCACAAACCGGACACATGCTCAACATCATTAAAAGAAAATGATTTCCCCAGGCCTTCAAGCACCTTGTCAGATAATGAATCCACACCGATTTCAACACCAACGCATCCGGCTTTTTTCATTAAGGGGAAAAGCTCTTCACTCACATCCTTCGGATGAATAAAGGCCGTCCATCCACACCTTATATCCCTTCTGATTATCTCCCGGCAGACATCCTCCGCGTGCCCGGCCGGATAATTAAAGATATCGTCTACCAAATCGATATATTGGCAATCGTATTTATCTATGAGGGCACTCCATTCTTCACAGATTTCATCCGGCTCTCTAACTCGGACCCGGCTTCCGTTTATAACCGGATAGGTGCAATAACGGCATTTAAATGGGCAGCCCCGTTTGGTTTGAAGATTGTGGCGAAACGCCCGATTATTATGAGATGTCAGGTCTTCTCTGTCAGGTAGCCTGGGCCGTTCCCAATTTAAAGCCTCTGCGCACCGGTTGACCGTCGTTTTTCCGTTCTCCCTTATGACTATTCCCGGAAGATCATTAATATCCCTGTTCTCACCCCAGCGGCTCAGAAGCAAAAAGAAGGGGATCTCTCCCTCCCCGACAATCCCGTAGTGCAGGTCCAGATACTCAAGAATAGCTCCAGGAAAAACAGAATACCCTGAACCTCCCACTACAATCCTTGCCTCAGATCCGGTCTTGATAAATTCAACCACTTGTTTGATAAAAGGGAGATAAAAAACAGGAGACGGGTAAGTGAGGTTGTCCACATTCCGGATGGAGATGCCTACTATTTCCGGGGCAAAGGATTCTATATTGCTGTCTATTGCCTCCTGCCAGTCGCTCTGCTGATAGATATCAATAGAGCTAACCTTATGCCCTGCCCTTTTTAAGGAAGACCTTATATAAGCTAGACCCAGGGGATAAACGGGAGAAGGGAAATCCTCGTTATTGACTGAGATTAAGAGTACCTTCATGGTTGAAATTTAAGGTTTCCGGATTTCGAAATTTTAGATCGTTATTCTATTAAAAAAATTTATTTCCTATCAATATCAATCCTATTATAGTTTATTTTTTATATTTTTGATAATACTAATCAAATACCTTTAAATAATTTTCCGAAGAAGAACTTACAACAAACATCTTGTCCTTCAATAAATTGATGTTCATCACGTCCCTAATAGCCACCAAGCCATGTATTAATACCTGTGCCTCCACTCATACCGTATGGGGAATGGAACATTCCTGCCAAGTATAGTAAGTCCTGGATATATAGCAGGTTCATAAAAAGAAGGTAAAGGCTCAAAAAGATTGTATGATGCACTCATCCCATTAATATCAAAAAGGGTAGTCTGTGTAATTTTAATAGGGGAAACAGTATACGGAAAATCAAGTGGATCATGCGATATAATCGATTGAATAGCTTGCAGCATAAATCCCCATTGCGGATCTGGATATAAGCTAATGTTCCGCATTCCTAAACCCGCTTGGAATCTTTGCCCTATGTTTTGCTGTAATGTGCCAGACCATAAATTATAATTTGTATATTCCTGCTTATTTATCTGTTGCGCGTAATATGGATAGATACTTTGCATCCCCATTAATTCCGATGGACCTATTATGATCTGTGATGACTGATTTGGCCAGCCTATATCCATATATGAGTTAAATTCTCCAAAACAATTTACAACATAAAGACTTAAAAAAAAGTTCAGGGATATTGCCAATATAAATATTTTCCAATTTCGTGTTTTCATTTCTTTTCTCTCCATTTTTAAAGATTATTTCAAAAACCTGAGAGGATGTTTATACTATACCTAACACCTCATCATTATTTATAATAGACTCATGATATTTCTAATATACTTATATCAGATTCAAAAAAACAAGAGGATTTTAATCAGAATTTTTAAAATAACTCAATTCCGGAAACAAGATATTTATCAGGTTGGATTTAAATCAACTGGATTATTCAATTTTGGATTGGAACATTAACTAATTAAATTATAGTTCATATCTCCTAACACTGTCAATTTTTGATAAACAAACTAACGCCGTCCCTGTAAATCCTCCACATCCCTATTAGTTATTCAATTGATGGATAAGTAAGATTAGTAAACAATGTCCCCGTTCCCTTCTTTCCTGCCTCTATACTTCCTAGGTTTAAATCTATCTATTTGAATTTTTTATCGCAGATGTCATAGAAATCTTTGTCAAGAAATCGAAGCCTTGAACATTTAAGAATTTGATAGAGTTCTTTTGAGGTATAATCTGGTGTCCCAATGCGGCCTATATAAGAAATGTATCTAGAAAATATCTGAGATCGAAAAGGATTTGCTATAGTAGTAACTCTATTTTTTTCCCATTCATTTAAATTTTCAATAGGTACTGTCAATATCCTTTGAAAATCAAGATAATATGGACCAAATTTTATACCAAATTTATCATAAGGTGGTAAATAGTAAAACCTTGGTGAACTTGAACCAGTAAGATTACGTAACAAATTTTTAATAACACTGTCAAGCTTATTCTTTGATAATTCTGTTATTCCATTAAAATGATCTTCATCTAATAATTTATCATTTGGATCAATGATTCTTCGAAAAGAATGGAGAAAGTCAATTGTTAAAATAAATAAAAAAAAATCAGCTTTATTATGATAAATATCACACTGAGGAGTCAATAAAACAGCTATACCACTTTTTATTTCATTGAATTTGATTGTAAGTACAACATCACCCTGATTCCAATTTTCTTCTTTTTGATTATAGAAAGCATTAGAATTCGAAAGCATTTATCCAAATATCATTCAGTTAAGCTAAAAGCATCTTCCTCTAATTCAAAAGAATAGGCCTCATCTGAAGAGGTTGAATCATGTCCTGTCTTTAAAAAATATGAAGCATCTGTCTGTTTTGAATCAACCGGAGGAGGATCAACCATTTTAGATAATTCTAATAGTTTTGTAAGATTTATTTTCATATTTACTCCCTTATTGAATTAATTTTGAAGCCAACCCAATTCTTCCAGTTCAACTCGTTTTTCCTTTAATACTCTATATTTAGTTTTATAGCTGAAACTGGAATACTGACACTCTAAATAACTCCTATTAAGGATTATTTCGCTATAATTCTCTCCTTCTGGTATTTCAATCTCAAGGTCAGATTTCCCGCCAAAACTTTGTGTATATAATGATAATAATTGTAGTGACAAATTTTCTAATTCTTCATTCATTAAATAAACATTCAAACCAAGATCTTTTGCTTCATCAAAATGAATACGGTAATTATGTGAAAAAAATTCTTTTTGAAATCTATTCACAATAGATTCAATTCTATCATCCTTGAACTCTTGATATTTAAGCATCTTACTGGCTATCATTTTAACTTGTTGTTTAACACGTTCAACTTCTCCCAAGACCTCAGGAGGAAAACGATTGGCCAATAAGTTGAATGCTTGAATCTTTGCTGTGTCATCATTAAACATATCTTTCATAATGGAATAATATCCTTCAATAGCCTCTAAACTGGCGGCTATATTCCCCGCTTGAGTTCTAATAGTGACTTGGGGATCGAAAGGACTCAATGAGGAATAATAACTCATATAAATCTTATCTGCACCAAGGGAAAGTATTGTTGCGGCACTATGAGCTATTTCAGGAATTACAACATTGAACAATTTAAAATGCATTCTTACTAAATAAACAAAGGATGTGATCACATCTAAAGTACCACCTGTAGAATGAAGTAATAAAAACACATTTTCCTTCTTAAAGCTTTTAGGTATTGATTTTAATAGGCTATTAAGTGGAGAAAGTAGGTCACTAGCAAGTTGAGTCCGGAATCTAGTAGGAGTGGTATTATAGACGAGACAAATCAAATTAGAATTTGTTTGTTTTTCTATTTCCGTAATTAATTTTAATCTTTCATTATTGTTAGAATTATCAGGCAAAACATATCTCCTTGAATAAGTTTTAATGAAAATTAGCTTACTTTCTCTTCAATCAGTATAATTTATAGATAAAGTTTTTGTCAACAGCGCTAATAGAATGAAAAAATTTGAACGCGTCCACATCCCCATCCCCTTTTTCGTCCATGTAGGGCTCTATCATCCCCTGCTTCCTGCCGGCTTTCATCGGCGCTTTCGAACCATCCCCATTTCATTTTATTTTCCTCCATACTTAGCCATCTAGTAAATAATTACCAAATAGTCAAATTATGAAATTCTTTCCTTGATAATGGGCCAACATAGAAGTAGTATGAAAATGAAGCACCAACTGATCCAAGACTTGTACTTGTTGTGAAATCCGTATTTAAGTATCCAAATGGGAATTCTCCCCTCAAATTAGGCATGCCCCAGAAAATTGTCCCATTCAATGGTATATTGTTTTTAGCAATCCAATTTTTTACCCATGGGATTCTAAGTAGAATACTTCTGGCCCAAACAGTATAGAAGTCACCTTTATAGTCTTCAGCATTTCTAACCCCCCATACTTTTCCTGAATAACCCCTCACAGAACTCCTCCCAATATCCCTTAAAAAAGAGGGCATAAATTTTCTAAGTGGGTTAGGCATTCCAACAGAAAATCCAAATCCACCATAAACATACATCCATGCCTCATCTGGACAATGGTCAGGTAGTAGGAATTCTTCGCCTCCTGAAATACCAAAACCATAATTAATATTTACTCCTGGTTCTAATCCATAGATATCACAACTAAAAGTCCAATATGGTTTTTTAAAAATGTGCTTCCATTCATCGAAGTAAAATCCTTTTTGTGCAAAATATCCAGGGGAAACCAATGATTCTGAAATTAATCCCCAAATATAATTTACCAACATGAGATCACCAAGTACAAACTCTCCACTCGGATCAGTATAAGTCGTCGGTCTTCCCTCCGTATACCCATACTTATTAAGCGTCAACGGTTGTGTCATTACACCTGTAACGGGATCAACGGAAGTGAAGCGACCGATTGTGGGATTATAATTCCTCGCCCGGAGATAATACCATCCAAGCTCCGGTATAAGTTGCTCCCCGGTGTACTTGTAATTATTGTTGATTGTTGCAGTCTCAGCCAGAGTGGAACCGTATGCCTCATAGGTATAGTCATTAACTGGAGAGCCGTTTATTGTGGTGAGCATTCTGACAGACCCTATGCGGTCATGGTGGTAGTAGCTTAGGCCTTCTGGGCGTTGCTGTGCCAGCAGATCATTGCCGTAAGTGTATGATGCCACAAGGTTGCCTGCTGCATCCTGTTCTTCGAGTACCTGCGCGAACTGGAAAGTCGGGTCTACGAGCATGGATATGTCTTGCGTGCTGCTTGAATCTGTTACTATGCTGCGGATGCGGTTATTATTGTGGTCATACTCGTACATAGTATTCAGGAGGTTTCCTTCGCGGTTGACCTGGGCTGCTATCAATCGACCGACGGGATCATATGAGTATGTTGCGGTCTCGGTTGGAGAGTCCATGCCGGTCAGATCGCCATTATCGTTGTAAGAGAAGGTTGTGAGTCCGCTGACATTTGATGTCTCAGTAAGCAGGCGGTCGTTGTCGTCGTATAAATAGGTAATGACCTCCCCGTCCGGCTTGACTTGAGATGTCCGGTTGCCTACCTTGTCATAGGCGAAGGTCCAGGTTTTATTAGGCTGAGCGATTTCGGAAACGGTTTCCGTTAGGAGGCGCGCAAGGTTGTCATACGTATAGCTGACTGTACGGCTACCGTTCTCCATGATATCCATTACCATGCCGCTTGGATCAAGGGTATAATTATATGAAGCAATTTTATTGCCAATGGTGTCCAAAAGATTGATAGATGTGATTCGGTTTAGGTGATCATATACGTATGTGGTTATGAGCTGCTCTATCCCATCCGTTGTGATCATTTGTATCTGATTTCCCACCTCATCGTATCTATATAATGTGGTTCCGTGGGCACTGGTTACGCTTTGGATGCGTGAAAGGGGATCAAAAGAGTAATCAATGCGCCGCATACGGGGATTTGCTGCGGTGCCGGTTACGGTAGTCAGACCAATCCTTCTGCCAAGGGGGTCGTACTCATAGTCAATACGGCCGATTCCGGGGTAGATCAGTGAAGCCAGGCTCTTTTGGATATTATCATATATATACTGCACTGTGACACTGCCCTTGGCGGCTTCAATGATTCGCCCTGTACTGTCATATTGATAGGATATATCAGGTATATTGTCATTTACGCCATCCATCCAGTGAGTTCCAATCAACCGGCCCTTATTGTCATAATTATATGTCGTGACCTGCCCGTTAAAATCGGTATGGCTTTCCTTTCTTCCATCAGAGAGGTAAGTGAAGGTCTCGGTCTCTCCCTCCGGCAGAGTCCTTGAGATTACTCTGCCGTAAATATCATAGGTCCAGGTTGTCCTTCTCCCCAGTGCGTCGATCTGGGCAACCTTGCGGCCCTGTTTATCGTATTCATAATTTGTGACCGCCATATCGTTGGTGTTGGCTTCCGGTAGTTGTCTAACCTCTACAAGACGGTTCAGTTCGTCATATGACATCCAGGTGGTGCGACCTGCCTGATCGGTTTCAGAAGTTACATTGCCATGGATGTCGTAAGTGCGGTTTGTCTGGAAACCGTCAGGATAAATGGTCTGTATCAGACGGTCCGCCTCATCGTATTTGTACTCTGTGATTCTGCCGACCGGATCGATGGAGGCAATCCGGTTGCCTACGGCATCGTATTGGGTAGTCCACTGGTAACCAAGGGCATCCATACGCACCGTTTGCCGGCCCATGAGGTCATGCTCATAACTTGTAACATTACCAAAGAGGTCGACCATGGCGATTACATTCCCGGCTGAATCGTATACCTGCATTGATTGTGTGCCATCGGGATGGATCGTCTTTATCCGGTTGCCGTTGGCATCGTACTCATACATAGTGACATTGCCAAACATGTCAATGTTTGTAAGGATTCGGCCTTCAGCATCATAGGTCGACGCTGTGAATGGATTGTCTTCAAGAGCAGATGAATCGAATAATGGATCAGCAGGATCTCCGTCGTTGTCTTCAATTTCGTCGGGTAATATGGTTTTGATAAGCTTGCCCTGGTCATTGTAAACATAGTGTGTCCACTGACCAAGATGGTTGGCACTGGCAAACTTTTGGCCATTTCCATCATAGCGGAATTCGCTTGTTCCGGAAGGATTGATATCGCGTATGAGGCTGCCCCAGTCATCGTACTCATTGTGTGTGACAATCATACCTTCGTCGGGTTCACCCACATTTACATATTGCACGCTCCGCACCGGCCTGCCTTCAGAATCGTACTCCGTTTCTTGTCGTGAGAGTATATTATTGGGATCATCTTGCATGTAGGTTTCAGTGTTTATCACCAGCCCGCTTTCATTATAGGCAAAGGCACTGACTACGCCGTTCATGCCCTTTTGTGTGACAAGATTGCCCTCAGCATCATACGTGCTCCAGATGGTATCACCAAGGGGGCCGTATTCCTTTACTGGGTTGCCATTGACATCACGCTCTGTGGTATAGACACGGCCCAGGGCATCGGTTTTGGTAAGCATCCTTCCGGCGGCATCATAGGTATAGCTTGTGGTATTACCAAGGGCATCGGTCTCTGTCAGCACATCTCCTGCCGCATTGTAAGTCTTCACGTTCACCGCTCCATTGGGAAGCGTCTCACGGATCATATTGTCATTATCATCGTACTCCCACTGGATCAGATTTCCCAGAGGATCGGTCTTGCTTGTGACATTTCCTTTGTTGTCATAGGTATAGGTTGTGACATTCCCAAGACGATCAGTAATGGTCTGACGGTGGTTGGGGACATCATAGCCATAGATGACACGGTTGCCATTGGCATCGATGAGGCCGGTCATCCGGCCACTCGCGTCATATTCGAATTGACCAAGCTCTGTGCCGTCCGGGGCTATGATTTTCCGGAGATCTCTTTTCAATGAATCCCCAAACAATGATTTTCCTTCTCCGGCATAGCTATATTGTGCCATTATTCGTTCTTGGCCGGTCATTCCGCCATTCTGGACAATCTTTTCAAGATAGCCCTCTTCATCATAGTGATATTCAATAGTGCGGCCTTGAGGGTCTTTAATCCTTTCGATTCGATTACCCACTCCACGCTCGAAGGCAATACTAACACCTGATGAGTGGTGGATGCCGGCATCATCATAGCTGATAGTATGACCGTACTGGTCTGTGATGCTTTCAATTCCGGTTTCGGAATTGATTACATAGACTGTACCTTCCCGTGTGGTTAGCTTGAAGCGTTTGGGATTATATATAGTTATACCGTCATAGTCAGTGATTGTGTCGGCCTGTAATAATACCTCATTTCCAAAATCAAGGACCTCTAAAGATCCTAAGGTCCCATTGATTGGTATATATCTAATGGTCAAATATCGTATATCTACAAAAGATTGACATTTATTATTAGTGCCTGTTATGACAGCATCAAT
>JBLIRO010000025.1:0-61276 GCA_049472335.1 bacterium | reverse complement strand
TCAATTGATTTAATACCTGCCCTGGTTTCTATTTTTAGATTCTTTCCACTCCAGAGATCATTATCCATTATAAACCTGGCCATACACCTGATACCATTCCCGCACATTTCTGCAGGAGAGCCATCCTGATTGTAATAATCCATAAAAAAATCAGATATAGTTTTTAATTTAATAGTACTTTTAATTATATAATATTCTTATATAATATAATGAAAAGAGAAAAAAAATGGACAATGACATTAAAAAGTTAAAAAAGATCTTAAAGGTGCTTGAGGATGCAAATTTTAATGAAATAGAATGGGAAGAGAAAGATTTCAAAATAAGGGTCAAGAAAAATATACCAGAGGTCGCCGAATCTAAAAATGTTCTAAATTTACCTCAGTTTGAAAGTGAGGCTCCCAAGAAACTTCCAGGACCACGGGAAAAAGAGTTGGCAGAAATGGAATTGGCGGAAGGGAAAAGTATAATAAGATCCCCTCTGGTTGGTACTTTTTATCGGTCGCCTTCACCAAATGCATCCCCGTTTGTAAATGAAGGAGAATTAATCAAGACAGGCCAGATATTATGCATCATTGAAGCAATGAAATTGATGAATGAAGTTGAATCCGATCGTGATGGCATGATCGTTTCCATTCTTGTAGAAAACGCACACCCGGTTGAGTATGGCGAACCGCTTTTCATTATAGAAGAAAAAATTCACAATGTTTAACAAGATTTTGATAGCGAACAGGGGCGAGATTGCAGTAAGAATAATCCGTTCCTGTATGGAGATGGGGATCAAAACCGTAGCTATATATTCTGAAGAAGATGCCGACAGCCTTCATACGCATATGGCTAATGAGGCAGTATGTGTCGGACCTAAAGAACCCTCTAAAAGCTATCTTAATATTCCGGCTATAATCAGTGCTGCTGAAATCACTGATGCCGAGGCCATTCATCCGGGATATGGATTCCTTGCCGAAAATAGCCGCTTTGCTGAGATCTGCGAAACATGCGGGGTTAAGTTTATTGGCCCAAGCTCGGATATTATTCGTTCCATGGGGGATAAGGTTGTTGCAAGACAAATGATGCAAAAGGCCGGAGTCTTGACCGTTCCGGGAACTGAAGGGGGAGTCGAAAATAATAATGAAGCCCTGGATATGGCTCATAGCATAGGTTTTCCGGTAATGATCAAGGCCGCCGGCGGGGGCGGCGGAAAAGGGATGAGGATTGTCCATACAGATGCCAGTTTCTTAAATGCCTTTATGGCTGCCCAGTCTGAAGCCGTAAGCTCATTTGACAATCCTTGCCTTTATGTGGAAAAATTCATCGAAAATCCAAGGCATGTTGAATTTCAGATCATAGGAGACAATTTTGGGAATATAATTCATCTCGGAGACAGGGACTGTTCAATTCAGAGAAGGTATCAGAAATTAATAGAGGAATCACCTTCCCCTTTTTTAGATGGGAAGTTGAGGAAAGAAATGGGAGAAATCGCCATTAAGGCTGCAAATGCCTTACATTATTCAAGTGTGGGAACTGTGGAGTTTTTGCTTGATGAGTCGGGGGAATTTTATTTTATGGAGATGAATACCAGGATCCAGGTAGAGCATCCTGTAACTGAAATGGTTACGGGTCTTGATTTGGTAAAAGAACAAATAAAAATTGCTGCGGGCGAAAGGCTGCCCTGGAAACAAACAGACATTCAATTTTTAGGGCATGCCATTGAATGCAGGATAAACGCCGAAAATCCCAAATCATTTATCCCTTGTCCTGGAAAGATATCGAATGTCCATTTGCCCGGAGGACCCGGCATCAGGATTGACACTGCCATTTATCAAGAATGTAATATCCCGCCTTATTACGATTCTTTAGTAGCAAAACTTATTTCTTACGGTCGCGACAGAAATGAGGCGATCACAAGGATGAGAAGGGCTCTGGACGAATTTGTTTGTGAAGGGATAGACACTACAATACCTTTTCATCGGGAAGTATTTAGTCATCCCGATTTTTGTAACGGTAAAATAAATACCAATTTCATAAAAAATTTTTTTGATTAGATTCGAATCTGAAATGGAGGTAGATTATTGATGAGCATTTCGAAAGAAGATTTGAGTGAAATTAGAAAAGAACTTTTAAAGGAGAGATCCAGAATCATTTCCGAGGGTGATAAAACTCTCGGTATAGGCCTTCAACAAAGCCCTGATGATCTTCCTGATTTTGCAGATCAATCATCCTTTGAGTCAGACCGGAATTTTTTGCTGAGGCTAAGGGATAGAGAGCGCAGGTTGCTTGCAAAGATTGATGATGCGCTTCAAAGGATTGAGGATGGCTCTTTCGGAATTTGTGAAGAATGCGGTAAGGACATTGGAATCAAACGACTCAAGGCCCGTCCGGTAGTGACTTTATGCATCGAATGTAAGACGAAGCAAGAAGAAGAAGAAAAGAAAATGTCTTGAAATACTAATATATTAACGACAATTACTGCAATTATGGCTGACGCAGGAGGCACAGGATGAGCCCGATGATAGACCTTTTTGGTCAGAAGTGCCGGAGCTTTTTCCGCTCATAAAACCGAATGTCGACATTATCCTGCTAACATCTACTGAATTGCAAAATGGGCAACATATCGATTGTTCTCGACGAAATATCAATTTTTCAAAGTCTTTATTACATGATTGGCATTTATATTCGTAAATAGGCATTTATATAATTCCTCTTTATAACTTCCTAATTTTTCATACCAGGATATATATTTTATTATATTCGTCTTTTGTTTTATCAGTCAAGGCTCAACGTGAAAAAATGATATTTTGGTGACATTTTGATAAGATTGTAAAAAAGGATCACCCACTTTTATGGATAAGATTGGCATAATAAGCCTTGGTTGTTCAAAAAACCTCGTAGATTCAGAGGTTATGCTGGGATTATTGAAGAAAGAAGGATATTTCATAACCCCGCGACCCGAGGATGCAAAAATAATAATTATTAATACTTGCAGTTTTATAGAGTCAGCAAAGAGGGAGGCAATAGAAACAATCTTGGAGATGGCTCAAATGAAAAAAAAGGGCCAGTGTAAATTTCTGATTGTAACAGGTTGTCTGGCTCAGGAATGCGGACCGGAGCTTTTTAATGAGATTCCTGAAATTGATGCGTTAATAGGGCCTGGTGAATTTATAAAAATCGTTTCTATCATTAAAGTTCTTGAATCATCGGATTTTAAGCAGCCGGTTTATTTTTTGAAAAAGACATGTGTTCTCTATGATCATACTTTTCCCAGAGTTAGAACAACATGGCCTCATTTGGCCTATATTAAGATCTCAGAAGGCTGTGATCACGGCTGCTCGTATTGTCTTATCCCAAGTATAAGGGGCAGATATAGAAGCAGGGGAATAGAATCAATTGTAATTGAGGCAAAGGCTTTCATAGATGATGGAGTAAAAGAGATATGTCTTATTGGCCAGGATACAACAGCATTCAATCAACTCTCTGTACTCCTCGAGAAACTTGTTTCCCTTGAAGGAGAACCCTGGATTCGCCTGCTCTATACGTATCCTTTCTCTTTAGATCACAGAATTATCCAGCTTATGGCCAAATACCGGAATATGATTTCTTATCTGGACATTCCAATACAACATACCCATCCAAGGATATTGAAGACAATGAAAAGGCCGTCAGAGATAGAAAAGATAGAGACCTTTATAAATTCAGCAAGGTCCGTTGTCCCTGATATAGTCCTTAGAACAACTGTTATGGTAGGATTCCCTGGTGAAACACAAAAAGAATTTGAACATCTGTTGGAATTTATCAGCAGGATTCGATTCGATCATTTAGGGGTATTCACATATTCGCGAGAGAAAGGCACCCCTGCATACCGTTTGCCTAATCATATACCAAAACATATTAAACAGGAAAGGTATGAAAAGATCATGGAGCTTCAGGCAGGCATATCAATGGAAAAAAACCGGGCCTTATTAGGGAAGATCCAGGAGGCAATCTGTGACTACCCTGACCCTAACCAACAGGGGATTATGATTGGCCGGACAATGAGACAAGCCCCTGATATCGATGGGATTACAATGATAAAAGGAGAAGGCCTTAAACAGGGTGATATTTGTGAAGTAAAGATAGTCCGAACGGATATCTATGATCTGGAAGGTATCAGGAAAGCCTGACAGGAACATTTCTGGCCTTGAGATATTTTTTTGCCTCTGTGATTGTATAGGTCTTATAATGAAATATCGATGCAGCAAGAACTGCATCGGCTTTACCTTCGGCGAAGGCCTGATACAGATGATCCAGGTTTCCTGCGCCCCCTGATGCTATAACAGGTATTCTCACTGTATCGGAAACCATCCTTGTCAATTCCAGGTCATAACCCTCTTTTGTTCCATCGCAATCCATGCTGGTAAGGAGGATTTCCCCTGCCCCAAGAGATTCTGCTTTCCTGGCCCACGTAATGGCGTCGATTCCTGTCGGAGTTCTTCCTCCATGGATATATACCTCCCACCGAAACGGATCAGAATCAGTTATCCTTTTGGCATCTATCGCAACTACAATACATTGACTTCCAAAGGATTGGGCCCCTTGTGATATAAGAGAAGGGTCTTCAACCGCTGCTGTATTCAGGCTTATCTTATCGGCTCCGGCTTTGAGTATTTCCCTTATATCCTCTAAGTTACGCAGCCCTCCGCCCACTGTAAAAGGTATGAAAAGTCTTTCAGCCGTTTTTTTAACGACATTTAACAATATGGCCCTTTTCTCATAGGATGCTGTAATATCCAGAAATGTAACCTCGTCAGCCCCTTCCCGGTTATAGGCATCTGCAACCTCAACAGGATCACCTGCATCCCTTAGCTCTAAGAAACGAACACCCTTTACTACCCTCCCGGCTTTGATATCAAGACAGGGAATAATCCTCTTTGCAAGCATTCTGCTCCCTCACCCTCCCCTTTTTCCCCACTATCTCTGCCATCTGGATATGGCCTGATCGAGTTTTACCGCTCCCGTATAGAGGGCCCGTCCTATTATTACTCCCTCTAATCCCTTTTTCTCCAGGGGTGCCAATTTTTCAAGGTCGGTCATGCTTGAGATGCCTCCTGCAGCAATAACAGGGATATCAACTTTGTCGAGCAGTCTGGTGATTGCCTCTATATTGGGGCCTCTCATGGTGCCGTCCTTCTTTATATCGGTATATATGATCGCCCTGATTCCAGAGTCAGTCCATTGCCTGCAAAACTCGTACACCTTTATCCGTGTTATATCCTTCCAACCTTTAATTGCAAGAAATCCGTCACTTGCATCTACACCTATCAGTATTCTTCCCGGGTATTTTTCGCTAATCTTTCTAACTATATCCGGATGAGTATAAGATATTGTTCCTAGTATGATTCTGTTTACCCCTCCCTCGAACATCCGGGCTATTATCTCAGGGTTTCTGAGCCCTCCTCCCAGTTCAATGGGGATATCCAGCTTTTTTGCTAATTGTAGTATAGTGGTCAGATTTTGAGGATTTCCCTTAAAGGCACCATCCAAATCTACTAAATGTACTATTTTGGCACCCATAGACTGCCATCTGAGGGCTACTTCGAGAGGACTTTTGGAAAATACGATCTTATTTTCTTCTTTTCCTTGGTATAGCCTGACGCACTCTCCTTGAATCAAATCTATGGCAGGAATAATAAGCATTTACATACTCCTTGCTTTAGCTGCTTCCGATATTTTCACGAAATTGTCCAAAATTCTGAGACCATGTCTGGAGCTTTTTTCGGGATGAAACTGAGTAGCCATTAGGTTGTCTTTTTGTATTACAGAGGGAAAGGTGATTCCATATTTTGTTTCTCCGGCAACTATCCCCTGCTCTTCCGGTTTCGCATAAAATGAATGAACGAAATAAAAAAATTCGCCGTCTTTAATACCGTCAAGAAGAGGGATCCGTCTTGTGATGTGCAGCGTATTCCAGCCCATATGTGGTATCTTCAAGGAGCCGGTAAAGGATTTTACCGTGCCCTTCAATAATTCCAATCCAATATGCCGTCCAAATTCCTCACTTTCCGAAAATAAGAGCTGAAGGCCAAGGCAGATCCCCAGTACAGGTTTTTTTTGAGACAAAGCATCCCTGATAACAAAAACAAGGTCGAATCTTTTCAGCCGGTCCATTCCGTCCTTAAATGCTCCGACTCCCGGTAAAATAAGGCTGTCTGCATCCTGTATAAGTTTTCTCTCCCGGGTAATAATGGTTTTATGCCCCAGATAGAGAAATCCATTTTGTATGCTTTTAAGATTCCCCAGACCAAAATCCAATATTGCAATCATTATGAAGATTACAACCTCCCTTTGGTTGACAGGACGCCTTCTATTTTCGGATCTATACGACACGCCTGATACAGTGCATTGCCTGCTGATTTAAATATAGCCTCTATAATATGATGAAGGTTCTTGCCATAATGAAGATTTATATGTAGGGTAATAAGGCTGTTTGTAATAAATGCCTTGAAAAATTCCTCCGTTATGGATAGATCAAATCCTCCTCCGTAATAGCTTTCTTTTGTAGGGACATTAAACACGAATACTGCCCGTGAACAAATGTCGACAGCTACGCTTGCAAGGGTCTCGTCCATAGGAATGGTAGCGTTGCCGTATCTTCTTATTCCTTCTTTATTTCCCAGCGCCTCTCTTAATCCCTGACCGAGAATAATCCCAATATCCTCCACGGTGTGATGAAAATCCACTTCTATGTCCCCCTTGGCAACAAGCTCAATATCGAAAAAACTTTGTTTGGTAAAAAGTGACAGCATATGATCGAAAAAGGGGATAGAAGTATTAATATTATAATTTCCCTTGCCATCGAGATTCAATTGCAGGAAGATATCCGTCTCTTCTGTTTTTCTTTTTATAGTTGCTTTCCTTGTCATTATTTTTTCCCCTTGCTGGACAATATCTTGTTTACAGCCTGGATAAACATCTCACACTCACTTCTGGTTCCGATAGTTACCCTTATAAATCCGGGCCAGGAATCTTCAGGAGGGAAGACTCTTACCAGAATTCCTTCTGAAAGTAGCTCACTGTTGATAACCTTTAGATCGAATTCACATGAAAAAAGAATAAAATTGGCCTGGCTGGGAAAGATTTTTATCCCCTTTATCTTCCTCATTTCTTTTTCCAGCCAAGATCTGTTTTCCTTTATTTTGCTTATCATTTTGAAAAGTAAATCACGATGGTTTAGCACTGCATGAGCTAGGAATTGAGAAATAACATTGAGATTGTAAGGAAGTCTTACCTTTGATATAGCCGATATAGCCCCTTCATTGGCAAGAAGAATACCGACCCTCAACCCGGCTAATCCCATTTTTGACAGGGTGCGTAAAATGATAAGGTTTTCAAATTCAGGAAGAAAGTTTAAAAAACCTTCTTCGTCACAAAAGTCGCGATATGCCTCATCGATACATACCATACCATTTGTGTTTTTCAGAATATCGAGGACATGATCCCTGTTGAAAAAATTACCGGTTGGATTATTTGGGGTTGCAATGAATAAAATTTTTTGAGGCTGAGAGTTTAGATCTGTCAGAATCTGCTGATTGAAGGGAAGCTCAAATCCCTTTTCAAGGGGAATCTTTTTAAATTTCATCCCCATGGATATGGAGATAATGCGATACATGGAAAAAGTCGGATGAGGTGCGTACACAGGACGGTTTGGATCTCCAAAGGCCATTAGAATATATTGAATCAATTCATCAGAACCATTCCCAAGGATCATCTTGTCTTCAGGCCAGTTAAGATACGAAGAAAGTGCATTTTTCAGCTTTTTGGCCTGCGGATCCGGATAACGGTTCAACTGAATTTCCTGAAGCTCTTGCGCCACTTCAGGCCACAGAGACCAGTTAATGGAATATGGGCTTTCATTTGCGTCGAGTTTTATTTTATATGGGTAGTCTTCTATTGAATAGGGAATTAAATCCCTGATATTTTCTCTTAATAAAATTTTCTGGAAATTCATAATGAAATACCTTATCTTATGCGATTTATGTTCCATAATTATAACAATACATATTTGAATTTGCCACTTTAATATGAATATTCCGACATGTCAAGCAATTAATCAGCAATAAATCATTAAAAGGGAAGGATTTCTCAGGGATTATTTTTTATCCTGAGATTATAGCATCACTCTGATTGATCTGTTATTGATCCATAGATTAAAGATCTAGGGTAATTATGAAACCTTAATCCTTAATATCATAAAAATATAATGAAAAACTTGACAAATACTCCAGTATTTTATATACTTAAATAAGATAATAGTTATTTGATATATTTTACATTTTTTTAAAAAGCTTTATTAATTCATATTACTAAAGTTTTACAATCGCTTGCCAAGTATATTTTATTTTATCTATGAAAAGGTTAGACGTAAGATATCGATCCTGCCACTCAATTTTATTAATATTAAAAGCATTACCCTTATTTTTACATAAATATCATTATCATCATCAAAAGATTTTAGAATAGGGGGTCTGAAATGAGAGAAGGTATTATTAGTGAAGGCACTTCTTATAATAATTATTCGGAACGAAGAGAAGGGCTTAGATTCAAGGCAAAAGCGAACTGCTCTTTTAGATCCTTTGACTCATCAGCATATAATAATGAAAACGATGTTTACAGGATCAAAAACATCGGAACAGGTGGTTTGGCCTTTTTGTGCGATCAGAAGTGTAAGCTAAAAGATCGCCTGCTTTTTACAATCGCTTTTCGTGACACCTACGCTGAGGAACCGATCAATGCCGTAGGGGAAGTTACATGGATAAATTGTTCCGAATCCAATGAAAAATATTGCATAGGCGTTAAATTCATCAATATGCTTAAAGATGACCTCCTGAACCTGACACGTACATTACATTAATTCCTGCTGTTTTCCTTTTCATATTGACCACCAGGGCTGAACATTAAGAACGAATTCGGCAATACTATAACCGCCCCTTATATCATAGGCTGTTATTTGAATAAGATATGTTCCGGGGAAATGTGATGTAAAGCTGTAAATAGCGCCACTTACATATCTGCCGTATTTGTCTATACCATTTGTAAGTCCTATAGAGCTATCAGGAGTATCACCAAATCCTTCTTTTATTTCTGTAATGCTCCCGATATTGCAATGATAATATATTGGTTCCTGATCCGGATCAAAAAATTCTATCGGGATTGTAACCATACTTCCGGCCCTTACTACCTGAGGGCTGTCTATATCTTCGCATAAGACAGGGGGATGGTTCATCCAGGTCCCGGAATTGACAACAGCCAAAGTGAATCCGGTTACAGCGGAAAGCCCCCTCTGGTCAGTAGCAATGATCGTTATTTGATGTGTTCCTTCAAATCTCGGACTGAATCTAATGACAGGCTTATGAGGATCGGGGATAAGGGAATACTGCCAGGGCCCGTAATAATAATTTGGCTGAGAATCAATAAACGCTTTATATGTAATGTTTCCAAATTCAGTAGTTGTACCCGGATAATCCTCTCCATCCTGATCATAACAGATAAACTCTTTCTCGAAATATCCTTCATTAGAACCGATAAGATATACATCGTTTTCTATTTCTTCTAAATAGGGAGGATGATTGACTATCGGATAGTTAACTACCGAAAGCGGAAACGTCTCGATGTCAGAAAGTCCTCCCGGATCTGTGACCCTTACTGTGATAATAAGGTCCTCGAATGTATGTGGAATGAATTCAAGGATAGCCTTATTTATTATACATGCAGGATCATTTATACTGCATTTGAGAAATTTGCCAGGATTATTAGGATCTTCCTTTATCCTGAATATCATATCTGAGGTTTGAATACCCTGATAACCGTATCCTCCTATGGTTGCAAAAAAATCATACATTTCGTCTGAAGAAGCTATGTCCAGGTCCGAGCGGTCATAAACGGAGATTAAGATACTAAACGGCACAAAGATTTGTGCATATTGAGGACCGATTCGCTGCAGCTTGGGAGGATGATTGATGATATCCATCATGCGGTCATGAAAGGCTATATTATCCACCATTACAGTTGAACCTATGATCATGATATATTCAACAGAGGAATTTTCGGGTCCATAAACGAATTCTCTTCCGAATCCGTCCAGCTCGAAATCGATTCCATTCCATATACCTATTTCTCTGATATCTTGATCCAAATCCCTTACCACCAGATGCCAGCCACCATCCTGATATTGTCTGCCCAAATTATAAATAACAACCAAGGGATTCCCGGGATTATCAGGGTCTCCTCCCTGGATTTCATTCATAAAGGCATATTCAGCGATTCCTCCTACTTCGGGTCCTGATTCCTGAGCTCCTAATGGTCTGTAGACGAGTAAAATGTTTTTACCGTTTCTGGAGATCAACTGGATTTGAACCTCCCATTGGTCAAATTGTTCGATTCCCAATAAATTTTGTATGTTAAAA
Organism: bacterium; assembly: GCA_049472335.1. Classification (GTDB taxonomy): domain Bacteria; phylum SZUA-182; class SZUA-182; order DTGQ01; family JAFGSM01; genus JBLIRM01. Next base: position 50,843 of record JBLIRO010000025.1, on the reverse strand, counting down.
GAAACTATATTTTTATCAAATCCGGATGTGCTCGGATCCGGATCAGGTATCAATTGATTTAGCGCCCTGAATCGAAAAAATTTATTCAAGGGTGACGGCATACTCTCAAAAACCAAAACCCTGCTCTGTAAGCGAGGATCAATTATGGTTTTCAAATTTCCAAATCCGATATATGGAAAAGCGCCCCAAACCGGGTAAGAAGGTGTGGAACATATCCATCCATGATTTTTAGGGGAATCCCAATACTCAAAATCCTGCCAAAGATAGGTGTCGGCCATTGAAGAATTTGGAATATAAAATAGAAAAAAGATTAATAAAGGAAAAAATTTTACAAAAATCTTGAAATTTTTTTCTCTCAGGCAACTCATAATCCCCCCGTTATTACTTAATAGTAACTTATAATATTACCTGTGTATCCATCCAATACAAAAAGAGAAAACGGGCAATCATGCCTTTTAACCGATTCTATATCCCGTTTCCTAAGTTGTATCGATTGTTAATATAAATCTATTATGGACCTATAAAAAGCAAAAAACGTGCCAACCGTTAGGGTTAATAGGCAATATTGGGGGGATCTGATTCTAGCTCCTTGTTTACCCTCATTTCCGCAATGTACCCTTCTCCCTGAACAATGGGAAAATCAGCCGCTCCGGGTTTGTTCCATAGCCAGACCGTTGCCTTCCATTTACCGGATGTGTTGTCAAAGGCCTTCACACATGCCGATTCTTCCGGTGTCCCAAGTTTATAAAGGAGATCGGAAGACTTTTTAATTGGCCTTTCAAGAGATGAAGGGTAGGCAATGATATTTATACCGGATTTCAATTGATAGAATTTTGGGGGCATAATTTTAAAAGGAGGGTAAAAGATGGGACCCGTTTGATTATTCATATAAATCATATAACCATCACCTGTACGCAGTTTTTTGGGATTGCTCTGAAGATTTGAGGTAGTGACTACATACCATTGATTCGTTACAGGATCTTTGCCTCTGAAATTCTGCAATTTAGTACCCAGCATTGTACAAAATTCATTTGTATAATCATATTTTTCTACAGGAAGCCCGGGATATCCGAAGAGATTAAGGCCCTTCTTAAAGGTATATTTAAAGGAGGACAGGCCTATATCAACATCAGTAAGATTTTCTCCGGGATAAATCAATATTTTTGTGGCGGATGATTCAATTTCCGCAAATTTTTTCCCTTCAACGAATTGTTCCTCATCAAGGATGCAAACGCCTTTATATAATTCTTTTATAAGATCTTCGTAATCCCCTCCTCCGACCAGATTATATTCGCCGCAATTCAGGTCATCGAATAGAAATTTGCCTTGCGAGTTTGTAGAGGTGTAATAATATTCATAGGGAGTAGTATTGGTGTTGACAGCCGCCAAATCGACATTTGATAATGGGTATTTTTTGTCTTCATTTCGAAAGATATGACCAGAAATGCTCATTTGGCCCGAACCTGCCGGAACATTTTCCAGGCAAAAGTTCACAGTATATTTTTTGCTAGGCAGGATTGAAATAGTTTTTTCATAGCTAAAATAGGAGCAGCTACTATCGCGTGCTTTTATTATATATGATCCGGGCAACAGTTTATCTGCCTTCCTAAAAAGGTATTTTCCGTCGGAACCGGTTTGAACAGATATGGTTTCTCCCTGAAAACTAGGTATCATTTCCAATGTTATATCTTCCAGGGCATTTAGAATATTATATTGTGCTGTGTCACATAGACCCGGATTATAATCCATAACCCAGCCCTCTACGGTTGGGCAATGCTGGAGAATGATCTGAGCATAGAAACCCTTGTAGTTGGATACATTTATGCTTGCTTCAGTGATATTGATAGGTGTGGCCTGATCTTCAAAATATACGTCATTATAATATTCCGGTAAATAAAATCTGTAATTTGCATCGAATATATACGAATCATCAGTCTTCAGGATATATGTTCCGGGTGAAAGCCCTGAAAAGTAGAATGCCCCTTCGTATACTGTTTCGGTGTTAGGATCGATTTCAATTTCGGTTTTCACATTCAATGACAATGAATAGCTTTTTTCTGTAATTGTTATCTTCGCATCATTTATGCCTACATAGTCATCTTGAAACCTCTCAAAGACTTGTCCCCAAATGATGCCACCTTTTCTTATATAAAAATTTGCCGTATTTTTAGTAGTTTGATTGGGCAGATACGTATAAATTTTTGCGTTCTGTGGATAATAGGTTCCTGTTTGTCCATCATAGTAGACAGTGCTGTAATATTTTAAGGCTGATGAAGCGTCTTCAGCTCTGAGTGTATAGCTGCCGGGAGGTATTATCAGAAAATCCGAATCGTTGAAAAAATTGTTACCTGTTTTGCTGAGATAGAATTCAAAGGTTACTGGTTTTCTGTTTTTATATTGAACATTCCCCTCGAGTACAACTCTATAGGCGTAATTTGAATTAGATCCATAAATTTTCCCTGAAATAGATCCTCCCTGCATAAGGTAAAAATTGATATTGGATTGACTGGTCTTTGTATACAGATCAACAAGCATTTGAGTTGGGTCCGTTAATTCCTCTTCTTTCCAGTAAAATCCACAATCCGGTTTGGTACATCCATCGGAGCCGGGTTTTTGATAACATTCTCTGACATAGTTTTTCATAACAGCACAGACTTTGTAATAATCCTTATCTTCACCCGTAGCCAGATTTGTTATCGTATATTTTCCAGAGCTATTGGTGGTGGCAAATCCCTTCTGATTGTTCATTTTGTCGTAAGCCGTAACAACGACATCTTTGATACCGGTGGTAGTGCTTGAATATTTATAAACGTAACCAGTAATTGTTCCCGTTTGGGCCGTCGCCCTTACAGAAAAAATTAGATTTGTCAGGAAAAAAGGCAGCAGTAAAAACAATAAATTAACCAAGAATATAAAAAAATATTCGGTTTTTAATCTATAATTCCTCGGACATATGAACAAAAACATCTACTTCTCCTTAGTTTTTCATAAATTAGCAATTCATTTTTAAACTTAGAAATAAATCTTGCAAATGATAGGGTTTATTAGGATGAATTCCTTTATCATGATTGACTATAAAGCAAGATATATGCCAAATCGATTATATAAAACAACCAGTATGATGAAGGTGTTGTTTGTAGATTTTTAATAAGATATTTATAAAAAAAATCTTTTTTTTGTTTTATACTACCACTCAATCGGTATATATTAAAATATCAAAACAAAGGAAAATGTTTCATTTAAACCCTAATGTTATCAAAAATTGGTCAAAAATTTTCATAGTTTGAAATTTTTATACTTAAAAAAAAGACGTTTCAACAGTCAAAATCATTATTTCTGAATTTTCGATTAAAAATATCACACAGCTAAATAGCTTATCTTTTCGCTTTTAATTCAAAATAGTTGCCGCCATATCTGAAACCATCCTGGCGATTGCCATACATGCAGTTAATCCCGGAGATTCAATCCCGATAAGGTTTATAAAACCATTCAAGTCTCTCTCAGATTCATTCTTTATTATAAAATCCTTAAAGGATTCATTCGGTCCTTGTATTTTTGGCCTGATCCCTGACATGTCAGGAACTATAGAATCCCTTTCAAGACCCGGGACTATTTTTTGAGCCGCTTTATAAAATTTATCTGCCTTATTATGATCAACCTTATAATCGATCTCTGAGACATATTCATCATCAGGACCAAATCTAAGGCGTGATCCCATGTCCAGGGTTGCGTGAATACCAAGGCCCGTACAAAATTCATCCGGCAGGGGATAAACCAATAATGAGACAGGAGATGCTTTTGTATAGCAAAAGTAATCACCTTTGCAGAAATGAATTCTATATCCAAGTTTGTCGGGATCAAGTCCTATAAGTGAGGCAATCTTGTCAGAAAACAATCCTGCACAATTTATGACTATTTTTGATTTGAAAAGATATTCATCCTGTTTCAATCCAATGAGAAATTTTCCATTTTCCTTGCTTAAGAAATTGACCTCGCTTTGATAGACGATTTCAACCCCATTGCTTTTTGCCATTGTTACAAAATGTTTCATCAAGGTATGAGAATCAATGATTCCTGTTCTTGGTGAATAAATTCCGGCAATTGCATTTGTCCCTGGCTCGATTTTTTTGATATCATTCTTGTCAAGCAGTTTTAATTCATCTAAACCGTTTGATTTGCCTTTTTTAAACAGTTTTTCCAAAGGGGATAATTCGGCCTCTTCTGTTGCTATTATTATTTTTCCGATTTGTTTACAAGGGATGGAAGCCTTTTTACAGGTTTCGTATAGATACGCTGATCCCTCCCTGCAAAGTTTAAATTTTAATGAATCATTAGGATAGTAGATACCCGCATGAATTATTTCGCTATTGCGGCTGCTGGTTTCCTGTCCGAAATTATCATTTTTTTCGATAATGAAAATATCAGAAAATTTTTTGGATAATTCGGCAGCTATTGATAAACCAATGACACCTGCGCCAATTATTGTTATTCTAACTTCATCCATAAATAATTATAATAAAAAACTTTTCTGAATTTCAAGTATATAGTTAGTCTTGACATAACAGACTACAAATGATAATTTAACTCTTTATGGATAAACTGTTTATAAAATAATTATTTAAAAAAACATTTTGTAAATTTCTTTTTGGGAGTTCCAGATGGATTATAAATCTACCTTAAATTTGCCTCAGACTGAATTTCCGATGAAGGCCAATCTAAATCAAAGAGAAAAAGAATTTTTGACATACTGGGAAGAGACGCGTCTCTACGAAAAAATCAAGGAAAAGGGGAAGTCTTTATCCAAGTTTATCTTACATGATGGTCCTCCTTATGCCAATGGACATATTCATATGGGGCATGCCTTGAATAAGATTCTTAAGGACATAATCATAAAATCAAAGACCATGGCAGGGTTTCAGGCCATGTTTATCCCCGGATGGGATTGTCATGGTTTGCCTATCGAGCATCAGGTTGATAAAGAGCTGGGCGAGAAAAAAGAAAACATGGACATCAATCAGATCAGGAGAAAATGCAGAGAATATGCTGCAGGGTTTGTTGAGATTCAGAAGTCCGAATTTAAACGTCTTGGTGTATTCGGGGATTGGAACATGCCATATCTGACAATGGATAGTGAATATGAGGCAACAATTGTAAGGGAATTTGCCCAATTTGTTCGTTCCGGACTGGTCTATAAGGGATTTAAACCCGTTCACTGGTGTCCTTCCTGCCAAACCGCGCTGGCCGAAGCAGAAGTGGAATATATGGAGCATGTTTCTCCCTCCGTATATGTAAAGTTTCGGATGGACAATTCTGTAAAGGATTTCGGACCGGAAATAGACATGGAGCATACCTGGATTATTATTTGGACTACCACTCCATGGACGCTTCCGGCCAATCTGGCTGTTGCGCTTCATCCTGACATGAATTATGTTCTTGTCCGGCATGGAAATAAATATTATATCATGGCCAACGAGTTGCTTCCGGATGTTATGAAAAAAATGGGGGCAGCGGATTCAGATTATAAGATAATCGAAACATTTCACGGAAAAAAACTTGAAGGTAAAATCTGCCTGCACCCTTTTATTAACAGAAGATCCAGAATAATTCTGGCTCCTTTCGTCACCCTCGATCAGGGCTCCGGTTGTGTGCACATCGCACCTGGCCATGGTCAGGAGGACTACGAGGTCGGATTACAATATGGTCTTGATATATATGCCCCGGTAGATGATAGAGGCAATTTCACAAAAGATGTAGAAGGTTTTGCTGGATTAAATGTCTTTGATGCCAATGGTGCAATCATTGAAAGGATGTCAACCGGCGGGACACTTCTGCATCAGGAAAAGACATCCCATTCGTATCCGCATTGTTGGAGATGTAAATCTCCGGTAATTTTCAGAGCTACTGCGCAATGGTTTATATCCATGGACAAAGATGATCTGCGGAAGAGGGCCCTGAGTGAAATCCGAAAAGCACGATGGATCCCCAAATGGGGTGAAAACAGGATAACGGGGATGATTGAAAATCGTCCGGATTGGTGTATATCCAGACAAAGGTCCTGGGGGGTCCCCCTGGTGATTCTTTATTGCGCATCCTGTGAAGAACCGGTTTTAGACGCAGATTTGATTGAAAAAATAGCCGGACAAGTTGAAAAGGAGGGCGTGGATATCTGGTTTATAAAACCTGTGGAAGATTTGGCACCTTCGGATCTAAAATGCCCCAAATGCTGTCATGATCGATTTACAAAGGAGACGGACATACTCGATGTCTGGTTTGAGTCAGGAGTGAGTCATGCCGCAGTCCTGGAAAAACGTCAAGGCATGCAGTGGCCGGCTGACCTTTATCTTGAAGGAAGTGATCAGCATCGCGGATGGTTTCACAGCTCAATCCTTATAGGTGTCGAAACCCATGGCAGAGCACCCTATAAATCGGTATTGACCCATGGTTTTGTAGTGGATGGAGAGGGAAAAAAGATGTCCAAGTCTGCTGGCAATGTTATAAAGCCTCAGAAGGTCATAGATCGTTATGGTGCTGAGATATTGCGATTATGGGTAGCGGCAGAGGATTATAATGATGATATACGCATTTCCAATGATATTTTAACCAGGCTGGCAGAGGCGTATAGGAGGATTAGAAATACCTGCCGCTTTATTCTGGGCAACCTTTATGATTTCAATCCTGAAACGGATACGGTTCCCCTAACGCAAAGAGATGAGCTGGACAGGTGGATTATTCATCGTTTTCAGTGGATTAAAAAAAGACTGATCAATGGCTATAAATCTTATCAATTCCATATTTGTTTCCATACCCTGCATCAGTTTTGCGTTGTGGATTTGAGTTCCTTATATCTTGATATATCCAAGGATCGTCTCTACACATCAAGAAAAACCGATACTACGCGAAGGTCTGCCCAGTCTACCATATATGAATTATTATTTGAAATGAATCTTCTTATGTCTCCGATTCTGGTCTTTACTTCGGATGAGGTATGGAAATATCTTCCTCAGGGCCTGAAAAAAGAGGAAAGCGTACATATGGCCAAATTCCCTGATTTCAACAACAAGCTTCAGGATGCTCAACTGGCTGAACGTTGGGAAAAACTTATAGAAATCAGAGGGGAAGTATCAAAATTTATTGAGAAGGCAAGGTCAAAAAAAGAGATAGGGCATTCACTCGATGCGGAGGTAAGCCTTTTTACCAGTGAAGAGGATTTATATAGTTTTTTGTCTTCATATATAGAGGTTCTTAAAAACATTCTGATAGTTTCAAGTATAAAGATCTCGAAACAGGATGCTTCTTCCGTTTCGGAGGTTTATGTCAACACTGAACTGCCCGGGCTTGGAGTTTCCATCAGTAAAGCGCCCGGAAAGAAATGCGAGCGTTGCTGGCAATACAGTTTGACTGTAGGAGAGGCTGAAGAACATCCTTCCCTTTGTAAAAGATGCAGGACCGTGATTTCGTGATAAAAAATCATATAGAGTGCACTCATGTAAAGGTCCTTGTCATCTTTTCTTTTGTCCTGATTCTGGATCAGCTTACAAAATATATGGTACGAAGCCTTATGAATCCGTTCCGGAGTTTACCCATTGTCCCCGGCTTTTTTAACCTTGTCTATGTTTTGAATAAGGGCGGCGCCTTTGGCTTGTGGTCTTCCCTCCCTTCACTTTTGAGAGGGATTATTTTTATCAGTTTTTCCTTTGTAGCAGTATTGGTTTTATTGATTATTTATTGGAAATCAGATCGTGCCCATATGACACGTTTCGGGATCGCATTTTTATTAGGCGGAGCTATTGGAAATCTTTTAGATAGACTCAGATGGGGCATGGTTATCGATTTCCTGGATTTTTATCTTGGAAGCTATCACTGGCCTGCTTTTAATGTGGCGGATATATCCATTTGTATAGGTCTGGGACTTGTGTTTTTAGACCTTTTAAAAAAGAGAGATGTCCGAGATATTTCTTACCAAAGATAGACATAGAGGTATTCGTGAGGCAAAAAGGTTTTATTTCAAGGCCCAGGATAACCTTAAGGCCGGAAAATGGATCAAAGCGATTCGCTATCTTCAAAGATCTCTCGAAATGAAGGATGATTATCTGCCGGCTTGTAGGGACCTGGCTGATATATATCATCAGCACGGAGATCTGGACCAAGCTCAAAAATACATTCAAAAGGCCGTTCAGATCGATCCTGAAGATCCTTTATCCTTATTTTTCCAGGGAGTTATATACCTTACAAAGAAAGATATTCTTTCGGCCCTGGATTCTTTTAATCGGGCTTTAGAACACGGAGAGCTTACCTGGGGATTGGCCTATAATCTTGGACTGTGTTATTATTGCCTGGAAAAATTCGATTTTTCCAGGCAATTCCTGGATAAGGCAATCCTAAAGGACCCATCCCAATTACAACCATATATGTTGCTTGCTCAAATCCTTATTATCCAAAAAAAAACAGACCTGGCAAAAGAGATACTTTTAAGGGCCAAAAAGGTGAGGCCACATGATCATCAATTGGATGCATTATTGAAGAATATACTGAATACCCAGAAAAGGCCGGGGAGTTGAAGCCACATGCATCCCATTCTTTTTAAAGTAGGCCCACTTACATTCTATACCTATGGTCTTGCGCTTGCAGTGGCATTCGTGGCTGCAACCCTGCTTTTATATAATACGGCAAAGACAGAAGGGCTGGATACTACAAAACTTGCGGACCTTGGATTTTATGGAATTTTGTCCGGCATAATCGGTTCAAGGATAATGTATATATTGATAAATCCATCGGAATTTATCGCGTCTCCATTAAAAATATTCATGCTATGGGAAGGAGGATTGGTTTTTTATGGTGGCATCCTGGGCGGCATACTGTCAACCATTTTTTTCCTGAAAAGGTATAGATTGCCATTCTGGAAGACATTGGATGTGCTGGCTCCTCCGCTGGTTCTTGCCCAGGCCATTGGCAGAGTGGGATGTTTTATGTCCGGGTGCTGCTATGGCAGGCCAACGGAACTGCCCTGGGCGGTAACATTCAATAATCCCTATACTATCGCAATGAGAGGCGTATCTCTCCATCCTACACAGTTGTACCATTCGATTGCCAACCTTATTATCTTTTGCATACTTTTCTTTTTCGTAAGGAAAAAGAAACAATTTAATGGTCAGGTCCTTTGTCTTTATTTCTGTATGTACTCTATGGCAAGGTTCTTCCTCGAATTTTTCAGGGGTGATTTAAAAATACATTTAATAGGACCGCTGAATCTGACACAGGGATTCAGCATTATGATTTTCTTAATAGGTGTTTACCTGTATTGGCGGCTAAGGACTTCTAACAGGATAGAGGTATAAATGTTTATTTGGCATTTATAGAAAAAACACAATGGCCCTTGAAAATCGATGATAAAAGGGCTAAAATTTTTGAAATAATAATTACTGTAAATAGATTTAATACTATAATTGACAAACAAAATCCTGAAAATCAAAAATGGGGGACAGCAAATGAAAACATATAATTCTCTAAACGAACTTCTTTCTTCTGTTAAAGGCTGCATGGATATCAAAAAAGATGCCCTTCAGATCACCGATATCAAGAAACTGAGGGCGGAGATTATAGACGAATTGGCATATAACATGTGCTTATCGGATAACCAGGAGATAAGAGAGGCCATTTCGTATATCGTTTGGAATTCTGCAAAAGAACTTGGAATTTATCCTTCCTCTATCCATGATTTTTATGAGTCAAGAGGGAAAGGTGCCTATAGCGGACTTACAGTCCCTGCGATAAACATCAGAGGTCTGACCTATCTTGTGGCCAGGGCTATTATCAGGACAGCCATTAAAAATAATACAGGGGCATTTATATTTGAGATAGCCAAATCAGAGATAGGATATACAAAACAGCGGCCTATGGAATATGCAACCATTTGCCTTGCCGCGGCTATAAAAGAGGGTTTCTCCGGCCCTGTCTTCATTCAGGGGGATCATTTTCAGGCAAAGGCATCCAGCTACTTTAAGGAACCGGACAAAGAATTGGACGGGTTGAAATCCCTTATTAAAGAGGCTATAGATGCCGGATTCTATAATATTGATATCGACAGCTCCACCCTGGTTGACCTTTCTCAATCAACCATACTGGAACAACAGGAAAACAACTTTGAGGTTGCTGCAGCATTGACAAAATATATCCGTGAACTCGAGCCTGAGGGAATTACCGTATCCGTTGGGGGAGAAATCGGAGAGGTCGGCAAGAAGAACAGCACTCCTGAAGAATTAAGGGCCTTTATGCAGGGCTATAATGATGATCTGAATTCAGGGATGACAGGCCTCAGTAAAATAAGCGTTCAGACTGGCACTTCTCACGGCGGGGTAGTCCTTCCTGACGGAAGCATTGCCAAAGTTAATCTGGATTTTGATACCCTTGCAACATTATCAAAGATTGCCAGGGAAGAGTTTAAAATGAGCGGGGCAGTGCAGCATGGCGCATCTACCCTCCCGGACGAGGCCTTTCATAGATTTCCCGAAACAGAGACTGCGGAGGTACATCTCGCGACTGGATTTCAAAACATAATTTATGATCACCCTGCCCTGCCAAGTGAATTGAGGGACCAGATATATTCCTGGCTTAAAAGTGAATTGTCAGGCGAATGGAAAGAAGGGTGGACAGAGGATCAGTTTATATATAAAACAAGAAAGAAGGGATTCGGGCCTTTTAAAAAGCAGTTACTCGATCTGCCTAAGGAAAACCTAAAACCCATTAGTGAAAAACTTGAAAGCACATTTGATTTCCTTTTCCACAAATTAGGCGTTGTCAATACCAAAGAATTGATCGCTAAGTATGTGAAACCAAAAGAGGTAGAAAAACCAATGCCTAAGTCTTTTACTGCCTGAAATAAAAAGGTTTTCAGATTAAAGCCAGAAAAATTTTTTGCAGTTTAGGGGCCTTTTTAATGGCCCTAAACATAGACTTTCTTTGCTAAGGAACTCTGGCAGGTAATACCAATATAATCCTTTGATAATTTTCTACCATTTTGCTTGCCAGTTATAAGATTAAAAAATTTTAATTTTATTTTAATCTTCCTTTAATCTTCTTAATGATATAATTTGTGCTAGATAAAAAAATAAAAATGATTTAAGGGGGAAAATTATGAAAAAGGTATTATTAAATTCCTTATTTTCATTGTTATTATTTTTTTGTTCATGTGCAACATCCTCTCATAAAGTCAACTTTAAAAAGATTCAGGAAAATAAAAATAAAACTTTTAAATTAAATATGGTTAAGGTAGCTGGTTGTAAAGGATCATATAGAGATGATTATATTAAAAACAAAAAGGACGCATTGGAAAAAATTCCAATAGATAAGATATGCAATACCTTGAACAGTCATTATGGATTGGAAATTGATACTAATATTGACAAGACAACTCAAATTGCCTATGATTGTGTTGAATGTGGTTTTGGAGAATCAAGTACTGGTGGAAGCTCTCATCCAGGCACAGGTGTTCATTTAAAAATTAATATTCAGCCTACTTGCCAAAATCCTTATTGGGGTTATATAGAACCTACTCAAGGTATTTTAAATAGGATATTTAAGGGATTTGAGGAGTCAGAAATTTCCCAACCATCTGAAATAATAGAAATTACCTATGGCTGTGGTCAATCTGATGCCTCAAGGTTGTTATTCGATACAAAACTTGAATACCAGGTTATTATTAAAACCAAAGATAAAATTTTGGTTAAACATAAAGGTATAGTTGAATCCTTTAAGAAACAAAAAGATATGTGGGACAATATTATATCCTGTACTGATAAAATTAACGATGCATTGATAAGAGATATAAATAAAACAAAGTAATCCTGAATTTTAGTTTTCCCATTGCTAAAGAACAATCAATATTGTTGATAGATCTTGACAGTCAGTAATTCATAATATCAAGTTGACTTTACTCTTCCATCTATATTGTCCACAAATTACAAAACCAGTGCTGCAATAAAAAGATATTATTGCCTGCACCAATAATAATTTCAGGATTCTTAAGGTTTACACCTTAGGAAAAAGGAGGGGCAAATGAGAAGCAATGCAGGGAAAACAAGAAAGGTAAAAAAAAGTTTTTTGTTGGTTGTACTTATGGCCATGGTGTTTTTATTATGTAATGTTTCTTTAGCAGAAGCTCAGTTCAAAAGTTCACGCCAAAAATTATTGGATAATAATAACAGATTTAGACTTGAACCCTCTTTTTTCGTAGGAATCGGGACAGATAAAATTGACGTCGGAATAACCACAACTGGTGAAAATGTTTCCATAAGCGGAGGCGGTGGAGTCGGGGGGGCTCTTACCTTAGGCTATGGTTTTTACGAAAAGCTTGATATTGATCTTACATTTGGGTATCAACATAGTGGACTTTCAAAAGATGTAGATAATGCGGACGGTAGTTTTGATAGAACTTTTTTGCTGGGTACCCTAAAATATAAGATACCTGTTTATAGTTCCGGACAGGTAAAATTTGGAGGTGGAATAGGATACTATATGCCGGACGAATTGGATTTAGATTTAAGTCAAGTCCCCAATGGTTCTCATGACATTATAAAATATGATAATGCTATTGGTTTTCATATCACGGCTGAATACGAAGGATTCTTTTCTTCTTATGAATGGTCCTGGATAGTTGGCATAAAATATTACTATGTTACTTATGATGCGGATTCCTGCACAAGTGATGGTATTTCTTTTCCTGTTAATTTTCTTAGAGATGAGATTCGTAAATTGGATGGCAGCGGATTTGACTTTAGTATTGCAATAGCAAAGTATTTCTAGAAATTATTAAATAAACGGAGGGATGGTTGATCGCACCCAGCGAGTCTGATAATCGATGTTGCCAGGAAACTGGAGGGTATAAAGTATAACAGATCCTTTCGATCCGTTTGGTATAGGGTCAAGGTCAATATTTATGGTTTTCCCCTGTTTACAAAAATAGAGTTCCATATAGAAGCCTTCGGCCTGGGCATAAATATAATACTCTCATTCACCGCTATAGGGATTTGGATTTACGATATAAATAGTCTCTGTTCCCTCTATAGCAATTTGTCTTGTTTCAAGAAGAGTTTCCTATCCATCAGAGTAAATATCAAGTTTGATATTTGTAGCCACATCTGATGTAGTCCCTGGCGGCTTTAATGCTTCAACTGCTATGGCAATCTCATCATCAGGAGGAAAATTTGGATTTGCCAACCGCCAGCTAATAGGTACAATGAATTGAAATCCATGCAAATATCTACTGATAATAACTAAATCAATTATATCAACATTATCGTCTTGATTGACGTCAAAATAATCATAACATCTTTCTATTGAATCTTTAATAACCTCATCTGAAGGTATATTTGAATTTGTAATTCGCCGTATGGACGGCACAATAGAAGGAAATCCCTGGAGGTACCTGTTAACATAAATCAAGTCAAAGATATCAAGATCACCATTCTCGTCGATATCACCAGGACACATCACCGGCTGGATCTCAATATTTTGAGTAAACACACATGAATTTATAGTAGCTACGACTGTATATGAGCCCGAAGGTAGTTGTCCGATATTTTCCGTGAAGCTCCAATCACTAATAATCTGGATGCAAAAACCCGGTGAATCAATTATAGTGGCGGTAATGAATATAGTATTACCGGATATTGTGTGCTCATAAGAGGTGATTTCATAACATGGTGTACTCCAAAGCCCTGAAACTGTTATTTGAACAAGGCGCGTGTCTTTAAAATAAATAGACTGGTCTACATCTATATTTATTGTCTCACAATACCAATTACCTGAACCGAAAACCCGATATGATAATGTCATTCCTATTAAGCAACATATAATTAAGAGAATATTTATCCATATTGTCAAGCGAAAAAATTTTCCCATTTTCCCTCCTCTTTTTTATATATCATTAAAGAATGAGTTGGTTACACTTTTATTTCTCTTTTTTTTATACATGTCACCAGGAAATGAGTTGGTTTCGCCTGTTATATATGCCGGCAGTGGAATGTTTAATAAATATCTCCGACCAGATGTTGAAGGATTTACTTTATCTTTACAAAATATATCCAGGATTTCCATTTTTATCAAAACAAATATTCAAAAAGAACTATTAAAAGAAAAATCAAAGAAATTTTAGCAGTATATTGCTTCTCGAAATATCAAGGTGTTGGTTGACCACCAATGTTATTTTTTCTCTAACTCCTTTATTACCTGCATTCTTTCAACAGATAGATTAAATTTGTTAGAAGATAACCAATAAAACTCACCTTTCCATATATAAAACAATTATTCATAAAGGCTGCCTATGCCTTCTTAACCCATTATAATAATTGATTTTATTTGCTTTTTAAGAGAATTTGGCGCTCCATTTGTGTAATTTATTTTATAAAAAAAGATTTTTGAATCAATTATAATCTAAACAGTTTGATCAATAATAGATAATGTTTAGTACAGACAATATCAAACTTTGATTAAGTTTATCCCCGGGGTTGGTGTGGAATTTCCCATTTAACTATAGCGTCGATTGAGGCAAAGGACATCAAAAGTCTTTTAGTATGTCATTGGGCAAATTCCCGTTAGTTACTTTAATCAATAAACACATTAAAATTCGGTGTGGATTTTTAAAGTAACTGAGACAAGCAGCATCACATGATATAGATGCAACTGCTTTTTGTAAATATTTTATGTTTTATAAAAAAATTTCAAGGAGGACAAAATGCAATTCTACGCAGAGCAAGTTGATTGGACTTATATTTTTTTCAAACACTTATTGTTCATAGATCCTGTTCCCGAGATGAATGTCTATGATGTTACCAAAGAAGCAGAGATTTATAATACACAAATAGGAGCTCTTCTATGATTTAGATGGTTTCGGATAGATACGTCATAAAGGCGTCTCTATCCGAAATTTATTTAGTTTTAAGTATTTTGAAATAAAAAACTTAATATTCAGAGGGAGAAAAGGATGTTTAATAAATTAATGACACAAAGGAACAGGATCTTGAATGTTGCTGTTGGTACTGTAAACAGATCTATGGAGAAGTATTGTGCATGTGATCATGTAAAAACGCCCGCCATGTCTGAGAATGTGGCTTTTCCCTGTATTTTCTTATTATGTTGGAAATTGTTCGCTCTGAGATAGTATCAATACCCAGTTTCATTAATTCCCCATGTATTATGGAAGCACCCCAAAGCAGATTTTCCTTCATCATATCAATGATCTTTCGAATTTCAGGATCAACTGTTGATCGACCTGACCCAATTTTTCTGGATTTGTACCGCCAGAACGGTTTGAATCCCTTTTTATGCCGACGGATTACTGTTTCTGGTTTTACAATGACAAATACATTTTGCCAGCCTTTCCATTAGTAAGATAGTGATACCCAAAGTATTCGATCCCTTGTACGGATCTTTGGCCGTTTAATGGATTGTTTCATTGCTGCCAACTGTTGCTTAAAGAGCTGGATTCTCAATAATTAGATGGGAATTCAGATTACTAAACATCAAAAAAATGAATAGAACAAATATACATATAATCTCCATAATGGTTAAAAATTAAATCAGAGAAATCTTGAAGAGTCAATAATTTCAACAGGATGTCATATCAAAAATTGACAAATATTAAAGTTCTATGTTTACTTTTACTAAAGAACAAGAACGCAAATTCATCTTCACTATCTTCACTATCTTCACTATCTTCACTATCTTCACCATCTTCACCATACTCACCATCTTCACTATATTCATCATCTTCACCATCTTCATCAGAAAGCAGATTCATATTCTTCTTAATTTTTTTTTTTAAATGAATTCAATATTCTAAAAAAATGTAATGTTATAGGGATAATAATAAAATAGGTGTGTTTTTTTAGAAAGGAGGTGATAATAGGCATAAAGGAATAATAAGTTTTTGTGGCAGGAGATTAGACTTTCTTAAGGAGGTGATAGATGAGAGAAACTGAGCCCTCTAAAACATAATCAAATCCAGACTATTATTCATTTTTTGTTTCATTAGTTTTATGGAACCTTATAAAGAGGGGGTGATAACTATTACCAATGAAGATTCGGGAAATAATTTAGGTGTAGCTAAATGATAAATTTGAGCTTAACAGGTTTAACTAATCAGCAAGATGGGCAATAACAAAGAATTGTCTATTGTCCATTAATAGGAGATAAATTTTATTGATATTTTAAATAATCTTATGAGGGCAGAGGCAGATATTTTTTATTATAAAATGAATATATCTGTCTTACTTAAGCATTATTAAAAGAGGCTTCTTAGTTTTTATTGGGAGAAATATAGATATTTTTAAATTAATTATAAACTCCAGTATCTTTTATTTCTTTTTATCAATCATTCTTATTGCTATGACTTCCATTTCGGCTTATTCTATCGAAATCGATCCCGATCTTGATTCTGATCTATTGTGCCCCAACAATGATTTTAGGATTTACTATACAACAGATCCCAATCATCCGGATCTTTGTGTAACAATTGCTGAAGTTAACGATCTTTGCTCTCAACTTAATGATCTCTTAAACATATATACTAATCCAAGTTTAGATTATAGATTTAATGATCCAACAAGGGGTAATGAGTTTCCTGTTCAGATCAAACCAGGCGGAGGAGGAGGTATGGCTTTTTGTAATGGTTCTGATTGTGGGATTACTTTAGCACCTGATATATTCACAGTGGCCTATCCCTTATCATTAGAGTCTGTTCCCTTACACGAGATGTTCCATCAGGTACAATATACATATGGATCTTGGAGTTCCTTCTTCTCGGAAGGGACAGCAAGTATGATGCAGGATAAGGTTTATACTAATTTGGATCAGAGTACAGGCTTAGAGATGGCATCTTATTTTAGAGAAGCGAATTGGTTTTTAGATACACAAACTGATAATAGCTTGATAGATCTTTCATATTCAGCCTGCCTTTTTTGGACATATATTACTGAACAATATGGAACTATTACTACTGAACCTCAAGTAGGCGTGGATTTTATACGTGGTATGTTAAATAACCATGATAGCGGATCAGACGATATACAGCGTATAAACTCAACATTAAACGATTTTGTTTTAGGTGTAGATTTCCAGAGTGTATTTATGGATTTTATAGTCGCAAACTATGCGAAGGACCTGACAGGCGCAAGTGTGCCCGATAAATATTTATACATAGATGACGACCTGGCACCTGGGCAATATAATAGGCCATATCTAACCTTGAACAGGTATATGCCAGTTGGGGATGTTATATCTGCAACGGATGAGATTCGATCATGGGGAGCAAAATATTATGAAGCCCGGCCAAGCATAGATGCTCCTATAATCAGTGTTGAATTCCATCAGGTATCATCTGTTACAATGGTATACAACCTCTTAGTGATTAAGAATGACGACCTTGTTATGGATCTTTGTGAATTCAACGTTCTAGGAACTGATTTTGTAAGAAGTTTAGTAAATGATGAATTTGACAAAGTTGTTGTAATTGCCGGTGCTTTAGACCATCCTGTATCATTCAGGTATACTTTCAGTACCGGAGGAGGAATCCCTACCTTGAATATCCTTTGGCCACTTACAAATGATTGGGCCAAAGTGGACAAAGACGATCTTAACAAATTCCAGGTACATTTAGAAATAGTAGGACCTGGTGGCGCAGTATTAAGCGGGTTAGAGCCTGACGACTTTGAGGTCACTGTGGATGGAGATGTGTTTAATATTGTCACTGGCCATGAAGTGATGGGCCAATACTGGCTGGTGGTTCAACCGATAGATCTTGGAACCGGATTTTACCATTTAACAGTCAGCTTGACTGCAGGGACCATTTCGGACACAGAATTTTGGGCCGTAGAATTTACTGATGTAATCAATTCAGACAATGTACTTGTCATAGACCGCTCAGGAAGCATGCTTGAGCCTGACTGGACCGGTCCCACTTATGAGACACCTGATCCCACAGATAAAATATATGGAGCAATTGATGCAGCTTCCCTATATATTGACAGTTTTAGGGATGGGGACAAGATGGGGCTTGTCTGGTTTAGTCATGATGCCCATACTACAAAGATACTCCAGGATATTACTGCAGCAACCCGTGTCCATTTTCAAACTGCACTTAATACCTTTGACCAAAATGAGTCCGGGGCTTAGTTAGATACCTCTATTGGTGATGGCCTCTGGAATGCTCAAGATGAATTTAACAGGGGTGATGCAAATCATAACCGGGTAATTGTAGTGTTAAGCGACGGCAAGGAAAACGAAGACGAACGGATAGAGGATGTTGTATGTGATGGGTGTAAAATTGATTATTGGGCAAGTTCATCGAATCCTGATACAACCAATACAGTGATTCATACAGTAGCTTTAGGATCGAATGCAGATCGTGAGAAATTGGAGCAGCTTGCTAATAGAAGCGGAGGAAGATTCGAATATGTTATCGAACCGCATAGCGGTGATCTACCGAATGATCTTGCAGATGTTTATAGAATTTTCTCTGAGACCGCAACTTTAGAACAGCGAATCTATACCGCTAGAGGTGAATATATATACAAAAGTAAAAGCCATGATATACACATAGAGAATGGGGCTACTGAAGCAACCTTTGTAGTTAATTACAACTATAAATGGACCACTTCTGGATTGCCGGCAAAAATAATGTTGCGTGACCCAAATGGAGTTGAACATATGCCACTTTATGTTGAGGATACCCATCATATCTATCGAATATCTATGCCCCAGCCCGGTATATGGACAATATGGATACAAAGTGACGAATTTATTCCTCAAAGATCTATACGCTATAATGGTGTGCCAATCAGAGGATACTATTTTCTTGAAGTTACAGTTAAGAGCAAAGTAACACTCGATGTATATCTTGGTATTCCTCTTGAAGAACGAATAATCGGAACCCGGATTCCCATTTTTGTATTCCTTACTGACACGAGTTCTATTACTAATGCAACAATTCGTTTGGAGATCATAACTCCGGAACATGAGGTTACAGAAGGCCTTCCACCTGAGATTGCTTATTTGTATGATGACGGCAATCATGAAGATGGTAAGACCGATGACGGGGTATATGCAGGTACCTTCTACAAAACATCCCAGGAAGGAATATACACGGCAAAAGTTATAGCCAATGGATATTCGCCACTTACAGGAGACAATTTTAAAAGAGAATCCAAGCTTGCTTTCAATGTGAAAGGGGATGCTGATTCTGAGAACGATGATCTTCCAGATGGTTGGGAAGAAGACAATGGCCTTGATCCTCACGATCCTTCTGGAGATCAAGGGAGAAATGGCGATCCGGATGGTGATAACCTTATAAATTACGATGAATTTGTTTTTGGCACAGACCCACTGGACCCTGATACTGACGATGGTGGAGAAGATGATGGATCAGAGATATTAAATGGTCGAAATCCGAATGATCCTGATGATGATGCGGTTAAACCAACAACAAGCCTAAGGGCAATTCCAGGAGTAAATTCTGTCACACTAACCATCGGTTATTTACCTGAACATGATTCTCTAATTATTTACAGAAGTACTTATGAAGATGGCCCCTGGGAGACCTTTCAGATCACTCCCACTAACCGCTATAATGATACAGGTCTCGAAAATAATATTACATATTATTACAAGGTCGCCGGTGTTGTTGGCACTGCTATAAGTGTTCCTACTCGTATTGTATCTGCAACACCCAAAATTGATCCAATACCTCCTATGGGATATGTAATAATCAACAATGGAGATACTCTAACAACTACAGTAAATGTAACACTCAAAATGTTTGCTGATCCCGACACAAAACAGATGAAAATTTCTAACTATCCTGATCTATCTGAATCGCTATGGGAGCCTTTTAAAAATACACGTGCATGGACACTCTTGCCAGAAGATGGAATAAAGACAGTATATGTGATTTTCAAGGATGCGGCAGATAATATCGGTCCGCGTAGTCCATATGATCCATCAGTAGAGATAAATCCAGCTATGGCTAGTATCATTCTAAATAGAATTATTGAAGAAGATCATGATGGGGATGGGATAGAGGATGATGAAGATAATTGCCCTATGATAGCAAATGCTGATCAAGCGGATAGAGATAACGATGGGATAGGTAATGTTTGTGATAATTGTCCTGATCATTATAATCCCGATCAGTTAGATCGGGATGGAGACAATCATGGTGATATTTGTGACAATTGTCCAAATGATTACAATCCAAATCAGAAAGATACAGATAATGATGGGATCGGAGATGTTTGCGATACCCTTAAGCCTCCGGTTAGTCAATTTTACTATCCGACTTACAATTACTTTAACTATAGTCCTGTGAAAAATATAGGCATCCCATTCTTTACATTTTCAGATTCTTCATCCAATCAAACATCCAGTTCCAGCACTATTTCCAGCTATTACCCATCTTATGGTTATGGATTCTATGGTTCCTATTTCCCCTGGACATACCCTTATAATTTCAATTACCCCTATTATTACACCTATCCCTGGTATTATTCGTTCCCGCGGTACTATACTATAAAAAAATATCCTTCTTACTCATTTAGCTATTCCTCCTCTGAGACATCCAGTGTGATTGGAAATTCACCCGATGTGTTAAATTATACCTTTGGATCAAATTATAGTGATGTGTCCATAATTATTACTAATTACTGATAGAATGCCTTAGATTATATTTTTTATGGAGTGAAAAAAGGAAAACCAATAGATAATAGGCCAACTTAACTTAAGATAATTTGTTTTTTTAAGGCCAAAGACAGGCAAGGTATTGAATGTCTTTGGCCTTTGAGGAGGTGATTATTTAAATGGCCATATGAAAAAATACAGATCTATTTTACTACATTATATCCTTGTGATTTTCTGTTAGAAATTTTGATTAAACCGTCTCATATTAGATCATAATTTATTGATAACATTTATATTCATTAAAAGTAGTAATTTGAAAAAATATAATTGCCAAAAAATTTAGTCTTTAATGGGAGCAATCAGTATTCTCAATACTTCAATAGAGTTTTTGGAATTCACGCCGGGATAACTATAAGTAAGCCCTGAAATTATGTTATGGTTTTAAGAGGGAGAGAAGAAAATGAAAGATAATTATTTTAAGTTTATTATTTTCATTTTATTAATTACTTTTATTCTACTAATTTCAGGTCCCATAAACTATTCGAAAATAGTGCATGCCCAAGAGGTGTATTTAGATTCAAATGATTCTTGTCATTGGATTTTATGCCTTGACCGTTCACAAAGTATGGGAACTCCCCTGTTTAATAATATAGAGAGGATGGATTTAGCCGAAATAGGAGTAAGTTTATTTATAAAATTGATTGCTACAAATGATAAATTTAGTCTTATTTTTTATGCAGAGGAGGCATCATTGGAATGCTCCATACCCGACACTTCTTCAGATGTTTCTGATACAAAAGGGTTTGAGATCCAAAGCATCATCGGTTCAATTATACCTGAAGGATTACCATTTTTAGGGAAGGGATTAAATGAGACCCTTAGGGTATTAGAACTAGAAGAAGAGAATAAATATAACGAGTTTATTATATTATTATCCAATCAATGGTCAAGTGACAGCGCTCAAGCCAAAGGTGTCCTCCCAAGATTGGTTGACCGGGATTCCATGCTCTTTTCAATAGGTATCGGAAGTATGGTTGATCATAGTCTCCTTATGGAACTGGCAACAGAGACTGGAGGAAGATACCACTATATGCCGGATGAAATTTTTCTTCCAGCTTCATTTGCCTCCTTATGGAGTGAGATAATAGGGGGCGAAGAATTAACCAGGCAATTCAATGTCATTTTGTCTGGTGAAGACCTGTTTGAGCAGGTTCCGGTTGATCCTTATTGTCAAAAGGTGACATTTATCCTTTATTGGATGAACGAGGATTCAAATTTAGAATGCCTACTTATCGATCCCGATGGTACCAGAATCACAGCATTGAGTGGCATTGTGCCCTCTGCCATTTATCCTTATTCTGAGGTAAGCTATATTTCTCGTGATATGTATAAAATTTATAAGATCAAGGATACCAAACCAGGGTTCTGGCAAATGAAGATTATCTCTCAGGATGGATCAGGAGAAAATCCCTATGTGTTTGAGGCAATAGCTGAAAATAAGGAGGACTACTTAAATATATTTTCCATAGATACAGATATGCATTTTTATAGCCCATCTGATCTAATCCAGTTACAGGCCCTTTTAAATATACAAGAACTCATAGGAGAGGTCTCAATTGAAGGAAAGGTTGACGGACCGCACGGATTTTTCCCGGAAATAATTCTTTTTGATGATGGGTTTCCCGAACATAATGATAAGATAGCCCTTGATGGTATTTTCTCTAACTTTTATACCCCTTGTCCTATTTTTTCTGAAGAAGGCTCTCTATGTCAGCTCTCATCCGGACTATATGTTTTTAATCTGACCATGTTTAATGATATAGCTATTGCTTCGAAAGGCAAGGATTTTTCTGATTACATTCATGGATATCCCTTTCAGAGAAAAGCCAGCATAACGGTCCTTATGGTTAGCAACGAAATAAATTTATCTCCTGTTGCTGATGCGGGTGCGGATCGGGAAGTTATGGTTAAAGAGGGTGATAAAGAAATAATTATTCAATTGGATGGATTGAATTCATATGATCCTGAAGGAGAAACACTGGATTTTGCCTGGTTTGCTTCGGGAATAATATTTGATGATCCTGCAAATCCAACCCCAACAGGCTCATTCCCTATTGGTACTACAATTGTAACTTTAATGGTAAGTGATGGCAAAAAAATATCCGAACCCGATGAGGTTAGAATTTATGTTAAAAAAAGGCAGGAACATCAATATTATAATAAAATTTATCAATATTCTCCCTATCTTTCTGCTTATAATATTTTGTTATCTCAATACTTAATAAATGGTCGAGATAATAATTTTTCATTTTATTCCATGCCTTTGTTTGTTAATTCTTTTTTACCGTACTATCCACTGTCATATTTAAGTTCTTCCAGAAACTTCGGAAATTACTACAACTCTTCAGATACATTATCTATGATTGTTAACTCTCCATATGCAACTAATTTTATTTTTGGCTCAGGATATTTAGATAGCACAATAAATATTATAATTAACAATTACTATACCTATAATTACTATTATTAATTTTATTTAATTACTTGATTTGAAAATAAAGAGTCTTATTATATCTTTTGTTGATCTTAGAAAAAATACAGGTTGACATTGAAGTAAGTTGTTTATGTAGAATAGATCCTTTAAATGGAATCAGGATTACAAATTTTAAATATAACGGATCCCAGTATAATTTCCTGAGACATACTACTGCTTTTGAGTTGCAGGTCAGCTTCAAGAAGGCATCCAAAGATCATTTTTATTTCTTCCCGACTGAACAATATAGACTGTTGTATAAATTCATTTAGAAAAGTCGGCGGTATCCCAATGCTCCGGGCAATTTCCGCCTGTTGCTTACCCATGGCATTAAGCTCTTTTACTGTGAGCAGGCGGCGAAAATGGTTAGCAATGAGGGCTATTATCCCCACAGGGGCCTGACCTGCATCCAGAATCTGCCGGAGAATTTGAAAGCTATGCCCTACCCTCTTTTCTCCCAGGCTATGGGTGAGCTCAAAAATAGAAAATACGCGAGCCTTTCCAACTACTTCTTCCACATCTTCAAGATCGATCCTTTTTTTGGATTTGTGATAAAGGGCAATCTTTTGGATCTCATTTGTCAGAAGGGATAAATCCGATCCGATAAGTTCTTCCAGCAGTTGTGCCGCGCTGTTTGTAATTTGTATGCCAGCAGCATTGGCTGCATGTTTTCTTATCCAATCAGGAACCTGGTTTTGAAATAAAGGGTAAAAACGGACAACGATCGTTTTTTCCTTTATTTGCTTAAAAAAGGCCGATCTTCCATCCATCTCTGAGGCTGTCAGGACAAGAATTGTGTCCTTGGCCGGTCTATCCGTATAACGCAGAATAAGGTCCTTATCATCTGTTTTTAAACGGCCCGTTAATTGATAGGTTATTACCCTCTTTGATTTACCAAAGGGTATACTGGATGCTAGCTGTATCAGTTCATCGATGGTAACCTCATCTCCGTACAGATGGTGATATTGAAATTTATCTGCTTCGGGTCCGAGGAATAAAGACTCAATCTTGCCACAGGCCTCTCTTATCAGGAATTCTTCCTGTCCGTAAAGAAGGTATACCGGGTCTGTTTTTCCCTTTTCTATCCTTGTCCAGAATTCTTCCTTTTTCAATAACATGACATATTTGTCCCCATAAATTGATCCATAGCCTTTCTCGTCATCCTTTTTATAGCTCGCTCCATAGCCTCTCTTTCGGCGCGCTTGCTATCCCCCAAATCATAAGGCCCAAGATAATAGATTTCCTCCTCCCGAAGCCTGGGGATCACAAGAAGGTTTTCTTCAGTATCTTTGATCAGGTCTTCTTTGTTTGAGGTCGAAGATGTCATAGGGCCTTTTCCTTTTTTTTGACAGGAAAAGCTCGTTTCAATAATAAGTTTGTATTCCAGAGGATCTTGTGCAGAGTCATAAGTATAAGGTATTTGGGATTGGAAAGAAAGTATCTCACCGGAAATCATAACGTCAGGATTGTCACATTGACAGATTTTTACCCAGGGCCAGTTGATCAATTCCATGATTACGAAATCAGTGACCCTCCAATCCAGCTCGGGATAAAGTGTCTTGTTTTTGAAAGGCTTTACGGAAATGATGACCGGAGAGCTATTTTTTGAATCAGGCTTTACGACACGATAACCGCAACCTGTGATTAAGAGTACAATAATAATAAAAACAAGTATCCAGATATGAAATTTTTGATCACTGGTCATAAAAATGCTCGTTCTTTTTGTTGATAGATAAAAGTATAAAAGGATCTGAAATGTGAATTCATAAATAATCAAACCACTATATTAACGAGCTTATTTTGTACAAGAATGATCTGCTTTACGGATTTTTCTCCAATCCATTCCCTGATCTTTGGGTCGCTCAATGCGGCCTTTTTTATCTCTTCATCAGGTGAATCGGCAGGGAGCGTCAATCTGCTGCGGACCTTTCCATTTACCTGGATTACGATCAGTATCTCATCCTTTTGGGCGACATGAGGATCAAACCCCGGCCACTGATGATCAAATACAGAAAAATCCTGACCCGTCTCCTTCCACATTTCCTCGGCTATATGTGGTACAAAAGGGGCAAGAAGGAGTATAAGGGATTGTATGGCCTCCCTGACAGCAAAAAGGTCTCTGTTTTTTTTGATCGAATTTTCTGATGGGAGGCGAGACAATACCTTCGGAATATCCATTGTATAGAGGTGGTTAACCATCTCCATAATGCTGCTTATAGCTGTATTGAAGTGAAGACGTTCCTCGATATCGATTGTTACTTTCTGTATTGTAATATGGGTCAATTGGCGAAGCTTTTTATTAAAGCCCGACACATCCTTTGACATTTGGGCATATGAAAATTGCATTTTCAGGTCAGGCCTGGAATTAATTGTATCCATGATGCCTAAAATAAGCCTCCAGCATCTTCCGAGGAATCTGTAGCACCCTTCAACGCCCTGATCGCTCCAGTCAAGGTCTTTGTCCGGAGGCGCAGCAAATAAACAAAAGAGTCGTACAGTATCTGCACCGTATTTTCCTATCATGTCATCAGGATCAACAACATTCCCTTTTGATTTGGACATCTTTGCTCCGTCCTTAATGACCATCCCCTGGGTTAGAAGATTGGTGAAGGGCTCTTTGAATGAGACCAGGCCGAGATCATTCAGAACCCTTGTAAAAAAACGTGCGTATAGAAGATGGAGAACGGCATGTTCGATGCCTCCGATATATTGATCAACAGGCATCCAATACTCAACAGCTTTGCTGTCAAAGGGAGACCGGTCCCAGGACGGCGAGGCGTATCTCTCAAAATACCAGGACGATTCAACGAAGGTATCCATTGTGTCTGTCTCTCTTTTTGCGCCTTGTCCGCATTTTGGACATTTACAATCGACAAACTCCGGAAGAGTGGGCAGAGGGGACTTGCCATCCTGAGGAAAGGAAATATCTCTGGGAAGTCTGACAGGAAGGTCTTCATAAGGCACAGGGACCATACCGCATATGGAACAGTATATCATGGGAATAGGATTACCCCAGTAACGCTGCCTGGATATCCCCCAATCTCGAAGCCTGTAATTGGTGGTCCTTCTTCCGATTCCCTTTTCCTCTATATAGTCAGCGATCTTGTCCATGGCCTTTGTGTTGATAAGCCCGTCAAACGGACCGGAGTTTACCATAATACCCTGTTCGGTATAAGCCTGTGTCATTTCTTCCTCTTTCAGGTTTTTATCAGGAGGCTGAATGACAATCTTAAGCGGTATATTATATTTTTGAGCGAATTCAAAATCTCTTTGATCATGTGTAGGGACTGCCATTATCGCGCCGGTGCCATACTCCGGCAGTACAAAATTTGCCACAAATATGGGTATCTTATGACTCGTCAGGGGATTTATGCAGTAAGCTCCTGTAAAAATCCCTTCCTTTGACACATCTTCTGAGGTCCTTACCGTCTTGTCCTGCATGGATACGCGTTGCGCAAAGGCCCTTACCTCTTGTTCCTGAGGGGTGCCCTGGCTCAATTCCTGGACCATGGGATGCTCCGGGGCAATTGACATAAATGTCGCCCCGTAAATAGTGTCCTGTCTTGTGGTAAAAATCCTGAGAGATTTTTCCCTGTCAGAAAGAGGAAAGTCTATTTCCAGGCCGTAGCTTTTGCCTATCCAGTTCCTTTGCATGGTTACAACTTTTTCGGGCCAACCTGTCAGGGAGTCGCATCCTGAAAGCAGATCATCGGCATAATGGGTAATCTTTAAAAACCATTGACTAAATTCTTTTGGGGCCACCAACGCATCACAGCGCCAGCAACGGCCGTTTTCCACCTGCTCATTGGCAAGCACTGTCTGGCAATTGGGACACCAATTGACAGGTGCCTCTTTTTTGTACGCAAGGCCCTGTTCGTACATCTTCAAAAAAAGCCATTGTTCCCATTTGGCATAAATTTCCGAACAGGTTGAGAGCTCCCGGTCCCAGTCATAACTATACCCCATTCTTTTTAGCTGTTTTTTCATGAAATTTATATTGTCCTCGGTCCATTTCGCCGGATGTACTCCATGTTTAATGGCGGCATTTTCCGCAGGCAGTCCAAACGCGTCCCAACCCATGGGGTGGAGCACATTATAACCCTGCATAATCCTGAAACGTGCCATCAGGTCTCCGATTGAATAATTACGGACATGTCCCATATGGATCTTTCCAGAAGGATAAGGAAACATCTCGAGAAGATAGTATTTTTTCCTTTTGCCACCTTCGCTGACCTGGTACTTTTTCTCTTTTTCCCAAAGATTCTGCCATTTAGGCTCAATAACGGCTGGCTTGTATGAGCTTATCTGTCCTTGCATTTTGACTCCGTATAAAAGAAACAGACCTCATAATTTAGAATTGAGGCCTGTTTATATTAATAAAATTTTGTAATTAAGATCTTTTTATATATTGGCTATTATTTACGTTTTTTATGAAAGAACCTTTTTAATCATCTCTTCGAGAGTTGATTTCGGAACCACCCCAACCAATCTATCTAATTCATTACCTTTTTGAAAAAGAATAAGGGTAGGAATGCTTCGGACATTGTAGTTATTAGGGGTTTCCATATTTTCATCAACATTCATTTTTACGATCTTTATCTGTCCTGTATATTCCTTTGCCAATTCTTCAACTACAGGGGCGATGGTTTTGCACGGTCCACACCAGGATGCCCAAAAATCTACCAGAACAGGGATTTTGGATTGCTTTACCTCTTTATCGAAGTCTTCGTCGGTTATCTTTACTGCAGCTTCTTCTGCCATATTATCTTCTCCTTTTTATTGAGATCCCTTCCTCCAGTTTCAATTTCAGTATTTTGTTCTTTTTTTGTCCTAACTGATTGATTATGTTTAAGCTATAAATAAATAATACGCTAATTGTCGGTGTCTTGTCAAGACGCAATCAGAGTTAATGGGCCCGAACGATATCTTTAACCTTCATTAAACGGGTAAGATTGGACCGCTCCATCTCTGAAAGGCGCATTGTTATATGCTTTATCGTATCCTGAAGATTGGGAATAAGAATATATTCGAGGGCGTTGACTCTGCGTCTTGTCTTTTCTATCTCTTCTGCAAGGAGTTCTATGCTTTTCTCTGTCTGTGCCAGTTGAATCATCAGAGGAAGGGCTTCCATCAGAAGGGACAATGATCTGTCGAGATCCGAGGGGGTGTTGGAAAATCCGTATGTGTACAATACATCCGGCATTGATTTTAATTCCAGCTTTGGTGCCTTGATATTCATAATAGAGTAAGTTGATACACTTACTTCCATGGGCTTTTTCTTCCCCATAAAGGATTCTTCAAGGAATTCTTTTCTTGTAACAGCCCGTGAAAGAATGAAGGCCTGAAAAGCGCCTACAAGCTTTTCTTCTGCTATCTGGCGAAGTTTTCTGTAACCTTTGATCATTTCCATAAACCTGCGCATCAGTTCATCCTGTTTGTCCTTCAAAAGCTTGTGCCCCCGCCTGGCTACGAGAATCCTCTTTTTGAGGCGCAAAAGCTCCATCCGAGTTGCATTCGTTTCAATCTTCATCTTACAAATCCTGTTTTATTGATTTTATTGAGGAACAGAAGCAGAAACCTCTTGTTTCTTCGGTTTGGGCATATATTTATCTATGTATTGATCTTTAACCCTCTTTAACTCAGATTTTGGAAGCATAGACAAAAGCTCCCATCCTATGGACAGAGTTCTTTCAATGCTGCGGTCTTC
Organism: bacterium; assembly: GCA_049472335.1. Classification (GTDB taxonomy): domain Bacteria; phylum SZUA-182; class SZUA-182; order DTGQ01; family JAFGSM01; genus JBLIRM01. The sequence continues at coordinate 21,939 of JBLIRO010000025.1, read as the reverse complement.
GTAAGATCCCTGTCTGATAAATCTATCCTCAAACTGGTTGGCAAATTCGAGAAAGATCTTATCCGTTTCGCTAAGTGCCGCCTCACCAAGGATCACCGCAAGTTCTGCAGCCTCTTTCCCTCTTGCGTATGCGGCAAAGAGTTGATTTGACCATCCGGCATGATCTTCCCGCGTTTTCCCTTCTCCCATTCCCTTGTCTCTTAAACGGGAAAGACAAGGGAGGACGTCAATGGGCGGGAAAATCCCCTTTCTATGTATCCCCCGGCCGAGAATAATCTGTCCTTCCGTGATATATCCTGTTAAATCCGGGATTGGATGAGTCTTATCATCCTCTGGCATGGTCAGGATGGGAATCTGTGTAATCGAGCCCTTAAGACCTTTTATCCTGCCGGCTCTTTCATATATGGTCGAAAGGTCCGTATAGAGATATCCGGGATAGCCTCTCCGGCCAGGGATCTCCTTCCTGGCCGCTGATACCTCTCTCAGGGCTTCACAATAATTGGTCATGTCTGTCATGATAACAAGTACATGCATGCCCTTCTCAAAGGCCAGATATTCCGCTGCGGTCAGCGCCATCCGGGGAGTCGCTATCCTCTCTCCGGCAGGGTCGTTTGCCAGGTTAACAAAAAGCACGGCCCGATCTATAGCCCCTGTTTTTTGAAAATCCGTTCTAAAGTAATCATACTCTTCAAAGGTAATGCCCATAGCGCAAAAAACAACTGCAAACTCCTCTTCTTTTCCTAGCACTCTTGCCTGTCGGGCTATTTGAACCGCCATCTGATTGTGCGGCAATCCTGAACCGGAGAAGATGGGAAGCTTTTGACCCCTTACCAGTGTGTTAAGTCCGTCAATGACGGAAATCCCGGTCTGGATAAACTCCGAAGGATAATCCCGGGCATATGGATTTATAGGTGATCCGTTGATATCCACCATCTTTTCGGGTAATATCTTCGGCCCTCCGTCAATCGGACGTCCCAGGCCATCGAAGATCCTCCCGAGTAAATCTATTGATACCGGCAGATCAACACCTTTACCCAGAAAGCGGACACGTGTATCGTGGACATCGACACCCGTAGAGGTCCCAAAAAGCTGAAGCATGGCAATATCCTGATTCACTTCCAAAACCTTTCCGAGTTTTATCTCTCCCGATGGGAGCTCAACCTCGACCAATTCCTCGTATGTCACACCTTCCACCTTTTTTACAAACATCAATGGACCATAGACTTCACCTATAGTTCTGTATTCTTTAAACATCGGGCATTTCTCCGTTTATCGTTTAAATCTAAACATTTTTCTGTAATCCATTTACCTGGTTTATCAAATCCTTCTCGTAATCCTGAAATTTTGCCAAATCCTTCTCATCCAGTAATTTCATACGGGCAATATTTTCCCAGATCGGGAGTTTTTTTAATTTTTCAAGCTGGATTCCTTTGCCTATGGCTTCTCTGAAAAAGGTTTCCATCTTCATTATCAGCCCCAGCATCAGATATTGTTTTTTCAGAGAAGTATAACTATCCTCTTCTACAAATGCATGTTGATGAAGAAAATCCTCACGTATGGATTTTGTAATCTCTAATGTAAGCTGATCATCAGCAGAAAGAGCATCCTTGCCTACAAGACGAACGATTTCCTCAAGTTCTGCTTCCTTTTGCAGCATTCCCATGGCCTTTACCCTGTTTTCCTTCCAATCTTCACCTGCCTCCTTTGCAAAATTCTCCTCTAGTGAATCGTGGTAAAGAGAATAACTCTGCAACCAGTTAATCGCCGGAAAATGCCTTTTATAAGCCAGCTTGTCATCAAGGCCCCAATAAACCTTGACAATCTTCAATGTTCCCTGAACAACCGGATCAGACAGATCTCCTCCCGGAGGTGAAACAGCGCCTACTGCTGTTAGTGAACCCTGGCGATCCTCTGTACCTATTGTAACGACCCTGCCTGCCCTTTCATAGAAATCCGCCAGACGTGAAGTCAAATAAGCAGGATAACCCTCTTCTCCGGGCATCTCTTCCAGTCGCCCTGACATCTCCCTTAAAGCCTCTGCCCAGCGGGAAGTGGAATCAGCCATCAGTGCCACGTCATATCCCATATCCCTATAGTACTCAGCAATCGTAATACCAGTATAAACGGATGCCTCGCGCGCTGCAACAGGCATATTGGATGTATTGGCAATAAGCACCGTTCTTTTTATCAGTGGCTCGCCGGTTCTTGGATCTTTTAATTCGGGAAACTCCATCAGCACATCCGTCATCTCGTTCCCTCTTTCTCCACAGCCGACATAAACAATTATGTCTGCATCCACCCATTTGGCGAGCTGGTGCTGAACAACGGTCTTTCCTGAGCCAAAGGGACCAGGTACGCATGCAGTGCCGCCCTTTGCAACTGGAAAGAACATATCAATGACCCTTTGCCCTGTGCCAAGGGTCAGGGTTGGGGGTAGTTTCTCTTTGTAAGGCCGCGGTATACGGACCGACCATTTTTGTATTAATGAAAGGTCTTTCACATTGCCGCTATTTGTCCTGATCTTTCCGATAGGTTGTGTAACCGTATAGGTGCCTGATTCTATCTCAAGTATCTCACCGTTTAATCCCGGTGGGACCATGATCTTATGGTCAACGAGTACAGACTCCTCAACCGTGCCTAATATATCGCCCTCAGACACTTTTTGGCCGGGTTTGGCAATAGACTGAAAATTCCACTTTTTCGATCGGTCAAGGGCCGGAACATCAACCCCTCTGGTGACCAGATTTCCAATCTGGTCATATATGACATTGAGAGGTCTTTGAATTCCATCAAAGATTGATTCAATCAAACCCGGTCCAAGCTCAACACTTAGAGGCCAGCCAGTAGACTCCACAGGGTCTCCCGGACCGAGCCCGCCTGTCTCTTCATAGACCTGGATCGATGCAAGATTCCCTTTTAATTCGACAATCTCGCCAATCAGTCTTTTCTTGCTGACTCTTGCCATATCATACATCTTGGCATCCTGCATATCGTCAGCTATAACCAGCGGACCGGATACCTTGATTATTTTCCCAGCCATAATTAGATCCTCTCCTGTTCTATTTTTTCTCTTCCTTAAAAATGTCCGTACCCAGGGCCTTTTCTACCATCTTTCTGATCTTTATTGTTTCCATATTCAGACTTCCCTTGTGAGATGGTATGATAATAAGTATAGGAAGCAAAGGCGCCTCTTTTTTGATCTTTTCAAGTTCAGTATTTATCTTTGAAGCCAAATCATCAGTAAGATAGATGGCAGCATATCCCTGTTTTTTAAACATCAAATCCTTAACCGCCTCTAAGGCATCTGAAGGATTATCCGTAGGATAACAATCCAGCCCAAGGGCCTTAAATCCAAGAATACTATCACGGCTGCCAATTATAGCTAGTCTGTCAGACATAGGTCTCTCTCAGTCTTTCCTTTATCAGGGTTTCTTCAAGGGTGTTTGATTTGCCCACGTAAAGGATCCTGAGATTTTTTATTTCAAACTCCTTGGCCAGCATATAACCAATCAATGGCTCTACCCCGAAAGCCCTCTGCCTTGTTTGTCGAAGATATGAAATGATAAGGTTATCCATACCCGTTTCAATCATTGCGGAATCCCCGGAAGCAAAAAGGGGCTTTAGCTCTGAATATGAAGAATTTTCTATAATTTTTTGCATAATTTCTTCCAGTTGCCCTTCTTCATAAAGATAAAATTTTTTTTCATCAATATTCCCACCCGGGATAAAGGATCGTTCAAAAAGGTTATCAGCACCCTTAAATCCATTGATTCTACTAAAACTCCTTAGATTTATCATGTCTATCATCATGATGATAAGATGTATGAGAAACTCATTTCCGCTTCTTTTTGTCTCTTGTGAAAGATAGAGATATAATGCACGGTCGATGATAAAATCTATTTCATCTCCCCTTTTTTCATTTTCCGTATCTGAGGTCAGGACCTTCTCAACAGCCTCTTTAAAAGGAAGGGGGAGGCTGGAATAGTCACTATTCGCGATCTCATGAAGAATTTTTTGGGGATCGAGCAGGCTGTAAGTGATAACATTCTTTAATGTCTCTTCGTTCGAGAAGCCGGTCTTTAGAATCACCTTAAGATTGTGGGCGTCATAACGCCAGCGCCAGAGATCTGTCCACTCGGGATCCGGATCTATCGAACGGATAAGCATATAAATACGGTTCAACTCATTATCAAGAACGGACTCAAAAGGAACACTGGCAGCTTCATTTAGAATGACACCATACTCAGTATCCATAATTATTTTTAATAGTTCATCTATATCGGATGCCCTTAGAAGTCGTGTAATAAGTGAATGATCCAACATCTTCGATTCCAATGACCTTATCCTTGCAACAGCAAAAGAATATCTTGTATCGTCAGGTAAATTATGGAAAAGGATTTTGAGCATTATTGTTTTCCAAGCAGCAAGGTTGCAACCCTGGATTCAAGCTCATTTTGGTTGTATTTCAGAATAGCCTCGAAAGAACTGTTTATCTCGACCTGCCCGTCCTTTAAAATGAACCCTCCTTTTATGTCCCTGGTCTCCCCGGCGATCTTTAGTCTCCCGGGCAGCCCTCTATCCTTGGTCAAATCCCTATTGACCTTTTCAAGCCAGTCATTATCTATTATTTTTCTATCCCTGGCAGATAGGATAATCTCTTCCGTGCCTGATTTAACCACCTTAAGCAGCATATTTCTGAGCATCTGCCTGGATTTGTTCGGATCAAGCCCAGCGAGACGATCCAAAGCCGATGTAAAAACGGAGTTAATGGCCTTCTGTTTTTCTGAAAGGATTTCCTTCCTTCCTGAAAGATTAGCCAACTGAAGCATGCGCCTTTCCCTCTCCCGGGCCTCCTGTCTGGCTTGTTCCAGGATTTTTTCTTTCATTGTTTCAGAGTCTTCGATAGATTTTTTTTTGATATGTTCTATTTGCACCTGTGCATCTGACATAATCTGTTCGATTTTTTGCCTTGCCTCTTCATTTATCTTCTCGATTATTTTCTCTAATGACATATCTACACTCCCATAAGGATACAGAAGCAAACCATTTGTATTTTGGATTTATCTACAGCAATAACATTAACTATTCTAGTATTATGGGCTATTTGTTCATAATTTGAATCGCTGTTTGTATTCCATCTATTATTTAAAGCGTTATCTTAAAGCTTTATTCCGAAAAGAAGGAGAATGCTGATCAATAGCCCCAGGACCGCATAGGTCTCAACCAGGGCTGACATGATAACCGCTTTCATTGAATCTGCCGGTTGTTTGGCTACTACCGCGATTCCCGCTGCAGATACCTTGCCTTGATAGATTCCGGAAACGAAGCCGCCAAGGGCAACTGGCAAACAAGAAAGAAATATCTGAAGCCCTTTAAGAATTGTCAATTCTACAGCAACAGCGCCTACCAGGCCAACCCTTAACATTACAATAAAAGCGGCCACAAAACCATAAATACCCTGAGTGCCGGGAAGCACTGCAAGAATCAATATATTACCGAATTTTTCCGGTTCCTCGCTCAACAATCCGTCACTTGCCTGGCCTGCTATCCCTATACCTATACTGGAACCAAAACCTGCCAAAACAACTGCCGCTGCTGCTCCTGCAATAGCTAACACAAAACCCCACTGCAAACTCAGAATAGTATCCATAAGGTTACCCCCTGTTCGATCAAAATGAATTTATAAAGTTTACAAAGAATATTTAATATATTAATAAAAAGATTGCCGAATTTAATCAATAGAAGTATACCTGTTCTGCTTCTCAAATGGTAAGAATGGCTTTCCTCCTCCTTCAAAAAATTTTGTGAAGAATTCTACAAACTGAAGCCTGCTCGTATGAACAAAGGCGCCGAGTGAATTTATAAGCAGATTGAACAAATGTCCAGCTATTAGAATACCGAGCATGAATACGATGCCAATGTAAGGAATGCCCTTTGATAAAATCGCCATTTGATTGACCACGGTCGCTATAACCGCAGTGGCAAGTCCGAGTGCCAGAAGACGACAGTATGACAACATATCCGCATAATAACCTACAATTCCATAAAGGGCTATAAAACCGGTGCCGATTCTTTTAAGGATATTGTTTTCATTCTTGCCCTCACACAGAAATATGACAACGGCGCTTGAAATAGATAACCATTTGAATATGCTTGCCAGTTGAACATTTTTATTTTTAGTTATAACAAACAAAATCAAACCGGTTAAAAGGCCCACCCAGGGAACACGCACCAGAAATGCTGTATAGTAATCATTTGCTTTGATATCCTTATACATTTGAACAAGTATCCCTGTGACAACCTGAATATACCCCAGGCTCAGAGAGAGGATAAGGAATTTTAAAGGGTCCTTGATAGGATTGATAATCGCCAGGGATAAGTTTATCTTCTTCAGAAATCCGAGCCAACCAGGGAGATAATTGACAATATCACCGAACCAACTGCCAGCCAGTGCGCCACATATGAAAGTTGAAATACCGCAAAGAAAAAAAAGCTGTAAAAGTGTCCTCCCGCTTCCTTTAATATTGAGACGCTTAAGACCCCAGAGACACACGAGTGCGATTAAAAGACCGTATCCCAGATCCGTCATGCATAATCCGAAAAAAAGAAAAAAGAAAGGTGCCAGGATAGGGGTAGGGTCCAGTTCCCGATAGTGAGGCAGGTCATAGAGTTTTGTTACCAGGATAAATGGAGAAGCGAAACGATTATTTGCAAGGGCGACAGGTGGGGCCTCATCCTTCCTGGGCTCAAAGATATCAATATCGAGTTCTCCCTGGAAATGCTCAATTCCTTTATTAAGTTTGTTAATATCCTTTTCTTTAACCCAACCGGTTATTATAACGGTCTGATTGGTAAAACCAAAACGGCTTTGAACCTCACGTTTCGATCCTTGATTTTTATAATAATCAAAAAGTATCTTTAATTTATTTACATTCGGTAGCAGGTTTTCACCTTTTTTAAATATTTCGGCTTTCTCTTTTTTTATTTCCTCTAACCTGTCTTGGTATTTCTGGATCAATTGGTCCGGTGTTTCTTCAGACGAGGGCAATGAAATCGATTGGGCCCCGCAGTTGTTTATTTGTTCTTCAACCCGGGTCCTTTCGGATTTAAAGGCAGTAACAAGAAAGGACTTATATAATTCTATATCCTGTATTTCATTGATTGCAAAAGCGCTACAAGAGGACTCCAAGCCTTTTTTTAATAAATTTAATTTATCTACGGAAAGTAAAATAGTATAAAAGTCTGTAAATTTAGTGCCTTCTTTTATAGTCTTCAAAGGTATGTTTAACTCCTGCCAGTTGACGAGCTCTTTTAAATTGGCATTTAATTCTTTTTCCTCTGTATTCAAAGCCTGGGCTGTCTTGTCCATTTCCTGACAAGTCTTTATAATCCCTTCCAGATCAAAATCAGTCAGGAATGAATTGATCTCTTTCTTGGAAACCTTGATAGGTTCTTCAGTCAATGAAGACAGAAATCCCTTTTTAGAGGTGTCGAACCTTGCAAGATAATTCAGGGCATATTCAATCTGGCCTGTTCGTCCGGTGTGTTCAGGCTCCGATGATAACTCGGCAGGTGTGACATCGGATAAGTCCTCGGGTATAACATTACTGATACTGGTTATATGAACAATACCATGATGTTGTAATATCTCAAGGAGTTCGTCCTTGATGTGCCTGAGTGCAACGAACTCTATTTTTTTAAGTTTTTCAACCGACATCCAACCCTACTATTCTATCCTGGATTAACTTGGTAGCCTCTTCCCGCTTTCTTTCCAATTCCGATTGCATCTCTTTTATTTTTTTCTCAGTTTGAAGCTCGATTTGGTCGACTTTTTTCTGTGTTTCTTTTTCTGCCTGCAACAAAAATTCTTCTGCTTTTTTTTGGGCTGAAGAGATTTCTTCCTGCAATCTTTGCTGTGATTCCTTACGAGCTTCCTCTATTAATTTTTCCGCTTTGATCCTTGCCTTCTCGATCTCCTGATCAAAAGATTCTTCCGCTTCGATTATCTTTTTGATCTTTTTTTCAATCCCCATTCATAAGTCCTTTTTTTATTTAAAAAAACAAACAATAATCACAAATATCAAAAATTATACATTGTTAAGAACATAAAATTATATTTGAAACCTAAAATTATGTCAATTATTTTTTATCTCACCTCTGAAGACATTGACATATTTGTCTCGCCTGCCTTGAAAAGGGCGAATTTGGTGCCTAATGGGCCGATAATCTCATTTACGGCAACCGCCGCCAATACCAGGGCAGTAATAAGCTTTGCTATATCAGGAAATTCAGCCTGTACAGCTAAAACAAGCGCTATAGCCACACCTGCCTGGGGAAGCATTCCAAAGCCAAGATATTTTTTAATGACATCGGGCGCTTTTCCTATTACTCCCCCTATATATACGCCTGATATCTTGCCTAAGCCCCTTGCAATGATAAATACGATGGCAGGTATCCAATTTTGGAGAAGAATTTTTATATTTAAGTCGGCTCCGGCTATGGTAAAAAAACAGACAAAAATCGGCAATTCAATATCAACAAAGTAATTAAACAGTCTGGGATTAGTAGAAAAATTGGCCAAAACAAAGCCAAACATCATATTCATAAGTAATGCGGACATATGGAAATGTTCGGCAACCTCTCCGAATAAAAAGGCGAATCCAACAACCAGAATGACTAAATCATGACGGTCTCTGATCCATTTCATAAGGAAGATCGTTATAATCCCTATAATGCTCCCAAACAGGAGGGACCCCGCTATATGCCATGCAGGAATAAAAAAATATCTTGCAGAAAAATTGCCCGAACCTCTCATTAACTTTGCAGCAGCTATCACAAGGGAAAACAATATTACGCACACGGCGTCATCTAATGCCACAATCGCCATCAATGTATCGGTTAAAGGACCTCGCGCTTTATATTCATGTATTACAGCGACTGTGGCGGCAGGAGCGGTCGCGGAACTTATCGCACCCAGTATTATTGCTATGGACCAGGGGATACGGAGAAGCCCCCCTGTTACAATGCTTACTATGAAAAATGCGCCCAAGACCTGTATAAACGTAATAGTCACTACCATTTTGCCTAATTTTTTCAATTTATTAATACGAAGATCGCCTCCAATAATCAGCGCAACCAAGCTTAGCCCAAGCACTTCGATAAATCTCAGATCTTTTAGCATATGGTATTGAATAATATTCAATGCAGACACACCAAGCAATATTCCCACGAGGACATATCCGGTGACAGAAGGTAATTTCAGCAACTGGATAATCTTGCCCCCTGCAAATCCAAGCAAGAGAAGAAGTCCGATTATTATAATCTGATTTGATAGGAGATCCGGTCTGTTATTATGAGGGGTTTTAGCTAATGCGGGGAGACCAGATGATATTATTGTGATAAAGACTAAAATGCCTAAAAAACGGAATGTATATTTATTTTCCCTCATTAACAGTCCAAATAATCCAATACGAGTTTTTCCCTTGATAACTTAAGTCAATTCTCAAACAAAATATTTGAGTGGATAAATGTATATACATCAGAGGGTTTATTCTAGTAAAATAAGCCTCATTTATCAAGAGAAATTTATCCTTTACATTGCAGAGGAATTATGTTATCAAATTATATCATTAAATTTTACTGACATTTTAGTTTTTTGAAGTTGGATTTAATATCATGATACGCCAAGAAAATCAGATTATCACAAATAAAAAGCAGAATCCCTATAAAGATCTGCTTACCCAATCCCAATGGGAAGCGGTCTCTCATATTGAAGGTCCCCTGCTTATTCTGGCTTGCGCGGGCTCAGGAAAAACAAGGGTGATCACTTACCGTATATGCTTTTTGATTCAGGAATGCGGTGTTTCTCCCTCTCAGATTCTGGCTGTCACTTTTACAAATAAAGCGGCGTCAGAGATGAAAAACCGGGTCAGGGATCTCATAGGAGATAGTGCGAACAGGATGTGGATAAGTACATTTCATTCATCCTGTGTTCGAATTTTAAGACGGGAAATCCATCATCTGAGTCTGGCAAACAGTTTTGTGATCTTTGATGAGGATGATCAGCTAAGACTCATAAAAAAATGTCTCAAAGAAGCTGATATTGATGAGAAGTTCCTGAATCCACACATAGTTCTTTCAGCTATCAGCCGGGCCAAGAATAATCTTGTATCAGTCTCTGATTATAGAGAAAAGGCCGGGAATGATTTTGAGCACCGGGTATCCCAATTATATTTTTTATATGAAAATTCCCTAAGAAAGAATAATGCGCTTGACTTTGATGATTTGCTATTTATGACAGTACGGGTTTTCCAGAAAAAACCTGATGTCTTAAAAAAATATCAGGAACGATGGTCTTATATTCTCGTGGATGAATATCAGGATACCAATCTGGCACAATCCGCCATCCTCGATCTGCTTGCCGCCAAACATCAGAATCTCTGTGTCGTAGGGGATGATGATCAATCCATTTATCGTTGGCGAGGGGCTGAAGTAAGAAATATTCTGCATTTTGAAAAACGGTATCCCCATGTCCGTATAATATACCTTGAGCAAAATTACAGATCCACGAAAAAAATATTGAAAGTGGCGGAATCTGTGATCATGAAGAACCGGAATCGAAAGGGTAAAAGGCTATGGACAGAAAATGAGCCAGGCGAGCCTGTTTCATTATACAAGGCCAAAGATGAACATGATGAGGCTTCATATGTATGCGATACCATACAAATTCTCCGGAAGGAAGGTTTTAAGGATCTCGGAGATTTTTGTATACTTTACAGAGTAAACGCCCAATCACGTATCCTGGAAGAGGCTTTGAGACAGCAGGGTATTCCCTATCGCATTGTGGGCGGTATAAGATTTTATGATCGCAAGGAAATAAAGGATTGCCTTGCCTATCTTAAACTAATCAACAATTCCGAGGATGATATAAGCCTCACTAGAATCATAAATACCCCCCCTAGGGGGATAGGAAAGGTAACAGTCGATAAACTTATAAGCCTTGCCGATCAAAGGAATCTTTCAATTTTTGAGACTATTGGATGGGCTATAGATGAGGAGATATTCCCTGCTAATATTCAAAATAAGCTCGAGACATTTTATTTTTTGATTACGGATACGCGGAAAATGTCTTCCGAATCCTCCCTCACACAGGTCCTTACATTTTTATTGGATGAGACAAAATATATTTTCAATCTTGAAAAGGAGCACAATGAAGAGGCAAAGGTCAGGGGGGAAAATGTAAAGGAGCTTGCCTCAGCTACCCGGGAGTTTGAGTCCCAGAATGGTGAAAACAGCCTCTCTGCATTCCTGGATCATGTGGCACTTCTATCGGATATAGACAGCTATGAAGAAAATGCCTCTGCGGTAACGTTGATGACTTTGCACAGTGCAAAAGGTCTGGAATTTCCGGTTGTTTTTATTACAGGAATGGAACAAGGTATATTTCCTCACTCGAGGTCCTTAAAAAGTGAAGCGGAATTGGAAGAAGAGCGCAGACTCTGTTATGTGGGAATGACACGTGCCCAAAAAAGGCTGTTTCTGTCCAATGCATATGAGAGGAGTATCTTTGGTTATACGCAACGTAATCCTTCTTCTATATTTTTAAATGACCTGCCTATGGAATATATCCATTTAGGGAAGATAAAATCACAGAGCACCTCACATGCTTATGACCGCCTCTCACTTTTAGGCCAAAACCCTCCGCGTGAATCCAGACCAAAAGATGCAAAAATATCCAAATTGCCGATATCAGGCACTGATGCCTCCGGCACGTTCGAATTAGGGGCAAAAGTGCTTCACCCCCAATGGGGAATAGGGAAGATATTGCAAATAGAAGGCCAGGATGCTAAGATGAAATTATTGATAGATTTCAGAGGGCATAAGAAAAAACTTATGGCCCAGTATGCCAAGCTACAAATTCTGTAACATTTTATTTTTTAAAAAATGTTACCAAATTTCTTAATTAATGAACAACACAATGAAGATAACAAAAGAGCAAGTAGAATACGTTGCCAATCTTGCTAAACTTGATATTACTGAAGAGGAAAAAGAGATTTTTACCAAGCAATTGGATAGTATTTTGTCTTATATGGATAAACTCAATCAATTAGATACCAGGGACATAGATCCTACTTCACATGTCCTTCCCATCAAAAATATATTCCGTGAAGACGAGGTAAAGTCATCCTTGCCTTTAGAAGAAGCGCTTGCCAATGCCCCGGATCGAAAAGACGGTTTTTTTCGGGTGCCCAGAGTGATTGAAGAAAACTAATGTATTCTTAAAAGTCATTTTTTATAATCAGACTGTGTTATAATTCCAAAAGTCCGGATTATGATATAATTTTGCTTCAAAGATTAGGATTTAAATCGTGAAGATGCACATGATATTTATCAATAACAAAGAGAAGAAGATTTTGGGGAGGTCCAGAGATGGCGTTGGAAAACAAAGAATGTATAAAAAACGAAACCAAAAGTTTAAAGGAAAAGCTGTTTAGTAAGAAAAAAATAGTCTGGGATGAAATAGATAAAGATGAAAAAGAAAGGATTATGTCTTTTGCCGAGGGATACAAGTCTTTTTTGGACAATGGAAAGACAGAGAGAGAAGCCGCCCTGGAAATAATAAAATTTGCCAAAGGGAAGGGATTTCAAACAATCAGTGACAATCCTTCCGGAAATAAAATATTTTATTTACATTGTAACAAGTGTGTTGCCATGGCAGTTTTAGGAAAAAGACCCATCGAGGAAGGGCTTCGAATTATTGTTTCGCATATAGACTCTCCGAGATTGGACCTTAAGCAAAATCCCATTTATGAAGATGTCAATCTCAGCCTTTTAAAAACTCATTACTATGGTGGTATAAAGAAATATCACTGGGTTAACCGGCCGCTGGCATTACACGGTAAGATTATAAAAAGAGACGGCTCAGAAATAGAGTTGAGACTTGGTGAAGATAGTGATGATCCTGTTTTTATCGTATCCGATCTGCTGATTCATCTCTGGAGAAAGACACAGGCTACGAAAAAGGCCGAAGAAGCCGTTGAAGGTGAAAATCTTAATATCATTGCTTCATCCATCCCTTATGCCAAGGACAAGGAATTTGATCAACGCTTTAAATTGGCCCTTCTCGAACTTTTATTTCATAAATATGGAATTACCGAAGATGATTTTATGAGTGCGGAGCTGGAGGCAGTACCCGCAGAGAAGGCCCGTGATCTGGGCTGGGACCGCAGCATGATTTGTGCTTATGGTCACGACGACAGGGCTTGTGCTTATCCAGCTCTGCGTGCCATAGGGGATCTAGAAGAAACAGAGAACACGACTCTTTGCCTGTTCATGGATAAGGAGGAAATCGGCAGTGAAGGAAACACAGGAACTGATTCCTGTTTTATTGAGTATATTGTGGGCGATTTATTAAGATTAAAAGGGATTCAAAACGAAAGCTCACTTAGGCTCACCCTGGCACACTCAGAATGTATATCCGCCGATGTCAATTCCGCTATTGAACCTGACTGGCAAAACCTTTTCGACAAAAGAAATGCAGCCAAAATAGGAGGGGGGATTTGTCTCACAAAATATGGCGGCTCCGGTGGAAAATCCGGCTCGAATGATGCCAATGCAGAGTTTGTTGCAAAAATCCGCAGAATACTCGATGAAAAAAATGTTATATGGCAAACGGGCGAAATCGGCAAGGTGGATGAAGGTGGAGGAGGAACCGTGGCAAAATTTATGGCATGGTACGGTATGGATGTTATGGATGCTGGCGTCCCGGTATTGGGGATGCATTCCCCCTGTGAGATAATAAGCAAAGCCGATCTTTATATGACATACAAAGCTTATAAGGCATTTTTGGAGAGTTTTTAGGAATACTTATTGGCTGTTTTCTATCCTTATTTAAACTATAAAATGTATAGTATTCTGAAACTGAGACCGGTTTTTATCACCTATCGTGTAGATGCCTTACTGTCAGTATAGTTTACAATTAATCATTCTATTTAATTTTCATAGCCTAAAGCTCAAAATAAAATATTAATATCTTAAATAAGTCGAAAATTTTTACAATTTTGACATTATTAGCTACCATAAAATTTTTTTGCTGACAAGTCGGATATAATAAAAAATAAAAACAAAATTATAATGCCGATCAGATAGTAATGTCGATTTACCGGATTTTTCTCCATGGAAAGAGCTATCAAGGCACATTGTATGAGGACCAGGGCTCGAATCAAATCTCCTATACTTTTAGAAAGTTTTTTCATTTTTTTTCTGATCTGTAATTGAATAAAAAATATCCAGCACATAGCTATAAAGCACATAAAGATCCCGAATTTAGAACTATTTGATATAAGCACCAGTATGGGAAAAATGATAAGAAGAGAAATAAGGGGGAACCAGACTTTTATACCTACAGGATGATCTTTCGTTTCATGACAGGCAAGGTTGGTGACTGAAGCAATGTAGAGTGTTTCTCCAATCGCTCCGGTCAGGACCATATTATTAATGGGGCTTGAACATATAAAGGCACCTAATAACAGATTCATGCCTCTACATAATCCCATTACAATTATCCCTAACAGAGGAATTTTACGCGCAAAGCCATTATAAAATAAAATAAGGAATATAAGGCATAAAGAAATCCAGAAAACCTTTTTATAAATACTACTTAGTGTCAGGGCAATAAGGATAAACGATATGCCTGATATAAGAGTTGTATTATGGGATATCCTTCCTGATGGAATCGGCCGGTCAGGGCGCTCTAAGCAATCCGTCTTGCGGTCAAAAAAATCATTGAGCATCAGCCCGGAAATATAAAGAGATAAGGAAATGACAATGGCAGGAAGGATGAATGGTATTTCTTTCTTTATAAACAGGGCCATTGATGCCCCTGCCAGGATATCGCCCGGAACAGTAAATAAATTGGGTAGACGTGTAAGCTCAAGCCACCCCTTTAAGATTTCTGCACGGCTGAATTTCCTGTTACAGGTCATATGAATCTTTAAGGCTGCCGTTGATATTCCGAAACAGGTATTGGTTTGATATTATAGTTTGGTTTCCATCTGGGGGATTGGCTGTAAAATGCATTTGCGTTATCATGAAAAAGAAGCCGGAGGTCTTCCTCCTTATGGCCATCATTACGCAAATATTCTATGGTTTTGGGTAAAGACAGAGGGTCTGAGACACCCCAGTCCGCGCTGCCGTCTATGATCATACGTTCCGCTCCGAATTCCCGAATGATATGGGATACACGCTCAGGATTGAGCTTGGAATATGGATAAACCGTTAATCCTGTAAAACATTCTGTTTTCCGGGTAATCGGTAAAGTCTCTTCCGTATTATGGTCTATTTCTATACGGTTCTGAGTAACGCCTTCTTTTTTAATAATTTCCAATATGATTCTAGCCCCTTTTGCCTTGTTAAAATGCGGCAAATGAACGAGCACCGGCATCTTTCGTTCCTCTGCCATTAAAAGCTGACGTCGGAAGGCATATATCTCGTTTTCCGTTATATTATTAAGCCCTATTTCCCCAATCCCTATGCACCGTGGGTGATCCAGATATTCATCCATACCCGATAAAACCTCGTCCACAAGTGCCCGGTTTTCCGCTTCTTTGGGATTGACGGATATGCATGAGTAGTGATCGATACCATAACGCGCGGCACGGACTGTCTCGAATTCCAGGATTAGACGGAAGTAATCGAAAAAAGTGCCTGCGTAACGGCGATCTGATCCAAGCCAGAAGGAAGGCTCAACAGCCACACGAATACCGGCCTTGTACATGGACTGATAGTCGTCAGTTGTCCGGGAATACATATGAATATGAGGTTCAATTATATTCATAATTAATCAACTCTAATATCCCGATAAGGCAATTTCCATGGCCAGGACCGAATAAGCGGTAACCAGAACAGGATCGCTTTCCCACCAACGGCCATTTTCGTTGACCCAGTTCCCATCGCCTTTCTGGAGCTCAATAAGCTTTGACAAGAGCTCCTTCCGCCATTCTACACTATCTATTCTCCCTTTTACAGGGATCTTTTCTTCCCCATACACCGCAAGCGCCTTTGCCATGGTATGATAGTTATAATATAATCCCTGCATTCCAAGACCGGGATTCTCTTCCAGTGTATAATGTTTTTTTATCCATTCATAGGCTGCCTGCACCCTGGGGTCATTTTTTTCCAATTGGGCATAAATAAAACTCAAAAGTCCGGCATAGGTCATACTGCCGTATGATCTTAGGGCCTTTGTTCCGTCAGGCAAGGACATTTCACCGGCTTTGCTGTTGCCTGGAAAATAGACAAATCCACCGAAATTACGGGGATCATCGCTTGCCCAGGATTGATCATTGTATTTTGGATTGTTCTGGCACCGTTCCACAAACCTTAAGGCCGCTTCCCAATCCAAATCCTTTGATTGAGCCTTGCCTATCTCCAGTGATTCTTTTTGACTGTCTGAATCCATTTTTTTGCTTATAGCAAGAGCTTCCAGTGCAATGTACATATTGGACATGTCGGAATGGTCCTTTGTCCCGTATCCGATTCCCCCATTATGAACATTATCCGCAGAGCCCTTTTCGCCTTCGTCTTTCTGCAAAGAGATAATATAATTCCTGGCCTTTTGAATAACAGGCACATATGATGGATCTCTTGTTGCCACTAGTGTAGTCAGGCAAATGGATGTATTATAATTTGGAAGGCCCTTTTCCGGAGTATAGATCCCGCCGTCGGGTTGAACCTTTCCAATGATGAAATTAAGGGCATTTTTAAGAAAAGGCGGATATTGCGAAGTATTCTTTAGAGGAGAAGACGGGTCCCGTAAAAAACAAAGTGCCGCTAATGCGGTCAATGCGGGATAATCCGGGTTGGACCAGGAACCATCCTGATTCTGTTTATTCTTCAGCCAGTTGAGGGCAATATCGATAGAGTGCTGGGCCTCTTTCCTCAAGGAGACATCAGGTTTTTTTTGCCTTATTACCTCTAAAGATGCCGTTTCTTTTTCCAATTCCTTTTTTCGATCTGTTTGCGCAAATGTATTCAAGGGGTTCATTATAGAAATGAGGAGTAAAAATATTACAAAAAAACTTGAAATCTTTAGTAACCAATAAGGTTTGAAATTGTTTAACATATTTATACCTCCAAGAATTAAAAAGTCTTAAATATGCATTTTCGGTTGGCAAATTTAAATAATAAAAAAATTTTGATTAAATAATTTAATCAGGGTGTTTCATCGATAACCTTTACGTTGGGATTTTTTGATTCCTTATTGTTCTTAGTATTATTCATATCAATACTATCGATATCTTTATCTTTAGCAGGGGATGAATTTTTTTTTAATACTTTTTCGGCGGCCTTTATTACAAGATGTACCTTCGTATCATTAGGGGGAAGCAGCTTCTCATTGCTTACATATACAGTATCGTCAGCACCGGTAGGCAGAGGATTATTTATTATAGCCAAGGGATCACGAAAGGTTGCGATTATTGATCCATCCATATCAGCCATAAATTGACCATCAATGATTTTCGATCCGGTGAAAACCCAGTAAGTCTTTTCCATGGCTTTATTTTTTTGTTGATCAAATACCAATTCTTCGGCACGAACCTTTTTGGTGGATTTATCCGGTAAATTCCATTCTACAAATACGTCTAACGGATCCCCTTCCGGTATGGTCGAATCACCCTGGAATTCTAAATTATTCTTATTCTTAAATCCTAAAAGCAAAAGTGCTACCTGTATATCCGAAGGTTTTGCGTCAAGCTTTAAAACGCTTTCATGGAGCTTTCCCACTTCATCCTGACAGGCAAGATATTCAACCAAACCACTTTGCATATTAATGCTTCCTGTTATATGTATTTCTTTCTTTTTTTTATTCAGCATTATACCGCCAATTTTGTATTCATCGGGCCCGATTTGCTGAATATTGGATTTTTTGTCCAAAGGATCATTAATAGTAGGAGATTCTGCATAAGTGGTTGGTACAAACAAGGAACAGATGCAAATTAAGAATAAACATGTTATCTTGAGAAATAAATTTTTCATGGTTTTTAATCCTTTAAGTATTTTGTATTAGAATGATTTTAAAATAATTTATATCCAGCAAATTATATTTAAATTATATTAATATTATTATGTCCATTCTGACTGCTTTATAAGTTACATGGATCTTTGATTGATTTATTTAATTTTAATGTATCGGAAACCTTTTTTTATCCTGATATTTTGAGGTTTCATAGTATTTCCAAATAATTATTATTTTTATATTATTTTATGAAATATATAACAACGAATTAAAAATGTAAAGGAGTAGCAATCATCCTGGGAAATTTCCTTTTTGATGGATTTAAAAAAGGCCGTGCAGAATATCTATATAATCTTGATAAAAACTCGGCCATTTAACCTCACTGACAAAACTTTTGAACAATAAAAAATTCAACCAAATTTGTTGCAGGTATTACTATAACAAAATACGAAGGCTTTAGAAGGAAATTTGGCTCAAATGTTAACAATAGTGAGTTCACAAAAAAATCCCATTACTTATTTTCTGATACTATCCAAATAATAGAATATATAGTATCTAAATACATATAAATCCCTTTATTAGATAAGACTTTTTATTAAAAATCAGAAATAGTCAGACACAGCACTGTCGGAAAATTTATCAACACTGACGGAATAGTTTACAGTTGGTATTTTATATTATTTTATATAATGTTAGCCTTAAAAATATAGATCTTAATTTTGAAATATGTTGGATTATTTTACAATTTTATCTATCTTTTCTGATTAAGCACTCCTTTTTTATTATTTGTTTTGATATATATATCAAAAGCTTTTTAAGCTTTTAAAAACTATGGCATATTTTTTGTATTTATACTTTAGATTAGGAAGATATTTAATAATAATTTATAATTCATAAAATTATTTCATGGAGCTTTCAAAAAATTTCGGTTTTTCAATTTGTACCCTTAAAATAAAAATTTGTTCATCTAAAATTAATCAATAATAGGAGTTCCTTTCTAAAGTTAAAAACTTAAAAAAATAAAAGAATCAAAGTGGAAAGGTTTTTTAGTCTCTATTTTTAGATTTGAAATTTAAGGTATCCAGATTTCAATATCTTATAAGAAAAAACAATTATAATTCGACTAAAGTTATATATTTATTCAGATATTTAGCTAAAATTATTTTGGCAATTGAAAAGATTTTTAAATAAATTTCAACTAATAAATTTCAGAAAAGGTTATGTATAAGGTTACGTATATAGGGAAGGAGATATATTTTATGTAATTATTAGATATATTTTCAAATAAAATTAATGTCCATAAGAAATGAGATCTTAACAAGGTTTTCTCAGAAGGTTTTTTACAAATGATTTAATTTTTATGGAGGGAAAAAGGATGAAGAAATATTTAATCATCGGATTAACTTTAATATTTGTTTGTTGTATCGGAATTTCAAGGGTTTCGGCAGTGATGATAGATCTTTTTGACTGGGCATTTTATGTAGACGGAACAACATATGAATATTTCGCGGGAGACACCATGCCCACAACCGGTACACTTATTGACGGTTTGGGAACCTTAACCTGGAGTACGAGTACTGCCGGCTCTCATAATTTTATTGCCTTCTTCGATCATGAAATCGATGAGCCTATAAACACCTTTTTTAATGAATTTGGAATGGAGAGTGGGGCAGCGGCTCCAGGGCAGTCTTGGGAGATCGATGAGCCAGGATATGCATTTGGGGATATTTATTATAATGTTTTAGCTGGGGCCCTGGATAATTCTAACGGAGTTCCCCCTGGTTGGGAAGATGATGTTTCAATGGCGCTTGGATGGTATTTCTCACTTAATTCAGGTGAGACCGGCACCATAACTTTAGAGCTTTCAGATGTTGTTCCTTCAGGTTCATCTTATCTTTACCTTTCGCATACTGATCCTGACAGTGGTAATTATACTATCTATTACTCAAGCACCTTAACCATAAAAGGTGGTCCTGTTAGTGTCCCGGAACCCGGAACAATGATACTTTTTGGCTCCCTTATTTTAGGGATTCTGGGGATTGCAAAGAAGAAGAATATTAATATTTAGATTTTGAATTCCCTTTAATGAAGCAAAACGGTATTTATTTGCTTTAAATAATGATTTTCAGAAAATTATTTTGAATGAAAATCGAACAAAAAATAACCGTCAAATTCAGCTATACTATCCATTTTACCCGAAATTTATTTGCTCCTGAAAATACTGTTTTAAAAGAGGTTATGGGTAATAAACAGCCAAAGGTATTGGTTTTTGCTGATACGGGTGTTGCAACGTCATGGCCCGGTCTGGAACACCGTATTGGGGAATGGTTCGATAAACATCCGGAATGCGGGACCATGGTTTCTCCGGTGATCCTTGTCCCTGGCGGAGAACAATGTAAAAATGATTTTGAATATCTTAAGGTCATAGCGCGCAACATGCGCATTACGAAGCTGGACCGTCATTCCTGTGTGATCATTATCGGAGGCGGTGCAGTTTTGGATGCCGTCGGATTTATTGCCTCTATTACCCACAGGGGTGTTCGTCACATGCGGATACCGACAACCGTTCTGTCTCAAAATGATTCGGGAGTTGGGGTAAAAAACAGTATAAATCTCTATGACACAAAGAATTATTTTGGCACATTTACACCTCCCTGTGGTGTCATAAATGATCTTGATTTTTTAAAGACATTGGAATTACGCGATTGGCTTGCAGGTATATCCGAGGCTTTCAAGGTTGCCATTATCAAGGATCGGAAATTCCTGTACGATTTAGTTCGTAATACAAAAAAATTATACAGCCGGGATGAAAGAGCCATGGAGATGTTAGTCAGGCGCTGTGCCAAAATACATGCCGAACATATAGCCACATGTGGTGATCCCTTTGAATTCGGCACCGCTAGGCCCCTGGATTTCGGACACTGGAGCGCACATTATATAGAAATCCTGACCAAACATGAACTTCGCCATGGAGAAGCAGTTGCTATCGGCATAGCGCTTGATATGACAATAGCGCTAAATCGAGGCATGATAAATCAAGAGGAATATGGATTGGTTTGCCAGGGGCTAAAAGATTGCGGCTTTTCTCTATGGCATTCTATACTTGAGAAAAAAGACGAAAATAATCTTTTTTGTATATATAAAGGATTGGAAGAGTTTCGACAGCATCTGGGGGGGGAACTTACTCTAATTATGCCGGATCATTTAGGGCAAAGTTGTCAGATAAACAGCATATCCTATGAAGAAATCAAACAGGCCCTGGCAGAATTGAAAGATTTTGCTAACCCTAAGGCATCATTGCCAATCTCCATGTCATTTACAAAGGTTTCTGAAAATTGAAAATGCAGATGTAAAAAAATAATTAATATATAGGAAAGATATGATTTAGAATGGTTAAATTCCTTAAAAAATAAGGAGAGGGAAAGATGGAAAAAGGGTTCATAAGTCATTTTAATGGAAGTCATTTTTGTAAATCAATTATTTTTCTTATTTGTTATGTCTTTTTGGTGCAATCCTGCATATGGATAATGCCCCCTTCCTTCGCAAGGTCTTATCCGGCCAGTCCAGTATCTTCTATTGAAGAATCCCAAGGCATATTCTCTGAGATTGCGGATGCCTTTAAAAATGCCCTTGATCTTTTCTTCCCTGCTGAGGCATATGCTGCTCCGCCAAAGGTTATTTGCGTACCCTGGTATCCTGCCGACCTTTTGGTCCCTCACGAAACATGGCCAGGCAAGTCTACAATTCTAAAAGGTATAGCAAAAGATCCTGACAATAATCTTACTGGGGGTAAATATAAATGGGATTTTGGAGATGGAACAACTTCTAGTGAACAAAATCCAACTCATGTTTTCACAACTGGTTCCTATTCAGTTTCTTTGACTGTAACAGAGGAAGATGAAGATTCAAAGACTATAACCAAA